>CAZLVS010000028.1:0-46396 GCA_964563085.1 uncultured Ignavibacteria bacterium | reverse complement strand
CAAGCTGACCGCCGGCGACAAACAATTCGTCAAGAAGATGATGCTGGTGAAGTAGGAAATCATAAATAACGAAAACGGGTTGGGACTCCCCAACCCGTTTTTCTTGTTGCGAATTGGTCAATCATAGTCGATATTATATATGAAATAACCAAGTTAACCTTAAAATGCGGGATATTGAAAACGAGGAATTACGATGAAAAGGTGTAAAGTACTTTTAGTTCCGTTTCTCTTAAGTTCACTTCTTGTTTCCCAGATGTGGACATCATCATCTGCTAATGGTGAGAATATGTGGGATAAAGCATTAAATGATTCTAAAACGGCAATCTCCCTGGAAGAACGGATGAAACACCTCGGTTTGATTATCCCGGAAGATGCAAAAGAACGTTTTGCCAAGTTGAATGAACAACCGGCGCCTGTGTTACTCAATTTGGATGATTACTTTGATTGGCGGGAAATGAATGGCGTCACTCCGGCGAAAGACCAGGGCCAATGCGGTTCGTGCTGGGATTTCGCGGCGACCGGCGCATTTGAATCGGCGATATTAATCGCAGACAGTATAGAGTGGGATCTATCGGAACAGCAGGTAATCGACTGCAACTGGCACGGGCAGGGCTGCAGCGGCGGATGGATGTCTACGGCATACGAGCTTTTTCAATTATACGGAGCGATCGAAGAATCATGTTACCCCTACCTGGCAACGGATGGACATGATTGCGAGCAGGATAGCTGTGTTTATATGGTTCTTCTTGAAGAATGGGAAGATATTCAATACAATACTGACGCTATAAAGAACGCGCTGTTATCCGGTCCGTTGTCAACCACCTTGACTATTCCTGATGGTTTTCACTGGAATTGTTTCGATGGTCACTGGTACAGTTCGGATCACGCAGTGTTGATTGTAGGATGGGATGATAATATGTGCGGCGGAGACGGCGGATGGATCGTGAAAAATAGCTGGGGAAAAGGTTGGGGAGACAACGGGTTCTTCTATATCCCTTACAATTCGTGCGGAATCGGTCACTACACGCAGCGTCCGATTTATATCAGTCGTTTACCGGAGATAAGCTGCAATCCGGAGTCTATTGAATTCAACGTGCCTTCTCAAGGTGCGGCTGAGGAGATCCTCCAGATCGGTAATGTGGGCGAAGGTGATCTGTATTACCGCTTGAGGCCTATGGCGCCAGCGAACCAGGATTCGTTCGGCTATTACTGGTTTGATTCGGACCATGAAAACGGCCCGGGATACGAATGGATCGATATAACCGCCTTAGGCGAACCGGTTGATTTCAGAAGCGGTTCTGATAATAGCAATTCGGGTCATATCGATCTGGGATTCGATTTTAATTATTATGAGAGTACTTACAACAGCGTTTGTATCTGCACTAACGGATGGATATCATTTACCGATAGCACATCAACAGCCAGTTTTAACCATAATATTCCGGCTACATACGTGCCGAATAATATAGTTGCGCCGTTCTGGACGAATCTCGCCCCCAGTTATGGCGGGGATATATATTTCTATTCAAATAACATAGATACGGTGATAGTAAGCTGGGAACAGGTTCACGATAGTTGGGATGAGGGGATATTTACTTTTCAGGTAATTTTGAATCCGCCATCGACTATCACATTCCAATATTATTCCATGGGTCCGGAAGGCAGAATAGACCGAGCGAGTATTGGAATGGAAAACCAAGCCGGTACAGTCGGTTTGCAGGTGTCACGTAACGAAATATATACATACGGGGAGAAGGCAGTCCAATTCAATCTGGGACAACCCGCCGGAGTGTTTGACTGGCTTTCAGTAAATGAAGATCATGGAATGGCGCAACCAGCGGAATTCGACGATTTGATGATTCTATGCGATGCCGGTGACCGACAAAGCGGGGTTTACTGGGCATACATTGATGTGTATTCCAATGATCCGAATAGCATCCATACGCAGATTCCTGTTACGATGAACGTAGGGGAAACCGATGTTGATACTTCACCGGCTATAGCAAACGGTTGGAGCTTAAAGCAGAATTACCCTAATCCGTTTAATGCTTCAACAGAGATATCGTATTCGCTTTCATCCCGAGCTAATGTGACGCTGCAGATTTACAATATCATCGGTCAACATATCACAACGCTTGTGGATGGAATTCAAAACGCCGGGGAGTATTCGGTACGATGGGTTGCATCCGGATATTCATCAGGTATATATTACTATAACCTAACGGCAGGAAGTAAGAATCACACTAAGAAGATGATTCTGCTAAAATAAGCTATACATATTCAGCTTTGAAATTTAATCGAGCGTATACTGAATTCCCAGTTTTAGATTGATACCGGGTGAGTATATCCCGGAGGCATGTCTCTTATATGCGGTATCAAAGATATTTTCGATACCGCATATTATTTTAAGGCTCTGATTTAGTCTTGTTTTCGACTGAAAATTAAGGGTCGCCCAGGAAGGTGTTCCGTCGGGATTGATTCGGCTGTCCTCTTTATCAAGATTTGAAAGTCTATCCTGCCGTGATGCAAACCGAGCAAAAAGCTCCGCTCTATCGATAAAATCCTTCTCATAAATAAGAGCAAATCGACCCATAAACGGGGGAATCTTGGACATCGGTTCGCCGGTATCCGCATCCTCTCCCCATGTATAAGAGAATCCAGCGGAGGTGCTGAAGGATTCACTGAATCTGACTTCAGTATGAAGTTGAGCGCCCGACATGTAGAATTTATCCGAGTTAACTTTAACAAGGATTAAATCCTCATCCGGATCCTTCTCACCATTCCCATTTTCATCCCAAAAGGGCAAACCATTATAAGAACCAGCTTCCCTGTTGATGAAGTCGGTAAGTATCGCCCCCCATAGGAATAATTCGCCTTCGGTGTATTGACTAAGCCATTTTAGCCCTATATCGAGCTGGTTGGAATGCTCGGCAATAAGATCGGGGCTGGGGACTTCCCTTCCGGCAGCGGATATCTCAAACTTTGTTAAGTCATCAATATTGGGAGCGCGAAAACCGCTGCTGATATTCGAGACGAGATTAATCGACCTTGAGACCTCAATTACGGCTCCCGTGGAAAAAGATATATCAGCGTAATTCTCATCGAGAATCCCATAAGGCGATTCTAATTTCGCCCTTACATGGAAGTGGCTATATCGCAACCCGTGTCTTAAGCTCAGCCGTTCGAATGGCTGCCATTGATGCAACAGGTATACCCCGGAAGCGAAGTATTCGGAACCATCGGGGACAGGCGGAGTTGCACTAACAATCGTCGAATCTTCAATGATTTCTTGTCGCCAGGAATCGACCTTGTCGGAATAAAGCTCAGCGCCAACTGTGGTTATAGCGGCTGTATTCCAGTACTTCCTGCTATTGAAATCGGCATGCAGTGTTTTAACATCCACGTCTTGATGCGTTGTCTCGCTGCTGCCTGATTTACTGTATCTTCTCCCCTCTCGTTGTTTCTGGTAGGAGACGGTAAATGAATTCTCATCCATCCCGAACAGGCTTGAATTGTTCAACCGTACAAAACCGAGGTATCTCTCGCGAGGATCATAAAGGTAAAAATCATACTTGCCGCCGATATAGCGATCGTAACGCGGAATATCTTCTGCTTTGTATGCCTGCAGGGCTGACTCTATATCAAAATTATCTCCGAGGGGATGCTCGAAATACAAGCACCCTTCCAGATCAGTCCATCCCGATGGAGCCTGTTTTCCCACATCGCCGCCGCCTTTAAGATCGCCTATATCCGATTTCTGAAAAGCCAAAGACAAGCGCCCTTCGCCAACAGAGTTGGCGGACCGATATCCGAAGGTTATCCCATTATCTGCCGAGGAATAGGAAGAGTTAAGCGACAATCGTTGAAAATAGTCCGGTTTCGGTTTCGTAATAGCGTTTATTACGCCGCCAAGCGCATCGGAACCATACATGATCGATGACGGACCCTCAAGCAGCTCCAATCGATAAACCCCGATTTGGGGAATTGTGTTAAGATATGGATTGGTTCCCGTTCTATAGGTGGTATTATTTAAGCGGATACCGTCGGCGAGTATCAAGACGCGTTTACCGAACATACCCCTAATGATAGGCGCGCCACCGCTGTGTGACGTCTTTTGAATCTCCACTCCAGTCTGATTCCTTAAGATTTCGGCAGTTGTAGTCGGCTGATAATAGTCAATTTCATCCCTGCGGACAGCCAAAATAGCCTGCGGCTGTTCGAAACTTAATTCCTCACTTCGCGACGCCGTCACCACTACTTCGTCAAAATGATACAGTTTGGGACTGAGTACAAACGTGACGGTTGTGTCCCGTCTTCCCACATTCAAGGTGCGATTCATTCGAAAATACCCGTCAGCTTCGATTTTAAACTCAATCAATCCGCTGTCGGGAAGCTCAACGGTAAAACTGCCATCGGAGTTTCCCTTAATCATTCTATTCTGCACTTCCACGATAGGGTTGGACACAGGGACGCCAGAGGTATCCTCCACATACCCCCTAAGTTCATAACCATGGGCGATTACGTTGGTAAACAATAACGCAAAAAGCAGTGTTATAAGAATGTGTCGTTTCATAGCAAGCATACTTTCGTCATGGGATCAGTCTTCTTTAAGGAATTTCTCTCTTGATAATAGTTCTATAGTTTGAATGTTGTTCTTCTTTAGCTTAGAATTAAGTCGGTTAAGCTCTTTATCTATTATGTTATTGAATTCGTTCTCCGCATCAGCAATCTGCCGCCGGTAAACCGGCACAAGAGCCAAGTGCGATTCGGTCGGTCTGCCGCCATACATGTTCACGGATGAATAGAGGTCGACGACCTTTTCCCGAAGCTGCTCTTCTCCGGTGATACCTTGCTTCTGTTCAGCGACAACAAGAGTTTCATACAACCGGTACAGCTTTTCGGAAAAATCTTCAAGGTCTCCTTTCAAACGCTTGTTCCGGTTAGCCTGCGCAATCCTTTGATCCGCTTGCTCTCTTGCATCTGAGATAGCTTCGGCAATATAAGCCAAATTCTCCTGCATATGATATAAGTCCAATACTGTTTTCTGCTGAAGTCTACGGTCCGCGGGAGTATGGGGTGATGCCGGATCGTTTATAAGCTCCAACGCGCCGGTAAATGATGATTTACCCTTATTTAACTTATAGGTGTAGGTTCCCTCCGGCGCAGCCGGTCCGAATATTCCCATACCGAGCGTAGCTGATCTCGCAGCCTTGGGCGGCTTTCTGCGCATGTGCCATTTAACGCGGTTTATGCCCTTCCTTTTTCCTCCCGGCAATGTCTTTATAAGCTCCCCTTCCGGATTGCATATCCCCACGGAAAGATCACCGAAGAGATGACGCTTTTTCAGATAATAATCAATAAACGCAACTTCGCCGGGATTTCTGCCGACAAATTCGCCGTTTCCGGGGAAATGCTGTTTATAAATCGGAGTTCTGAAAATCGCTGGAGTTGATTCAAACAGATATACATCAGCAGTAAGAACTTCGGAGTTCAATTGCCTAATGGGGGAGATATCATCTATAATGTAGATTCCTCTGCCGTGTGTACCCAGAATCAGGTCAGGCTGCGAAGGATGGACAACTATGTCTCTTACGGCTACCCGGGGTAAATTCTGTGAGTAGCGTAGCCACCGCCGCCCGCCATCCACCGAAATAAATAATCCGAATTCGGTTCCGAGATAAAGCAAGTTCGGATTGACGGTATCCTCCCTTATGACATGAGCATATCCATTGAGGGAATCGTCGTAAAGCCTTCGCCAACTGTTTCCGAGATCGGAAGTCTTGTACACGTAAGTTTGCATATCGCCGGTGCGATGCCCATCAAAGGCGGCATAAGCCACCCCTTTGTCGAAATGCCCGGCTTCGATATAACTGCACCAGGTATGTTCAGGCAGATCGTCGATATTGCCTACTACATTACGCCAGCTTTTTCCGCCGTCATCGGTAACCTGCACATTACCATCGTCAGTTCCCACCCAGATAATTCCCGAATCAAGAGGCGATTCCGATATAGTGTAGATTGTGCAGTGATTTTCGGCAGTGGTATTATCGATGGTTAAACCACCGGACTCATCCTGCTTCCGCTTAACCGGATCATCTGTGGTTAAATCCTCCGATAGTCGAATCCAGCTTTCGCCTTTATCATAGGAGCACAGAAGATATTGCGCTCCGATATATAGTTTGTTAGGATTATTCGGACTTAAGGCAATAGGGGTGTTCCAATTGAAGCGATACTCTATCTCACCGGAATCCGGCAGAGGTCTGATATCCTTTATCTCACTGACACTCCGATGGTATCTGAATATTCTACCGCCCTGATACTCAAAGTAGATTATGTCATCATCAACGGGGTCGACAAGAACGTAAAATCCATCCCCGAAGCCGATATTTTCCCAATCCCCATTTTCGATTCCGCCCGGACTGCGGGAAGGTCCGAACCAGGAACCATTATCCTGCAAACCACCATAGAGATTATAAGGCGTTTGATTGTCGCAGCTCACATGGTAAAACTGAGAAACCGGTAGGTTATTTAGAAACCTCCAGGAATTGCTGCGGTCAAAAGAGACATATATGCCCCCATCGGTTCCCAGAATCAAGTGTTCCGGATTGGAAGGATTGATCCATAAGGCATGATGGTCGAAATGCACGGACTGGGCAGCTACCATACTGAAAGACTCCCCTCCATCCTTGCTTACACTCAAAAGCAACCCTGGCTTGTAAATCCGATTATGATCCTCTGGATCGGGGACGAGCAGGCTGAAGTAAAACGGACGCATTTTAATATTGAACGAACTACTCATCCTTTTCCATGATTGTCCGAAATCATCGGAACGGTAAAGCGCTGTCGTATCCGATTCCACATTGGCGTAAATGACGCTGGGGCGGGTTGGAGCCACCGCAATGGCTATCCTTCCGAGTTCGCCTTTGGGCAATCCATCGGTAAGTTTACTCCAGGTCTCGCCGCCATCATCGCTTTTATACAGTCCGCTCCCGGGACCACCCGAGTTAAATGAATATGGAGTCCTGCGGAATTCCCACATAGCGGCGTAGATGATACCAGGTTCCTGGGGATCAATCGTTATATCTGCACACCCCGTGTTTTCGTCTATATAGAGGATTTTCTGCCAGGACTTTCCTCCATCGGTGGTTTTGAAAAGACCCCGTTGTTCATTGGCATTCCAAAGATGTCCCAATGCCGCTACATAAACCGTATCCGAGCTATTAGGATGAATAACGATCTTGCCGATTCGTTCAGTTTCTTCCAAACCCATTAGCTTCCAGGTTTCACCGCCGTCGACAGTTTTATAAATACCGGCGCCGACCGAAACGCTGTTTCGCACCCATGGCTCGCCTGTGCCTACCCACACCGTATCGGGATGATTTTGGTCAATTGCGATTGCGCCTACAGACTGTGTATGATCGTCGAATACCGGATCGAAAGTGGTTCCCGCATTTATTGATTTCCAGACTCCTCCGCTGGCAGCGCCAACATAAATTATGGAAGGATCGTCGTTCACTGCATCAAGGGCAGCTATCCTTCCGCCCATAACCGCCGGACCGATGGCGCGGGCTCTGATATCCCCGAAAATATATGAACCGATCGCCGGATCATCATAGGCAAACGAGGGACTCAAGAAAACCGCATGTAAAGAAAGAACCATAACGATTTTGAGAATTGTTAATCTGATCATAATAATACCTGTAAAGATAATTGAGAGATTAATTATCGGAATTTATTCTTCAGCGCCTCCGGATTCGGGCATATCGAAAATGGAGTCTTCAATATCGTCGCTATTAACTTTTATCTCGTCAATGATAATATGTGAAACCGTTTGACCATCCATCTTTGATTCGATAGAGTGAACCATCATTACTCCGGCAACCTCCTTGTAATCGCCAAAATAGGTGTCTACTTCGAAAGGAGTTTCATCAACCATACCCTTCGTGGTAGCTTTCAACTCCAAGAAATGTTCGGCATCAAGATAAACGTTGATGATGAACCCTTCGGGAGTGATTACTTTGATGTTATATACTTCCGTTCCTTCCATTTTCTCCTTACCCACCAGCTCGAGCTGGTAGCCCTTTTTATCATAATCGATGAGGTATCCGTCCATATCCGACTGGAATTTAAACTGAAGAGCCTGTGTTTCTGGCATCTTCTCGGGTTCGGTAGCTCCCATGAACGGCATTACAAACCATCCTATTTCACCATTGAACGCTTGCGTCATGGACATCCCCTGGATTTCCGCATCTATGCGCATTTTATCGGGACGTTTTTGTTTAACCGTGAAAGGATATTCCATACCCTGCATCATAAACTTGCCGACGGCAACCATGGACTCGACCCCCTTTATCCTATCAACTCCTCCCCGAGCTTCCTCGTATTTATCCAGAACCTCCTCCAGATTCATTGAAAACAGATTGCCGCTAAATACAAATATCGCCAGAACAGCCAAAATTAACTGCCGCATCACATTTACCTCCTTAAGGCGGGTTGTAGTTATAGATCACATCCGAACGTGAAATTAAAGCTTCGGTTTTATGAATTATTACGTTCAAGAGTCATAATAGTTACGATTAACATTGTGCGACACAAATAATATTATAAACTCATGTGATTTACAATAAGAATCTGAAAACCTGTTGAATTTTGAATCCAAAATCGGTAAATTTTCCTTGACGTATTTCGATGGTATATCTAAATTTACCGGAAAATATAATCCTCGCGTATATTATGGTATGTTGCTTTTGACAACGCAAACAGAATTCGTAAATCAGAGTCTCAAATAATTATAGTTAGATACAACAGAGAATACAGAAAATGAATATTTTAGGAATATCCGCCTTTTATCACGATTCCGCCGCAGCTTTGGTTCAGGATGGGAATATAGCTGCTGCCGCTCAAGAAGAGCGGTTTACTCGCAAAAAGCATGACCACGATTTCCCGGTAAATGCTATAGAATATTGCTTGAAGGAAGGCGGAATAGGGACCGATGGACTGGATTATATCGCCTTTTATGACAAACCGTTTATCAAATTCGAACGATTGCTGGAAACCTATTTGACCTATGCCCCTCGCGGTTTGAAGTCTTTTTGGATGGCGATGCCGATGTGGTTGAAGCACAAATTGTGGATGGGCGAATTTATAAAGAAGCAGATGAATTTCGATGGTCAGATTATCTACCCCGAGCATCATCAGTCGCACGCGGCATCGGCGTTTTTCCCATCTCCCTATGACGAAGCGGCATTTATCACCCTCGACGGGGTCGGTGAATGGGCGACATCATCCTGGGGTACCGGAAGGAATAATAAGATCAAACTGGAAAAAGAAATCCGCTTCCCGCACAGCCTGGGTTTGCTCTATAGCGCTTTCACTTATTACACGGGATTCAAAGTGAATTCGGGCGAGTATAAGGTGATGGGTTTAGCCCCGTACGGTGAACCGACGTATAAGGATCTGATACTCAGGGAATTGGTTGATCTAAAGGAAGACGGTTCATTTCGGTTGAACATGAAATACTTCAATTACTGCTCGGGATTGACCATGACCTCCAAGGCTTTCCACGATTTGTTCGGGGGACCTCCCCGTAAGCCTGAATCCAAACTTACTCAGAAGGAGATGGATCTTGCGCGCTCGGTCCAGGAAGTTACCGAAGAGATAATGCTTGGTATGGCAAAGCATGTTAAAAAGGAAACAGATATGAAATATCTGTGCCTTGCCGGGGGAGTTGCACTGAACTGCGTGGGCAATGGCAAGTTGCTGAGGACAAACATATTCGATGATATCTGGATTCAGCCTGCTGCGGGAGATGCGGGGGGAGCGTTGGGCGCCGCCTTGTTTGTCTGGCATCAACTTCTGGATAATCCCAGGAAAACTCAAAAACGCGGAGCGCAGCGCGGTTCCTATTTGGGTCCGAGGTTCACCGAGGAGGAGATTGAAAGTTGGTTGAAGAAGAATAATTATCCGTATGCAAAGTACGACAATGGCGAGATACCGGCAAAGGTCGCCGAGCTCATCGATGAACATAAAGTAATCGGATGGTTCAACGGAAGGATGGAATTCGGTCCCCGGGCGCTGGGATCAAGAAGTATCATCGGGGATGCGCGGAGCTCGAAGATGCAATCCATAATGAATCTTAAGATCAAGTATCGTGAATCATTCCGGCCCTTCGCACCGTCGTGTCTTGCCGATGACGTAAGCGAGTATTTTGAGCTGGACAGGGAAAGCCCTTATATGCTCCTGGTCGCCCAGGTTAAAGGAGAGCGGCAGAAACGAATGAGCGGCGATCAGGAGAGGCTTTTCGGAATAGACAAGCTTAATGTCGCCAGATCCGATATTCCGGCGATTACGCACGTGGATTACTCAGCAAGAGTGCAGACTGTGCATCCGGATGATGCCCCCGATTATTACAATGTGATAAAGTCCTTCAAAGAAAGAACCGGTTACGGAGTTATCATCAATACCAGTTTCAACGTCCGCGGAGAGCCGATTGTATGCACACCTCAAGATGCATACCTGTGTTTTATGAGAACCGAAATGGATGTTTTAGTGTTAGAAAACATGATACTCGAAAAAGAAAAACAACCGCCATTGCAGGAAGATAAAGACTGGCGTCAACTTTATGAATTGGATTAAGTATGGAACCGAATGAGATCAGACAGGCAAATACCGCAATATTGAGGAAATTCGGACTGGTTATGGCTATACCTTTAGCTATAATCGGAGCTGTTCTCCTGTGGAAGGAAAACGGCGCGGCAATGTATCTGTTTATTTTAGCCGGTTTATTCGCTGTGTCGGGACTTCTCCTTCCCCATTTATTAAAGCCGGTTTATATCGTCTGGATGACATTTGCATTCTACATGGGTATGGTCATGACCTATGTGCTGCTAACGCTTTTCTTCTTTGTAGCGCTTACTCCGGTAAGCCTCGCAATGCGGTTGCTCGGTAAGGACTTACTCAAACAGAAATTCCCTGGGAATGATGAAACTTATTGGGTTCCGGCAGATGAATACCCGGATGATATTGAACGCTACTCCAAGCCATATTGATAGAGCGCCGGGATGAATATCTTCTCCTTTTGTACATTGATGTGGGGATTCCTGAAAGAACGGAAAAAATGGTGGCTATCACCTTTTATTGTAATCCTCTTCATAATAGCATTTTTCATATTGATCAGCCAAACTTCCATTTTTGCGCCATTTATATATACTATATTTTAATTAAGATAATAATTACTTCGTACACAAAACTAAGAACTGCTTCGATCGGTTCGATATAGAAAACTAAACATCAGCCAATCACAGTGCGTTATTGGAACAATCACGGGAATTTACGGTTAATTTTAAAGCGGATTTAAACTTATAAACAGGAGGATCAATGGAAGTGTATGTAATTCTAAGTAAAATCAATCCGGGCGCATTTATTAATTCCAAGGAATTCAAGGAAGCCGCTAACAAAGTATCCGACACGATTCGTCAGGAATGTCCTAACATAGTTTGGAAGGACAGCTACGCATTACTGGGCGACTACGACATTGTTGATATAGTTGAATCGCCTTCTAAGGCGGAGTTGATGAGGGCGGTGGAAATTATAAGGTCTATAGGTAAAGCATCCACACAGACCTTCTCGGCTATTCCCTGGAAAGAACATCTCAGCAACCTCTAATCCGGATAGTCCACAAATACGTTTAATCCACAGCCGAAGGCTTATCCTTCGGGATTAAGCGGTATTCAAGACTTAACGGACCATATTTATTTGCCCGGGATAAATACAGGAAGCTCAAGATTTCCACCAACACCACCGGAGTTTATTAGAAATACGGGTTAAAGTTCAGCTATCGAGCACCTGTCGGACTTTCTGCGCAAGAGTATACAATTTGAACGGTTTTTGCAGATAAGGCGTTTTGTAATCAACCGCCTGCTCTTTGATTGCGGAAGTTTGCGAGTAGCCAGACATATAAAGCACTTTCGCATCCGGTTTTATGTCCCGCAGAAGCCTGGTTAATTCAGCGCCGCTCATCTCAGGCATGACTACGTCAGTAATCACCAGGTCGACCGAGTCGCTCATTCGCAGGCACAAATCATAAGCGCTTTTACCGGTATTTGCCGATTCAACCCGGTATCCCAACCATGCTAAAACCTTAACCGCCATGTCCCGGACAGCATCATCATCTTCAACCACGAGGATGGACTCATTGCCCTTCGGAACATCATCGGGTGCATGCTCGGCAAAAAGCGACTCATCATCTTCTTCCACCGCCGGCATCCAGATGGTGAAGCAGCTCCCCTCCGAAGGCCGGCTTTGCACATCAATATAACCGTTGCTCTGCTTTACAATGCCGTAAACCATCGATAATCCCAATCCGGTACCTTTGCCAACTTCCTTAGTAGTATAGAATGGTTCGAAAATCCGTTCGATTATATCCGGTGACATACCGTAGCCGGAGTCTTTAACCGCAAGCACTGCATATTTGCCGACAGGGATTTCGCCGAACTGCATTATATCTGCCCGACTAACGGTTTTGTTTCTGGTCTCGATTATAAGCCTTCCTCCATCAGGCATCGCATCCCTGGCATTGACCGCCAGGTTTAGGACAACATGCTCTAACTGCACAGGATCGGCCGTCACATTCATAAGCTTATCATAGAGAATTGTAGTTAGGGCAATATTTTCACCGATTGTTCTTCGGAGCATCGGTTCCATAAGCTTTACTATGGAATTCAGGTTAATGACCTTGGGCTTAAGCGATTGTTCGCGACTGAAAGCCAGAAGCCTCTCGGTCAATTCCGCAGCTCGGTCGGCAGCATATTGTATCTCTTCGATATTTTGGCGTAAACGATGACTTCCTTTTAATGTCATCAATGATAACTCCGTATGCCCGGTTATTATCGCAAGCAGATTGTTAAAATCGTGCGCTACTCCGCCGGCGAGACTGCCTATCGCTTCCATCTTTTGGGACTGTCGCAATCGGGATTCGAACAATTTACGTTCGGTTAGATCTCGCAGAACCCCTTGGATAGCATAACCGTCCTGATAGGGAATTCGAGTAGTTGAGGCTTCTAATTCGAGTTTCTTCCCTTCCCGGGTGACAGCGGTGAACTCAAAGCGATCAGAGGGCTTAATTCCCTTGTTTCTGAGGGCGATTCGCTCCTGAATTAAATGTCGACTGCTTTCGTCTACGAAATCAACAAAATAAACTGGCTGAGATTTTATCTCTTCAAACGTAATCCCGAATAATTCCGAAAAACGCGGATTGATGAACTCAAACGTACCGGCAGCGGCTGAAAGTATATAGACCGCATCACTCGATTGCTCTATGAGGGAACGGTACATTTCCTCCGAATCCCGCAAAGCCCGCTCCGCTTGTTTTCTTTCGGTTATATTATGAGCTGTTACTAAAAGAACCCTTTCGTCTTTAAGAACTAATTCGCGTACAGTTGTCTCAAGATCAACATAGTTGCCGGAATCGGCGCTAAACCGGCACTCGAAACTCGTAATGGGACGCTCCATGTTCGACAAGCTCTCAATCGAATCCGAGAACCGTTCCATATCATCGGCATGTACTCGCACCCTCAACTCATCAAAGAAATTCGAAGCCTCTCCCAAAACCTGCTTCCAGACATTATTCGCCCACAGAACTACTCCGCGTCGATCCGTAATCGCCATAAGATCGTGCGACGAATTAAACATTAAACGGAATCTATGCTCGCTTTGTCTCAAAGCCTCTTCTGCTGCTTTTCGATCGGTAATATCCTCACCGGAACTTAATATACCGATCTTGGTTCCGACCCTATCGAATAGAAAGACATTGTGCCAGGCTATTATCTTTACATCCCCGGTACTGGTTACAACAGAATTCTCCATATACTCCCACAGCTGGGTGTCGCCCGTGAACAGCCTTTTAAAGCCGTGCTTCAACTTCCGACCGGTATTGCCCCCGATAAAAGTATCGAACCAGTTACATCCGATTATCTCATCCTCTCTGTAGCCGAGGAGAGCGCACCCCTTTTTATTAATCAAGGTAACTTCTCCCGTCCTGTTTAAGGCGAGTATTATCACGGCGGCGATGTCGAGGTAATTCTGGGCTCTATCCTTTTCCAACCTGAGTTCTTCCTCTGCTCTTTTTTGGAAAGTAACATCCCTCATTATTATCTGATTGGCGGGTTTACCGGAATATGATATCGGAATTATAGTAAATTCGATATCAAGTATTTCGCCATTAAGGGAGCGTATTTTCTCCTCGAACATATATTTGGAACTACCCATTACCCACGGATTATGTATCCTCTGATTGAACTCATCCACATCATTGTAATAAAGGAAATCACTTAGGCTCATACCGAGGATATGATCGGATGCCGTTGTTCCCATCAAGCGAATTCCCGAGCTGTTAATAAATACCAGTTTGCCATCAATACAAACCGTCATGCCGTCAGGAGAGTGCTCAACGAGGGATCGATAACGTTCTTCGCTCTCCTTGAGCGCATTTTCGGCGGCGAGATGAGAAACAACCTCGCCCACTTCGGCAGCGATTAATTCAAACATGTTTTTGGAAAAAACGGGAAACTCGCTCTGAGTGCGGGAGATAAATACCAGTGAGGCAACAACGGAGTATTTTGATTTCGCCGGCACAATAGCTATAGCTCGGATACCTTCGCCATCGTGAGAGCATTCCAGCAAACCTTCCAAGACTTCATCGCCGCCATAAATCGGCTCTCCCTTAGTTATCATTTCGACAAATGCGGAATCGTGAGGATATGTATCTTTGTATGTAATGTGATGCTCCGATAAACATCTATGTGATGCGAATTTAATTGCACCGGAGTCGCCGTCAAACAGGAACACTCCTCCACAATCGATTTCATTAATATTGAGACATATATCCAGGATTGCGCCCAAGGTGGTATCCAGGTCTTGAGCGGAGCTCAGGGCGATGCCGAGATCCCTCTGAATCAACAGGGATTTCTCGGTTCTCTTTCTATCGGTAATATCCCTTACGATTGCCTGCAAAATCGGTTGCCCACCGATCTCAATCCGATTAAGGCTGACCTCAGCTTCGAAAGTTGTGCCATCAAGCCGACTATGAAGCCATTCGAAATACTGCGCTTCTCCGGAGTATGCAGCATTGATTTTCTCAAGCGCCTTCTCTCGGGAATCTCTACCGTCAGGTTGAGTTGGCGGAGAGAACTCATGAGGTTTACGCTGCAATACTTCCTGACGGCTGCAGCCGAAAATTTCCTCCGTTTTCAAATTACAGCCGGCAAATGTGTCCCCCTGCATAAGAAAGATCGCATCATTTGTATTTTCAAAAAGAGTCCGGAATTTCTCTTCGGAGTTCTTTATGCGTTCCTGTATTTTCTTTTGTTCAGTGATATCGCGAGTTACGCTGGCAATCATCATTCCCTTATCCCCCTTTACGGGAAAGGATAGAACCTGCACGACTAAACGGGAATTGTCCGGGCGAAGTATCGTTTTTTCCGCAACCGCATTGAGGCAGTCGCCGCCGCCATCTGCCAATATTTCTTGCATCTTGGACTTGGTGTATTCCAGGGATATCGATTCACGCCTCTCCGGTAATATGTTCCTGTAATGCACATCCCAAAATTTACCGCCGAGGGCTTTTTCCTTGGGAATACCGGTAATCCGCTCCTGTCCGGCATTCCATTCGACGATAATCCCATCTTCATCGACCAGGGATATTCCATCGATTGAATTCTCAATAATTCCCCTGAACTTCTCCTCGCTTTCCTGCAGCGATTTTTCGGCTCGCTTTCGGTCGGTGATATCCGTGAAGACTTCGATCACGCCTATCGGCTTTTCATCACTTCCTTTGTAAGGAATGACAGTAACCACAAAGAACGTCCCCCCGTTATCAGAATGTTTATCCTCCCATTCAAATTCCCTAACTTCGGCATCTTTCAACACCAGTTCCATGAAGCAATCTACCGTATCACATCTGGGACCATGCCAGATGTCATTGCACCTTTTCCCAATTATCTCATCTTTGTTCACTCCGAAGTAAGAACAGAATTTATCATTCACCTTGATGAGTGTATGATCCTCAAGGATTATACAAACCGGTACTATGCTATTAAAAATCTGGGTTTGTTCTCTGAGAGCATGCTCAACCAGTTCTTCGCTCTTTTTTCGTTCTGATATATCCCGTACAATGGATATGACAGTCCAGTTATTATCAACATTAATGGCTGATACCGAGAGTTCAATCGGAAACTCCTTCTTATTCTTACCCAATGCTGCGGTTTCAAAGGTTCTTCCGGTCCATGGTTCCTTTTCCGATTGTAGATATTTTTTGAAACGTATCTTGAATAACTCTCTATATTTTGGGGGAACGATGAGTTTGTTGAAGTTTCTACCGACAACTTCCCTTGACTTAAATCCGAAAATCCTCTCAGCCGATTTATTCCAGAACGTAATCCGGGAACTCTGATTGATGATAATAATGGCATCCTTGGCGGATTCCGTTATTGCGCGGAATTTTTTAGCACTCTCTTTGACCGTTTCTTCCCTCCGGGACTTTTCCGCAACTATCCCATAGCAATATCTACCGAAAAGTATAACCGCCAAGATCACGATAACTCTTAAGATGATATCAGGGTTCGATCCTCTTCCGATTAAAGCGCCCCAGAAGCTAATATCCCTTTGCAGTGAAAGCGCAAAACAACCTGAAACCCAAACCACCAGCGCCAAAAGAATGGAAATTAATGCAATTTTCTTTTCGGCTCTCATATCTCCTCCTTAAGTATAGGAAGGTTATCCATGCCGTAACTGCATCGGGAAGAAAAAGTTAACCGTTGAAACTACATTGAGCCATCCGCGTCAAATCAGAAAATTGACCTTCTCTTCCCCCAGGGGACATTTCAAAAATTAAACCATAGATGATTGATGATAAAAAATCAAGGAAATTAGTACTCTTGAAAAAAGCGCAACTTGCCGGAATAACGCTTAGAGTGCCTTTATAAGCGGTTAATATTCATAAAGATCAATAGCGATCTCTACGACCTCATCAGTTTGAGGTAAACATAAATTTTCGCCATCCGAACCGTATGCGACCCTGCAGTCCTGAGCTGTCAATAACCTGACCGGAGCATCAAGGTGATCAAAAAGCGTGTTTGAGATATAAGCAGAAATGGTTGGGCCCGCACCGCCATAATACCTGTCCTCGGATACCACAAGAACCTTCGAGCAGTCCTTAACGACCGATTCAATCGAATCCCAATCGATCGGCTTGATCGTTCTAAGATCCACAACTCGCGCTTCAATACCCTTCTCCCCCAGCAAGTCCATCGCCTTAAGACACATGGGCAGGTTTATACCGTAGCTTATAATCGCTATGTCGGCGGCATTCTCGTTGTAAATCTTAGCTTCACCGAACGGGATCAGCTGTTCAATCGGCGGATATTGCGACAGGATTTCATGCCCTTCCCAATCCCTTCGATTGTAAAGCGCCACAGGTTCGCAGAATAGCGCCGGATCACCGCACACCAGTGCGGTGCGCATCAATCCGGCGGCGTCGGCGGCATTGGAAGGTACAACGACATGCAGACCCGGAATATTGATATATGTACCCAGATTAGCTTCCGAATGCCAGAACGATCCCGCGCCCTGTTTATATCCTCCATAAGTTGTCCGAATGACCATCGGTAATCTCACCCGGGCATTAGAGCGTTGATATGTCGTGGCTATGCGATCTTTAAGCTGCTGATACGCAGGGCTCATATAATCGATGAACTGTATCTCCGGAAACGGGATTCTACCCTGAAATGAATGACCCACTGCGCGCCCCAGGATACCGGCTTCGTCCAATTGGGTGTTAAAAACGCGTTCCGCTCCAAAAGCCCGCTGGAGGTTTTTGGTCACCAGAAATACTCCCCCTTTACCTCTTAAATTATCGGTAACCTCCGGACCCTTATCAAAAACCTCTTTGGGAAAATCGGAGACATCTTCACCGAATAATAGACAGTCCGGAGTCATCATAAATAGGTCGAAAAGCGAGTAGTTAATCGCCTTACGCAGCATCATCGGTGACTGATTCTCCGGTAATTCCGGGCTTTCGAAGTACCCCCTTTCGTGATATTCCCGGTAACGTTCCGTCCTCTCGGATGATTTCTCTTTAACCAGCTTTTCCCATACTTCCTGGGCAGCCTGCCGGTCGCAGCTATAAACTTTGGTGATGACATCATCGGCGGTTTTGGATTGAAACTCGGAGACAACCTTACCGGAGACTGTTTTCACTTCCTCATCGATCTCATCATACATCGCTGAAAGTTCCGAGGGTTCACACACCCCATCCTCAACCAGAGCTCGCGCCATTTTACGCAAAGGATCATTTTCGATATGATATTTCTGTTCCTCCTGCTCCATGTAGTGTGTTTGATCATCCGAACCGGAATGAGATTCGCCGCGCGTCACTTTTATATTCGCTATAGCCGGACCCTTACCCCCGCGAACATATTCCAGCATCGATTTGAAACTTTTTATGGTTTGCTTAATCTCAGTACCATCGAAATTCTCAATCATCAAACCGAATCTTTTGAAGCCCTCGAACGGAGTGGTGGGATTCCCCTCGAGGAACTGCTCCTCAACGCTGGTGGAAATAGCCCAGCCGCAATTGTAAATCCCGAAAATTGCGGAGGTCTTGCTGTAAACCGAGTAGAAAACCGCGCGATGGAATTCCGGCGAGGAGGTGGAACCTTCGCCGATGGAGCAATAGACAACTGAATCGGAACGGAACCTCCCGCCCGGAAAGCCGGAAACTCCCTCGATTGGGTTTGGATTTTTTATAGCTTCGGATAAACCCGCCGCCTCAAGAGCATGAGAACCGGTCGGCGAGGCTTGCGGTAAAATCGCCAGCTCGGGGTAAGAGGAATGCGACGGCATCTGCATCCCGCCGGTTGAACTCGAACGGGCGTCCCCGATAGCCTCCATTATCTTCTGTTCAATCGTGACGCCCCGATGCATATCGAAAGCTTTGTTACGATAATACCCTACGAACGGATCACCATTATCGAGTAATTCGGCGGCAACCACATCGATTAGTTCCTTGCCGGAGCAGCCGATGAAAAACTTGCAGAGTCCTTTTCTCAGCAGCACTTTTTCTTCCGCCTCAACTCTACGCGCCAGAACCATCGAACGATACATCCCAAGCAGCGAACCCTTATCGAAACCACCATATTCCTCGATAGCGGATTCCTTCTTCTGACCGGCTTTTAACTCGACAATCCAGTCCTTAATCTCGTGATATGCCAATGCTTCCTCCGCAGATTATTCCGATTGCGTAAATCATCCAACTACTCGCAATTTCGCGCTAAAGAAATGCGGGTCGGGTTCCGAACGAAGTGAGTGAGAAACCCGCCAACTGCCTGATTTGCCATTCTTAGAGCCTCCGACATAGATTAATATTAAATCCTTTCCCAGCGATCGAATATCTCCTCCAAGAAAACCACGATCTTATCGCAAACCTTCAGAAAATATTCCTCCGCCTTCTTCTGATCGAAATTCAAGAAACCCTCTCCCTCATTATATATGATGGTGGGAGCGGGGTTAGGCACTACGTAAGCGCCCGGGTTGAATGTGTAAATCTCTTCGTCCTTGTATCCCTCTTTAGTGAGCAGATCGGGGCGCACAGCCATCAGCGCAGCGGTTTCATCAAGTGCGGCATGACCTCCCCGCTGACCATATACTTCTTTTACAACATCATTAGCGAGATCCCACCAGTGTATCACAGCTACTTTCATGTCGGTGGAAACGGAAACATCGTATGCCGCATTCTTAAGCGCTCCGTTGTTGCCGCCATGACCGTTTATTATGACTAACTTCCTGAATCCGTTTCCGGCGATTGATTTCATCAGCTCTTTTATATATGATTCAAAAGTATCCGGACTAACAGTCAGTGATCCGGGATACCTGAGCAAGGTTCTGGTAATACCATAGGGAATGACAGGGGCGACTATCGCTTTAATCTTCTTTGTTATCTCCTCGCATAAACCTAACGGTATATCATTATCGGTGCCCAGATTAGTGAACCCATGGGCTTCAATAGTACCAACCGGCAAAATACAACAGTCATATTCCGATGGCACCATTTTTCTAAATTCCCTCCAGTTCAATTCATCCCATTTTATCAACTCAATCCTCCTTTTCAAAACCAATTTTCATATACTCTACGCTTCCCGATACGAACAAAAACCTCGACAAACTCAAAAGAGAAGAGATTAATTGCCTGAAAATCAAGAACAGGTAAACCAAAAACATCGGTGCGTCCGGTGATCCTATCAAATCTGCCGCCGCAAAATACAAAATGATAACTATTATTGCAATTCCATAAAGCAGCGCAAGCGATTCTATCAGAAGCAGCTTATTTCGTTTCCACAAATTCCACACCGTTTTGAATGTATCTCTTACTCCTTTAGTCCTATTCACGGCAACCGAAGCCCTACAGCAATCGAGGAAAAATGAAATTAGCAGCAACCATACTGCAATCATAATCGCCGCCCAGATATATACAATAAAATCTCCCCCGCCGCCGGTTGAGAAGGAAGTGAATATGGCGCTGAAGATAAATATCGCAATGACAAAGACCGCCGAAATGAAAACAGTGAAAATCCCCAATTTAAAGAAGCTGACAAAGTAGCGGCCCGAATAATAAAAGATATTCAATTTCATGTCATCTTCGTCCCGCCGCGACAAATATTTCCCATACACTCCTGCTATGAGGAACTGATAGGCGAGCCAGAAAATACCGAGCAGCATTATAAAGAAGACCGCATATTGTCGGAATCCCCCGGGATCTGCATTAGTAGTCTCAAAAAGAACGGAGAGATAATCGCCTTTCAATAGCCGGTTAGGAAAATCGCTGGCGCCCCAGGTTTCCATTACGAGTACATTGAAAGGCAGGAATAACGCCACAACCGAAGCGAATTTGAAACCGAACAGCCATAATATCAGGTCAATGTTAGGTCTGATAGAGAAAATTATAGTTCTGAGCAATTGTCCCAACACCAGTCTACATTCCCATAATTAAATCGAGAAGGCATTCCAGATAGAAAAGCGCGCCGCTCTGAAAAACCGATTTTGCTTTTGCGTTTCCACTAAATGCATAACTATTGTCTATCAGGTTCTCGTCCAGTTGATTTATGCCTTCTCGATCAATTTCAATCAAAATCGGGTGCGATTCGGAAATGAATTCGAATTTGTGAACGTAACCATAAGAATCAATTAACTTCCTTTCGCTCCCTTCATCGATATAATCTATCGTAACGAAAACCGGCAGCCAACCTGAGCCATGGTGAACAACCTGGAAGCTGGTTTTGAAATACGTGGAGTCATCCGCCTTAAAACTTTCGACCTCAACCTTATCAAGCCCATAATCACAGGTTCGGCTCCGGCGCAAATAGAAGTCAAGAAAATGCTTAAAATCGATCCCTGAAGAAATCAAATGCGGTACGAATAAACTGTGCAAATCATCAGAATTTACAGGCGAATTTCGGTTGTTCTCGTAAAAGGTAGATAGTACTTGATAAAAGCTATCATCTCCGACAAGGTTTTTCAGAGCTTCAAAGAACAGCGATGCTTTCCCGACCACATTAAGACGATAGCTGCGTTCATCCTCGAATAGGTGTGATTGCTGTGTGACAAAACCGGATACCGGCAATGAATAAGCGCTCAGTCGGCGGGCATGAGAATGGCTGAATTTTAAACCGGCTATATCCAGCAAGGTGCTGTCGCCAGAAGCTATCTGAGCTTCGCCCGCCAGAATATTCAACAAACCCTTGTCTATCCACGGCTCCAGGTATTGATTGAAAGCTAAAGATGCGTAGAAATACTGATGCAGAATTCCGCGGGTAATCAGATGCTCCTCCAGTTTCACAGATTCCAAAGGATTATAAGTAATGTTCATAGCGGCGAACATCGGAAATTCCATCGCGGTTTGCCCGGAGGGAACCTGTGCAATCGTCAACACCTCATAGGGATACACTCCGATTTTCTCTTCGCTAAATTTGATTGTCGCCTGTATCGCCTCCTGTATCCGTTCGATTTTGTGATCATAACCGGGCAACGTAAAAACCTTCACATTAACGTTGGAGATATCGAATTGGCTTATCTCGTATGCAGCTGCCGACCAGGCAAAATCAGCGACATTTTCAGCGGTGAATCGATATCTTGTTTCTTCCTCATCCTCAGTGGAATTAACCTGTGAACCGGTTGCGGCAACCTGGTATTCAGCGGGGACGGTTATCGTTACATTGTAGTCAGCGAAATCGCTATACGGCTCGTTATAAGAGACAAGCTGTTGAACCAGCCAGTCGCCTTGGAGATAAGGACACACTTGCGGATACCAGTATGCAAACAATGCGCCATTAACGAAATATCCCCAACGAGAAACAAGCGGAGGAAGCGTAGTCCGGAATGATAACTCAATTATTACAGAATCCCCGATATCCAGGGGCTTCCGGAATGGAACAACCGCTACAACACGGTCTATGCTTAAATACCACTCCGGCTCTTCATCTTTAATTTTAATGCTCTCAATATCAATTTTACCGAAACCATTATTCACAATCTTCTCACGGGATAACTCAGGGAGACTTCGGAAATATGGCGTCGCCGTATCCGACAGCACGTTTTGGAATAACTGCAGACAGATGCTATCCAGCATCGTGTCAGTTTGATTCACGAACCTGATTGTTTCGGCGGCTTTTGCAAACTGTGAATCCGGTGCATACTCCATGTCGATTGTATACTTAGTCCGATCCGAGGAAAGAGCCGAAGGGCAGAACAAAAAATGCAGCGTTAATATTGCTATTACCGAAAGAAGAGGATTTTTCATCACAACGATTCGATTAATCCTTTAAGATGTGCTTTCACCGAAGAAACCAGCGCTCCCAAATCATAACCACCCTCCAGAACCGAAACCACTCTCCCTTTACCATACTTCCCGGCAATCATCTTCAATTCCCGTGTAAAACGATAGTAGGCATCGTCGGATAATTTCATACTTGCTAACGGATCGCCTCGATGAGCATCGAAACCTGCCGAAATAAGGATAAACTCCGGCTTATAATCATTCAAACTCGGTATTATCTCCTTCGTAAATGCAAGGTCGTAATCACTTCCATCACAACCGGGGCTTAAAGGAATATTCAGTGTATATCCCTCACCCTTTCCGCTTCCCCTCTGATTATATGATCCTGAGCCCGGATAATAAGGATATTGATGCAAACTGAGATAGTAGACCTGGTCTGACTCATAGAAAGCGTTTTGGGTTCCGTTACCATGATGAACATCCCAGTCAATAATCGCAATGCGATTCAGTTTGTATTCTTCAAGTAAGTAGACAGCTCCAAGGGCAACATTATTAAACAAACAGAATCCCATAGCGCGATCTCTTTCGGCGTGATGCCCCGGAGGTCTGACAGCGCAAAAGCAATTATCCAATTCCCCTTCCATAATCTTATCGATAGCGGTGTGTACCGCTCCAGCCGCCAACAGCGCCGCCTCAAAGGAATTCTCGGAAATAGGGGTATCCCCATCGAGATAAGTGATCCCGCCTCTACCGCAGGCGGCTTTAACATTCTCGATATATTCTACGGTATGGATTTTAGTTAACCACCGGTGATGAATCTGTTTCGGCGCTGGAAAACCTAACTGACTGCTTATCACATCGGAATTAATTTGATCCCATAGATACGATAATCTCTCAGGGCGTTCGGGATGGGACGGTCCCGTATCATGTTTGAGAAAATCGGAATGATATATAAATCCGGTTCGCGGCATTCATTCTCCTCTCACTATCCCAAAAGACAGTCTATCATCATTGAAATACTTATTTGCGACCCTCATTATATCATCTTCGGTGATTGGCAGCAGTTTGTCGGGGTAGGTTAACACCTCCCCCATACCTTTTCCTATTAGTTCCTGAAGAAGATATAATTCTGCTTGAGCCAAGTTTTGCTGCAGGTAATCCGCATATCTCCCCCTGGCATACGCTTTAGCATTAGCAAGTTCCTCATCGGTAACCGGCTCAGTTCTCAGGGCGGTAAGTTCATGAATTAGACCGGTACGAGCTATTCTCTCATTTTTCGGATCTGTTGCGATATAACAGATAAACGCGCCGCTTTCCAGATAGGATACATTGTAACCGAATACGGTGTATGCTAAAGCCTGCTTTTCGCGCAGCTCGGTATACAGGCGTCCCCCCATACCCGAAGCAACATTCTGCAGGATTTTCAGAGCGTAATAATCATCATGCCAGCGCGGACAGGTTATATATCCCACTACCTGTGCCGTTTGGGTTTTCTCCCTGTTTACGACGGCTTCGTCACCAACTCTTTTCTCAGGGATAACCGGTTTATCCATTTTTACTTCCACCGACGGCAATCCTTCCAGCGTTTCGGTAAACAAATCTCGCATCTCGATCCGGCTGACATCACCGACGATAGCGACACAAAAATTCTCAGCATTCTTAAAATGGTTATACCAATTCCTCAGATCATCGCCATTGATTTTGCGGACGCTTTCTTCCTTTCCATTCGCCGAAAGCCCATACGGAGAATTCCCATAAGCAGCGGAGTAAAACAACTCTATCGGATAGCTGCCCATTCTGTCCTTTTGTCTCTCGATCTCAGATAACTGCCTTTTGCGTTCGATCTCTATTTCCAAAGGATTGAATGCCGGATTGATAATCAAATCGGAGACAATCTCGACAGCCGATTTTATATATTTCGACGGGACAGCAAGCTGTAATCCGAAATAATCCCTGTCCGCATAAGAACCCAGCCTTCCTCCAGCCCCCTCAATCAGGTTTGTTACGGTTTCATTGCTATAATTTTCAGATCCTTTGATCAACACGGAAGACATTAGGCTGGTTATACCGGCATTTGATTCGGTCTCATAACTCCTCCCGCCTTTGAAACCGAAAACCACGGTAGCTATAGGTAGAGAATGGTTTTCCTTTACGATCAATTGGCTGCCGTTTGCAAGAGTGAATTTAACCGGCGGAAAATCCTCACTGCCAGTATAATCTTTACTCGCTCTGAGCATTCCTCGCTCGGCTTCGACCCACGATACTTCTTCATCGATGCCCCGCTTGAGCATCTCCGCATAAACCTCCGATTTCTTCTCAACCGAAGCGCAGCTTTCGGGAAGGTATTCTACGAGATTCGCCCTATCGATATCAAGATAGGTCTGAGCAACTTCCCTTATTTGGGCAATCCGAACTTCACGCAATTTATGCAGGTATACATTGATCAAAGTATAGCTGCCATACTGTTCGAACATGGCGAGGCGAACCGCCTGGTTAGCCACGTCCTCCAGTGCGAAAAAGAAAGCGCTTTCGATATTATTCAGGGCTTTTTGAAGCTCCGACTCAGTAATTCCATGTTCCTTAATGGCGTATATCTGATTGAATACCTCCTGTTGTAGAGACATTAAATCCTTAGTATCCGGCCGCACAGAAATACTAAATACGCCCGCATCTTTTAAAGCGAAGAGATCGCAACTTACTGCGCTGGCGATACGTTTCTCCTCGACCAAAATCCGATGCAATCTTGAGCTTCTCCCCTGGCCCAAAACGTATGCCAGAACCTGCAATGCATAACTATCCTCCTCCAGCAAACCGCCGGTTTTAAAACCCAATTCCAGAATCGGCTGAGTGATGTCCATATTGTTTACTTTTCTGCGCAGCCCGGATTGCTGGCCTTCTTCGGGAGAATATTCTTTATTGCCTCCCCCCGGATTCCACGATCCGAAATGCCTGTCAATCTCTGTCAGCATTGCTTTCGTATCGACATCACCGACAATCGCTATAATCGAGTTATCAGGAGTGTAGGATCGTTTGTAATAATCCACAAGCTCATTGCGTGAAAATCCCTCGATCTGTCCAGGCGTCCCCATACGCCATCTCCCCAAACGATGCTCCCGAAACATCGATTCCAGCATCTTCTCATATATCAAGGCGGTAGGATTATCAAGTTTCCTTTTTACTTCCTGGATTACCACCTTTTTTTCCCTTTCGAATTCCTGCTTATCAAAAACTGAGTTTCTCAGCGCATCAGCCTGTATTTCCAAACCCGCCGCCGCATGTTCAGCCGGCAATGTGATGTAGTAATGGGTATGATCGTAGGATGTCCCCGCGTTGAAATATCCGCCGAGCTTTTTTACATCCTCTTTTAACTCTCCAATCCCCCTTTTCTCCGTTCCCTTGAAAAACATGTGTTCCAACAGATGAGATATCCCGGTAAGGGAATCCGGTTCGTTAAGGTAACCGATTTCCACCCATGTATCGATTGTCACCAGCGGAGCCTTATGATCTTCTTTGATGATAACGGTTAAGCCGTTTTCTAACACTTTTTTAGTTGCGGTAATCTCTTGCATTCCGGAATCCGAGCAGTTTAGGGAAAAAAACATAAGTAACAACACTACTTCAATAGCCGTGATTGTTACTATCGATCGATTTATATTACTAACTAACTTATCAATTGACATAGTTCATAATAAATTACTAAAATATGAGTGTCAATAGATTCGTAGATGGAGTTCGGAAGTGAGTGCAGCGAACAAAAAACATCCGGCATAACCCCTGTTATTCATAAAATTGTCACCGCCAACCTGCCTGAGGCGGGTATGCGCAAATGCTTAATCATGTTTTGTAATCCAATTGTATTCTAAAAGGGGGTAATGAATGAAGCAATTCAATTGTGCGCCGCCGGGCGCCCTCGGCAAGCCTCGGGCTCGCAATGACTTCTATTCCCGTCATTGCGCGGAGCGAAGCGACGAAGCAATCTATTGGGCATTATGAGACAGTTTTGCCCTCATCCGACGGCTTCCTTGTGTGCCTGGCTTGTCCCCCCTTGCGCGGCATCCGTCCCCGAATGCCGTGTTTCTCCCGTAAGCCGAAATTAAATCTGCTGTCGAATGAGGCTTCGATTTATAGGGAACTGCATAGAAAAGCGGCGCTCCCGATTTTATCGGGACCGAACCTGGCGTCCCGATAGAATCGGGATCGGGTGAGATAATCCGACTGCGCGGAGAATAAATTTTCGAAACCGCCAGGCTTTCAGCTTACAATTCCCTCGCCTCCGGTCCGTCATACTCCCAGTTGGAGTTGCCTAATTTCCGCATGGGGCGTTCGCGAGTGATTTCCTCGTAGATATGGGCGATTAATCCCGGTACCCGTGACATTATGAAAAATCCTTTCCCCAGCCGCCAGTCAAAGCCCATATCCGAGATAACCGCTGCAATGGCGCCATCGACATTTATCGGCAGGTTTTTACCTTTGGCATCGGCAAACGCCTGTTGAATGGCTAACGCCAATTCGATATGTCGTCCGGAGAAATCGAGCTGGCCAGCCAATTCAAAAAGCCTCACTTGCCGCGGATCAACGTCATGTAACCGATGTCCATATCCAGGCAGGCGAATCTTTTTAGCAATCATTTCATCCACGCATTGTTTCGCCAATTCGCCGACGGCACCGTCCTTAGCAGCCCATTCCTGCAGGATTTTAGCGCATTGCTCGATTGCGCCCCCATGGGTGTCGCCTATAACCAAAACGCCGCCCGCCACCGCCGCATTCAATGGGTTTCCGCCGGAAGCCACCGTACGTGCTCCCAGTACCGACGGAGGGGTTACTCCGTGGTCAACGGAACTGGTTAGAATAGCATCGAACATCTTCGCTTCAGCTTCAGTTGGCAACTCTCCTTTTAGCGCCAAAAATATAGTTTCGGCGAAAGATTTATTACCCATCAATTGGGTAATATCGTACCCGCGAAGCCTGATTTCCCCCTTTTTAATACTCGATATGGATGAATACCATTTATCGTTTGCCATAAATCCTCCAACAGTTTATTCCACTTCATTTGTCAATTTCGTGTGCCGTAAAACGATATTAGCAAAATGCTAAAATAATGTCAACTGAATATGAAAGCTGCTGGTTATCCGGCGTTACTAAAATCGATCAATTGCATTTAATTACGAATGAAATTCCCGCTTAAAGTAATACATTAAAAGCCGTAAGGTTGAGATATATAGATTGTTACAAAAATCACCTTAGAATAAACTTGAAGATATAAATAGTGCATATCAGATTTCTCGGGGCGGATTCCGAATTTATAGATACTTCATTATGGCTTTAACCAGATGAATATCATACTTGACAAACGGTTAAAAATACATTATACATAAAGCACAAACAGGTATTACAATCGAATGATAGTGTGCTTCGAAAATCTCTTCCCTGATTTCATTAATGTCGACTGAATTCCAATACAACTTGTTGTGACTAATTGTGAATTATTTCCCAATCCAATGTTAAAACACTCTAATGAAAGGATTTCCTATGAGGAAAGTCTGCTTATTGCTCCTATCATTAACCCTGATGGGATGCACTTCAGCATACGCTGAAGTAATTACATTTGACAATCCCTGGGGACAACAAGGATTTACTCTGGTCTCGCAGGGCTCAAATGGAGTAGAGGTTATCTTCTCTCAAAAAAGTTTCGCTCTTGAGGATCTGGATGTCAACGGCGAAACCATGAAGACAATACAGATTCCAGGCGTGATTCTGCCCAATAATGCCGGCGCTCCCAACCTGCCGGGTGTTGGCCGCATGGTAGCATTGCCGGAAGGAGCAACTCCTTCGCTAAAAATCCTGGAGATTGAGACTGAAACCTATCACAACGTCAACATGTCTCCTGCCCCGCCGATTCCTTATGAAAACGATGATTCTCCGCTGGTCTATGAAAAGGATCCGTCGATCTATTCGAGGAATGTTTATTATCCGGAATCGGCAGTAATGGTTTCGGAAGTAGGACAACTTCGCGGAGTAGATGTGGTAACGATAGGAATCACCCCATTCCAGTATAATCCGGTAACCAAAGAACTTTTGGTTTATAAAAATCTGCGCATTGCGGTGGACTTTCAGGGCGGTGCCGGTTATTTCGGTGAAGATCGTCTGAGAAGTCGCCATTGGGAACCGGTTTTGCAGGGTAACTTATTAAATTACTCTTCCCTACCTGACGTGGACTTGAATAAAGCGGGGCTTTCCACCGGTAGAACTGAGGACTACGAGTATATCATCATTATCCCGGATGATCCTGATTTTGAAGCTTGGGCTGATAGTCTGAAGCAATGGCGTACGAAGCAGGGAATCAGAACCGGTATCGTGCCATTAAGTGAGATAGGCGGCAATAATGCCAGTTTAATTGAAGATTACGTTGACAATGCGTATAACAACTGGGATATCCCGCCCGAAGCAGTTTTATTGCTGTCCGATTACCAGAGCTCCGGTAAGGGGAGAGGTTACGGAATAACCGCTCCGGTTTACAATTACGGATATAGTTGCGTATCGGATAATTTCTACGCTGATGTGGATAATGATGACCTTCCCGACATCGCTTTCGCCCGAATTACCGCTCAAAATAACACGCATCTCACCAACATGATTGGAAAGATGCTGGAATACGAGCGCAATCCACCGACAGACCCAGATGTCTACAACCTGCCGGTAATCGCAGGCGGCTGGCAAACAACAAGATGGTTTATTCTCTGCACCGAAGTCTGCTTGGGATTCATGCAGAATGAACTTGGAATGCAGCCGACTCGCGAGTATGCGATATATTCCGGAACTCCAGGCTCGGAGTGGTCATCGAACCAGAACACATATATGATTGTCGATTATTTCGGACCCGATGGTTTGGGTTACATTCCTCTTACACCTGAACATCTGAACGATTGGGGTGGAAATGCCACCCGTGTCAATGCTGATATTAACGCTGGAACCTTCATGGTATTACACCGAGATCATGGCGGAGTTGACGGCTGGGGCGAACCCGATTATGATACCGGCGATTTAAACAATCTGACGAATGATGTTTATCCGTTCGTTTTCTCCATTAACTGCTTAACCGGCAAATATAATTCCGGTAGTGAATGCTTCACCGAGAAATTCCACAGAATCGAACATGGTGCTCTGGGTTTACTGGCAGCCAGCGAGGTTTCTTACTCGTTTGTGAACGATACGTACATTTGGGGAATGTATGACGGTATGTGGCCTGAATTCATGCCGGCATATCCTGAATCTGATATCATCGGTTCGGAGAATTTACGTCCATGCTGGGCTAATGTTAATGGAAAATATTTCTTACACCAGTCTAATTGGCCATACAATCCTCAGAATAAGGATGAAACTTATTATCTGTTCCACCATCATGGTGACGCTTTCATCACCATGTATTCTCAGGTTCCGCAGCCGCTTACGGTATCTCATGCCAATATCCTCTTCAGCGGTTTCGATTATTTCGTAGTAACTGCTGACGAAGGCGCTCTTATCGGCTTATCGGTTGATGGCGAAGTAATCGGCGTTGCCGAAGGTGCTGGCGGGCCGGTTCAGGTTCCGGTCACCCCGCAATTACCGGGTGTCACAATGACGGTTACGGTAACGAAAGCTAATTACTATCGTTATGAGCAGACAGTTGATGTCATTCCCCCGGAAGGCTATGGCGTGATTGAAGGTTATGTAACCGATCTGGTTACCGGAGACGGTTTGCAGGGCTATGTAACCGTAACCAACCGTGATCCGCAAATTATAGGTTACTGCGAACCGGATGGATTTTATACCATGTATGTTCCCGCCGACACACTCTGGGATTTACGCGCCGAACATACCAACGAGTATCTGCCGTCATTTGCCCAGGCTTCAGTTGCCGAAGATGATACCACCGTTCAGGATTTCCAGTTGGAACCGAAGGTGGAGGTTATCATCAGAGCGTCATTTGGCAATGCTGCTGATATTGCATACAGGACTTTCTATTTCCGGGGAAGCTGGAATGACGATGGATTCTGGGATCCGGAATGGCAGTCTTCGTTCTCGCCAATGCGCGATGATGGAATCGCTCCCGATCAAATCGAAGGTGATGGGATTTTCACCGGCTCGATCCTGCTGGCAACCGATCCCGATCACACCTATGATTGGGCGGTTTACGCTGAGAATTACAATGATGAAGCTTCCCGCCTGCAAGATGGCGAAGGATTCATAATTGAGAATCCCGGAAGTCCGCCGACCGTGCCGGTGCTGAGCGTTAATCCTACCGGTAATGAGCATGACTGGACGCTGACTGTCGAAGATATCAGCGGCGCCGAGGTCGATATGGCTCCGGGATACAACGGTAATCCGGAAACCTGGTATGTGACCGTCAACCTGCCCGGTAATTACACTTCTCGCTTCCGAATCAAAGCCATGCGCACCGATGACGTTTATTACGGGGTAGGTGGAATCGGTGGCGAACGCATTGTATTTACACCTCCTGAAGCGGGTGAATACACATTCTACTTCCGTGACAGCGACGATGTTGCCGGAGTGGGTATCAAACCGAGCGCATATCCGGATTGGCTTGAAGCCGATGTTGAGCAGAGCGCTTATCAGGAGCGAGTATTTACCCTCACCAATGAAGGTGAAGTGGAGTTATCTTACGAAATTAATCCGTCATCGAGCTGGATAACTCTGGATCCTTCAGCTGGCACCATCGCCGCCGGAGCCTATGACTCTATTACCGTTAGATTATCTTCCGGTTCAATGCCGGTAGGCGATTACTACGGTTCGTTTACGATCAGTTCCTACGATGAGTATCAGGAACTACCTGATGTAGACGTTCCGGTTACCATGCATGTAATCAGCGATTACACTAACCTGGAAGTCGCCTCGCAGCCTGACGAATCGCCTGTGGTGGTCCCTCCGGGAGGTCGTTTCGATTTCGGTATTTTCGTGACTAATCATACCGGTTGGACGATGTACTTCGATGGATGGTTGATGGTTACGCTTCCGGACAACACTTTGGTCGGACCGTTAGCGAGAGTTGATAATATCGGTTTGGCTCCATTCGGAACCATGTATACTGAAGCGCCCCAACCGATCCCGAATTACGCCGATGCCGGTGATCACACATTCCACGTGAGAGTGGGTAATTGCCCGAGTACCGTTGTAGATGAGGTAACCTTCCCGTTCCAGGTTACCGGTGACGCGCTTAGTGGAGGATATACTTCATGGGTTATCGATGAGTTCAATTTTGATATTGCCATGATGCGGGGCGGTAGTGGAGATCTTCTCCCGACCGAATACTCCCTGTCGCAGAACTATCCTAATCCATTTAACGCCAAGTCCACGATCAACTTCACTTTGCCTATTGATGGTGTCGTGGATTTAACGATTTATAACCTTTTGGGTCAGAGAGTGGAAACACTGGTTTCGGGTCCGCAGGAAGCGGGATATCATTCCGTGACCTGGGATGCGTCTTATCAAGCATCCGGTGTCTATTTCTACAAGTTGACCTGCGGTGATAAGATATTCACCAAACGTATGACGCTGCTGAAATAACTCAGCGCAGGGGCAGCCCTTGCTGCCGCCCGAGTTTTTTGATTGACAATGCGTACGCGGCATTCATCCCCGAATGCCGCGTTTATTATGGGACATTGGCGGACGATCACGGCTTGTTGAAAAAGTCATTGCGAGGAGCCCAAAGGGCGACGAAGTAATCCCCGATCCCTTGCATGATAACGGAAACAGATTGCTTCGCTTTCCCGATGTGATCGGGGCAATGACAGGTCCGGCGACCCGACAGCACATAGTTCTGTGATCCCGAAGGGCAAGGCTTCGGCTACGGAGTATGTGGATTGCTTCGTCGCTATGCTCCTCGCAATGACTTCGGGGGACGGCACTCTTGGGTGCGGTCAGACGTCCCGGTCTGACCGAAGGTGTCAAACGGGGATGTTCGTCGCGCACGAACGGGGACACGGATTGCTTCGCTTCGCTCGCAATGACGGGTGAGGGTGGCCGACCGCACAAAGTTATGGCTCCTTTACGCGGCAGACGGGGACGTCCGCCGGGCACAGTAACACAGCAGACGGGTTTGCCCACCTCCGACGGAGTCGTTTGACGCCACGTTTCGATTACATAGGTCAGCGCTGGAGCGTTTACCAGCCTCTGGCTGGCTGACCGGCGGTGTTAAATATAACACACCCCGATTTCCCCGCTTTACGGGGAAATCACCCCTCTCGAGAGGGGAATTTGATTGCTTCGCTTCGCTCGCAATGACTGCTGTTGGTTGACCTCGATGCAGTCTGCGCTACTTGCTAATCGTGAGTAAGAGGGATTGCTTCGTCACCCCCCTTCTGAGGGATTCCTCGCAATGACAGCTGAAAGCGTGTCGGGTTTCTCACTTCGTTCAGCCTGCCCGTCTGTGGTGGAGAAAATTGACGACACATCAATCCAACTTTCCTTATATAATCTATCCAACCGAATTTTGCTAATCACCAAGCTTGTGTTTTTGCTGCGAAAATATTATATTCCGCCGATTTAAATTGAAATAGAGTAATGTTATTTAAGTTAGAGAGGAGGTAATCTTGACCAATACAGATACTTTAAACAAAACCGCGATCGGATATTCTTCGCAATCCGATGAGGAGATACTGGAGCTGAGCAACAATTTCGGGGCGACTCATTACGGCCGCTACGACTTTGTAGTACGCAAATCCGAAGGCTGCTGGCTTTATGACCATAATGGAAACAAATACCTGGATTGCCTGGCTGCGTATTCAGCAGCGAATCAAGGGCACCATCATCCAAATATTGTCCAGGCGGTTGTCGATGGACTGCACGAGAATTACGGTTCGGTTGTTTCCAACATGGTTCATACCGATGCATACGCGGTATTTGTCGAGAAGCTGGCTACACTGATTCCGCAGCTTGCTCCTCGTTTCGGGCAAAACGGTAACAAAAGCCTGGTCAAAAATGGCGGTGTGGAATCGGTGGAAACAGCTCTCAAGTTTATACGCTACTACGGTTACAAATCCAAGGGGATCGAAGATGGCAAACAGGAGATAATCGTATTCCACAACAATTTTCACGGACGGATGATCGCCGTGGTTTCCTTCTCGACCACCCCCAAGTATAAGGAAGGCTTCGGTCCTTTGACCCCGGGATTTATTTCGGTTGAATATGGCGACCTGGATGCAGTCAAAAACGCTGTCAACGAAAACACCTGCGGGATACTGGTAGAACCTATGCAGGGCGAGGGAGGAATGTATCAGCCTCCTGAGGGATTCCTTAAAGGTTTAAGACGGCTTGCCGACGATAATGACCTGATGTTGGTATTTGACGAGATCCAGGTGGGTCTGGGTAGAACAGGAAAGATGTTCTGTTTTGAGCATGAAAATGTGATACCGGATGGATTAGTTTTGGGCAAAGCGCTTTCAGGAGGATTGTTACCGGTATCGGCGTTTGTTGCTAATACTAAACTGATGGATTTGGTTTTCCGGCCTGGAAGTGATGGTTCCACATTCGGAGGGTATCCATTGGGTGCGGTAGCCGGTATCGCCGCTTTGGAGGTTATTGTCAAGGAGGGTTTAACGGCGCGTTCGGCGGAGTATGGTAAAGTACTTAAAGAAAATATTGACAAGATCGCCGAGAAATCTTCGCATGTAAAGGAGGTGCGCGGAAGAGGGTTATTTATCGGTATCGAAGTGGTTGGCGGCGATGCGATGAAATATTGCCGAAAACTGCTTGAACTGGGTGTGTTAGCCAACGACAGCCATGGGCATACTATCAGGATATCCCCTCCACTGATAATTACCAAAGAAGAGAGCGATTACCTTGTGGAAAGATTGGAGAAAGTCTTATTGGATTAGCTAAACGCTTTCTCGTGTTTATCCTTTTAATCGAGCGGCAGGTGCAACGCCTGCCGTTTATAGTCCGAAATGTCCCGCATTATGCTCCGTTGGGAGATTATCTATATATCGCCAACTGCGGAGAATATCCTTCGATGATTGTCAATCAAGCGTTTTTCCCCTTCACCGTAATCAGCCCGATCAGCGGAACCTCTGATAGCTGGGAGACGCAGGGATGGTTCGAGGGAGAGAGTAATTCGACAGACTCTGATATATCATCAGATTGCCATCCTAATCCATTCAATGCTTCAACCTAAGTCGGATTCGTAGTTCCGGCAGAAGATGAGGTTAATCTGAGTATTTATAACCTTCTTGGCCAGAAGGTGGAAACTCTGGTTGATGGAGTTAAGGAAGCCGGTTATCATTCCGTAACCTGGAACGCCTCTCATCACTCCAGCGGGATTTATTTCTATAAACTAACCGCAGGTGATAAAGTGTTCACCAAACGGATGACGCTGCTTAAGTAGGCTTTCGTATCGATCCCCTTCTCCGCATATTGTAGAAGGGGAGATTGTTTTTCCGCTATTCAGGATTGTCAAGTTGATATAACAATCTTACAATTTTTATTGGAAATTAGTTGAAAATTATTATAATTAGGAACCCGACGGCTTTTGTGGATTACTAAAATCGTTGGGCAGGGGCAATATGGTTTTATAGCTCGAAAATACTATTAATTTGAGATACACAAGGAGATTAATTAGTAATGTCTAATCCTCTGAAAGAACTGAATAGATATGGACAAAGCGCCTGGATGGATTATATCACCCGAAGTATGATAGAATCGGGCGAATTGGATCGTTTGATAGACGAAGACGCTATCACCGGAATGACATCCAATCCTTCTATATTCCATAAAGCGATGGTAAAAAGCGGCGATTACCAGGAAGCGCTGGAAAGACTCGCCAAAGCGGGTCTATCGACCGGAGAGATTTACGAGACCCTGGCGGCTGAGGATATCCAAGCCGCCGCTGACCGTCTCAGGCCTGTTTATGATGCTTCAAGAGGTTACGACGGCTTCATATCGCTGGAAGTTTCGCCCGATCTCGCTTATAATACTAAAGAAACCATCAAAGAAGCCAAACGACTCTGGGAAAAAGTAAACCGCCCCAATCTACTAATTAAAGTTCCCGGTACGTCGGAGGGGATACCGGCGATTGAACATCTATTGACAGAAGGTGTTAATGTCAACATCACGCTTCTATTTTCCCACGATTATTACGCGCAGGTGAGAGCCGCCTATCTAAAAGCGCTGGAAAACAGGCTCAAGGCAGGTAAACCTATTGACCGAATCTCTTCGGTAGCCAGTTTCTTCCTGAGCAGGATTGACACCTATGTTGATAAGGAGTTGGAAAAACTTGGCACCGATGAAGCGAAACGTCTGCTGGGTAAAACCGCCGTCGCTTATGCAAAAATTGCTTACCAGGATTATCTCAGGGATTTTCACACCGAGCGATTTGAAAAGTTTCAGCGCGAAGGCGCCAAAACCCAGAGACCGCTATGGGCGAGCACCAGCACCAAAAATCCGAATTACCACGACCTGCTTTATGTAGAGCCGCTAATCGGCAAGGATGTTATCAACACACTGCCGCCGCATACGGTTGACGCCTTCCGTGATCACGGTAAGGCTGCGAATACTGTCGAAGAGGATTTCCATAACGCTTACGAGACGATACAGGCGGTCGAGAAACTGGGAATCAGCATGGAAGAGGTAACCGACAAACTGCAGAAAGACGGCGTGCAGGCATTCATCGATTCCTGGAACCAGATTATGGAAGGGCTGGATCAGAAGCGGAAGGAATTGGTGAAAACATAGATTTAGCCATAAGAACGGACGGATCTGCAGCTTTCCGCGAATTATGAATAGTCATTGCGAGCGAAGCGAAGCAATCTTTCAGGCTTTTTGAGATTGTCTACAAGCCATCGGCTTGTTCCACCCTATGCTGTCTATTTCTAAGCTATTTCCTTTTGATCCGAAATGACCGTTCCCTGATGGAAAACCATCTTCCATTCCCGATCTATCAATTTCCAAATGGAACTATGTCGGGAATGCATCGCAGGATCAGTATTTTCCGATGCGGCTTTCACACGGTAGGTAACCAATGCTGCGCTATCCGCGAGGAGCTTTAGCCGAAATCTTGCCGAAGTGCAGATCCAAAAAGAGAGAATTCGATTATATTCCACTTCCTACAGAATCCGGCTATCTTGTCCCTCGGTATATCTATGCGGATTCTATGGAAAGTACTCATCGATTTGTCTCCCTAATGACTAAACGGAGGGGCAGGGATTCGAACCCTGGATAGGTGTAACCCTATAACTGCTTAGCAGGCAGCTGCCTTCAGCCACTCGGCCACCCCTCCGGTGTAATTTTCATTAAAACAAAATATCGATAGTTTCGCAAGCAAAATTTACTTGCGATTTTGTTAAATAATTCGCAATTTGAATGATCAGAATATTAGCCTGGTTCATCCTCCGGCAGCGCTCCAGCGCTGACGGTTGCTTCTTTAGATTTGTCAGCTATAGTTCTGGTTCCCCTGATAGGTCGGGAGACAGGAGCTCGTAGGTCGGGTTCCGAACGAACGAAGCTCGTAGGTCGGGTTCCGAACGAACGAAGTGAGTGAGAAACCCGACACCTGTATTAAAGATGCTGTCGGGTTTCTCCGCTTCGCTCCAGCCTGCCCCGATACAATCGGAGGAACCCGACCTGTGTAAGAATACGGGTAAATAATCGATTTGAAAAGAAATATATAGAGTATGAAGGAGAGATAAATGGCAGAGAGACCAACCAGAAGATCATGGGCGGAACCGTTTAAGATAAAAGTGGTCGAACCGATCAAGATGACCACGCGGGATTACCGTCAGAAATGTATCGAAGAAGCGGGATATAACACATTTTTGCTGAAATCGGAAGATGTCTACATAGATCTTCTGACCGATTCAGGCACCTCGGCGATGTCGGACAATCAGTGGGCGGGTATGATGCTGGGCGATGAAGCTTATGCCGGCAGCAGGAATTTTTATCATCTTGAAGATGTCATTCGTAAATATTATGGATATAAGTGGATAGTTCCCACTCACCAGGGGCGCGCCGCCGAACATATCATATCACAAATTCTCATAAAAGATGGCGATTACGTCCCGGGCAATATGTATTTCACCACAACCCGTCTGCATCAGGAGCTGGCAGGCGGCAACTTTGTCGACGTGATCATTGACGAAGCGCATGATCCCACAAACGAGCATCCGTTTAAGGCTGATATAGACCTGCAGAAATTGGAAGACCTTATCAAAAAGGTCGGCGCAGAAAAAGTGCCGTATATTTCCATGGCGACCGCGGTTAATATGGCGGGCGGTCAGCCGATATCTCTGGGCAACTTAAAGCAGGTTCGGGAGATGAGTCAGAAATACGGAATACCGATAATCCATGACGCCACCAGGGTTGCCGAGAATGCTTACTTGATCAAAGAACGCGAACCCGGTTACCAGGACAAGACTATTGCTGAGATTATTCGAGAGATTTGTGATCTAACCGATGGCTGCACTATGTCGGCTAAGAAGGATTGCCTGGTTAATATCGGTGGTTTTCTTGCTGTGAATGATGAGGAGCTTTATAAGAAGGCTCAGAACATGGTCGTGGTTTATGAAGGACTTCATACTTACGGCGGCATGGCGGGCCGCGATATGGAAGCAGTAGCGCGCGGGCTGGAGGAATCGGTGGAATACGAACATATAAAGGCGCGAATCGGGCAGGTCAAGTATCTCGGTGAAAAATTGCTCGGTTGGGATATACCGATTATTGTTCCGATCGGAACACACGGCGTATTCCTGGATGCAAGGCGTTTCCTGCCGCATATTGATCAGGATGAATTCCCGGCTCAAACACTGGCGGCGCAGATATTCATTGAATCCGGCGTTCGTTCCATGGAGCGCGGCAATGTTTCCGCCGGGCGCGATCCCAAGACCGGTAAGAATCGCAGACCGGCGCTTGAACTGGTCAGGCTTACGGTCCCAAGACGTGTATATACGCAGGCGCACATGGATGTTACTGCCGAAGCTATTCTGGAAGTATTCGACAATAGGGATAAGGTTAAGGGCTTGAAATTCACCTATGAGCCGGAATACCTGCGTTTCTTCCAGGCGCGTTTCGAACCTTTGGCGTAGCCCGGATAATTCATATGGAGTACTAATCGGCAGCCGAAGGCTTGCCCTTCGGGAGTTTGATAGAATCAGATCAAATATGGACTGGAATTGAGGATTTCAAAAAGACGCCGGAAGCGCAGCGCTTCCGCTATCAATAACGAAATTTATGAATAACACCGGCTATATGGTCTCGAGACGAATTGAAATTCAAGTACAAAGCATATGTACATCATGGAGGCATAAATCGACCTCGGACTGATGAACCTTCGGCTGAGTATCCGTAATATCCTTTTAGTTATCCGGATTGAAACGATCGCCCTTAGTCATGTAATTCCCTGACATGTTCAAGGTCTGTCGATACGCTTTCATCTGTAAGCAATTCCGGCTGTCGTTCGAATTTACGGAGGAAAGTAATCAGATTAACGGTGGTATTAGTAATACCCAGCTTTTTTCTTATGGTCTGACGATGTTTCTGTACCGTCTTAACAGTTATCCCCAACTCGTCAGCGATTATCTTGGACGGCTTCCCTTGCTTGATGAGATTACAAATCAAAACCTCCCGTTTGCTAAGCCTGGAATAGAGATATTGTGTTCCCCCGATCATGCTGGTTATATCATGCAGTCCCTCTAATAGAACATCATAGCAGGTTTCGTTAACAGTACAATCCTCATTAACCAGGTTTCTTAAGGTGGGAACGAGGATGCGATCTATTGAGGAGGCGATCTGTTTGCGCACTTTATACTTTTCCTGCTCGATATGGCTGAGTATCATATTAAAAGCGACATTTTTTCTCTCCAGCAGTTCGCCTTCCCTCTCCAACCTTCGGTTAGCGTCCCTGATAATCTGCTCGGCTTTTTTCTGCTCGGTAATATCCTGAACCTGGGAAATAAGGTATTTGGATTTTCCGTTGGATTGATAAGCCACGGAATTACTGATAATGCACCAGACAATATCATCATTTTTATGCAGATAGCGACACTCGAATTGAGCGCTATTAATCACCTCGTCGATCATTCTGTTGAAATGGGACAATGCCGCTTCGATATCATCGGGATAGCTGATATCAACGAAGTTTCTTCCGATTAGCTCATCCTGCGTATATCCCAGCATATCGCAAAGACGATTGTTGACTTTAAACAGCCGCCCATCGGTACCGATCAACGCCATGCCTGTGGCTGAATACTCAAAAGCTCCCCTGAACCGCTGCTCGCTTTCACGCAGAGCTTGTTCAGCCTTTTTCTTGTCGGTAATATCCCGGGCAACTACTAAAATACCCTCGGGCACAATCGAAACGCGGACATTATAAAAACCTGTTCTGCCATCATAGGTCTGGAAGGAATCCTCCAAGATTCCGCTTCTCTGATTCTCTAAGCAATTTACATACAATTTGTAAAATTCCGATTGCTCAAATCCGGGAAACAGATCAGTGATTTTTGCGTTGAGAATCTCCTCCTTGGTCTTTCCGATCATATTACAGGCGGCATCATTGATAAATATATACCTCAGCTCACCATTCAGCACATAACATCCATCGGCGAGGTTTTCAAGAAAACTGCGATATTTTTTCTCGCTCTTTCTTAGCTCCTTTTCAGCCATCTTTCGTTTGCTTATATCGCGGACCATGCCTTCAATGCCAAGTACATTACCCTCCCTATCTTTATAAAGATGAGCATTAATGGAGCCGTACCAGGTTGTGCCGTCTTTTCTTCTAAACTCGGTTTCGAATTCCTCCACCCGCCCGCTGCGCATCATTTCATCTAAGAAATTTTCGCGATTGCCGGGGATGTTATAGACGAATGTATGTAAACTGTGACCGATTAACTCCTCCGGTTTGTAGCCGGTAATCCTCTCCACCGAAGGCGAGAACATCAGTATATTCTCATTATTGTCGACTCGGTAGAATATATCCTGGAGATTCTCGAATAAATACCTGTATTCCTCTTCGCTCTTGATTAAGGCTTCCTCGGCTTTTTTGCGTTCCGTTATATCTTCGGCAATTGCCAACACTCCCCAGGGGGTGGGATAGACCCTACTATGAAGATACCAATCCTCGAGCTTCTCTTCCACCTCTTCAACCTGTCCACTCTCAATGACCTTAAGGTAGGTCCGGAAGGTCTCACTCTCGGCAAATTCGGGGCATAGTTCCCGAAGATTGCCACCCTCAAGTTCTTTGTAGGGCGTAAATATCAACCGGGCGAATGCTTCATTACTGTAAAGAACCGTCAAATCCTCCTTCATTGCCATAACAGGAGAGGATATCGATGTCAAAAGCAGGCGTTGGCGTGTTTCGTTCTCCTGCAATTCAAACTCAGCCTGCTTTCTCTCGGTTATATCCATCACTCCGGCTATCATCCCTGAATAAGACCCCTCGGAGTCGAATATGGGTGAGATTCCCAAATTGGCGTAAATCCTTCTGCCATCCTTACGTAAAAATTCAAGGTCCCACTGACCTCCTATCCCGTGTTTTACCCTTCTTAACAGTTTATCAAATTCATTTTGTCCTTCAGGCGTGATTAATGATCGGAGCGGTTTACCGAGCAGCTCTTTAGCGGAATAACCTAATATCCCGGACATGCGGCGATTGGCATAGGTAATCTCCCCAAAGGTATCCAGAGAACATAAACCCTCGTTTAATCCTTCGACAAGCTGTTTATACTTCGCTTCGCTTTCAGCTAAAGCTTGCTCCATCCACTTTTGTTTGTTAATATCTCGACACAATCCCTCTATTCCTGTTATGCTGCCATTGGCATCCCGCAGATAATGTGCGTTTACTGAGACCCAGCCCGCAGATCCGTCTTTATTTTTGAGCATTGTCTCGAATCCCCTTACGTATCCATCACGTTCCATCATTGACAAAAATGTCTTCCTCATCGAGGGATCTGCGTAGAATGAGTCGATACTTTTATCTATAACCTCCTGCGGTTTGAATCCTGCCGCCTTCTCGATTGAAGGGGAAATCAATGTGATTTTGCCGGTCATGTCAGCCTGGTACAAAACATCATCGAGGTTCTCGAAAAGGGCTCTATATTTGTCTTCGTTTTTCTTAACTAATTGCTCGATATGCTTTTCTTTTGTTGTATCAATCATAAAGCCCTCAATGTATTCGCCAGTGGGATCCAGCCATACTGAGCTTTTTGTCCAAAATTCCGAACCGTCGGGTTTTTTGAATTTAATCTCCAGATTCTCTGCTTTTCCTGTTTTCCTCAGATCCGCCGCTATTCTGTCCCTCTGAGCAGGATCGGCATAGTAATCGAGGGAAACCACCTCCCCTACAAATTCGTTTTTATCTTCAGCGCCGAATATCTCCGCGAATTTATTGTTACACCACATCAGCTTTCCATCAGACAATCGTGTCCGGAAGAGACCTACCAGAGCGCTTTCATAGAGTTCCCGATAAGTTTGTTCGTTGCCGAAGAATTTACTTTCTTTATCATCTTCGTCCTGAATGCTCAGAATCGCCAGAACAGCCGAAGCGCTATTGTAGGGGATATTGAAGTTTTTGAATGCGAGCTTTTTGATATCGCCGTCTTTTGTAAATATTCGGCCCTCGCAGAAATCCGGTTTATCCCCATCATTTAACACCTTCGCCAAACTATCGGTAACGGTCTCTTGATCATCAGGATGAAGTATGTCCTCGATACATTTGGAGGCGAGCTCCGACTGGTCGAGTTTTGTCAACCTTTCTAACTGTTTATTGCAAAAGATAATTCTGTTATCTTGTAATACAATAATTCCTTCCATGGAGTACTCCATGATCAGAGATATCATCTCCTTTGAAAGCGGTAGTTCTTGCTGCTTTTCTAATGAAACACTCACAGTTAAACCTCAATTCGTTTAAAATCAGTCATTGATGAAAGTATGTGAATCTGCAGCTTCAGGCGGAAACGCAGAAGTACGGACAGATTAGTTTTCATACTCGATTAGTTTCGATAGCGAATAAAGACACGCGCTCATTTCGATGTACTAAATTGTGAAATGCAGCACCTCTCCACATCCCATTAGGTATACTGTAATAATAAATATAATCAATTTATCCATGTAAGCAAGTAAAATCTGATATTGTTCTGAATAAAAATTATCCTCATAAATGGTCGTTATTCAATATTGGTTAGACATTAGAAGGATAGTGTTTCATAAGAGTTGCATGGTCAACCCGCCTGAGATTGACAAGGGCGAAAACCTGGCCATGTGTAGAGGGCACAACCAGATATCCGCGCAATAGATACGTCCCCGCCAGAGGCGTGTAGACTCGTCAGCTGCGTAATACCTGTAGTGAACCAAGCGCAGGTGGGGTTCCCAGCGGAGCGAGAAACCCGACACCGTTTCTGAAGTGATCGCCAATCGATAGTGATCGGCAAATATCGTGTCAGCCCTGGTTGGCTGACCGCCGGTATAAAAAGTCATATAATTTACAGCCATTATCCGGACGGTCCCGACTGTAATCAGAGTTCGTTATTCCAAGCGCTCGGGTTACCGATTCAAAGTATCAATAGACTGCCCTGCCCCAAAAGGCTATCCTTTGAAACTCCGTTCCAGCTTAGCCTCCAGAGCGGCATCAATTCTCGCCAATGACTCCTCGAGATGCCCTCTTGTCATCGTGTCGATAGTATTGGAGTTTAAGGCTGACATAATGCCTTGTTTCAATTCCCGTAGATCAACCCAAGCCAGGGTCCTCGCATCCTCCGGATAGAGTTTATTTTTTCCCACCACAATGTCAACGATTCGGTTTAAATGCGCCCTTTGCAGGTTGCGTCGGAAGCTGTTGACTTCTTTAGCGGTTTCAACTTCGGACCATATCATACCGCGAACGCCTGAGAAAAGCTCCTCAATCGTAAAGGCGTATTCTTCTATGTCATAATACAGGGGAATATCTATTAATCTCTGTAATCTGATAGGATTATAAAGCTGATTCAGGGCGTTTTGCTGTATCGCCAGAACAACATTGTGGACCGGATAATCAAGTCGGACAATAGTATATGGAATCCCCGTGAAATCCGGCATTCTCTCCGGCTGCAATTTCTTTAGCAGCTGAGTTGGAAATACGAACCCTTCGGCATCGAAAATATATTCATTCAGAAACTGCAAAGCTTCCCGCTGCTTAACAGGACTAACCGGCATCAAGGGCAACTCTCCATTAGGTGTGCCGATATGATCCCGCTCCATATAGATCCCGCCAATGTACTTGCTAACGTTGGCGGCACCGCTGCTGTATCCGCCGAATCCCCATCCGAAAATCCTGCGAAGCTTGCTATATGCCGAGTCAGGCTCATAAAACCGTTCCTCCAGGTTTTTCCATAACTCATTGGAAAGGACTATCTTCCGTTCATAATATTCAATCGGATCATCGCCCAGGTCAAACTGAGTGCATTCAGGATCGATACCGGTTAAAGATCGCACATCTTCATCCGTCCCGTAGACCAAATCAGGATCAGCAGATCGCCCCGCGATAGCCTTTAGAGCATTGATTTCATCCATAGGCTCTTTGGCGCCCAGCGATTTGTAACCATATTCAATCGCCCACATATCATACGGACCCGGAACCAGATTGTAATAGTCGCCCTGCGTTTCGCCCGGTAATGCGATATTGGCCGGATTATAGTCCATCGTTGAAGCTACCATGCCGATCGATCTTGTCAGCGTAGTATCGTGCATCTGTTCCGGAGATAGCATGATGGATGCTTTAAAATTATGACGCAATCCCAATGTATGCCCTACTTCATGGGCTACAAGATCGATAATGTATTGTTTTACGAATTTTTGTGTTAATTCGGGTTTATCCTCAAAATCACTTTTCGCCTGCAATAGTGAATATGCAAACGAAGCATCTTTCCCCCTCTCCATGGCATAGTTGCAATAATGCCCGTCGCCATGTCTATTATGCATGAAATTAAGTGAATCGAGAACATCCTGGTAAGATAACGGCGTCACCGGCTGAACGAATTCCTCCGAATAACGGAACATCCAGCGAATGAAATCGACACAGACCCGGATATCCGCATCGTATATCTCTCCGGTAAACGGATTTGCATGCGATGGCCCCACCGCATAGCTTTTACCCGGAAAAACAATCCATTGAATAACATTGTAACGAACATCAGCCGGATCCCAATCGGCATCATCGGGCATCTGTTTAACCACGATAGCGTCTTCGAATCCCGCCTTTCTGAAAGCTTTATTCCAGTAAAGGACGCCCTCCTTCACATACTCACGATACTCCTCCGGGATAGTATTCTCGAGCCAGAAAGTAATAGGTTCAACCGGCGGGGAAACCCCCAACGAAGGATCTGCTTTTTTGAGATTCCAACGGTTTATATATCGAACATAGGGCGATTCGTGATCCAGTTCGGTATAATCCTGATACATGGTGAGAAAATACCCCACCCGGTCATCGGCGATGCGCGGTACATATTCGGTCTCAGGAATTTCTGTAATGGAATAATGATATTTGTGGAACATCGAATACGGCGACGGTAAAGTGGCCGCCAGTCCATTCGGTTTCTTGGTTTTAAAGTGCAGATGAACATCAATCTCCGAATTCTTCGGGAATGACTTTATAGCCCCCACATAGCTATTTTTGCTATCAAAAGAATAGCCTAACTTAGCGCGCGTTCCCAAGTAATATGAAGTATTCAAAATATCCTGAACGAACAATTCAGAGGCATCAACCAGTACTGCCTTAGTGGAATCATCGGGAGCCGATTCTATCTTCCCCACGCTGAATATTGAATTGGTAATGCCGCGTTCAACCGCAGGCAACAACGTAGAGGAAGTATCGGCGCGAAATCGTACATTCACTTCCAGAAGCTGAATATTCTTTCCTACCCGATTAAATCTGAACACGAATTCCCCCTGATCGGCGCCGGAATCGTAATAACTTCCGTCACCGGAGGTTCGAGTCAAAGTACACAAGTAATCCTTGCCGAGTTGGTCAGGTGCAATAGCGATATAGCTTTTACCTTCCTCTTCGTTGACATAAAATGTAAAAAATCCATCTATTTTCTCATAGTCTTCGATTACATCCTTAAAAGCTTTATCTTTGCTCTTTTTCTTTGATTTATCTTCCTTCTTTGTATCCGTTTTCTTCTTAGGGATTCTCATTCTCGCGGATGACTCCGACGGTGAAAACGAGCATAATAATGCTAAAGCGGTCAATAAGACGATAATTCTTCTTAACATATATCCTCCGGATCGGTATCTCTACTACCTTTACTCAAAAAACAATCTCAAACCGGGAAACAACCTGAGTGGATGTCTCCGAGTAATTCAGCGTTAATTATAAATATATCATAATTGAAACGATTTAGTTAGCGAAAAGTTGCTGATTTGTAACGTGAACGCGCATAATCATTTGGGGAAAGTTCGTGAGTTGCGCCTTTATTATCCTGGGCATGCCAGGTGCAAATAGGTGCGTGTTTGCGGAAAACAAAGCAGGATAGCCGCAAGGGCTACCCCCGCGAATAAAATCACTTAAGCAGCGTCATCCGCCTTGTGAACACCTTATCGCCGACTTCCAATTTATAGAAATAA
>CAZLVS010000027.1:30014-48619 GCA_964563085.1 uncultured Ignavibacteria bacterium | reverse complement strand
TCACCTCCACCTTCGGCTCCAACTGAAAGTCCTGCGTCACCGTATCATCCTCGGTTACCATGACGCTGGCAAAAGCCGGTAGATAATCCGATGTATATTCCGCTCTCATTTCCCACAGGGTGTCCGCGGGAACATGCATCAGATAGTATCCCTGGTCATTGCAATGGGCGACGATCTGCGGATCGCGGTTGGTTACGGTAACAACGCCCTCTAAGCCATCGCCGGTGACCTCATCGGTTACTCTACCAGCAATTGCGCCATAGCCGTCGGCGATAATCGGGATAGCAACATCATAAGGCGCCTTATTCTGTCCGGTGACTACTATATCGGCATATCCGGGCTCTTCGAAAGGTGTAAGCGGCACATCAACGCTGCCGGACTCATCGACCCAGGCTGCTCCATGCAGAACGCCATCTTGCGATATAGCGACATAAGAATAAGGATCGGCGTTGACTGTGAAATAAGTCGCCACTAATGGAATAGCGCTATCGTGAGTGACATTATTATCGTCCGGTACGCCCATATAATTCATGATGGAGGGATCGCCCATTAGATGATACGCTTCCCAATAATATTCTTCGAGACTGCTGCCCGATTCGCTCACTGCCATGTTACCCGCAAACATCATAGCGGCGTTTGTATTGTAATGATATTGAAGCGGTTCGCCATGATCGTGGAATACTCCATCATAGGCGCCCAGCCCGGTTTCCTCGTATGAAGGTCCGTTGCCTTCCACGGGACCATAACCGACGCCCCACCAGTAGTCTTCATCCCAGTAAGTGGAGTTCGATGCGCCGATATAACCGACGCCGCCCTTATTGGCGGCTCGTAACCAAACTTCGCCCCAGCAAGGGCTGCCGTAATCGAATTCGTTCGATGAACAGCAGTTGCCGACTGCCAGAAGGTACATGTGGTTATTGGACAAGCCGTTAATATCGCCGGTTGTGAACGAGGGATCAGCCCATGAGGTTGGTCCGCAATGTGCGGTATAATTTATGTATCCGATTCCATCGTCAACCGTCTGAATAATTGCCTCCGATGCTCCCGGTTCATCCGATTCCGGATATAACCAGGTGTGGTCGGTTATGCCATGAGCCAGGTTGAAGTATAAATTTGTTCCATAGTTGATCTGACCGTTTCCATGGGTTTCGGCGTACCATGAATCCACACCGGCAATCATGGTGACCTCGGCTAAATAACTCGGATCCGGCATGGTGTACATTTCGTACTCCAGGGATTTATCGATCTGCGGCTGCAAATGCGATGTACTGGAAGCAGACCAACGGCCATAATAAATCTCAGGCCAATCATCGCCGGTGTACTCGCAGAAATCCAGATCCGTGACATGCCAACCGGCATCACCGCTGAACGGCGGAATTTCACCGGTATCGCCGACCAGGAGTACGAACGATGGCGCAGGATCCTCCGGAGGATTGCTGTTTTCATACAAGTCCTGCAAGTATGCGCGAATCTGAGAATTGTTGCCGCCAATCTCGTCGGTATAAGCCACAATTACTTCGAATCCCTTCTTTTCTTTCCAGGCGATATATTCCTGAAGTTGAGCTTCGAACATCCTGTCGGATACGATCACATATTTCACCGGGTAAGTGACCAGATCATCCAGCATATCGAAAACCGGAGTCTGATAATTCACGACCTTTTGGTAAAGCGGTTCGAAGAATGGTGAATAATGCTTCCTTTGCATCTCTTGCGTTAATCCGAAATTCGGATGCTCGTAGTTTACCCTCACCGTTATAGTACTGTAAACCTTCAGCAATCTCTCAACAGGATTATACTGCACCGGTGATACTGCCAGACGTCCGATATGCAGCGCTCTCATGGTGCCCTTCACTTCAGCATCCGCTAAAGGCAGCGAATAGAAATCGTTTCGCTTATAAACCTGCTGATCATATTCGAATGGTACATCTTCGGGATTCTGAGACTTGGAAAGCGATGGCTGAGTCGGCATAATGGGAACAACTATTTCCAGATCTTCCAATGAGATAATCTCATAATCGGATTCGACTATTTCCACGCTCAAATCACTTTCAAAAGGAATGCTTAATAATTTACCGATCACCGGCAAATTCGGTTCTCCTACGTTCTGTGACATTGGAAAACCTTCCACATTCAACCTTACAAAATCGCCCTCCTTGGTTGTTACCGGTATGAAATGGATACTCCCGATATCCATTCTCATGGTAACGCCCATCTGGTCCTGCTCTATCAACCGCAAACCGGATGGGTTGGAGCTCACATTGACTGACTGATAAGCAAGCGCGCCGCTGAATAAGCTTAAGCAGAGCGCCATTATCAGGCAGGATTTCAGTAGTAGATGCTTCAAAACTACCTCCGATGTTTTAATGGTGGTTCTAACAATAATATTTTTTTGGATAATTCACTTACCAATGAAGAGAAAATAAACATGTTTTTTCAAATATAAGTAAAAACCTCTAAAAGTCAATATAACTTGCGAAAAAAAGCACAAAGCCCGAGTAATTAGCTCGGTAATACTGTAGGACAGCCCTATATCCGGGCACCCAAATTGAGTTAACCGGATAATTCACGAAAAACATAAATCAGACCGTATTCTTGAAGTCGAAGAGGACGCCGGATCTGAAGGCAATCGACCCGATCCGTGGAGCGAAAAGAAACCGGATTCCGAAGATCTTAATGGAAATGGTACTTTGGATATGGAGAATCACTATTTTTCCCATTCCTTTGACTTGGATTCTACGGAATTTCTGGCAGACCCAACTACGAAGAATTCATTCCCTACCGGTTGGAAGCTTTACAGCGTACCTTTGGATGGCCAACACGTTACTCGAAATTTCGGTGATCCACGCTGGAACGACATTAAGCATGTACCTCTGGGGATAACCGCATCCAAAAGTGTGACTTTGCAGATCGCCGGCATCGAATTTGGTTAAGGCTCGCGAGTCTGTTGTATTGCTTTGGGATCAAAGCATTAGACACAGCATTTTAGGAGCGGGCATTCCCGCTTCGCACGCAGCAAAGCTGCTATTTATTAGTTGACCACCTGCCTGCGGTCGGTTATATTTTCAACCTATATGCCTGATAAATCCCGACATGTTTCATGGAATAAACGGCTATTGATTAGTTTGATCGCTTTTGTTGGACCGATTATAATCAAATTATTGGGCAGAACCTGGAGAGTCTCTTTAGACGGGGAGGATGAGTTGAGCCGGCATAGGCAAAAAGGTGTTAAAATCCTTTATGCTTTCTGGCATAACCGGATATTACCCTTAGCCTACGTCTACAGGAACAGAGGGGTGAGAATAATGATAAGTGAACATAGCGACGGAGAGCTCATAGCCCGGATCGTGGACAGAATGGGCTACAATCCTGTGCGCGGTTCGACCACAAAGGGAGGTATGAAAGCTGCAAGAGAACTCATTTTGGATAATTCTCCGTATGATCTGGCGATTACACCGGATGGTCCCAAAGGTCCAAGACAGATCGCCCAAACGGGAGCAGCTTATATAGCTTCACGCGGCGGACATGCTTTGACTCCCATAGCGGTCTCTGCTTCTTCGGCATGGAAATTGAATTCATGGGATAGATTCCTTATCCCGAAACCGTTTTGCCGCTTGGATATTGCGGTGGGAGAACCGATTTTCATCGATAAGTATGCAAAAGCCGATCAATTGAACCAATCCACGCAATATCTGCAGAATCAATTGAACGACTTGACAGAATCCCTATACATGGAATATGCAAAAGCAGTTAAATAATGCTGATTTATAATGTATTATTGATTATCCTCGCGATTATCGGATCACCGATTTTGTTATGGCTGGGTTTGGTTAAAGGGCATGGGGTCAAGGAAAGATTAGCGATTTATAATAAGGAACTAAAATCCTTAAAGGGAAATAACACACTGTGGTTCCACGCGGCATCTGTGGGGGAGGTAAGAATACTATCAGCATTGATTCCTGCGTATCTCTCGATTTCACCGGAAACGAATATAGTAGTATCAACTGTGACCAAAACCGGAAATCAGACAGCGAGAAAATTACTGCCGGATAGCTGCGCTGTTATTTTCGCGCCTCTGGATATCAGCATTTTGGTGAAGCGAGCGCTTAAGATAATACAACCATCCGCTTTGATTCTAACTGAAACTGAGTTCTGGCCTAATTTGATTCACTACGCCCATGGCGAAGGTGTCAAGCTGTTTTGTGTCAATGGTAGGATATCCCTCAAATCATTCACTAAGTACAGACTTGTCAAATCGTTTTTCTCGTTTCTGCTTAATAAGATTGACTTCTTTTTTATGCAGTCTGTCGCTGATTCCAAGCGATTGGTTGCTTTGGGAGTGGATAAGGAGAAGGTGAAAGTAGCTGGTAATATGAAATTCGACATCTCGGCTAATGAAAATGGATTGCGACCATTACCCAAGCCCCGGTGGCTACAGGGCAGAAGGACCATTGTCGCCGGGTCAACGCATCGGGGTGAAGAGAGAATAGTTCTTAAAGCTTTTTCCGAACTGCTTTCGGATTATCCCGAATCTATGTTATTTATCGCTCCTCGACATCTCAAGCGTATCGATGAGGTTAAAAGCGAAGTCGAATCGACAAATTTAAATCTCAGTCTATTTAGCGATTGCCGGGATATTGACTCTGAAGATATACTGGCACAGGTTATCATCATCAATACCATAGGTGATCTTAAGAGCATTTATGGCTGGGCGGAGATTGCCTTTGTGGGGGGAAGTTTGGATAATACCGGAGGTCATAATCCTCTTGAACCGGCGTCATGGTCGGTGCCGGCGCTATTTGGGGCAAATATGCAGAACTGCCGGGAAATAGCTGATGGCTTGATTGAAATAGGCGCCGCTAAATATGTTAAAGATTCAGATGAACTATATACCGCTTTTCATTCGATTTTCTCCGATTCGGAAAGGCGAAAAACTATGAGGGAGCAAGCAGGGATATTCGCTGGCAAGCATAAAGGTATCGCGGGATCAATCGCGGGGGATATTCATAAGCTGATGCGATCATCGATTGGGAAAGAGCGTATAGAGCATTTGGGATCTGTACGATAATTATAATGATAAAATTAATCTTAAAGCCTTTTGCTTACTTATATAGGGTTACTGCAGCTATTCGTAACAAAGGTTATGATATTGGCGCTTTTAAGGCGCATGAACTGCCGAAGCCGGTTATATCGGTAGGAAATATAGCCATCGGGGGTTCGGGCAAAACGCCGGTGGTAAGGATGTTGTGCCAAAAACTACTCGAGCGCGGTTTAAAGCCAGCGATTCTAAGCAGGGGCTACATGCGAAAGGGAACCGAGGATGTAGTATTCGAATCACCCCCACCGGAATCTATCACAGCCGATTTCATCGGCGATGAACCATATATGCTTTCCCGGCAGCTCAATGGAGTTATATTTGGCATCTCCGCAAAACGAAGTCGAGTCGGGATGAAACTACTGGAATCCCACGATCCCGATGTTTTTATTCTTGATGATGGGTTCCAACATCGTCAACTTAAGCGGGATCTGGATATTGTGGTTTTGGATTCGGACAATCCATTCGGTGGAAGCGCTGCATTACCGGGAGGAATGCTCCGGGAACCTCCTTCGAGTCTTGCCAGAGCGGATATGCTGTTACTAAAGAGATTGTATAAAGAATCCCCCGATGATAATCTACTGAGTACGGTGAGATCATACTCGCCTGATGCCAACATCTTTGATGTCTATCTCAAACCGGAGAATATTATATCTGTTTCCGGAACCGAATCAGAAAAACCTGAATATCTGAAGCAAAAACGTGTATTTGCATTCTGCGGAATAGCTAAACCGGAAGGATTCGTTAAGACACTGGAGAGCCTGGAAGCGGAGATCGTGAGTTCAGTAACTTTTAGAGATCATCATCGCTATTCCCGTGCAGTTGTTGAACGGCTAAACCGGAACTTTAAGACCTGCGGCGCTGAAATCGGTGTAACCACTATGAAGGACGGAGCAAAACTGGCAGACCGCCACTTCAATTTTCCGATTTATATGCTTGAGGTAATCTTCGAATTGAATCCGCAGTCCGAAGAAAAGCTATTATCGATGATAGTAAATAAGTTGAATTAAGGCAGCAAAATGTATTATATTGCAGAGAGTATCAAGTAATGAATCCGGAGATGTAAACTGGTGAGAAACAACTATCAGGATTATGATTTCTTAATTATCGGTTCCGGTATAGCCGGTTTAACTCTTGCGCTGGAGCTTTCCGAATTAGGCTCGGTCGCCGTTCTCACTAAGAAACGCGATTCCGACAGCAATACTAACTATGCTCAAGGCGGAATAGCTACTGTTACTGCTGCCAAAGATTCCTTTGAGTCTCATATCAATGACACACTTCGAGTCGGATGCGGATTATCAAAACCGGAAGTTGTAGAGGCTATTGTCTGTTCGGGCCCCGAAAATATAAAATGGCTAACTGGACTGGGAGTGAATTTCTCCGCTCAGAATTCAAAGGTTCGTAGTCCCGGTGAGGACTATGATCTCGGCAAGGAGGGGGGACATACCCACAGCCGTGTTCTTCATGTTGCAGATTATACCGGCAGGGAAATAGAACATCGTCTGCTTACCTCCATAAGAGCAAAGGACAATGTCACAATCTTTGAGAATCACATAGCAATAGATCTTCTACTTGGTATTCACAAAATACCTCCGGCAGCCAAAGGTGTAGATATAAGAGTCTGCTACGGGGTATATGCGCTGGATGTTCTCAAGCAAACCGTAAGGGTTTTTCGTGCGCATCGCACCATAATAGCCTCCGGAGGAGCCGGCAGGGTGTATTATCATACAACTAATCCTGACATCGCCACCGGCGATGGAATCGCTATGGCTTATAGAGCCGGCGCGGTGATACGCAATATGGAATTCGTGCAATTTCATCCCACCAGCTTGTACACCCCCGAAGGCAGGACATTTTTGATATCCGAAACGGTTAGGGGAGAGGGCGGCAAATTGATGACTATCGATGGTCGCCATTTCATGGCGGATTATCATAAGGATAAGGAACTGGCTCCCCGCGATGTGGTCGCACGGGCTATAGACGCCGAAATCAAGAAGTCCGGGGATAAATTCGTTTATCTCGATGTTCGTCACCTCGGTTCGCAATTCTTGCAGAGCCGTTTCCCGAATATCTTTCAGAATTGTCTCAGATTCGGCGTGGATATCACCTCCGATCCGATCCCTGTCGTACCAGCGGCGCATTACTTCTGCGGCGGTATCGCGGTCGATCTGGACGGAAGAACCAACATCCAGCATCTCTTCGCCTGCGGCGAAACCGCCTGCACCGGAATGCACGGCGCCAACAGGCTGGCGTCGAATTCGCTTCTGGAAGCTTTAGCTATGGGACGGTTTGTCGCTGAATATATAAGTTCCAACTACGATAAACGGGAAAGCCTCAAGTATCCCCGGATCCGCAGCTGGATTGATGAAGCTGTATTCGATCACCATGAATGGGGGATGATTTCACATGACGAAGACACTATCAGACGACTTATGTCCGACTATGTCGGTATAGTAAGATCGGATAAGCGTCTCAATCGCGCATTGGAGAGAATGCGTATTCATGCCCGCGATATAGAAGAGTTCTACCAGCAGAATCCGGTTCGCGCCGCCGTTATCGAGCTAAGGAATATCTCCGCCGTAGCGATGCTGGTTATCAGGTCAGCTTTGGCGCGCTTGGAATCGCGGGGTTTGCATTATACCATCGACTACCCCGATACCGATGATGTTCATTATCACAAGGACACCGATATCCGTCGAATGGATTTCACAAAAATGTGGTAAAGCGAGATGGATTGGATTCTAATCATAGATTTCGGTTCTCAGTATACACAATTAATCGCACGTAAAATTAGGGAGCAGAAAGTATATTGCCGTATTCAATCATGTCTTGAATCCGAAATCGATAATACAGCGGATTTAAAAGGAGTAGTTTTATCGGGTGGTCCCGCTTCGGTAACTGATGAAAATGCACCGACTGTACCGGATTATGTTTTCGATATGAACGTACCGGTTTTGGGGATATGCTACGGACTTCAGGCAGGCATAGTGCATTTCAAAGGTAAGGTCACGAAATCGCTGCGCAGGGAATATGGAGCAACCCAATTAAAAATACGTACGTCGAATCCCCTTCTTAATAATGTCCCCGATGGCTGTAGAGTTTGGATGAGCCATGGTGATTTTGTCTCCGGATTACCGGCCGCTTTCCAATCGATAGGTTCCTCACAGTCCTTGAAAAACGCCGCAGTCTACTCTTCCAAACATCAGTTTTATGGAATTCAGTTTCATCCCGAAGTGCATCACAGCGAATACGGCAACACGGTAATCGGCAATTTCCTCACCGATATCTGCGGCTGCAAACCGTCGTGGACTCCCGGGAGATTCATCAATCAGACCATTTACGAGCTGCGAGAGCGCCTTGGCGACTCCAAAGTTATCTGCGCTCTTTCAGGCGGAGTTGATTCCGCCGTTTGCTCACTGCTGCTTTCAAAGGCTGTTGGAAGTAGTACGATAGCGGTTTTTGTCGATAATGGACTTTTGAGAAAAAATGAAGTAGATGAAGTAAGGAGCGCTTTTCAAAAATACCCGGAACTCGATTTCCGCCATATAGACGCTTCATCATTATTCCTGAGGCGACTAAAAGGTGTTAAAGACCCGGAGCGAAAAAGAAAAATAATCGGTAGGGCTTTCATCCAGGTCTTCAGTGAAGTTGCTGAGTCCGAGAAAGTTGACTTTTTGGCGCAAGGAACGCTTTATCCCGATTTGATAGAAAGTATCTCCTTCAAAGGGCCATCCGCGCTTATCAAATCACACCACAACGTAGGCGGTTTACCCAAAAGGATGAAATTGAAAGTAGTGGAGCCGTTAAAGGAGCTATTCAAGGACGAGGTTCGTAAGGTCGGGAAAAAATTGGGATTACCAAAGCAGTTCCTCAATCGCCACCCATTTCCGGGACCCGGCTTAGCGGTGAGAATTATCGGTTCCGTCACTCAATCTCGATTGGAGTTGGTCAGAGAAGCTGATCATATTTTCATAAGCGAACTCAAGAGGTCAAAGGAATACAACAATATCTGGCAAGCCTTCTGTGTTCTGTTACCGATTCAATCAGTGGGTGTAATGGGAGACGAGCGCACCTACGAGAACACCATAGCCCTGCGAGCGGTAACCGGCGTGGATGGCATGACCGCTGACTGGGCGAGAATTCCTTATGATATCATTGAAACCGTATCATCTCGTATTACCCGCGAAGTTAAAGGAATTAATCGCGTAGTCTACGATATCTCCAGCAAACCTCCAGCAACTATTGAATGGGAATAATCCGTTATTACTTAGTGATCTTTTGCACCGCATAAGGAACTAACCGTTATTATCGACAGTATTAATCATTATAGGAATATGCTGAAATGTATAGTCTTACGGCTAATTAAATCGCATATTTTAAATTGTAATAATTGAAACAAGGAATTTTCCTATTGATATTATTGTGCAATGCACTATATTATGAAAAATTTATAAAACTGGGAGGATAGAATAATGCGTTTGATCAAAAGGTACAAAAATCGCAGGCTCTACGATACGGAGACAAAACAGATGGTCACCATGGAGGAGCTTTCGCAAATGGTCAAAGAAGGTGTGGAATTTGAGGTGGTTGACAATGTTACCAAAAAGGACATCACCGGAGAGGTTTTAACCACGATTCTCAAGTCGGAAGTGAAATCCTGGAACGATCTTAAAGCGTCCGGCAATCTGTTCAAGGAACTTATTCGTAAGAAAGGCGAAGGAGCGGCAACTGTAATTAAAAAGACCGCATTAGCTTCCATTGGCGCGGCTTCCCTTGATAAGAAACGCGCCGAGGAGATAATCGACGAACTGATAAAAAAGGGCGAGGTAGCCAGCACCAAACGCGGTGAGGACCTGAAAAAATTAATTGGCAAGGCTGATGAGCAATCTCAAAAGATATTAGAACAATCCAAAAAGCTGATGGGTAAAATAGAAGACCAGGTAAAAGGGACTATTGAGAAGTATAGAAAAGAACAGCGTGAGGAGATGGAGGATATAAGAAATCGAATCAATACCATGGAAGAAACCTTGAAAAGAATCGAGGAAAAGCTCTAAGTAACCAATATTTAATGGCTTACACCAGCAGTTAGAACCCCGAAATAAATAATAGTAGAATTGATTATCAATAACATAAAGCAGAGCAAAAAAATCGATTTTTTTGAAAAAAGTTCTTTGCAAGGGAACATTTTTGTGTTATATTCGTTATCGTAAAGGACGCCATAAGGACAATCCCCGGTTCTTATGGTAGGTTTCAGGCTGAAAAGCCGAACCATCATAGTAGTACCTCCATAGCAGTGGAAGAGCCGCTCGAAAGAGTGGCTTTTCCATTTTTTACCTGATAATGAATATCTATCAGCAATGCCAACATAGAACCTAACCCGGATGATTCATAAAGATTAGTAGTTCGCAGCTGAAGGCTCGTCCTTCGGAGGATTAATAGAAGTAGATCATCTACGGTTTGCAATTGAAGATTACAAAGAAATGACGGAAGCACAAGGCTTCCGCTACCGATTATGAAATTTATGAATAATCCTGGCTAATTAATGCAGCAATTGCTTATATAAGGATCTTACCCCCTCCCGGAAAGCGATTTTTCGTTGCGAATTCGCTTATTATCGCCGAATCGCCCCCTAAAAATCAGTTTACCACCCCTTTTTTTTCATAATATCGGATAGCTTTTCATCAAGCTGCTGTTCAAACAGAATCTCGGTTTTCTCCTGTGCCTGTTTGATTTTTTCCACGAGTAAATTGATCTCCGCAGGCTTTTCCAAATAATCCGCCGCGCCTAACTTCACCGCTTCGACGCCTTTATTGACCGTCGCATGACCTGTAAGCATGATTACCTGAAGATCCGGGCGAATCTTCAGTAGGTGCTTTAAGGTTTCCATTCCGTCCATGCCGGGCATTGCCATATCGAGTATTACAGCGTCATAGTTCTTAGCCTTTACTTTTTCAATGCCTTCCTCTCCGGAAGAGGCTACTTCCACACTAAATCCGCGGCTATCCATCCGCATAGACAGCACCTCTGTGAATTCTTCTTCATCATCAATCAGAAGTATATTAGCCATTATTTCTATCTCCAATCATACTACAATTTCAACATTATTTGCAGCTCTACTGACGCAGGTCAGGGAATTTCAACAGGATACGAGTTTTTTCGCTATTGCTTTGGTCGTCGAAACTCCCCTGGATTTGACCTAACACCAACTCTATGTAGTCTAAATTCTCAATCTCAACTTCTTCTGCGGCAATCGTCTCAATTATTATAACAACACCATCGGTGTCCGGTTCCAGAATCACATGGATTGTCTCACCGGCGAGGTCTGCGATAAAGTAATTCCTCATAACCAGAAAGAGCGCCTGCTGAATTAAAAAGGGACTGCTGTTGATGCTCAACGAGTCGGATTGCACCACTGCTTCCAATTCCACCTTTTTGAGGTTAGCCAGTCGTTTGCATAGGGAGATTATATTTTCGATCATAGCATTCATCTCGATTTCGGCGATCGGGTAATCCACCGAATGTGCGAAGGTATTCATACGCTTGATAATACGGGTTCCGCGGTGGGTCTGTTTCTCGATTCTATCGCGTACACGCTGGAGCTGCTCTTCCTTGATAGGCCGCCCCATCTCGGCGCCCGCAAGCAAGTCTCCCAGCAAACCGGCAGTTTGCTCAATAATCGAATTCACATTGTTCAATTCATGTGAAACCGAAGCAGCGATAGCTCCGAAAAAGGATAGTCCTTTTTCCCTTAATAATTTTTCCTGTTCGTTTTTATCCTCAGGAACCACTATGTGCGATCGCCTCCTGCATCTTCTTTATCAGAAGCTCGATATCTATCGGTTTCGGTAGATAGTCGTGCGCGCCTTCGGGTATCTCCGTGGAACCGTCCCCGGGGGATCCGTGTCCGGTTATAAGGAGAACCGGAAGTTCGGGATGGTCCATTTTAATGTTCTTCAATACCCTAATACCGTCCATCCCAGGCAGTTTAAGGTCCAACACGACAATATCAAAGTTCGCCTTGTGCAATTTCTGAAGAGCTTCGGTACCGTTCAATGCGAATTCGGCATTGATATCCCGATAACTCAGGCGCTCAACCAAAGCTGTCACCAGCTCCTCTTCATCATCGACAAGCAAAACCCGAAATTTAGCCATATCTTCTCCCGGCATTAACGTTTAATTGGCAATGTTATTGTAAAGCTGGTCCCTTTGCCAACTTCACTTTCCACCTCTATTCGTCCCCCCAATTTATTTACAATATCATTTGTTATCGACAGACCGAGCCCTGTCCCGAAATCTCCCTTGGTGGAATAGAAGGGTTCGAATATATGTTCTAAGTTTTCCGGGCGAATCCCGATTCCATTGTCCGTCACGGTTACCGCTACCTCTTTACTGCTCAACCGTTTGGCGGAGATTTCGATTCTCCCTCCATGTTCCATTGCTGAAAGGGCGTTATTAAACAGATTGAGGAATACCTGCTGTAATTGCCCCCTGTCGCTTTCTATGGAAGGCAAGTCCTTCTCGATTTCGTAATTCACATCTATCCCCCTGAGGGCAATCTCTTTGGACTGAAATCCGATAACTTCTTTCAGCAGGTGTTCCAGATCGATTAACTCCTTCTGCATATCCATTCTTCTCGAGAAGCCGAGGAGGCGATGAGTAACTTTACTGCATCGCTCAACGGAATAAAGAATGGAGTCAATCAGTTTTAAGGTCTTTTCCTTAGCGGGAAAATCCTCGGTAAAATTGACCATATCTTTCATCAAACCCGCTTTCTCGTTTATTATCGCCAAAGGATTGTTGATCTCGTGGGAAACGCCCGCCGCCATTCTGCCGATGGTTGCCATTTTATTAGTGTACTCGATATTATGCATCATCTTAGCACGGCGCATGTCCGCTTCCTTTAACTTATTAATCAAGCGGGTAGTACTGTAATATGTTACGACGCATATAGCGATTATACCGCCGATTAAAAACCAAATCTGCTCAGATTGAGTTTGAATCCAATGTGTGAACGGATTCTTTTGCTTCGTGATCGCCATGAGAATGAATGGAGTATCTGCGATATACGCATAACCCGACGTAAACCAGTTGCCGTCGTTTTCATACACTTCGACAACCTCTCTCAGCCTACTATGCGGTGGGATTATCCTGTCGACGTTTTCCAATACCCTACCGTAGAAAGCGGAACTGGTTTGAAGAATGCCGTCTTCATTTATGATGAAAGCGTCCGTATCTCTATCAAGATCCAGGGAATAAATTTGGTCGGTGAGCAACTCCATATCAAGCGTAGCGCGCAAAACATAGAAATCACCCTCGCCATTATCATGTTTGAATGCAATCACGAAATGAGGGAAACCGCGTAATCCCAAGAATACATCGCTTACATAGACTCCGCGCAGATTAACTTCGTGAAACCAATCCTGATCCTTATAGTTTCGTCCGGCAAGATCGTAAGGTCCGGCATAAGCGATTTGGTCTCCGACGGAATTTATTATGCCGAGATCAACAAATCCGCCAAATGAATCCTGGAGGTTTCTCAAGGTCGAGTGTAGATTACCCTGCTTGATAAGCTCGCTGTAGGGATGTTCTTTGATTATCAATGATAGAACGGAACGACGTTCCTGTACTACGAATGATAGGGTCCTCTTAGTATTGGATAGCATCCGGGTGATTTTATGTCGGCTTTCGGAGCGATATGAAGACTTATCCATTTGATAGTTCAGCGCGGTCATTATAAGCAACGGAAATACCGCAACTACAACCGTTATGAAAATCGAATAGCGCCACAGCCTTCTGTACCGGGGCATCACCGAGAGCGGGGATTCATCGTCCTTCATCGAGTTGGAATGGACTTCGGTAGAGAATGCCATCAGTTTACCTCGATCCTATCTATCGTCCTTATCGTCATGGCTTTTATCATTCATATCCGTCTTAGCCTGGCTAACTTTCTTATATGCATCCCTCATGGTCTTCGAAAGCACGTCGATATCTACCGGCTTTTGGAGATATGCAAATGCTCCCAGATCCCAGGCAAGCTTCTCTTCACGCTCCGAACCATGTCCCGTGAGGATAATAACCTCGACATTCGGATGTTTGCTTTTTACCTGTCGAAGCACTTCGATCCCGTCTATACCCGGCATCATCAGGTCTAAAACCATCACATCCGGTTGATCTTTCTCAACGAATTCCAGCGCTTCTTCGCCATTGTAAACGACCGACGCTTCTAAATCTCGCGTTAGGAGTCTCTCCGAGAGAGTATGGACGAACTCCTTCTCATCATCGACCAATAGAATCTTGGGAGGAACCTCGATATTTGCGAAAGGATTAATCTTCGGCGGTGTATACTTCGGTCCTGTTTTTACTTCGATACCGGATACGCCCTCGACTCCTCTGGCGAGTTTTTCCAGCTCCTTCTTGAGCTGTCCCAGCCGAGAAGTATATTCATTTATCAGGATAGTCACCTTGCCTTTATTGGAATATACCTCGGTATTATCATGCCCTGCTTCAACTAATGCGATATTCACCTTACTGGCAAGAAGGAAATCCTCAGCCGCCTTGCGGGATGCTGCCGTGGTTTTTACCGGATCGCTTAGCGCATTCTCAGAGATTATCTTAACCGCTTCGTCAACTTTAGTATCATGCATAGGGATGAGTATATCGTAAAGTTTTTCGTCGTACGGTGTCTTTTCATAAAGCAGCTTGGTCCACTGAAGTCTTTCCTCATCATCTTTGTGGATATCCTTTTTAGCATCCTTTTCCCCTTTTCCCTCTTTTTCGGATAATTGCTTGATCCGGTACTCAAAGTTGGCGATCAAGCAAATCTTCAATACATGGGGAATTGACGAAGGCAGCAGGTGCGCAGCGTATCCGTGAACAATCCGGTTATCATCAAGTATCAGATCCGCCAGCGTCGCTTTTAAATATGCTATATGTTTCTGACGATCGCGGGTAAACTTAGCCAGAATCGAGGTGGCTCCGGTCATGGCTTTAACCAGTTTATCCTCGGAAACATTAAATCGCTTCGAAGTTTCCTCCAATAATTTATCTTCAATCCGTTCGTAATTCAGCTTTTCGGCAACTCTGCCGGCTACATCTTCACCATGACAATATGAACCGCTGAATATCGCAATGACAGCCACTATCGGCTCCTTTGTTTAATTTAAAAGAAACAGCACTCAGGATTTATTATAACACCGCATCCGCCTTTATACAAGTCTAATCTCGTCAATTAGTGAGGATAGGTCAGTTTTTATCCCCCAGTCATCGGAACCAATTAGATTCATATATACAGTGCACGGCAGATGTTCTGGGAGTGTTGAAAAACCTGTACCGCAGTCATTGCGAGCGAAGCGAAGCAATCTGTTTCTGATATCATGCAAGGTGTTAGAGATTGCCGCGTCGCCCTTCGGGCTCCTCCCAATGACTTATTCAACAAGCCCTCCCCGTCTGCCGCGATTATTCATGATTTCTTACTCAACTAACTTCGATTTGTAAATCTCTTCATTAAATCCAACTATTACCATCTTTCCTTTAACAATCGTGGGAGCCCTCAGATTACCGGTACGCCCCAGCATCAGCCCTAATATATCCGCTTTTTGGGGATTCTCGGTCCTGAGATCATAGGAGACCAATTTTTTTCCCTTAGCGAGATATAACTTATCAGCTCTTTTGACTAAATCCAGAGCTTCTTTTTCCTTAAGTTTTTCCTTATTTGCGATAGTTATATCTTTTACGTCCACATGGTTATCGTTCAGAAAACTTTCTGCTTTAGCCGATGATTTTCACCCTTTGCGAAAATACATCCAATCAACTTGCGGCACTGCAATTCTCCTTTTTGCTGACGTAATAACTTTTTCATCGAAAATATAGATTAATCCGGAGGCTGATTCAAGTGCAATCATTTCGATAAATTGGATACTAAATTGTTAATCCTCTTGATAGGTTTCATCGTATAATATATAATTAAAATTAAACCAACTCGGGAGGAATTTATGCCAAGACACACTGATCGCAGAGATTTTATCAAAAACACCGGACTGATAACAGCGGGAACGTTCCTGGGACTGTCGGGCAGCCTCTGGGCGGAGGTCCCCGAAGATCAGTTTCCATCGATTGTCGTTGTCAAAAACGGTTCACCCACGGAAAATACGCGCAAAGCTATCGCATTGCTCGGAGGAATGGGAAGGTTCGTCAAAAAGGGGAGTACGGTTGTCGTCAAACCTAATATCGGATGGGACAGAAAACCGGAGCAAGCGGCTAATACTACGCCGGAAGTGGTTTCGGAAACGATTAAACTCTGCTTCGAATCCGGCGCCGACCGGGTGCTGGTGTTTGACAACACCTGTAATAAACCCAAACGATGCTATGCTAATTCCGGGATAGCGGAAGCGGCTGAGGATGCCGGAGCGATTGTCTCTTACATGGCGGACGCCGGTTATAAGGAATATGATATGCCGAAAGCTACCCATCTCAAGAAATGGGCTTACTATTCATTAGCGATTGAAGCCGATTGTATCATAAATATCCCCATAGCCAAACATCATGGCATAGCCGAACTAACTCTCGGTATGAAAAACCTCATGGGTATCATGGGTGGGATGCGCGGCAGAATTCACTGGAAAATCCATCAGTATCTTCCCGAAATCGCAGCTTTTGTAAAGCCGGAGTTGACCATTATTGACGCTACCCGAATTCTAAAGGCGAATGGGCCGCAGGGCGGAAATCTCGATGATGTAGAAAGGCAGGATACTATAATAGCAAGCCCTCATATCGGAACCGCCGATGCCTATGCTGCGGGTTTATTCGGGAAAAAGCCGACGGATATCGGATACATTGTAAATAGTCCTCAGCACGGATTGGGCGAGATAGATATAGACAAAATGAACTTACGGATTGAGACGATTTGACCATTCGCAAGCTAAGGATTATCACGCAGGTTTTATTTTTCCTTTTCTTTCTATACCTCTTCTGGATAACTTCGGAGATTTCCGGAAGGTTGATTCCGGTCGATCTCTTCCTTCGCGCTGACCCGTTACTCGCCATCACAGGTATGATTGCTGCGCGTGCACTGATCCCCGCAATGTTTATTTCGGCAGTGGTTGTCATAGCAACTCTTCTATTGGGGAGGGTATTCTGTGGATGGGTATGCCCGATGGGAACGACCCTTGACCTGACCTCGAGAATTGAGAAAACGGTGAATCGTTACAAGCTCCATAAATTACACCACCTTAAATATTATCTATTAATTGGTATTCTGATTGCATCATTACTCGGATTTCAATTGGTATATCATCTCGATCCTATTTCCCTGATTACCAGGACACTTACGGTTGTAATACTGCCGATTTTAGTTAAATCGTTTAACTTTATTTTTAACCTTCTCTTCAACATCAAGTCGTTACAAATTCCATTGCTTCAGCTTCAGTCTTCGTTGGTGGATAGCCTGCTGCCGCTGGAACCGTACTTTTTTCAATCAGCTTTCGTACTCGGTATAATTTTCGCCGTAATCATCGGTTTCGAGTTGTACAGCAGGAGAGTCTTTTGCCAGAGCGTTTGCCCTCTGGGAGCGCTTTTAGGACTGCTGAGTAAACCGCAGATACTGAGAAGAAAGGTCGATGAAGACGGCTGCACCATGTGCGCCCAATGCCAGGATATATGCAAAACAAATGCTATTCCCGATGATTATGAGAAAACCGAGCTAAGAGAGTGTATCCAGTGCTTTAACTGCGTCGGTGCTTGCCCCGAAAATGTAATCACGATAGATTTCAAAGGCGCGACTCGGCAACATAAAACCGATTTTACCCGTAGAAAGCTGGTGCTTGCCGGAGCCGGCGGAGTCGCCGGAGCAGCATTCACAGGAATCTCCTTTATTCGTCCGGATGAGTCCTCCAAATTGATAAGACCTCCCGGCAGCGCTCCCGAAAAGGAATTCGTGGAGCGCTGCGTCCGTTGTTATCAATGTGTTCGCGCCTGCGCAACATCCGGCAATTTCCTGCAGCCATCATTATTGGAAGGCGGTTGGGAAGGATTGCTTTCGCCTTATGGAGTAGCCGCCACCGGCTACTGCGAATTCAACTGTACCCTTTGCACCGAGGTTTGCCCGACTGATGCCATCAAAGAGCTTGATATGGAGACCAAGCATAAAACCATAATCGGTTTAGCTTTCTTCGATAAAAACCGGTGCTTACCCTATAAGGACGGTACTCCCTGCATTGTTTGCGAGGAACATTGTCCCACACCTGAAAAAGCAATTCAATTTAACGAGGAGGAGTATACTTACCCCGACGGCTCCACGCGGAAAATAAAGGCGCCTTATGTGGTAGAGAATCTTTGCATCGGGTGCGGTATCTGTGAGTATAAATGTCCGGTGGAAGGAGCGCCAGGGATTTATGTAACCAATCAAACAGAAAGAAGTTATAACACGGGACTCTACGGTTATGGATAAAAAGTTCAAGAAATCAACTATTGCTGTGCATGGGCGAGGAAGAAATGCTCTGAATCAAATTCCGGTAAA
>CAZLVS010000027.1:0-29914 GCA_964563085.1 uncultured Ignavibacteria bacterium | reverse complement strand
AAATCCAAATTTGAAAATAGTTGATTTAAAACAAGCTTCGGCATTCGCGAAAAAGCACGGATTAATCTCGATAATTGATAATACCTTTGCTTCTCCAATAAACCAAAACCCCCTCGATTTCGGTTTCGACCTTGTTATTCACTCCGGTAGTAAGTATTTATCAGGCTGCAGCGATCTGATATGCGGCGCGGCTGCCGGTTCTCGAAAGTTGATTCGGGAAATCTGGAATTATCGGAAACTCCTGGGAACCAACCTCGATCCCTCAGCTTCATTTCTACTGCTAAAAGGAATAAAAACGCTGTCAGTGCGCATCAGCAAACAGAATGACAATGCGCTAAGAATTGCCGAATTCCTGCAAAACCATCCTAAAATCAACCGAGTACTTTACCCCGGCTTGCCATCTCATCCGCAGCATGAAACAGCTAAATCGCAGATGCGCGGCTACGGAGGTATTATCACTATACAATTCAGCGGCGATCCGGATACCGCTGCGAAATTCGTTGATAATCTTGAGGTTATCCTTAATACCGTTAGCCTGGGGGGAGTAGAATCTATGGCTTCTATCCCGGTTCTGACTTCGCAATATGGTATGACGCCGGAAGAACTTATACGGGCGGAAGTCACCGATTCAATGGTTCGTCTCTCGGTGGGAATTGAGGATTGTGATGATCTGATAGCTGACATTCTTCAGTCACTTGATAAATTGTAAAATTTCGATGAATTTCTTGCGATTTTCGACGCTTTTATATATTTTATCTTTTGGATAAATTGTTTTCATCGATAACCGAAATTATACTTTGAGAACTTATTAAGGAATTCAGCGTATTAGCATAAATAAATACGCGCTTGAGGAGTAATTATATGCGATTTTTTAAAATTGGCGCTCCCTTTTTCATCACATTAATAATGGCTTTCACGGTCAGTGTTTCTAATTTCGCCATGGCAGACAGCGAGACCGGCTGGCCTGATCTTGACACCAAGATGTCGCCAATAATCCACTTCCCTGAAGAGACCTATGATTTTGGCGCCCTGACACAAGACACAACTGTCGCCCATGTTTTTAGAGTCCGGAACTTAGGAAACGCTCCGCTAAAGCTGATTAAAGCTAAGGGATCGTGAGGATGCACCGCCGCCGTAATGACCGAAGAGGCGATTCCCCCGGGCGGGGAAGGAAAAATCGAAGTTAAGTTTTCCACCGGAAGGAAATGGGGTACTCAAAAGAAAACTATACGAGTTTCATCCAATGACCCCGAACATCCAACATCTGTTATCACAGTCACGGGTGATATCCAGATATACTTTGGATTTAGACGACCTTATTTACGTATTGGAAGACTGAAAAGGGACGAAACCAAGACATTTACCAGTTATATTACCACTCAGGACAGAGAGACCGCAGAAGTGACCAGAATTGAAACCACATCCCCGCATATTACTGCAAGAGAACTTAAAGATAAGCCTGGCGGACACGCGAATGAGATCCCCATTGAAGTAACCATTTCACCCGGTCTGCCGGTGGGTAAGGTTAATGAGCATGTTGTCGTTCATTCCAATTTGGAGCGGGAACCGTATGCTCGTCTACAGATTAAGGGCGAGATAATGGGCGATATCGATGTAATGCCGAATTCTTTCGTCTATATGATTCGGGACGGGAATTTACGTCCTGAGCACCTCAAGAAGAAAATTCATGTATCCATGAATAAAGATAGCGAAGAACTCAATATTCTCGATATAAAGGACTCTAACGGAATTTTGACATTCAATACCGTCGAAACTGAGGAGGGTCATAAATACGAAATAGAGGCGATTTTGGAGGAGGAGCATATACCGCCGGTCGACAGAAAAAACGGCGAGATAACAATCACCTTCGATTATCCCGAGCAGAAAGAGTCTAAAGTATCATATAGGGTCTTCAGGAGATAAAGACAAATTTACAGAACTTGATATAAAGCGTCATGCATAACACAGCGTGGCGCTTCTTTTGTGCCGTCGGATCGCCGTACCCGAGGGCAAATGCAGGTCAGGTTCCGGAATTCGGCGATAGCCGAATGGAGAAACCCGACATTGCGTCAAAATCGTCATTGCGAGCGAAGCGAAGCAATCCAATTCCCCTCTCAAGAGGGGGTAATTTCCCCGCCTTGCGGGGAAATCGGGGTGTGTTATATTTATCGTGTTGTCCCCGGATTTCGTGCGCGGCAGACATCCTCGTCTGCCGCGTTTCACACCTGCCCTATCCCGGATAATTCATAAAACCCATTAATCCGTAGCCGAAGGCTTGTCCTTCGGGAGTTCAATAGAAGTAGAGCATTTCCAGATTGGAATTGAGGATTACAAAGAAACGCCGGAAGCGCCAGGCTTCCGCTGCCAATAACTGAATTTGTGAGAATAATACAGGCTATCATCGCCCCGACTTCACTTGTAATCGCACGCGCCCAGTCCGGTAGCCTGCTGCCAACGGGGAATTTTGACAAATTAAAAAATCCCGGATTCCTCTTGAACCCGGGATTTAAATTCGCGCTATTTACTCTCTGTTATTTCACTTTCTCCAAATCATCGATAAAATTGGAGATCAGCTTACGATGCTTATCCTCATCCATCGATTCGGAGATCGCCTTGGATGCCGCCTGGATCGCCATGTTGACCATATCATCGCGCAGTTGAGTGCGCGCCGCAGCAATCTCGGCTTCGATTTTCTGCTTGGCTTTTTCAATCTCTTTTTTCTGATCTGCTTTGGCTTGCTCCTTGATTTCCGCAGCTATTTTCTGCCCTTCGTTAACCGCTTCGTTTATCCGTTGCCGAGCTTCGGCATCTATCTCTTTGAGTTTCTCTTCGTACTCGTCTTTCAAATTCTCAAGCTCGACCTTTTTATCATCTATCGCATCGAACTCATCTTTGATCTTCTGCCTGCGTTCCTCAAGCAATCCTAAAATCGGTTTCCAGGCGAATCTCTTAAGTATCCAAACAGCGATTATAAACGCAATTATATGAGTGATAAGCTGATCCCAATGAATGCCCAACTGACCGGTAATAGATTCCTCCTGCTGATGAGAGTCCGCTTCGGAACCATGAGATATAGCGGTACCTCCAGTATCGGCGAACGCTAATCCAGCAAGTATGACAAATGCAATAACTGATGTAATCAATATCCTCATTTATTGTCTCCATTTTAGCAATATAAAAACTTCCTGCCGGACCCTGAGGTTAGGATCCGGATGGTAGTTCTTATATCTTACCGGAAAGTACAAACGCCATAACGAAGGCGTAAATTGTCAACGCTTCAATAAACGCCGCACCGATAATCATACCGGTCTGTATTTTTCCAGCCGCCTCAGGTTGGCGTCCCATAGCTTCCATGGCGGAACCCACGGCTTTCCCAAGACCAAGACCGGATCCGATCGCTGCCATTGCCAATCCTATCGGTACTCCGAATCCCAAAGCTGTTGATGCGTCCACTATTTTCCTCCTTAGTTCTTTATGGATTTAGATTTATATTTTTTCTCTATCTATTAATGCGCCTCTTCCTCGTGCTCGTGAGGGAACATCAAGGCGAAATATATTGTCGAAAGTAACGTAAACACCAGCGCCTGTACAAAACTCGTTAATAGCGCCAGGAATATAAACGGTAAATGAAGCGGCAGTCCCACCGGCAAGTCCAGGAAACTTATACTGGCTATTCCTAATCCGACAAATACCCAGATCAATGTATCCTCGCCTGAAATATTCCCGAACAAACGAAGGCTCAAACTCACCGGTTTAATAAATTCTCCAACTATATGCAGCGGTAGGTTCAATGGGACCAGAGCCCATTCCACCGCGCTTTTCGGCGATCCTGCCAGATGATGAATATACCCGCCGATTCCGTTCATCCTCATTCCCGTCCATTGCACATACAAAAATACCACAATCGCCATCGATAATGTGATATTTAGTTTGGAAGTGGGGGAGTGCATTCCCGGGATAAGTCCGAATATATTCATCACAAAAATATAGACGAACATCGTCCCCAGAAACGGGATGAATTTCTTTCCCGATTCTCCTATAATCCCGCCGATGAAGTTATACAGGATTTCAGCTACAGATTCCACTCCATTTTGCAGTCCTGATGGAATCAGCTCTCGCTTTCTAATCCCTACTATCGCTATCACCGACAATAGTATCGCTACGATTACCGCATAGGCTATTACATGCCATTGATCCAGAAGTTGAAAAAATCCTACATTCGGGAAAGCCTTGGCGAGCATAGTGATAAAATTCGGTAATTCCGAATGCTCTTCGTGGCCGCCATTGCCGCCAGCTTCGCTGGCTACCATTATATAGTTTAAGACCTTAGCTGTTATCATCCGGCATTATTTCCTTTTAGTTTTTCTGATTTTGCCGCGATCACGTTCTGATCTATCAGATAGATCCCGACCGCTTTCAACGATGCAACTAAAAATATTATCGAAAATCCCATTACCAAACTTTCAGGGGAGAAATATCCAACCTTCAGCAATAAGTAACCCAAGCCATACAATACCGGGAACTTCACCGCCGCCAGGATAAGAACCTTGACTTTATTGGAAGGGTTTGGAGATAGAACTCCGGTAATGATGTACTTGATAAGAATAATATTAGCTGCGCCCCAGAGACATCCCAGAACGATCCCTATCGCCAAAAGCCATCCCCCATATAGCGATACAAATGGAAATTGGATTGCCGCTAAAATTATGGATACTTTTGCTACACGATTTATAAAATCAAGTCCCATTACTTCTTATCCATATCCTGCTGGAGCTGTTTGATTAATTTATAGGTTTCGATCGCCGAAGCCACAAAGCCCAGTACCAGCATGGTTACAAGCAAATAAGGTTCAGTTCCCATTTTATCATCAAGGAAAGAACCTGCAAAATAACCGAATAATGGTCCAACCACCATCAAGGTGGGAATCGCGGTGGCGATCCCTAACTGGCGGTAACCGCTTAGTTTGCTTTTATCTTCTTGCTTTTTCGTAATATCACCCGAAAAAGATTTAGTATAATAAATTTCTGCCAATAACCTGTCAAGAGATTTTTTTCACAATCTTTTACTATATCCTCCTATTTTCTAAATCACGCCACAAAAGAGAATAATGGTTGTCATATTCTTGTAATTTAATATACTTATTCTAATATATCCTGATAATCTCATGCAATCTAATTATTATGATCCCTATGGACAGGCGCCAAATCAATCAGCCTCCGGAGATTGTATTAATTATCTTACTAAACAGATACCCGAACGCAATGGAAAATCAACAGATAGAAGAGACCCTTATAAGCCCTCTGGCTCAGTCCTTTTGCCTGTGCTGTCGGGCGCCCTTACCGTAGACACAGGTGTAATTGCGAGGAGCGAAGCGACGAAGCAATCTTTCCGATGGAGAGGTTAGATCGCCGGATAATCGAGATCGGGAAATCCGACGAGGTTATCGGTTACTTGAGAACAAAGACGGCTTAGACTACATACTCGGATTTATAATACGGGCGATAGTTGGGGATATAGAAAGATTCCAAAGCGGGAAGGCGTTCTCCAACGGGGCTATTAGGTTGTCGATAGAGCTATCCGCAAGTTGCGTGCATCGGGCGTCGCCTGGATAAATAAGGTGCGCGACTGATGTGGACAACTTGACGCTCACTATCCGTTCGCATCGGATAACTTTATCGAAAAATAAAACAGCTCCTCAATCATTATTACCTTGACTACAACCTTTTCATAGGTGCGAGCTAAAATTCAGTCATTTCGTTTATCAGGCGTTAACGTTTTTATCTTTGGGAATTTCATTGTGGTTGATAATACTCTCACCGAGAAAAGCTCTCAGGGAATTGCTAAAATCTACAGAGGCGTGGTAACGGTTCTCGCGGTCCTTTTCCAGCGCTTTCATGGTTATCGCATCGAGTTCGCCGGGGATGTCGGGGTTTATTTGTGAGGGCGCAGTTGGATTGGCATGAAGAATACTCACCACCAAGGCGGAAATATTATCACCTTTGAACGGTTTCTCGCCGGTTATGCACTCGTAAAGCACGACGCCTGCGGAGAATATATCGGCCCTGCCATCGATATCACCGCCTTTTAATTGCTCCGGTGATATGTAATTAGGCGTACCGACTGTAATTCCGGTTTGAGTAATATGCATATTATCCGTACGCGCAATTCCGAAATCCATGACCTTAACCTGATCATCCGGTAGAATCATTATATTTGCCGGTTTGATATCACGGTGGATAACGCCGTGATTATGCGCGTATTGCAGCGCATCGGCGGTTTGCTTGAGAACTTGAGCTGCCGTAAAGAAATCCAATGGCTTCATCTCTTTAATACGCTCATCCAATGTCTGCCCCTGCAAGAACTCCATCGCTATATAATGCAGGTTCCTCTCCTGTCCCACATCATAGATAGTTATTATATTGGGATGCGACAACCTTCCTGCCGAATGCGCTTCCTGGTTTAGCCTCCTGAGCATTTCGTCAGCTTCCTCATCGGAGTCAAGCCGGTCAAGCCTGATTGTTTTTACAGCTACCGGGCGGCCTATCGCCGGGTCCACGCCTTTATACACGGTGCCCATAGCTCCTTTGCCCAGCACCCCGTCTATCTCGTACCTACCCATCCTTTCGATAGTTCCCGCTGCGGATGTTACAATCGTTTGCTGCTGCGATGAATCGGAGTCGCTATGTGACTGGGGTATCGGTATGGTTCGGGATGATGAGCTTTCCTGCAGCGAAGTATCGCCGACTTTTTTCTTTGGAGTTTCCGGATCGTTTGTGAACAGGGAAGAAACGGCCAGAAACAGCACTAACTCCAGTGCAGGATAGAAAAACTGCAGCATCACTTCGAAGTTGGCAAAAATGTAGTATTCGATATTAAACAGAAGGAAAAGACATCCTATAATTACGATGAAGCGATAATGCAGCTGCAAACGCGGAAGCACCATTGCGCCTACGATCCCGAACAGTGTTATGATAATTAGATTACCCCAAGCGCTCGCCTTAATCCCTTTGAGAACATTGTTGTTAACCAGATTCTCTACGACGGTTGCCTGCTTTTCCACACCGGGTAAAACCTCGGTGAGAGGGGTTGCCACCACATCGCGATTGTCCGCCGCAGCATAACCTATTAAGACTATTTTATCTCTCAGGGCTTTATGCGGAAGGTTACCTTCAAACACATCGAGAGCCGATATGTAATTAAATGTATTATATCCGCCGGAATAGCTGATCGGAATTCTCATGGCGGCATCAGTTTGTATCTCCTTGCTTCCCAATTGAATACCATCTCCGCCCTGCAGTTTGATAGCGCCCGGGCTTATGTCGGAAGCCAACCGCGCCACCTGTATAGCGAACGACGGATAATAATGCGATTTATACGAGATTACGAGCGGTTCCCAACGAACTTTGCCATCAACATCCGGGATAACATTTACATGCCCGATCGCCGCCGCAACCTTTCCGATCTGATAAGTAGGCGGGTACATCTCCTTGGCGCGAGGGATAGGATAGCTGCCGATTGTCATAGGATTATCGAAGAGCAAGTAGGAGCTATGATATATGTAGTTCGGAATCTCCTCATCGATGACCTCGCCTTGTTTGGATAGTGTGAAATAAAACGGTATTACAACATTACCAGCCGCCCTAATCGCGGATGCTAATCTGTCTGTGGCGCCCAATGTGTCCTCTTCGAAATCCCGCTGAAAAAGTATATCCAACCCGATTACCTTTGGATCATGAAGCGCTACCCCCGACACCAACTCTGCCAATCGATCCCGATGCCAGGGCCAGCGACCGATTTCACTCACCGAGGCATTATCAATGGCGACAATTACAATATTGTCCAGATTCCCCTTGCCGATTCCCAGACTATAGATAATGTCATTGATTGCCAGTTCGAATTTCTCTATATGCGTGGGACGCTCCAAAGCCATCGAAATGACGAAAACAGTCACCAAGATAGAAAGCAATATTGCTGTTAATTTCCTTCTGGATCTTTTCATTTCTTTTTATTCAACCTGACTTTCGAAAAGCTCGTCCCGTTGTTTGTTAAATTTCTCCCAGTTTCCGCTCCAATCTTCCTGAAATTCCTTCGGATCGCCGGGAGCTTGATCGGGTCCGAAACTCAACTGCTGCATCTCTCTGACGATTTTTACCCATTGACTCATAGAAACCTGTTTCGGTCCCGAGACCTGACTCGGCGCCCGCAGTTTCCGGCTTTGGTTTCTCGCCTCGGCGAGCTTCTCTGCAACTTCCACTCGACCGCGGTAAACTTTCAATGTTGCCAGACTGTCTGAGTTCAGTTCCGCATTATACACGGTTCCTTGAACCGCCGCTATAGCGGTGGGGAAGGACACTTCGAATTTGCCGCTTCTTTCGACATAGGACTTAATTTTCGCCCATATCTTCCCCATACTAAATTTGAAATTCGCCTCCGGCTCTTGATTATCCCCTTCTGATTTCCCCGCTTTGGACAAGCCTTCTATGGTTAATTCGGTGTTCGAAGATAAGCGCAGGACATCAGTATTGTTCACAACCAGTTCAACCAGAGCTTTCTCACTCGTTTTAATCTTATCGCCAGGAGTCAGAATTGTATTAGCGGTAAGTTTCCTCCAGTCTTTCAATCCGCTTTTCAGGAATCGCGCTTCACCATCGATAAATGTAACCACGGCGCTCGATGCGGTTGTTTTCACCGAATAATGCGTATTCGACAATTCCGTTAGCGGAGGAAAAACAACCTGTTGTCCGACCCGGATTATATTTAAATCGTTGATCTCAGGATTGGCTTCCTTTATAAGCAGTGCAATTTCCTCGTTGTAGTAACCATAAATTTTCAGCGATAGAAAGCTGATGGTTTCCCCCTTTTTAATACTCCTTGTGACGGTTTGCTCGGTAGGATTGGTATCTTTAAATATACCCAGCAAAAATATCACGCTTAGTATGATTATAGCGATAAATTTACGAATCATTACTACCTCCCCTTTTCCAAACGTTGGATCAAATAATCCGGAAGACCTACATCACGCATTCTTTTCTGCGTGGCTTTTATGTCATACTTCACTCTCTTGAGTTTCGCTTGCCGTTTATCAGAATCATATATCAGGTAACAACTATCGGGATTCTTGTCCCTCGGCTGCCCTATGCTCCCGATGTTGATGATATACTGATTTCCTTTTTCAAGCTTTACAGATGTATCGTGAATTATCTCAGACATAGTCCCATTCTCCTTTGCGACAATCACCGGAAAGTGGGAGTGTCCGATCAGACATGCCGAACGTTTCACATGGGGGAAATTATCCTCAGCATCCTCCAGGGTCATTATATAATCCCACTGATTCGGTTTAAATGGGGTGGCATGAACCAAATGGAAGTCCTTAAGGAAGTGTTCCAATTCAAACTCCATCATCCTTTGTCTGTTTTCCGGAGAAAGGCTTTTTTGCGTGAATTCGATAGCTTCTTCGGCGAAGTTATTAAAGCTTGTAGTTTCCATAAGTCCCAGCGCGGCATAATCATGATTGCCCATCAGGCATTGTTTGGCATTTTCAATAATCAATTCCACGCATTCGTTGGGATCGGGACCGTAACCGACAGCATCACCTAAAAAGTAGAGTTCATCCAGATTCTCCGACTTAGAATCCTCAAGAAAAGCTTGCAGAGCGGGTAAATTTGCATGTACATCCGAGAAGAAACCGATTCGCATCAGATATTTCCTACTGAACTTGTAAGTATCTGTATGTTGATTTTCCTACTTTGATAATATCACCGTTTTTTAATATCTGCTTTTCGGAGTTCTCGCCGTTTATCTTCACTTTGCCCTTTTTACCGATATTGACCACCATGTGACGATCCCCATCGGGGATAATTTTCGCCTGCAAATTGGATAGTAAGAATCCTTTAGCCCGGATAGTTGCAAGTTTCGATTTTCCTATCGTTAAAATCCCGTCCAGCAGATACTTGGAGTCATTTCCAGCCGACTCATCAACAAGCAGAGGACCGCCGTATTCAGCGGCTATCTTCCTGTCCTCCCTGTCTTTTTCGATAAGCTCTTTCTGCCGCTTCGTCTGCAGCACCATGGTTCCCTCTAAACCGTCCTCTTCGGAGACAAGAGATTGAGAGGTTGCTTGAGGATGGAATTCCATGTCAAATTTACCGATTGTGATAACATCGTTCTCATTTAGAATCTCTTCGGTCACTTTGCGATTATTGACAAATGTGCCGTTTAAGGACTCATTGTCAATAACGATTGCAGTATCCCCTTTGAATTCAACGATTGTATGCTTACGTGAAACGGCTTTATTGTCCAGGACTATATCATTTTCACTGGATCTGCCTATCGAAATTCGCTCCTTTTCGGTAACGAACTTCTCAATAACCTTATCGCCGAATTTAACCACAATTTCCGCCATGCTGCCCTCCGCTATTCGTAGCAATTTGACTTGCCGATATTACGCAATAGATTACAAGATAGGTATCACTTGTGAGTTCTTATTAGCTTTTATATATTGTCGGTATGAACATTGGTAACTTAATTATTGATGGTAATCTATTTTCAGCTCCTTTGGCTGGTATTTCAGATTCGGTGTTTAGAACTTTATGCCGGGAATATGGCGCTTCGGCTACGGTTTCAGAGATGGTATCAGCTAAAGGACTCAGTTACTCCGATAAAAAAACCCGGAATTACCTTATCTTCACAGAACGGGAGAGGCCGATAGGTATCCAGTTATTCGGTCCCGATCCGGACTCCGCCCTAAAGGGACTTGAAAAGGCGATTGAAGTGAATCCCGATTTCATCGATTTCAATCTCGGCTGTCCGGTGAGGAAAGTTATAAAGCAGGGCTCGGGGGCGGCATTACTGCGGAAACCTGAACTGGCGGTTGAGATTCTAAAAACGTTGGTGAAACACTCGCCGATACCGGTTACCGCCAAAATGCGCTCCGGGTGGGATTCGTCCTCGATTGTATTTCCCGAATTATCACTACGGCTGCAGGATGTAGGTGTTTCCGCTATTTTCATCCACCCGAGAACGGTTGCGCAGGGATTCGGGGGAAAAGCTGACCGGGAATTGGTTCGCAAGACCACGCCCAAACTCAGCGTTCCGGTCATTTACAGTGGAGATATAAAATCTCCCCGGGATGCAGGCGATGCTGTTGAACAGACCGGCGCCGGCGGCGTAATGATAGGTCGTGCAGCTATGGGCGATCCTTCGATCTTCCACAGAATCAAATGCTTCTTCGAAGCTGGAGAAATCATCCCGGAACCGACGCCTGTCGTGAAAATTGATATGCTTCTGGATCACTACACAAAAGTAACAGATAGATACGGAGATGATTTCGCTAATAAGTATATGCGCAAGTTCATAGTGTGGTACACCTATCGTTTACCGTGTAAATCGGGATTAAGACAGGAGTTACTTAATATCTCCGACAGCAATACGGTAATTGCCCGATTGAAAGAATACCGAAATTCCCTCGCTGGCTGAATCCATTACCGTTTCGATGCTTAGCCTTTCAACAGATGATCCATAAATCCTCAAAACGCGCGATTTTACTCAATTCGATCCCCATACGGATTAAACGCATTAACCGCTTTTTAAATCTTGACAATATTCGAAATATTAGTATTTTGAATAGGTAATTATTATCGGCTACGTTTAAAACCTCATTTTTAAGTTATTGAAACTTTGAGTTTTATTTAATTGTTGACAAATATAGATGGTTATTATAGATGAATTAATTACGGAGGAATAATGCGAAGAATTCCTATTATCTTAGTCGCTTTGTCATTACTTTTATTGACTGCAGCGAATGTACTTGCCGCAGACAAAAAGGCATTCGACTTCACCCTTAATGATTTGAAAAACAACCAGGTTTCCCTAAAGAGCCTGCTGGGGAAAGGACCTGTGTATATAGCCTTTTGGGCTACCTGGTGTAAGCCATGCGTGAAAGAGCTGGAAATCGTGGGTAAAGTATATGAGGATTATAAGGATAGAGGGTTTCAATTAGTTGGTATAAATGAGGATGCGGGGCGTTCTCACAGCAAAGTAAAATCCTTCGTAAGAGCTAAGAATTGGAATTTCCCGGTATTACTGGATGATAATGAAAAAGTAAAAAGGGATTACAAGGCTTTTGGGCTGCCTTACTCGGTTATTCTTGATTCCGAGGGTTATATTATCCATACCGCTTATGGATTCCGCGCCGGCGATGAAGCCAAGTTAAAGGAAATGATAGAATCTCATCTTCCCGAACCTGAAGAGGATACATCGGGAAAAGGTACGGAAGAATAAATACGACAACGTGTGAAAGGGAGATAATGAGAGCAGCTATCATTTTTGGATTGGTAATTGTATTAACTTTAATAATTTCTGTAGAATCTCATGCGACTGATGTGACTATACAAGCGCAAAACAGATTAGAATATTATCTGGACAGAGAAGCCGATTCCTTGGGCGCGCACTCAGACAGCCTTAGAAACCGGCTGGTGGTTGACCTATTATACGGCAGTTTCTATGGGGGAATATGGTTTGAAGCATTCCACCCCATTGAACAAGACACATCTTTCCAGGGGATCACCCAGCGCTATTTCGGATGGACGGACGGAAATGCTGAAGTCCGGGTTGGAAATTATTACGCCAGTTTTAACAAGGGATTAATACTCAGATCTTACGAAAGCGAAGATGTACAGATTGATCGTAATATCGAGGGGATATGGGGAAGGTACCGTGCCGAGAAGTACAATTTTGAGGCATTGACAGGCAAAATATTGCTTCAAAACCCCTTAGCCCAGTCTCCGTTAATCAGGGATCGCAATAATGATATAGTGGGATTCCGCGGGGAGCTGACTCCGATCCGACAGGTAAGATTCGGGGGAGCGGCGCTTCGTTACACCGAGAACGATCCGCTATTCGGCACAAGCCATACAAACGCTCAGGAGGTGGCGTTCGGTTTCACCCACGGCGTCTTCGACCTTTATGCCAATTATGCCCGTCAGCAGGGAACAACCAGTTTAGGCTTAATGCGTTTCGACGGGCTGGATGAGGGAGATGGCGCCTATATTACCGCGGCTATTTCCACCGGATTAATCGGTATCGCCGCCGAGTATAAAAATTATTACAACATGGGATTGGATATCAATGCTCCTCCGGCAGCAAATCATCGCAACCAATCGGCAAACGCTTTCACCGGGGCGAATGGCGCCGACGAGCGCGGATTCCAGATATCCACCTTCTTCGCTCCTTTCGGAAGCTGGACTTTCGAAGCCAGCGTCGCTCAAAGTTCGCAAAGACCTGATTCCGAAACCGGACATGCCGCTCATTACATTTATAATAATTTCTATGAAGCCAGGGGATATATCGGCAGGCATATCCTGATTTTCAACTACGAACGTGCTGATATGGGCCTCGAAGGAATTGAACATCTTCCTTACGGTGAGTTTACGTATTATATTGATAATGAGAATACCATCACCATGACCGGACAGGTGAAAAAGTACGAGAAAGTTATCAGCGGTAAGCCGGACTATAATGAAACCGACTTCTCCATCGCTTTCTCGCACTCTTATTTCATTACCCTGACGCTCTTTGGAGGTTTTACATCGGAAGAATTCTCCGAGCGAGAGGAGGGATTTCCGGAGAGAAGCGGAGCGATCTCGCTTAGTCTAAGATATGGCGAGCATGATCTGAACATATTCTATGGCGACCAGCGCGGGGGATTTGTTTGCGCTGAAGGCACCTGCCGCGAGGTGCCCCCGTTCAGAGGATTGAAAACCACTTTAGTTTCGAGATTTTAGGATAAAGTGAATAAGGAATCCATAACAATTTAATAAATGCAATTCCGAGAGGAGAACTGAAATGAAAAGAGTTGTGCTATTGTTTGTTCTTATTGTGTTTGCTCTCAGCTTGACGGCAAACGCTTCACCGAGGATGGTGCTTGGTGAAAACTTCACCAATACCGCCTGCGTTCCTTGCGCCTCAGCAGATCCGATGTTGAACTATCTTGTCGATGAGTATCCCGATGTATTCGCTCTGGTAAGGTACCATACCTACTGGCCCGGCCCTAATGATCCCTTTTACCTTTACAATGTGCCGGAGAATGATGCCCGTATTACATTATATGGTGTTAATGCGGTTCCGAATTTACACCTTGACGGCGTGGACAGGGGACACCAGTATAACACCTGGGAGAACTATCTGCTGCTGGCTATGAGCGATGCAAGCCCCCTGGAGATTTACCTGGAGAATAACTATAATTCTGATACTCGGGAAGCCCATTTATTTGCCGAGGTAACTGCAACGGATGATATATCCTCCAATAACCTCCGTTTTTATGTTACCTATACCGAAGATAGCTTGTATTATAACGGTGGAAACGGTGTCGTGGATCATTTCCAGGTAATGAGGGATATCGTTCCTAATCCCCAAGGAGAATCGTTCACCATATCTAATGGCGAAACTGTCTATTTTGAGAGGATAGTTACAATTGATAATGAAATCATCGAGTCCAATTGCGTGATAGTGGTTTGGGTTCAGGATTATTTTACGCTGGAGGTGTATCAAGCCGCTAAGATCAGGGCGGATTTAACCACCAGCAGTGTTGATGAGGGTAACGAAACGGTTATACCCAGAAGCACCAAGCTATCGCAGAATTATCCCAATCCGTTTAATGCCCGGACCAAAATAGTATTCGGACTTAACAATCGTTCCGATGTTAACCTGACTGTGTACAATCTTTTGGGCGAAGAAGTAGCGATTCTCGCAGACGGCAAATACGATGCGGGTTTACACTCTATAACCTGGGATGCCGCTAATCAGTCTTCCGGAGTTTACTTTTATCGACTGGAAACCGGTGAGGATACGATAACCAAAAAGATGATATTGGCGAAATAGAATTTTTTGATTGATGGTAAAGAACTGGAGTCGACAGGTTCGACTCCAGCTTTGCATTCTGCTTCTTGTAAAGGATGCATGAAATGAAAAAAATACTGATGATTTTAGCTCTAACATGGCTTCTTGCATCTGCTGGCGCAATAGCTTCTGAGCGGATGGTACTTGTGGAGTTTTTAACCGGCACCTGGTGAGGCGGTTGTCCGCCTGCCGAAGAGGCGCTTGATCAGTTGTTCGAGCAGTACCATGAACAGGTTTCTATTATCCGCTACCATTATGGAGGGGGAGATCCATTCTACGATTTCAATCCAACTGAATGCTTTGAAAGGGTTTACTATTATCCTCCTGAAAATGGAGCATATTTTCCCCACGGCTTTATAGATGGCATTGTGGATGGTGAATGGCTATACGAAACCTGGGGCGACTTGGTCGAACAGAGACTGCAGATTGTTAGTCCTCTGGAGATAGAAGTGGGAGCGAATTGGAATTACCGGCTTTCTACGCTTCTTATCGCCATTCAGGTAACCGCAGTTGATTCCATCAATTACGGAGATCTCCGATTACACTGCGTGTTAGTGGAGAGCGAACTTGTGCACGGTGATGAGACTTTTCATCAAGTTATGAGGGATATGATACCGGATGCTCAGGGCGAGCATTTCAATATATCATATGGCCAGATATTGGAGTTCTCCCGCGCCTACGAATTCGATCCCCGGATTGAGCGCGCGAACAGCGATCTCGTGGTTTTCGTTCAGGAATACAGCAATTACGATATTCTGCAGACTTGCAGGTTGCAGATTAATCAGATTCCGGTTGGAATTGAAGATGATGATCATCGAGTAATACCAAGTGAGGTGTCACTTAAAATCCATCCCAATCCTTTTAATTCCTCCGCCAACATTGAGTTTGAATTGGATGAAGAGTCCGAGGTTAGGCTATCCGTTTTCAACGTAGCAGGGCAGAAAGTTGCCGATATTCTGCATGGTATTTATCAATCCGGTAAATATCATGTCAAATGGGATGCGGATAAACATCCTTCGGGTGTATATTTTTACAAATTAGAGGCAAACAGTTTAATCCTATCACGAAAGGCGATCCTGCTAAAGTAATTACTTAGCAATCGGTAAGTTATGAAAATACAATTTAGAAGCTTTGTAAATAAGCACAAATAAATTATGTCTAATTTTAAATATTCTATTCGACGGTATTGATTTTGCAGTAATTATAAAATTGCAGAGGTTAAAGCTTACTTTTTCTCTTGGTTTTTGAGTGGTAATTAGTTATATTATTGTTAATAAATTATAATCGAAAGGAGCAGCAAATGAAGAAAAAAGTCCTACTGCTTGGTATTTTTGCTTTAGTTTCCTCGATAGCATTAAATGCGCAAGCGTACGATTCCATGGTTCTCGGTGAACTGTTCACGAATACTTCGTGACCATCATGTCCTTACGCCGAATCGGTGCTCGATCAGTTGATCGAGGATAATCCTGAGTATATCGCTCTAATACGTTATCATGTATGGTGGCCCAGTTCCGGGGATCCGTTTTACCAGTATAATATCGATGAGAACACCTGGAGAAACAACTATTACAGTAACAGTTATACTCCACATCTATTCGTAAATGGTAGTATCGATGCCGGTTATGATACAGGACGCTGGGCATCGATATTTCAAAACGCATCCAATGTTGAAAGCGACTGGGAGATAAGCCCATCGGGAATGTATAATGAAGATAATGACTCCGTATATCTGCATATCGAGATAATGCTGGATGGTGAAAATCCCGAAGGCACCGAGTTTATCAGATGTGCATTAGTTGAAAACGATTTAATGTACGCCGGAAGTTTTCACGACCAGACCTTCAGGCATTTTATCCCGGATAGGTACGGTGATTATGTTGAACCTGATGACCAGGGATTTTTCTCCATTGATTTCGAATTCCAGATGCCGGAAGAGCTGATAAATGAAAATTGCGAATTCGTGTTTTTCATTCAGTCGCATCTGAAAGATATCTACCAGTCAGCTAAATTACCGTTTGACCAACTGGGAGAATATACTTCGGTTGAAGATGATTCGGAACAGATTCCCAACAGATTCGCAATGATAGGAAATTATCCGAATCCGTTTAATGCTTCGACCGTGATAGAATTCAATCTCGCTGAGAGAGGCAACGTAAGTCTTGATATTTACAATCTTTCCGGTCAGAAGATAGCGAATGTTTTCGACGGCGTTCTTAATGCCGGTAAGCATTCTCGAGTTTTCAATGCCGAAGACTTTTCATCAGGAGTCTATTTCTATAAATTGACCCAGGATGGTCAATCAGCTGTAAAGCGGATGGTATTGCTAAAGTAGGGCAAAACCTTAATGTTTCGGCGAATAAATGGAGCAATGTCGGAATCTCGGTGTTTCCGACTAATCGCTAAGATGTTAGCGCTGTCGGGTGGGTGTCAGACTGTCATGCAGCCTCAGAAAGATTGCTTCATCGTCCCGCGTTCCGCGGGACTCCTCGCAATGACCGATATAGAAGTCATTGCCAGCCCGAGGCTCGCCGAGGGTGTGGCAATCTAATTTCGTACTGAGCGATAATGTTAGGTTTTAAGACAGTTTCGTCTTCACCCGACAGCTGAGAGTGTTGACAAAGTGAAGTGGATCCGGATACTGAAGGGAGACCTCGCGTTTTAACGTGAGGAGATTCACTATCTTGATAACGTCGGGTTTCAACCCGTCCCATTGCTTGCGGAGAACCTCAATGAAGCTATCTTTTTTCCTATTGTATCTTTCATTAATGGCATCTCTTTATCCTGTAACAGCGAATGCCTTTAACCGCGTTGTTATCGGGGAGTTGTTTACCAACACTTCGTGAGGAGCCTGCGGGCTGCCGGAGCAGTTCCTTGACCAGTTGGTCATGCAGTATCCCACAGAAATTGCGCTTATCAGGTATCATGTCTGGTGGCCGTCGTCAGATGATCCTTTTTACCGGTTCAATCCCCAAGAAGCTGCCGCGCGTAATAATTACTACGGCAACACTTATGCGCCGCATTTGTTTATCGATGGCGAGGATGCCGATGGTTCTTCCTACCAGGAATACTGGGAACCGATGTTTATGGAGCGTTACGGAATCGAATCGGATTTCATGATAATAGCCGACGGGGATTTTTATCCATCAACGCGCGATGCCAACCTCAATATCGATGTATTCCTGACAAATGTAAATCCCGCAGGTGAGGAATTCCTGAGAATAGCGCTGGTCGAAGATAGTATTTACTGGTTGGCGCCTAACGGCACCGAATGGCATCATCAGACCTTCCGCGACATGATTCCGGATGCCAATGGTATCCTCATGGATATCGAAGATTACGGCGTTTTCGAAACATCGGTAGAGTTCAATCTCAGCGACGAAATAGTCGAAGATAACTGCTGGCTGGTTATATTTATCCAGTCTACGATTGACCGGGAGATTCTTCAAGGACACAAAATTCACTTCTCCGATCTCTCTATAATCACCTCGATTGATGAGGATGAAACCGCACTGCCTGGTGAATTTCAATTGCTGGGAAATTATCCCAATCCCTTCAATTCCTCCACCACCATAACCTTCGCTTTGCCGCGCAGGGGTCCGGTGAACTTGGAAGTATATAATCTAATCGGGCAGAAGATATTCAACTCCTCGGTGCGGTTCTCCACATCCGGTAAGCATTCTTTTAAACTTGACGGCATTAACTTTCCCTCGGGACTCTATTATTACAGGTTATCGTTCGGCGAAACCGCGCGCATCGGGCGAATGGCTTTGATAAAATAATAATTGCTCTTCATATTTTTAATCCCTAATATCGATAACTACGCTTGAGTGCGGATGGTAATTCGCCGACAGGAATGTCGGCGCTGCCTTCTGCTCTGTAAAGGAGGTTGGTCGGAATATCGCGGTTCCGACATACCCCACAATGCAGGTCGGGTTCCCCCGATAAATCGGGGAGCGAGAAACCCGACATTCCGTGATAATAGGATAAACAGGATATGGCATCTTCGACAGGTTACATCTATTCCATCATAGCGGCATTATTCTCCGGCGCCTGCGTGGGAGTGGGCAAGATTATACTCACCGATGGAGCCCCTCTAACACTGGTCTTGTATCTATTCTTCACTGCCATACCGGTTAACCTGGTTTGGTGGCTGTTTCATCGGCAGCCCGATGAATTATCCGGTTTGACATTTAATGGTTACCTGTGGATTGTGCTGCAGGCGGGTCTTTCGGTGACAGCTATTGTTGCCTTATGGTATGGCGTTAAATTAATCGATCCTACCGTCGCCTCATTTTTAAGTCGATTTGAAGTGCTGATGGTTGTTTTGCTGGGTATATGGCTATTCAGAGAAAGATTTAACCTCACCGAAGCGGTTGGGGGGATGCTGATACTAACGGGATTGTTAACAATTCGTTATAATGCCGATATTGAGGTTTCCGCCGCTATGATGATAATTCTGACATCAGCTATACTTTTCGGATTCTCCGAATTGGTTGCTAAGCGAATAGTCCGCACTGTCAGTCCTGGTTTGCTGGCGCTTCTGCGCAACTGCCACATTCTGCTGTTTGTATTCATACTTACGCTTAGCAATGGGAATTATCATTACTCCGAACTGGGAAAATATCATTACCTTTTTCCGATAGCGGGATTGCTGGGACCCGCATTGGGCAGGCCTATATACCTTCACGCTTTAAAACATCTGGAGGTCTCCAAGGTGGCGATGGTGAATCAAGCCCAGCCGATTCCGGTCGCTATCGTAGCCTATTTCGCTCTGGGTATGATACCCACTGTCAAGGAATGGATAGGGGGCTTGACCATTATTGCAGGATGTTTCCTGATGATAAAAGGACGAAACCGACAATAATTAAACCTTTATCGGCTGTTTCGCTCCGCTTTTTCGCTGAATGAAATCAGATAACTGATCCACAGAATCCAGGTTTTCCGGAAGAAGCTCATCATCTTCTATTTTTATGCCAAATGCTTCTTCTACCCAGGTTACCAGTTCAAGTACGCCGGTAGAATCTACAATACCGGAATCCAGGAAAGAAACCCTGTCACTCGATAATCGGGAGCTTTCGCCCATGAGGAAATTATCGATAATAAACTGTCGAATGTTCCCTTTTATGTTCATGTTCACCTTTATATATTACTTTGGGGATTCTATCTCGCCACTTATCTATCATATCGGAAGAGTTCTTACGAAAATTGACCAAAAATTGATCATAAAACATCATTGTCGACAGAATCCCAACAAAGGACATATTATCCTTGAAACCTATCCGTTCGGAAGGAAGATTCTTCAGCTTCTCGTAGAGTTTCGCTACCGCGCCGGCATTGAATATTCCGGCATCTTCAATTGCTTTGCCGTCGATCGACTCCATTATCGAATCAGGGACCTGGCTGCGAAGGAAACTAACCGCATCGGGAGCCATGTATGGACGCTTGACTCGCTTTCTTAATGCTTCCGGTATCAAGCCCCTCACTGATTCCCTTAATATGTATTTCTCAACCAATCCCTTTATCTTGTACTTAGGTGGAAGCTTGGATGCAAATTCAATCACCCGATGGTCCAAAAACGGATATCTCCCCTCGATGCTGTTAGCTGCTGCCATTCTATCGCCCTGTGATGAGAGCAGATATGAAGATAATAACGTCTGAATCTCCAAAAATTGGGCTTTAGCAAGATACGACCAATTATGAAATTCCGATGGTAGCGTTTCAAGATAGTTTGCAGTTGAATCGAAATCGCCAGTCCTGTCGCGAAAATTACCTGCGTAAAAATCCTTGATTCTCGATGCGGTTAACCATCTCTGGATATGAGAGAACTGAGGAGCGTCCGGTTTGTCGATTCCTGTGCGGTAAAACGCTCTCAAAAACATTTTGGTCCTTGCCGGCGACATGGCAAGATAAGGATACAGCCTTTCTAACAGCAAAGGTCGCCATTCGGAATCAGGATTTTTCGACCAGAACCATCGAATCTTAGCCTCCTTGAACAAATCATATCCGCCCAGAAACTCGTCCGCGCCTTCACCTGTGAGTACAACAATAATGCCGTTATCGCGTACCAGGTTGGAAAGCATCATCATCGGAGCGGGAGCAGTCCTCAGGATCGGTTTCTCGGTATGCCAGATGACTCTATCGAACATATTGGCAATGTCTTGGTAACTGCATCTCACTGTCCTGTGGTCTGTTTTAAGGAATTTCGACAACTTAACTTGATAATCCCGTTCATCGAAATTCTTGTCCTCGAATGCGACCGAAAATGTTTTAAGCGGATTCGATGTGTAATTCCTTATGAATGCGGTACCAGCAGACGAGTCCAGACCGCCGGAGAGATAAGCGCCCACCGGCACATCGGCGCGCAGCCGTATTATAGTGGAATCCCTCAAAATCTCTTTAAGCTCTTCTACCAAATCCGGCAGAGGTTTTTGGTCTTCGTTGCCGATAGATGGAAAATCGGGCTGCCAGTATTTTTCAATCGCGATTTCACCATCCTGTAATGTCAGGAAGCATCCCGGAGGGAGCTCATGGATATCCCTGAACATAGTTTTGGGAGAGAGTACCGACCAGAAAGTGAACACTTCGTCTAACGCTTGAGGATCAAGCTGCGCCTGGAATTTGGGATGCAGTAATATCGCTTTAATCTCCGATGCAAATAATAGCTGATTATCGATAATAGCGTAATGTAAGGGGCGAATTCCCACACGATCCCTAACTAATGTCAACTTTTTACGTCGCTTATCCCAGAATGCAACAGCGAATTGCCCATTGAAATCATCGAATGCTTTTACGCCTTTTTCCTCAAAGCCGTGGATAAGAACTTCGGTGTCCGATGAAGTTTTAAATCTATGACCTCTTCTTTTAAGTTCGCGCTGCAGTTCGATGTAGTTATATACTTCACCGTTGTACACACACCATAATGAGTCGTCTTCATTAGCCATCGGTTGACTGCCGGTCGAAAGGTCGATGATAGATAATCGAGCATGTCCCAGTCCTACCCCTTCATCTATATAGATTCCGCCCTCATCCGGTCCGCGGTGGCTCTGGATATATATCATATCCTCTAAAAGCAGGTTGTTGACAGGACGTTTTCCGTCCATGGAGATTATTCCGGCGATACCGCACATGAGATCAGGTTACCCTCACTGATACCGGTTTTTTTGTTTTGGGTGTCAATTCAAATAGCCAGCGAATTTCATCGATTATCCTAACCGCCGCTCTGCCATCCCATTTGTCGGGCGTATGAAGTTCGGTTGGGGGATGATGAATTATCTCCATGGCGTGCTTGACGATATTGTCCGGGTCGGAGCCGACCAATTGATTCGAGCCGCAATCTATAGTGACCGGTCTTTCGGTATTATACCGCAGGGTCAGGCAGGGGATTTTCATATAACAACATTCCTCTTGAATGCCGCCGGAATCGGTGAGAACCATTTTTGCATCTCGTTCCAAAGCGATAAAATCCAGGTAGCCGAGAGGATCGCATACTATCAGGTTAGCTGCGGTTGATTTGATTAGATCATCGAGATAAAAGCTCTCGAAATTTTTTCGTGTCCGGGGATGAACCGGGAAAATCACTTTTACCGATTCCGAAATCCTTATCAGTGCGGTTATTATCCCTTTAAGGATTTCCGGATCATCGACATTCGACGGCCGGTGCAGGGTAACCAGTGCGTACTCGTCAGGATCCAGTTTATGCTTTTCGAGTATAGCATCGTCTGATTTTTTTATTGACTGCACCAGGGAGTCGATCATCACATTACCCGAGAAAAATATCCTGCCGATCGGACGCCCCTCGTTCAACAGGCTGGTAATGGCGGAGTTCTCGGTGACAAACAGATAATCTGCAAGCTGATCTGTCAGCAGTCGATTAATCTCTTCGGGCATGGTTCTGTCGAAACTTCTCAAACCGGCTTCCACGTGAGCGACAGGAATGTGCAGCTTCGATGCAACCACAGCGCAGGCAAGCGTGGAATTAACATCGCCCACCACAAGCACCAAATCGGGATGAATTTCCTGAAGACATTTCTCAAACGGTATCATTACCTTTGCTGTTTGTTCGGCGTGGGATCCCGAACCGACGTTAAGGTAGATATCGGGTTTGGGCAAATCCAAATCACCGAATATCCGCTGAGACATTTGATAGTCATAATGCTGTCCGGTATGCAGAAGAATCGGTTCAAAGTCGTTGCTATGTTTCTTTTGCTCTCTCCATAATGGAGCAATTTTCATGAAATTCGGCCTGGCGCCGACTACGTTGACCACTTTCAGTTTTCTGCTCAATATCGCCTCCCGGTTTAATCTATTATTAAAACGGCAATTCAAGGCGAGAACTTAAGCCATGCGGCGCGACTTACATAAAATTCCATTTGCCGGATTAGTGTCAGATTCTTATCATAGCAAAAATTGATAAAACAGGCGGAGTGGTATGGAGAGATTTATCGGAATTCTCGGTATAGTAGTTTTGGTGGGATTCGCGTTTCTTCTTAGCTCTAATAGGAAGAAGATCAGTTGGCGACCGGTCTTCTGGGGATTCGGGCTGCAGATAACTTTCGCGATACTGATTCTTAAAACCGCCCCGGGTAAATGGGTATTCGAAAGAATCAATGATTTCGTGCTGGCGATATTGGAGTGCACCAAAGCCGGTTCCGGTTTCGTATTCGGGAATCTTATAACACAATTCGCCCCGGTCGGTTCGCTTTCTCCCGAAACCGGTGAGTTCATTCGTGAAGGCTCTATGGTGGTTGATAACGGTTTGGCGTTTTTTGCCTTTAATGTTTTACCAACCATCATCTTCTTTTCCTGCCTGATGACTATCCTTTATCACTACGGAGTGATGCAGAAGCTGGTTTTGGTCATAGCTAAACTGATGGCGAAAACAATGAAAACCTCCGGATCGGAATCGTTATCCTGCGCCGCCAATATTTTCGTGGGGCAAACCGAAGCGCCATTAGTAGTTAAGCCGTTTGTTGAGAAGATGACCCATTCAGAACTGACAGCAATAATGACCAGCGGATTCGCTACTATCGCCGGAAGTGTTCTTGCCGCTTATGTGGGGCTGTTAAAAGCATCGGTTCCCGATATAGCAGGGCATTTGGTGGCGGCAAGCGTTATGTCGGCGCCCGCAGCGCTATTGATGGCTAAAATAATCTTCCCTGAAACCGAGGAATCGGCAACCAAAGGAGAGGTGAAAGTCAGTCTGGAAAAAGTGGATAGAAACGGTATCGAAGCGGCGGCAAGAGGAGCTTCCGACGGATTGCGGTTGGCTTTGAACGTAGCCGCCATGCTGATTGCCTTTTTAGCGGTGGTTGCTTTAATCAACCTGGGACTTACTCAGATTCACGAGGATTTGACTCTTGCTGCGATCTTCGGCAAAGTTTTCGCGCCTGTCGCCTTCTTGATGGGAGTTCCCTGGGAAGATGCGGCGCGTTTCGGCGATTTATTGGGTACGAAATTGATGATAAACGAATTCGTGGCGTACATGAAATTGCAGGAGTTGTCATCGGTTCTGGAACCGCGCACCCAGATAATCGGCGCTTACGCGCTATGCGGATTCGCTAACCTGGGCTCGATCGGTATTCAGTTGGGCGGAATCGGCGGAATCGCTCCGTCAAGACGCCCCGACCTGGCAAAGCTCGCCGTACGAGCGATGATCGCCGGCGCATTCGCATCATTCACCACCGCATGTATTGCGGGGATATTAGTGTAAACTGAAGCGGTCGCAAGTCATCGGATTTCAACATAATCCCCGTTGATTATTAAAGAATTTGTATTATATTTGTATTGTTAAGAATTCGGGGACAGTATTGAGTATTATTTGTTAACACTCATTCTTTTATAGAACGACAAGCAGCATTTTTGCTCCTTTTTATCTTCGGGCTCGCCCCCTCCCGCTCGCCTGAAGATAACTCTTTTTAGAGCTGCATACCGGTTTTTTTCTTGGGGTGCATGATAATGTAAAGCTGTCGGTATATAATCTTCTGGGACAAACCGTGGTGACACTGATAGATGAACCTGTGAATGCGGGCATACACGCTGTAACCTGGGATACCGCGGATTATCCCAGCGGGATATATTTTTATAAAATGAGAGCGGATGATAGGTCAATAGTAAAGCGGATGGTATTATTGAAGTAGAAACCATCCTTACTTCCCTCTCCAGAGGGTGAGATTGCTTCGTCGCTTCGCTCCTCGCAATGACGCCTATGCTTTCGGTTATTGCCGCCCGACAGTATATTTAATTTAGTGCAGGCATACGTTAATACTTCGCGCGTCTTTCAATACGATAATTTGAACCGGGGAATGATTTTGCGTATTTCTTAAGGTCTGCCATCATGTGCGAGATCTCGCCGAGGTGCGTGAAGTTAATTTTTTGCCGCGGGAACACCGCAATCGAGATAGTCATAATCGGGAATCTCTCCATTTTACCGGCTCGATTGGCTACCTTTATAAATCCCTTCTCGATATCGGCTTCCTCGTATTTAGCAATTATCATTTTGTCAAAGATCGCTATAATATTCTCGCAAACGATAACTGCCTTGTCGTTGGGAACGATAAACACGAAATCATCGCCGCCGATATGCCCTACGAATCCGTCCTTAACCAGATCGAAAACGGTATCGCGGATAATAGTCGCCGCCATTCGAATTACTTTGTCGCCGTAAACGTAACCATAATAGTCGTTATAAGCCTTAAAGTTATCCAAATCCACATAGCAAACAGCAAAATCCTCGTTATTGACGATCCTTTTCTCAACGTCAGCCTCAATCGCCGAAGCGCCCGGTAATCCCGATGATGGGTTGGTGCCGATATCCCGTTTGCTTCTAAAGCACAGTGCTTTCAGTTTGACATTGATAATTTCAGCATCCCATTCCCCCATGAAAATCTCGTCAACACCGATTTCATATAATTCCATAACATCATTTTTTGCGGGATCAGGAGTATACACGACTAATGGAATCAAATGTAAGGTTGGATGGCTTTTTATATCATGTATCAATTTAATTAATTGACTCAAATCATCTTCTACAGCGAAGAAAATGATATCCGGATGATACCGGCAGTTGTTCTGATGCAGCTGTTCCAGTGTCTCAAATTGATACACCGATACTTTGCCCTTACCGAAGCAATTGTACAACCTGTTTCTGGAAGACATCTGGTCATGAAAAAGGGCAATATTATATTTTGGAGATAACTTTGCCCTTGATTCGGATGCATTTTTAGCCTGATCTTGCTCTGGGATGGTATATTGCGTGGATTTCCTTAAGGTATTCTCTGTCAATGTGCGTATATATCTCCGTAGTAGAAATATCGGCATGTCCCAACATCTCCTGAACCGCCCTCAAATCTGCTCCGCCTTCAAGAAGATGAGTGGCAAAAGAATGCCGGAACGTATGCGGAGAGACCTCCCTTTTAATACCCGCCTTTTTTACGTATTTCTTGATTAATTTGAATAAAGTATCCCGTGTGAACGGTTTCTTATGGGAAGACAAAAACAGATAGTTTTTTGACCTATCACCGGTATAACTCCCGCGCGCCGCTTCAACATAGTTTTCTATGGCTTCCAAACATGGTTTTCCCAAAGGAACTAATCTCTGCTTTCCGCCTTTACCAAAAAGACGAACCGTATGCAGATCATAAAGGATGTCGTCTGTTTTCACGTTAATAGCTTCCGAAACACGCGCGCCGGATGAGTAGAAAAACTCCATTATCGCCTTATCGCGAATACCCATTCGTTCCTCCGGGAAATCCTGGTTAAGGACGCTGTTCATTTCCTCAATACTCAGAACCACCGGCAGCTTACGGGTTAATTTCGGTGAATCGATATTATCCAGCGGATTGAGCTTTACATACATCTCTTGATGAAGAAAACTGAAGAACGAACGAAGAGCCGATATTTTCAGCGCCACACTTGACGGAGACAGCCTCTTCTTAAACAAATGCTCAAGAAATCCCCCCAGTATTTTTTGATCGACCTCGGAATAGTCAACTCCCCTCGGTTTGAGGAATTCAGCCAGCTCTTCGACCGCTTTCGAATATACGCTGCAGCTGAGGGCTGAAAGGCCACGCTCTAACCGCAGGTAGTCAATATAGGATTTTTGAAGATCTTCGTTCATTTCAGCATTCTTGTGTTCGACTAATTATACTTCGAATAGGGTTGTTGATTCAACTGTTTTTTCTACTTAAGCGGGGTAGGGGTAATGCCAACATTCCCGCTTGACAATCGCCATGAAATAGGCTTTATTTAAGCGGAGGGGAAACAGATAAGGTATTTCTGCAAGTGGTAATGAAGGAAAGAAAACTAAACCGATTCATAATGGAGAAATCCCATGAACAAAACAGTTACGCTTTTATGCCTGGTAGCGCTCTCCTTTTCGATTGCGGTTACCGCAGCCGAATTCGAGCATGATGTTAACAATTTATGGATGACCCCGCATAACTTCCTCCAGCCAGATTATTTCGTTCCCAATCCCAATCCGATTGCGCCGCTTGATGATACTCTTAATGTGCGGATTAATTCCGATAATTCGGGACAAATTCAGAACGAACAGCAGCTTCGTATCAATCCCACAGATCCGAATAATGTGGTTGCGGTTTGGCGCGATTTCCGTCTCGGCTACCGTCGTGTCGGTATCGGACGGTCAACCGACGGCGGTTATACCTGGACGGATGAGCTCTTTGATGTCTACGGCAGACCCTGGCATTCCGATCCGGGGCTGACCAATGATGTCAATGGTAATTTCTATGCAGTCACCTTAGCCTACGAACCGGATCAATCCTACAGCGGATTCGAAGTGTGGAAATCTTCCGATGGCGGGGCAACCTGGGGCACTCCGACGCTGGCGATCGACGGAGTTCCTAATGTTTTTGAAGATAAGGAGTTGATGGCTTGCGACCGCGCTCCTGATTCGCCTTATCAGGGCAGCCTTTATATCGCCTGGACGAGATTCTGGTATCCTACAAATATCAAAGTGATCCGTTCCACCGACGGCAACATAACCTGGACCGATCCGGTCAATGTCTCCGACTGGAGTTCTGTCCAATGGCCGGTTCCGGTGGTTGGCGCCGGCGGAATAGTTTATATCGCCTGGGTTAGTTACTACGACCAGATCAAACTTGACCGTTCGTTCGATGGCGGAGCCACCTGGGGCAGTGATATTACCATATCGAATATCTATACCGCCAGCGATTATATAAACGGCAGTATCTGGGTATTTTCATTCCCGGCATTGGATGCCGATATCACCGGAGGCGAAAACCATGGGAATCTTTATGTTGCATACATGGATAGAGTAGGCAGCGACAATGATATCTATTTCCGCCGTTCGACCAATCAAGGCTCATCCTGGAGTTCACCTGTTCGCTTAAATGATGATACCTATGGTAACGGTCGCGATCAGTTCCATCCCTGGCTGGTTGTCGATGAAAACGGCGTGATTACAGTCATGTTCTACGACCGCAGATTGGATCCCGGCAACCTCAAGTATGATATCTATCTTACCCAGTCTTTCGATGCCGGTGCGACCTGGACTGAGAATGTGCGCGTAACCACCGTATCCAGCGATCCATCCACTATGCTGGCGGGCTTAATCGGTGAATATAGCGGATTGGATGTCCGCAACGGCATCGCCAACTTAGCCTGGACCGACTGGCGCAATGGCGACCAGGACACCTATGGTGCGCGGCTTCAAACTTATACCGTCGGCGATCTGGCGATCGATATGATACCCGATGATCCCCCGATCAGTGTCCCTCCGGGCGGCTCGTTCACATACACCGGTGTCCTGACTAACAACTCCGATGGTGGACAGACCACAGACGTATGGATTATGCTGGATGTACCGGACTATGGTATGTATGGTCCTTTAATGCGGATTAACAATATTTACGCAGCTCCCAACCAGACTTTAACTACCGGCGTCACTCAAAACGTACCGGGATTTGCTCCCTCTGGAGCCTACAAGTACATTGCTTACTGCGGAGATTTCCAGAGTACGATAGAGGATTCGACCTGGTTTGAATTCACGGTAACCGGTCAGGCTGAAAGCGGACCGGACGAATGGAATCTCTCCGGATGGTTCGGTCAATCATCGGAAGCGACTATGGAAAGACCGGATTTGTTAAACTGTTATCCCAATCCCTTCAATGTCAGTACAACCATCTCCTATACATTAGAGAGAGGCTCCGATGTTCGGCTTGAAGTCTACAATGTCATGGGACAACGCATCTCCATGTTGGTGAATCAGTATCAAGCCTCGGGAGAGCACAACATTATCTGGGATGCGTCCGAAGAAGCATCCGGGTTATATTTTTACAGGTTAACCGCGGAGGGAAAGAGAACGACTCGCAGAATGGTTTTATTGAAGTAATTTTAGGTGAATCCAGCCGGTTTAGTGTAACAAAACTGTCGGTAAGCGCTCAGGCTTGTCCCTCACACTTCGGGATCATATCGAGGTCACCCGAAGTCATTGCGAGAAAAATGTTGGTCAGGTTCCGGAATTCGGCGATAGCGCCGTAGGTCGGGTTCCGAACGAAGTGAGAAACCCGACATTGGGTCAAAACCGTCATTGCCCCGATCACATCGGGAAAGCGAAGCAATCCGGCGCCATGTTTGTGCACGGCGGACGTCCCCGTCTGTCCCGTATCGGCGGGTACTTTCAATGTGTTGTCGGCTGCCCTCACTCGACAGAAAAGGCGTCAGGTACGGCGAGTTGACGCCGCGTTTACAGATTCCGCAGGAATCCAAATACCCCTCTGGAGAGGAGAATAGAGAGGAAATAGCCTGCCCTGCAGGTAAGAGTCAAGACCGCAGGGGTCTTGACCTACGAAAGCTGACACCATGTAGAAATTCCACTTGACAGTCGAAATTCTGGTGCTTATGTTACCGCTAACCCTTACATTGATTGACTTCCCCGCCAAGGTTATGAAGGGCTGTTCTCTCTGACATGGATAAAAAAAGATTGTTCATTATATCGTCTAACAATTTGCTCAGGAGGTTCTTTATGAAAAGAGCGATTTTT
>CAZLVS010000026.1:0-52135 GCA_964563085.1 uncultured Ignavibacteria bacterium | reverse complement strand
TGCTTCGCTCCGCTCGCAATGACGTTTTTTCACTTATGCGCCCGGAGCATCAACACAATCGCTACCGAGAAAAAAAGTATATTCCCCAGCCAGGCGGCAAGTTCCGGGGGGAGTTGGTGGTTTTGTCCCAATGATTGGCAGGCTCTGATTATGGTGAAATAGATAAAACTGATAGCGATTGCAGCGGCGAATCCCACCGCCGCGCCGCTCTTACGGGGGCTGGATGCCAGGGGCGCTCCAAGCATAACAATAATAAAATTAATCAGCGGAAAAGAAACTTTCAGGTGGAGTTCCACCGTCTCCCGTGCTACATCCTTGCCCAATCTCTTTTTGAGCGCTATCAGTTTCTTCAGCTCGGTGAAGGTCATATCGGATGGGCTAACTTTAAGCTTCTCAAACGCCTCCGGAGGTTCATCGAAATCCGTCAGGATCAGCTTATCAAATCGTTCGAAAGTGTTGGGCGTGGTTGCCGTGTCCGCCATGAATACCCTTCGGGTACCGTTTTCCGCAATCCATCCCGATTCGATATACCGCATTTTCTCAGCCTCTATTGATTCAGTTACCCTATCCCCCGCGATCCTCTGGATCAGGATATTGGCTCCTACTCTTTTGTTGGGATCATAATTGGCAAGGTAGTAAATCGCCCCATTGGAGCCTTCCACGAAAAGATCAGTTGTTATCGCCTTTGATTCCAAAGACCGCCTATCCAGATACTCCGCCTTTATCTCCGACTTCCGACGGTTGCTCTCGGATACTATCTCATCGCCAATAAAAAAGAGCGCGGCGCTGACAAATAATCCGATAATCAGCGCCGGCGCAATAATTCTATAAAGCGAGATGCCGTTGGCTTTCATGGCGGTCAGTTCGAAATTCCTGGCGAGAAGCCCCAATGAAAATAGCGTGGAAAGCAACATAGCTACCGGCAGGGTCAGCACGACAATAAACGGTATGAAATTGAGATAATATATTCCAATTATATCGATGCCGGTTCCCCTGTCTATAAATTTATCCAGATTCTCGATCAGATCCACCACGAGAAAAATGGAGATAAACGCAAAAAGGGAAAATCCCAGGGTAAAGAGGAAACTTCTGGCTATGTATCTATCTAATATCCTCAATTCTGTTCCTTATCCACAACATTGAACGGCAGCCTCTTCATAAATATCTTGGGTACGCTGAACCGGATGAATACCGATTCTTTGACGGTCTTAATCAAGAGGTAGATTCCGGTTAATCCAAGGAGTATATTCGCGCTCCACATAGCCACAAATGGTGAAATCAGTGTTCTATCTGCCAACTCCTCGCCGCCGATAAGAAACGCCCAGTAGAGTATAAAAAACAGCAGACTCAATCCCAAGCCGGTACCCATACCTCCTTTACGCGCCATCACTCCCAACGGTCCGCCCAGCAGCACAAATACTATACAAGCGACTGGGATAGCGAACTTCTTGTGAATCTCGACTGCCAATGCATTATATTGTCTTTCCCAGGAATCAATGTTCTGTTCTTCGTATCCTATCTGTTTGCCGAGCTTTTTAACCTGATTCCGGAATTTATTCAAGGCAGCCGAAGCATCAAGGCGGTAATTGATATCAGAAACCGGTTCGTCCCCATTGCTTCCTTCTATTAGAGCAAACGCTTGTTCCATTCTTGTTTTGATGTCTTCGTAAGCATTGTCGATTTTTTCGGTTAACTCCTTTTGATCCTGTTTCATCATTGAGACGCTTTTCTCTCGGTCACCCCGGAATTTGGAATCGCTGCGCACCAGCTGATTGCCTGCATTCTCGATATAAAGGCTCTGGTTCTTGAATTTCAGCCTGCGATATTTATCCGGTTCTTTTTCGTCTCTTTCGTGAATTTCGCCATTCTCCAGGTCGATCTTGAGCGTGCTGCGGTCATCAAGAAATCCTATTGTACCGCGTTTGGCGACGATAGTTCTGGGAGTCTGCCTGTTTTTTTTATCATAAATCGTAACACCCTCGATATGGATTTGATCTTCATGTACTTTTTGTATCAGAATATTATACCCCGGAAAAGCATCAATAAAAACGCCCGGTTCGATATTCCACGCCGGCTTCTTACGGGTAATGTCGGACATAAGTACTCTCGCCCTGTGATTGGATTCCGGCAATATTTTGTCGTTAAAAAGCATCATACCGCCCGCAATTATAGCGGCTACGATAAGAACGGGGAGAAGCAGCCGGTAAAACGGCACTCCATTGGCTTTGAATGCGGTAATCTCCATGTCGGCTGACAATCTGCCGAATGCCATCAATACCGCCACCAGGACTGACATCGGCACCGAAAGCGCCAGCATCCATGCCAGGTTTAGCACGAATACTTCCAGAATCACTAAAGTCGGCAGGCCGCGGGAGAGAATCAGGTTCAGGATTTTAAGGATAAAATCCATTATCAACACGAAGTTGATAACCACGAATCCGAAAAAGAACGGCCCGATATGTTCGGCTAATATGTACCTGGTAGCGATTTTGGTCATAACAGGTTATACGAAATTACATCCTGATTTATATGCTTACAAATACTTTTTGATCATTCCCCTTAATACCGCATTTATCTTGACATAGCAATATGTTAGTTGATATTATCATAGTCGGATGAATAGGTTAATGATAAAGAATATTAAATATGGCGATGCGATCGATTCGCCCTATGCCCTGCTATCCGTATCCTTGAATTCCTATTCCAAGGGATTCAAACTTGATGTGGAATTGGGGGACAGCAGCGGCAGCGTGAACGGGGTTCTCTGGGACTGTGAACCGAAAATTGCGAATAAACTTAAACCCGGAGAAATTGTCCATGTCAATGGAATAGCTTCCGCTTATCAGAATAAAATCCAGGTCAACCTGAACAGCATTGAACCTTTTCAGGGGGATATTGATATCGAGAACTTCATTCCAAAATCTGTTCACGGCATTGATAAAATGTGGGAGAAACTCACCTCAAAGATAGAATCGATAGGGAATGAACAGATAAAAAAGCTGCTTTATAGTTTTTTTGATGATGCGGAATTCTCTGAATCGTTCAGGCGGATACCTGCGGGGAAGAAATGGCATCATGCATTTATCGGGGGGCTGCTGCAGCATACATTATACATGCTGCAGATCGCCGATGACCTCACAAAGGTCTACCCGAAGTGCAACAGAGACCTCCTGCTCTGCGGTGTATTATTGCATGATATCGGCAAAATCTACGAACTGGGTGTTACCGGTAATATCGATTATACAACCAAGGGGCGTCTGGAAGGTCATATATCAATCGGTTATCATGTTGTAATGTCCGCCATCGAGAAAATCGATGGATTCCCCGAAAATCTGGCATCGGAAATCGGTCACTTGATCTTATCTCACCAGGGAGAGCGTGAACATGGTTCACCCGTAGTTCCCTGCACCCTGGAGGCTGTAATCCTGCATTTGGTTGATCAGATTGATAGCCAGGTCAATGCTTATCAGAAGATTATAGAAAAGGAAGCCGAAGAAGGGGCGGAATGGTCGGCTTATATCAAATTGCGCGATCGCTTTTTCTATTTCGGCGATAAATATATCAATACTAAATCTCCTTCCCAGGAAGACCTCCTAAGTGATTGATATCCAATTCCTTGATGGCGTTCTTCCAACTCGAATCTTGACACATCTCTCCCGTATTTTTATATTATGCAGGATCGCCGTAAATGCACAGGAATAATGGGGAATAAAAAAACAAAGGGCAGGAAATGGATATACGCACCGGTATAATTATAAAAGCACTGGGATCATCCTTTAAAGTGATGATAGACAGCGAGGTGGTAGATTGCTACTATCGCGGCAGGTATCGTGTGGCTGAAAATGGTAAGATGTTTCCGGTCGTGGGGGACAAAGTTGATATAATCGAGAACAAAGACGGCAATTTGATCGACCGAATTCATCCTCGCCTCAGTAAAATATCCCGCCAGGAGGTCGGTTCCGATGGCCGTAAGGAACAGGTTATTATAGCCAACCTGGAGACAGCCGTGATTGTAAGCAGTATAGACGAACCTCCATTCAAACCTCGTTTGGTTGATCGTATGCTGGTTTCGGCTTTAAAAGGCGGGTTAAAACCGATTATAGTACTGAATAAGATCGACCTGGATATCAATTTCAATCTCGAATTCTGGGAAAAGCTGTATGCCGATATCGGTTATGAGTTTATTCCCACCAGCGCTATTACCGGCGAGGGTATGGATAAACTTACCGACGCTATTTCCAACACCATTTCAGTATTTATCGGACACTCGGGTGTCGGTAAGTCATCGCTTCTGAATATATTACATCCGGGCTTAGGCATCGCCACCAAACAGGTTTCCCATGCCACCAAAAAGGGACGGCACACCACCACCTCAATCACCATGTATCCGATAGGCAAAGACGCATTCGTTGCCGACACACCGGGACTCAAAGAATTGGGATTATGGAATATTACCAAAAAGGAACTTGGCGACTACTTCGAGGAATTTACTCCCTATGCCGATGAATGTAAGTTCCGGGATTGTTTTCATTATAAAGAACCGGGATGCGCGGTAGCGCAGGCGGTCGAGAATAATAAAATCGCGGATGTCCGTTATGAGAGTTATATCCGCATCCTTAATTCATTGAAAGAACCAGGGTATTAAAGGCGGGCTATATAATAATGGTTGTAGATATAGAATTCATTAAGAGCCCCGCAGTATTTGTGTAGGCGGTGGTTATTCAGAAATATTCCTTACAATCTCAAGTAAATCATTATCACGAGAATTCGAAACGATCTTAGCCGGATGAGCCTTTTGGGGATCACAGCACATAGTTCTGTGATCCTGAATGGCAAGCGCGCCAGAAGCGCGTGAACCCTCCTGAGGCGGGCAAACCTTCGGCTACGGATTAATGGGTTTCATGAATTATCCGGGTTAGAAGATTAGAATTTTGGTTAAAATCCACGCAGATAATCAGCATAGCACCGCAGCAGGTCGTTGCCGAAAAAAAGGGCGATAATTGAGCCGAGGGCTAAGAATGGTCCATAGGGGATGGTGTGAGTTGCTTTTTTACCGTTTTTGGAGCTTAAAGATATGACAAATAAACCTATCACAGAACCGACCAGCGAGGAAAGTATCAATGTTATCAGCACTCCCTGCCAGCCCAAGAATGCGCCGATTACCGCGGCGAGTTTGATATCTCCGCCTCCCATCGCATCCTTCTTGAATGCCAGGCTTCCGAGAAGCGCAATCAAATAAAGTACTACGCCGCCGACTACCAATCCGATAACCGACTCACCTATTGATAATCCCCCCGGTAAGAGCGAGAATAAAAGCCCCAAGAGCATTCCGGGAAATGTGATTTTATCGGGAATTATCAACTTGTCGATATCGATGAAAGTAATCACCAACATTATGGAAACCATCATGATAGCCGGGATAATCTGCAAACTTAATCCGAAATAGTAATAACACCAAACGAACATGAGTCCGCTCAGCAGCTCCACAATGGGATAACGCCAGCTAATTACAGCGCCGCAATGACGACATTTTCCGCGCAAGATCAAGTAGCTAAAGATGGGTATATTGTCGTACGGTTTTATCGGTTCGCTGCAGCGCGGACAGGAAGATGAAGGATGTATTAGGGATTTGCCATTGGGTATACGGTGAATTAAAACATTGAAAAAACTACCCAGCACTAATCCGAAAGCGAAAAAGACTATCGGAAGAAAGGTTGATAATTGGTGATTTACGGTGATAATATCCATTTCGGAGAACTGTCCTTTAAATAGAAAAAGCCGGAGCATTCGCCCCGGCTTTCGTGAGAAGATTATGGATTAACTATCCACGTCATTTGTGGTATTAGTCAACGCTCCGTCCTGGTCGATTTGCCATACGTCATTTGTGGCGTCATCGTCAAGGTTTCCTGTGGCAACGCAGGTAAAGGTATTAGCCGCCGCCGTCATCACATAGGAATAACGGGCTGACGACTGTATTTCAACTCCTATCGTAGCGAAAGTGTTCGGATTGTCAGCATCAGCGGTGATACCGTTACAGGCGTAAGTATCAAACTCCTGCCTGTAAGCGCGCTGCATAGTGTAAACCTGCTTTAAAAGCTGCTTGGCTTCGGACTGCTTGGACTTGGTTGTTGCCTGCATAAATCTCGGGATTGCCAGCGCCGCCAAAATACCGATAATGACAACTACAATCATCAACTCGATGAGTGTGAAACCTTTCTGGTTGTGATTGATACGGAATTTACTTAACATTTCAGCCTCCTATTTGTTTTGTGAGTTGTTTTCATATTCGCCTGTAGGGATTAATGCAATTTCGCTGCCAATCGCTCGGTAATCCCGGTTAATTTTATAATCCCATATTTTGCAGCAGGTTATTTTCATCTTCTTATAATCTATCGACAATTCTTGTTGAAATTTCAGCCTTTTAGCCGTCCAAAATCGTTGTAATTTGCAAAATGCAATGGTTAATCCCGCACGTCATCCGACACGCATGTCAGAATGCCGTTGTGATCGATCCGCCAAATATCCTGGGTAGCGTCATCATCCAATCCCGTCGCTGTTGCCACCACCGTAAACGACGCGGGATTACCGGTTAAGGCGTAGGAGTATCTGGCATTTGCCATGATTTCCACGCTGAGCGAGAGCATATTGAAATTGTTGCGGTTCGCTTCGGTGGAGTCGGCGATGATAGTGGAACCATCGGAGGGCCAGTAGCCCTCATATTCCTGGAGATATGCCCTCTCCAGAACATAAATCTGTTTGAGGATTCCTTTTGCCTCCGCTTGCTTTGCGTTTGTAGCAACCGATGAAAACCTGCCAATCGCCAGTGTCGCTAAAATTCCGATTATCACGACAACTATCATCAACTCGGTTAGCGTAAAACCTCTTTGATTTCCGATTTTTTTTCTCATTTTTGATAATCCCCTGATGTATCGAGGATTGCCCGATATTCTTCTATTATATCGGATGAGTGTCTATCGATATTAGTTAAAGCGGAGTGTACGCTGTCAGCTAAGATACTCTCGCGGCGCGAGTAGAAAAATACCCATCGGTTGAGAAGCCATTCAGCGTATAATCTGGATGATTCCGGGTCGCCTTCGATCCATGGGAAAATATCCAGCGGAGCCTGATCCGCGGTCTCGGATTCCCGTGAGGAGTACTTGTATAAGATACCATCCGGCTTAAGATTGGAAGAAATCGACAATAATGCCGGGGAGAATTCAATATATAAATCGCTGTTATTTTCGGATATGATTTCTTCCAGCAGCTCCTTAGATGTTACGGCATTTCGAGAGTTCTCGAAGAATCGATTCGTCATCTTCTCTCTGTACCATTCCCTTTGAAGCAACCCCAGGTCGATTACCGTAATTTCCTTGTACCTTTCATCGGTAACCTTCTTATAATCTATGAGAAACTTCGAATTTACCGAGCTGCAAACCACGATGCTTTTGGCATTTAGAGGTTGACAAAGCCTGTTAGCCATCTCTTCAGCTGCAATATAGTTTCTCAATGAAAATGATAAGCTGTCAGTTGTTTTTAGCGCCATAGCCGAAATAATGAGCAAACTAAATACCAGCACGGCATTTTTTTGTCTGGGGCTAATAAAAATCGGAGCGCCGATTACCCGGTGAAAAATTATAGTACAGCCTACCCCAGCCAGAAGGAATAAAATCGCAACTGAAGCCAGCAGGTAACCATGAAGGTCAAGATAGCTATAGAAATATTCTTCAAAGAATATTATAGAAACCAAATTACATAAGAGAATCAAACATAGCCCAATGGTTATCCCGGGAATTCGCTTGGATAATGCCCAGATCCCGACTATGGCGCTCGTAAGTCCCAGGAATCCCAATTGCTGCCAGAGAAGAGAAAAACCAAAACCGACCAGATCGGATAAGTGATTAAGAGTAAAAGTATTAGCCGGAGCCCCAAAATCGGAGGAAGTTAGAATAGCCAATACTCCACCAATACTGGACGCATCACCCCAGAAATATTCTGCTCCGGCGAGGTACCGGATGGGAATATATAGTATATTCGAAACACCGACCAAAAACGCCGTAACACAAGTGATGACCAGAGCCGGCGAATTCAGTATTCTGCGAATTGGAAGTAAAAGAAGCAGTCCCGGAACAATCAACAGGACTGTAAGATGATGAATTCCCGTCCCCAAACCTACAAGGTAAAGACTTCCTATAGCCCATCGAATTGAATTTGCCCTATTGAGATTGGCTTTTATGGCGCAATATGATGCCAGAGATATAATCAATAGATTCGGAAAATAGACCTCAGCTCGAACTGACTGGGACAAGGCGGAGAAGCTGACTGCGAACAGGAGCAGAAAGGCGGCGGTAAAATACTGCCAGTTTGTCAGGTTCGTTCGCGAATTTCGGCCGTAGATCGCCACGATATTTCGAGCAATCTGAAAAAGGACGAAAACTGCAGCCGCGGCGCAGACCGCGGAGAAGAGATTCATCCCGAAACCAGGATTTGCAAACTGAAGCTGGCTTATCAGCCGTCCCCAAAGAATATAAAAAGGAAAACCGGGGGAATGCGGCAGACCCAGAGTATAAGAAGCGGATGTCAACTCAGCCGAATCCCAGAAATATACGGTAGGACAGAGGTTATATAAATATAGAATAAATACTGCGGTTGACAAGCTGAGCCCCACGAAATTCGGGTGTTGATAAAACCGCGACTTGAGGGATTCTATAGCTTTGTTCGACTTAACCCGGCTCGAAACTGGATACTCAATGGGTTTAACGACAGTCTTTCTCAATCTTCACCTTTGCGCTTTCTCCTTGAGTTTATATCGGTCGATTTTGCGGTAAAGCGTAGAGGCGTCTATGCCGAGTACTTTGGCGGCTTTGGTTTTATTCCAGTCGGTTTGGTTGAGGACATAGAGAATATATGCTTCTTCCATAACATTCAACGGAGGAGTTAATACGGAATCCTTTGATGCAGCAACTTCCTTTTTATCGCCCTTTTTGATACAATTGGAAAGATCATTTTTATTGATTACATCACCGGCGGACAAAAGCGTCGCTTGCTCAATGGCATTCTCCAGCTCGCGGACATTGCCTGGCCAATCATACTCCATTAAAGCGCTCAGAGCGCTCTCGGAAAAACGTTTTATTCCGCAACCCAGTTTTTCGCAGCTGCGCTTAACAAAATGGGAGACTAAAGCGGGAATATCCTCGGTACGTTCTCTTAAAGGAGGGATTAAAATCGGCAGCACATTAAGGCGATAGAAAAGGTCAGCGCGAAAATCACCGGATTCCACAACCGATTCAAGGTCGGCATTGGTGGCAGCAATCAGTCTTACATTTACCGGCACCCGTTTTGTATCGCCCAAAGGAGCGACTTCCATTTGCTCTATTACCCGCAGGAGTTTAGCTTGAATGGATAAAGGCATGTTACCTAATTCATCCAGAAAGAAGCTCCCTCCGTCCGCTGTTTGGATCAATCCGATTTTATCCCTATTAGCGCCGGTGAACGCCCCTTTTTTGTAGCCGAAGAGTTCGGATTCCAGAAGGGTTTCCGGCAATGCTCCGCAATTTATAGAGACGAACGGCTTATCAGCGCGGGGTGACAGGTCATGTATTGCTTTGGCGATCAACTCCTTACCGCATCCGGACTCTCCCTTGATAAGCGCCGTGCTGTCGGTTACCGCGATACGTTCCACCATTCGCTTTAATTCAACTACTTTGGATGAACTCCCGATAAATTTCGCTAATCCCCCGGACTCGGAGAGTTTCTTTCGCAGCTCACGGTTTTCGTGGATTACTCGCCGTTTTTCCAGGCACTTCTTGATTGTATGTTTGACCTCATCAACCTGGAACGGTTTGGTGATATATTCAGTCGCCCCCTTCTTAAGAGCTTCTACCGCCGATTCTATCGAACCGAATGCTGTCATTATTATGAAGTCCAGATCCGGTTTTGTTTTCTTGGTCTTCTCCAGCAGGTCGATCCCGGACATTTCCGGCATCATAAGATCCGCAATAACAAGATCCAACTCATCGCTTTCGGAGCTGTCGAGAAGTTCAAGGACTTTCTTAGCCGAAGGCTCCGATATGACATTGTATCCTTCCTTCGCCAGCATAATTTCCATGAACTGACACATGCTGTGCTCATCATCAACTATTAGAATTTTGCTCATAAAATGAATCGTTTCCCGAATTTCGTCATCATATAATAAATCGGTAAGGTGATAGCGTCCTTGATGCAAAGTGAAATATTAACCTATTCAGTCGTCTGAGGCGATCGGTCAACGGGAACATTACTAAAGCGGAAAAGTTTAAACTTATACTTCGTAAAAAATGACTTGCGAATTTCAAAATCGAGATTTAATAACATAGGATTATAGGACATTGGTTTTCTAATTCAATTCCGATTCAGGATGAAAAATAACTACAGTAAAGGGTGAAAGAATGCCGATTTATGAATATAAATGCAGTACTTGCGGTAACAAATTCGAGGAACTTCGCAATCTCGGCAAACGGGACGAACCCGCCGAATGCCCCAAATGTAAATCCAGGGCGGAGCGGATAGTTTCCTGTTGTGCGCCTCCGCAGGCGAGCGCCGGTTCTTCCAATTCCGCCAGTTGCGGAACGACCGGCTTCTCATGAGGCGCTTAACCGAGATGGTCATCTCGCAAAGAAATGATAATTCTATACATTGAAGGAGTACGATAGTGAAAAAACTCAGCCTGAATATTCTCGTATTATTTGTTTTTGCCTTGTCTCTGGTTTTTGCGGCTTGCGGGGGAGGGCAGGATGGGATTGAAAGCAGCCGTTCTGAGAGTAGTGCGGCTTCCACAGAATCTGCATCCGGTAACCAGGTTCATGACTTTACTCTTAAGGATTTTAACGGGAACGAGTTTACGCTCTCCAGTCTTAAAGGGAAGCCTGTCCTGCTGGATTTCTGGGCTTCGTGGTGTCCCCCTTGCAAAAAGGCAATGCCTTTCCTGGCATCGCTTGATAAGAAATATCGCGATCAGGGATTTGTGCTGATCGGGGTGAATCTGGACAGAAATGTCGATATTCCGGCATTCCGACAGCTTTTGGATAAATATGATGTGGAGTACAAAAACGTGGTAGCGCTGGGAAGTAATGTTCCCGGGGAATACGGGGTTACGGCTATGCCGACCACGGTCTTGATTAATCCCGAATTCGAAGAAGTTATGAGATTCGTGGGATTGAACCCGTCGGCGGAAAAACAGCTTGAAGAAAAGATAAAAGAATTGCTGGCTGAGGAAGTCTAAATCAGATTACCAGCCTAAAAGCAGGGGACTGACCATCTGTCTCAGAATCCTATTTTAAGGCATTGTATGAGAATAAGTGACTGCCGCACCCTCGGCAGATCTCGGGATTTACAATGGCCTCTATTTCTGTCATTGCGAGGAGCAAAGCGACGAAGCAATCTTTATGAGGTTATGAAACAGATTGCAAGCCTTCGGGAGTTCAATTGAAGCAGTTCATTTACGGTTTGCAATTGAAGATTACAAAAAACGCCGGAAGCACAAGGTTTACGCGCCTCCGGTGTGCTTCCGCTGCCGATTTCGATATTTGTGAATAATACAGGCTAAAATAAACAGGAAGGCCGATCATTTTCGCAAACTAACTCGAGCAAGACGTACATTTCCCTATTTTGTCGCTTTTCCGGCTCTAAAATTATTGAATACTGCAGATAATACTACAGCCTAAAAATCGCATTCGGTAACCAAGCGCCGATATTTCCGCAGATATGAATTATTATAGCGGGGATCAGGCTTCCTGATGTCTCGCGATGATAACCTGCTGCAAAACCCAGTAAAGCTGCAAATACCACAATTGTTACTACGGGAAATAAATCAGCTCCTGTGCTTAATATCCCTAAGTGCATCAAACCAAAAAATAAGCCGCTTATCAGCACGGGCAGGCTAATTCGGAATCCCATAAATGAAACCCCAAACCCGACTAAGGGACTGAGATATCCCTGGATCAGTCCTCTTGTGAAAACCTCTTCGGCTATGCTCGCCAGTATCCAGATTCCGATTATCATCTCAATTAATGATGCCTCGGATGTTTGGTCGGGAATTTCCCCGGGGACGATAGAACCTGCCAATGAACTGACGATCCCGATAACCAAGCCAAAAATAATGATCCGAGGTAAATCGATATTTTTGCCTATTACGAAACCATAGCGGGAAATGCTCCCTTTGCCGAGAAATACAACCAGTAATGTCGAGAATAGGAGAAAGCAGAACTGTATTATAAATCCCTGCCCCATCGGCAGAATCTGAACTAAATCGGGGAATTTATTCGATATTGCTATTCCTGCTGTGGTACTGATACCCAGCACAAAAAGACCCAGTAGGATCGCGAAAACAATCCTGCCGGTTATTCCAAATATCAGTTTTTTCGAATCACCAATATATTGATTCATGTAAATATGGAATACCTCAGTTCATTACTGTTTATCAAATATATCATTATATACCCGTTTATACAATAAGAAACCCGCTTTGTGGTAAACACTTATCCGTTTGATGGGAGGATTGACTATTTTCAATTACTGGATCACACCCAATCAATATTGACTTCAGTTTAATGCACGTTTTAAAGCGGGCTAGTCGAAAGAATAATTGTGAGTAAAACGAAATATTCTATTTCAATCGCTTAGCAAGATTATAGGGATTTACGCGTTGCCATTTCCCAATGAAATCGCGATGATAACTTTTCAACAATCCCAATGCTATCGCCGCCAACATCTGAATCTATGAGCCATACAATTTGACGAAATATTCTCAGATAACAGTTGACAAACCCTTGATGTAAATGAATATATTTGTATGTAAATAAATTAATGCAAACTATGAATCATTCTACCGATGTCATTTGAATATAGTATCAGGTTCAGTGGAGCCGGGGGACAGGGACTGGTTCAGATAGCGCGAATCGTTGCCGAAGCAGCCGCAATTTTCGAAAACAAGAACGCCGCGGAGAGTATATCGTATGGACCGGAGGCGAGGGGTAATACATGCCGCGCCGATATAATCATCTCCGATGGAGTCATTGCTTATCCCAAAGTGAAGGTTGTCGATTTCTTACTCGTATTGACGCAGGAAGCCTGTGATAAGTATATCAGCGAGCTTAGCCCCGATGGGATTATTGTTGCGGATTCGGAAATTGACATCAACGCCGATAGTGTTGATAGAAAATTAATCACCGCGCCTTTTAAGGCAACATCAGAGGAGATTTTCGGTGCGCAGGTTATGATGGAGATTGTTGCTCTGGGTTTTTTCGCGGCTATGAATGAAATTATCGGCGAAGATGCTATTCAAAATGCTATTCTTGCCAGGATTCCCAAAAATTCGGAAGAGACGTATCTAAAAGCGCTAAATGCCGGCTTGAAGTTGTCAGCCGATAAGAATACTTCATCAGGATAGGATGGATTACACAGGTAACGTGCACAGATATTATAAGATAATTTAATCCGCCGGCACAGGTGTTAATTATGAGAGATCCTTTAACCAGGTTAACGAATAGAACCGCCCTGCTGGGTAATTATAATCGTAAATATATTCATATTATATCCAAGAACGTCGATAAACTAACTTCGGTTTTGGATCGTCACAGGCTGCGAGACCAGGTTCACCTCTGGAGTTATTCGACGGAAATCCCCGGTGAAATGGACACTGTTTTAAGTTGTGCATCCGACACCAAAGACAAACTTGATCTCCTCGGCTGCTATTTCGCTTTGCAGTTTCTGCAGATGAATCTCCGCATGGTTGATATCGTTAAAATCGAACTGGCTAATTCTTCCGAACGCTGGAGGACAGGTAAGAGATTGATGCTGGAGATTGGAAGGACATTCCGTTTCCTTACTAAAAACTATATGCAGCGTTTGCTCGATATTTTTCTATCAGGGGAAAACAGCGTGGAGTATGCGGTACTTGGCGTGGGAACCAGGGCGGATCAGGATGATATCGATATGGGGGTAATCCATGACGGTTCGGCTGATGTTCGTAAACTGAACCTTGCTTTTGGTCAGCTTTCCACCGAAATGTTAAAAAAAGCCACCCGTTTACACTTTCATCTCTCCGAACATGTTGGGCAGAACAGCTTGGTAGCTTCCATAGATGAATACGAGGATATTCTAAAAAAGGGAATGTACGATTTCGTTATAGTAACCGAAATGCTCGGGGCGAACCTGATTATGGGGGACAATTCGCTATTCCAACAGTTTAAATCCAGAGTTACTAACCGCTTTTACTATCGTTCATCGGATAAACAGAATAGATACCATGAAGGATATCTGCGCGGTATTCTCGGAGAAATTCAATCATTGTTAAATCGCCCTAAATCCGAGTCCACTATTACGCCGAAAGATGATATTCTCCGTCCGATAAAAACCTTGCTTTCGGCGCTCAAATTAGTTTATGGCGTGGACAAAGTGAATGCCTGGCAGATAGTTGATGAGTTGAAAACCGAAAACGAAGAACGTTTATCGGAATATCAGAGCCTCGAACAGGCATTGAGCTTTTTTGAGCTGTTTCGCTTTTTGTACCAGATCACTGTTTCCCAGGACGAGGATATACCCTTGAATGAACCGGGAATTGCTGAGATGGTGGCAAGAATCTCTGAAATGTTCGCTTTTGAGCAAGTGGGTGTGGTCTCGGCAAAGGATTTCATGCTGGTAAATTATTACGAGTTCCTGCAGAGTAGTAATAGGGCAATTGACGTATTAACGTCCGATCTGCGAAGTCATCTCAGGAAGATTAGTATTTTTAGACCTATATTCCTAAATGAAGGAATCGAATACGAGGAAGCCAGAGGAAATATCGCGGTGGATTTCATCCGGACATCCAGTTTTTTTAAGGGAATAACTTATTGGGATGATTTTTTGGAAGTACTTAGCGACGACGAGAGCGATTTTTATGATAACTTCATCAAAGGATTCAGCGAGCTTTCCGGAACCATGAAAGATGTTATTGGATCCGGATATGTTTACGGTGTAGTAAACGACCCAACCTACGCCCTAAGGCTCCTGGTTATCCTCGGTAAGAAGGCGCAAACGCAGGAAGGTAAAGATGTTTTTAAATATATCAGCGACCTTTTTGTAGATAGGCTGAGCGAGTTATCCTTAGCTTCAAATTTCTTCACGCGTATGGTTTATTCTCACCCGGAATTATTACACAGCTTTTATACACTGGTCGATTGGGAATTACTGGAAAAAATTGCCGATTTGGTTCAGGAAAAGCCGGGACCACCGGAGCTGGTTGGTTATCACGACCAACTCCTGGCGTTAGTGAACATCCATTACAAAAGCAGTCAATTCTTTAAACGCCATTTCCATCCCATTCTCAAGAAGTACCCTATATTCATCAAGAATCTCCCCAACCGAAGCAAGCTTAAAAATTTCACTGATGCATTTTACAGCGATCTAACCACCCATTTAGCGGTTGAAAAAAGGATTGAACATCTGGGTGATTTCTATGATTTGGAATTCGTTCGGGTTAGCCTTCTGGCGATGGACGGAGTATCCTGCAAGATCACAGATGCGGAATTCATCGAGTTCTGCGATAAATACACGATCTCGCTTTACGAATTCTGCCAGCAGAAAGTACACCTTTCGCTGGGATATTCCCTGCATTCACACGGCTTGTTTGCGCTGTATGCTACCGGCGGCCATGCCCGGGAACATGGTTTTGACGACGATTATGATATGATCGCCATTCTCGATTCCCCTGATGAAGCTCAGATCGAGTATTATAACATGATTATTGCCGAGATGAATACGGAAATTCTAAAGAGGGGCATTCTACCTCATCATCGGTTTGCCGATTATTTCGATAGCTATATAATACCTTTAGAGAAACTCGCTGACTATTTATGTGTGGATTCCGACGATCGGTTCATCGATAAAGCGCAGATATTATGTTCAAGGATAATGGTTGGCACCCCGATTATTGAAAATAAACTGCAGGACGAGATCATTACGCCTCTTATTTTCGCCCGACACCGCGAGTTCATCGAGCAGCTTATTAGCGAGATGCGGTCGCGCCACCGTGAAGAAGATGAAGTGCAGCGGCATGACATCAAGGAATGCAGCGGCGGTTTACGGGATATCGAGATGCTTTTGATGATGTATAAGGCTAAATATAAAGTCCGGGATCCCCTCTCAAGAAAATTCCTTCAAGGATTGGGGGAGACCGAACCGGAGAACCAAAAGCAATTCACCTATATAGAAGAGCATTTAAACTTCTTGAAGAACCTCCGTGATCTGTATCGATTGAAGACCGCAGCCCACGATGTGATCGATCCCCATTATCTGCTTTCCATAGCCGAGAGTATGAAATATGGCAATGACCATGATTCCGCCCTGAAATTATACCAAGAATTCCTATCGAGGACAGAAAAGGCATCCGAGGTTATAGGCGCATTGGTGGATAAAATAAATCAGTAAATCTCGTATAATCTATGGGATTTTCAATGGTATAGGCGTCATGTCAGGCGACCTGTCGCCACGAAAATCAGGCAACCAATTCCAGACCTTTGAGTATAGGATCGGGCTTTATTTTATGAAGATGTAAGCCGACCTCCTGGGGTTTGTATCCTTGAGCCAATCCTAAAAGCTGAAAATAGTATATGATAGGGATACTGTAGGATTTATTGTATTTTCTTTCCAAAATTAGCTGTTTGACATCGAACGAATCGAAACATGTAGGGCAAATTAATCCCATACATTCGACATCCTTTTCCTGGATAGTATCCAGAATATCCATCACCATCCGATCCGGAATGGAATCATCCATACAGGCTTTCCCGCAGCACAGGAGCGTCAAATCGTGGTGCACCGGTACGGCTCCGGTAGCTTTTATTAGGGCGTCCAAAATCTGGGGGCGATCCGGATCATCAACTCTCATAACCCGGGATGGTTTGAGTAGGTGACATCCGTAATGCACGGCAACCTTCAATTCGTTAAGGGGATATTTCACCGACTGAGCCACCTTATCGACTCCGATATCATCTCTGAGCACCGTGATAGCATGTCTCACGTTTATGGAGCCTTTGAATTCCCTTCCGATCTCTTTAAGACGATTGTTCACTTCGTTTCTAAGAGACTCGTCCTCTTTTAATACCAGATTCACTTCCGAAAGCGTTGCAGTGCATCCGGAACAGGTGGTGATTATATCATGGCCAAGGTCTTCAGCCAAAGATATATTGCGCGCGGCTATAGTATACCATTCGATCTTATTGCGCGCCTGAAAATAGATCGGATCCGGACAGCAGGTAAAACCTTCCACATCAACCAATTCCATGCCCACATGGGAGACGCTTTTACGGACTGCGGCTTCGAACTGCGGGTATTTCGTTGTCATCATACAGCCGAAAAATGGTATATATTTCATATCAATCCACCTTGAGAAGTTTTTGGATTTCATCTATAGGGTAGCTGCCGAGAGGAGATAACCCGAGCTCCTTCCTGCGTCTGTCCACCAGAGACGATGATTTGGTCGTCGTGCCGGTCTGCAGAACGCTGTTGTATATATTGCCGACAATAGGCGGAGCATTTCCCCTGCGAACACTCAGATTCTTCAGAGCGATAATCACATCAATCGGGCGGACATCCTGGGGACATCGTTCGGAACAGGTGTAGCAGTTGGTGCAGTTCCATATTTCGGAATCAGCGCCAAGAAGCTCCTCCTCGAATCCCAGAATAGCCTTTAGCATAATAAGCCGCGGATTGAAATGTTCATCGTAATTATTTGCCGGGCAATCAGCGACACAAGCGCCGCATTGATAGCAATAGTTATGGCGGAAACCCTCAGCAACGGAATTCAATTTTTCACGAAATGAGAATTGAATATCGAATTTCTCTATCGCAGGATCATTCTTGGTAGGATTCATAAGCTCTTCTCCGGATGAAACCAGTCTTAAATCCCTTGCGTTCTCGGGATTCGAATCTTGTTTTTACATTATACAGATAAACAAGTCCGAAGTCAAAATGTTTTTGTTTTGAAATTGCAATTTAATTTTGCTTACGGGAATTCATTTTAATCGGATTGTGACACCATTCACGCAATCTTAATGTTATGATTGATAATATGTTCGTCTTTATTGAGAAATTTATCACTTTTTTTATTTTTCATTGGACAAACCATCAGGAATTCACTAACTTGGCAGCAAGTTAACATCTTGCACGACTTAAAGGCTATTAAATTGACCGGATCGATTGTAATTAACGAACGAAAGAGCAAGTTTTGGCTGGCATTTAATCGAGTTCGCTTTGAGCGAGGGCTCGATTTTTATTTAATAGCTTATTTTATTATAGATAATTAACAACACCCAAAATTGTCTGATACTGGAGACTTCTATGAAGTTCTGGAGGACCCCTTTAGACATTGACAAACTCAAAATCCCCCATGGCGAACTCCATATTATAGCGGAGCGATGCAAAGGGTGCGGATTTTGTGTAGAATACTGCCCCAAGGATGTTCTGGTGCTTTCTGAAGAATTCAACTCAAAAGGATATCATCCTCCCAAGGCGGTAAAACCGGAAGAATGTGTAAATTGCGATCTCTGCGAGATACTCTGTCCGGATTTCGCTATTTATTGTTTGCGAGTCGAGGAAGAAGGAAAGGAGGTTGCGAAATGAAGGCTGATCCTCAAAATGTACTTGTCGGCGCTCACTACCTTGATGGTAATCACGCCTGCGGCGAAGGGGGTATAGCTGCCGGATGCAAATTTTTCGCAGGATATCCGATAACGCCTTCTACGGAGATCGCCGAACGTGTTTCAAGGCGTTTCCCGCTGATTGGGGGCGTTTTCGTGCAGATGGAAGATGAGTTGGCGAGTATGAATGCCATCCTGGGCGCATCTTGGGGGGGGAAAAAATCAATGACCTGTACATCCGGACCGGGATTCTCGCTAATGATGGAGAATTTCGGATTAGGCCTTATGTTAGAAACCCCCTGTGTGTTGGTCAATGTTCAGCGGGGCGGTCCGTCGACAGGCCTGCCAACGCTTCCCGGACAAGCGGATATGATGCAGGCGCGTTGGGGCTCACACGGCGATTACGAAGTGATAGCTTTAGCTCCCGATTCGCCTCAGGAATCATTTGAGTTGACGATCCACGCTTTTAATCTCTCTGAAAAATACAGAATGCCGGTGCTGATAATGACAGATGAATGCGTGGGGCATATGACCGAAAAGGTTGTTATTCCGCCGGCCGAGGAGATAGATTTAATCGAGCGCAAATACAGCGATGTGCCTCCCGGCGAAGCCTGGCCGTACCTGGAATTCGACGGAGAAGTCTCTCCCATGCTGCCTGTCGGCGAAGGTCATAGATTCCATATTACCGGATTGACCCATGATATCAGAGGTTATCCGGTGATAAATTCCGAAGCTCAGCATTTGAATACCAGACATTTGATCGATAAGGTCAAAAAACATACTGACGATATTATCTGGCTTGAGGAGAAGGATATCAAAGGCGCCGATGTAGTGGTTATGGCTTACGGCATTTCATCGAGGGTGATGCAGCCGGCTATAGCTAAAGCTAAAAAGGATGGTATAAAAGTCGGGCAGATAAAGATGGTTACCGTCTGGCCTTTCCCGGAAAAGCGAGTTAAGGAACTTGCGGATAAAGTTAAGGCGATGATAATGGTTGAGATGAATTGGGGACAGGTTTACCTGGAAATGGAGCGATGTATTGCCGGCAGATGTGAAGCCCATCTTGTTGGACATGGAGGCGGTACAGTTCATAACCCTGAAGATATTTATAATACTATAAAGGAGGCTGTTAAATAATGAGTAAAAAAGTAGCCTTAAATGAAGCTCCGGTTGAAAAAAAACAGCATCCGATGGAAAGAATCCTCCGTATGGACCGCATACCCCATATCTGGTGTTCCACATGTGGAATCGGGACGACGGTTACTGCGCTGGGGATGGCGCTTGACCAGCTCGGGTTGGATTTGAATAAAGTAGCGATTCTGTCCGGTATCGGATGTACCGGGCGAGTTGCCGGATATTTGAAATTGGACTCGTTTCATACAACTCACGGCAGGGCGATTCCATTTGCTTTCGGACTGCACATAGCCCGGCCTGATATGAAAGTAATCGTTTTCTCGGGCGATGGCGATCTGATCTCGATCGGCGGAAATCACTTTATTCATACTGCCCGGCGTAATGCTGATATGACGGTTATATGCGTTAACAACTTTATCTACGCCATGACCGGTGGGCAAGTCGCGCCCACCACTCCGACAACGGCGAGATCGGCGACATCACCTTATGGGTGCTACGAACATCCCTTCAATCTGCCGTTGCTGGCGGCGTCGTCCGGAGCGGTATATGTGGCTCGATGGACGGCATTGCATATCCGGCGCCTGGCTAATTCCATCAAGGAAGCGATAGCAAAACCCGGATTTTCCTTTGTTGAAGTGGTTGCGCCTTGCTCCACATTATATGCCCGTTTGAATAAGCTCGGTACGGGGCTCGATCTAATGAAATTCTACCATGACAACAGCGTTATCAAACATGGAGCCGATCCCAAAGAGATCGATATAGATTATCAATCCCAGATAATAGTCGGAAAATTCGTGGATATTGATAAACCTCCTTATATTGAGTGTTTCAATGCGGGCAATAAGCGGGTTTTCGGCGACAAATTCAAACCTTATGGAGGCGGCAATGGCAGCAACTGAGATTAGAATAACCGGTTTCGGAGGGCAGGGGGTAATCCTCAGCGGTTACATTATAGGCAAAGCAGCCTCAATATTCAACGACCAACATGCTACTCTCACGCAGAGCTTCGGTCCCGAAGCGCGAGGGAGCGCCTGCAGCGCTCAAGTGATAGTCTCCGACGACCGTGTGCTCTATCCTTATGTGACTAAGGCGAATATTCTGGTGGCAATGTCCAAAGACGGTTATATGACACATAAGAATAACCTGTCAGAGGGCGGAATTGTTGTCTATGAAAAGGACCTGGTTCCGGTTGAAGAACACGGATCGGGCGTGAAAGCCTTTGGAATACCGGCTACTCGTTTTGCCGAAGAGCTGGGTCGGAAGATTGTCTTGAATATCGTTATGGTTGGGTTTTTGGGAGCTGTTTCGGGTCTTTTACCCGAAGAAGCATTACGAAAAGCGGTGGAAACATCCGTTCCCCCGGGAACCGAAGAATTGAATTTGCAGGCTTTCGACAAGGGATACCAATATGGTAGACAATTAGTGGATACAGCGGAAGTTCCAGCTTAGTAAATAAGGTGTGTAATTGAATATTAATCGAAATTTGGATACAGGTTATGCTCCCTAAGGAAAAAAGAGAAAAAGGCGTCTTGGTTTTAGGCGGTGGTATCGCCGGAATTCAGGCGGCGCTTGATCTGGCTTCTTCCAGGATAAAAGTCTATCTGGTGGAAAGATCGCCATCATTGGGTGGAAGGATGGCTCAACTCGATAAGACCTTCCCCACCATGGACTGCGCTATCTGAATACTGGGACCTCGTATGATGGATGCCGGTCGGCATCCCAATATTGAAGTATTATCTAACTCGGAATTAACCGCGCTTAGCGGTAGAGCCGGGAATTTCCGGGCTCAGATCAGGAAACATCCCCGGTATGTCAAAGAAGATAAATGCACCGGCTGCGGTCAATGTGTCGAGGATTGCCCCGTGGTTGTTCCCAATGAATTCGAAGTCGGCATGGGAGGCCGTAAGGCGATATATACTCCCTTTGCTCAGGCTGTGCCGAATACCTACATAATCGATAAGGATCAGTGTTTGAACGAGGAGTTCCTGGTCTGCAGTAATTGTGTGAGTAACTGCGATCGTGACGCTATCTTTTTTGATGATAAGGGTGAGGATGTTGAAGTTGAAGTTGGGGCGGTTATCTTAGCCACAGGCTTCGAAGTATACGATACCAGCGCTATTTCCAGCTATGGTTACGGGCTGTATGACAATGTGCTGACCAACATGGAATTGGAGAGAGTGTTAAACGCATCGGGACCCACCCAGGGCCATATCGTCAGACCTTCCGATCATAAACCTCCCAAGAAAATTGCTTTCATCCAATGCGTCGGGTCCAGAGGCGAAGGCGGGGAAGCCGGATGCGAATATTGCTCTCGGTTTTGCTGCATGAATGCTATCAAAGACTGTATGCTGTTTAAACAGCATGAGCCTGATATAGAAGAATTGGTGGTGTATTACATAGATATAAGAGCGGCAGGGAAGGGGTTCGAGGAGTTCTACCAGAGATCGTTTGAGATGCCGGAGATAAAGTATGTCCGCGGTAGACCATCGAAAATTACCGAGGATCCGCAGACCAAGGATTTGATTGTACAGGTGGAAAATGGTGAAACCGGCGAGATATATCATCACACGGTGGATATGGCTATTCTCTCCGCCGGTGCGGTAGCTCCGAAATCGAATGAAAAATTAGCCGAGGTTTTGGGAATTGAGCTCGATGAAAACGGTTTCTTCAGCCTGGATACTAAGTATGGTTCTCCCTTACACACATCGAAAGAGGGCGTTTTTGTGTGCGGATGTGCCGCTGGAGTCAATGATATTTCCGATTCTGTCGCTATGGCTTCGGGAGCCGCCGCCGAAGCGGAAGGATATGCGGCAAAGTTGCGCGTGGAGGAAGAACCTGTCGAAATTAAGGAATTGGATATATCCGGTCCTGCCAGGATCGGGGTTTTCCTCTGTCATTGCGGAATCAACATCGCCGGGGTTTTGGATGTTGAAGGATTGGAGGAATCGGTAGCCAACCTCCCCGGCGTAGCGTATGTTGAGAACAACATGTTCCTTTGCGCTGACGAGGGGCAACGTATGATGCAGGAAAAAATAACCGAACATAATCTGAATCGCGTGGTTGCCGCGGCTTGCACCCCTCGAACCCACGAACCGATTTTCCAGGATAGCTGTGAGCAAATCGGCTTGAATCCCTACCTGTTCGAAATGGTTAACGTTAGAGATCAGTGTAGTTGGGTACATACAAACCACCCCGAAACCGCTACCGATAAGGCAAAAGACCTTATCAGGATGGGTATAGCGAAAGCACGGCACTTACAACCCTTGTATAGAAGCAAGATCAATATCACCCAGTCCGTCTTGGTTATAGGGGGAGGCGTTGCGGGTATGAGAGCCGCTCTGGATTTGGATGCTCAGGGCTTTAAAGTGTATCTAATCGAAAAGCAGGGGCGTCTGGGCGGTATGCTCAATAATTTGACCAAGGTCTATCCTGCAAACCTCTCTGCTGTGGATCTGGCTCGCACCATGGTTGAGAAGATGAAAAGCAGCCGGGTGGAGGTGATGACATCGACCGAGCTTAACTCGATTTCAGGATTTATCGGAAACTTCGATGTCTCCACTACCAATGGTGATTTCAAGGTGGGAGCTATAATATTAGCTACCGGCGCGGAGACTTATAAGCCGGTGGATGAGTTCGGTTATGGCAACTACGACAATGTAATCACCAATTTGGAGCTGGAGAATATTCTCCATGAGGCAAAAAATAAAATAGAGATAAGAGGTGAAGTCCCTGAAACGGTTGTTTTCGTTCAATGCGTCGGTTCACGTGATCCGGAGAAAAATGCCAGCTGCTCCCGATATTGCTGTCCAACGACTATCAAGCAAGCTGTGCGGTTGAGGGAAAACGGCGTGAATGCAGTTGTTCTTCACCGGGATATGCGAACCGTGGGCGCGAAGTCCGAAGAGCATTATCGTCATGCGCGAGCATCAGGCGTTAAATTTATCAGATATACGCCCGAACGAGTGCCAAAGGTAATCGGTAAGGGCAAGAAGGCAGATAACGTGGAGATACTTGAATTAGCCTTGAATCGTTTGTTGGAAATCCCTGCTGATTATGTCGTCTTGGCAACCGGAATGGTGCCTAACCAAACCAGCGACGCCGAGCTTCACGAAATCCTGAAGATTCCGCAAGGCGCCGATGGGTTCTTTATGGAGCGCCATGCAAAACTCGGACCGGTGGAAACGACCACCGAAGGCGTATTTTTAGCGGGTTGCGTCAGCGGTCCCAAGGATATCGCCGATTCGATTGCTCAAGGCTCAGCCGCTGCGGCGAAGGTTGCCTGTTTCATTGCTAAGGATGAGGTAACTCTCGATCCCACGACCTGCACCGTGGATCAGACACTGTGCCGAGCCTGCGGGCAGTGCGTTGAAATATGCGATTATCTGGCGCCATCACTTACTCACGCTTCACCGGGGATTATGGCGGCTCAGATTAATCAGGCTTTGTGTAAAGGCTGCGGAACCTGCGCCAGTTGGTGTCCCACTGGCGCTATATCTTCGTTACATTTCACTGATGAACAGATAAACTCCATGATTGATGCGTTGTTTGAAGAACAAAAGGTTTAATAAATGGCAAAGAGCGCTGCAAAAACAAAAGAAGATAAATCTAAGAAGGCATTTACGCCTAATATTGTAGCTTTCGCCTGCAATTGGTGCAGCTACGCCGGAGCTGATGCCGCGGGCGTTAACCGTCTGCAGCATTCTCCCAATTTCAGGATAATACGCACCATGTGTTCGGGCAGGGTAACGCCGGCATTTGTGCTAAAGGCGTTCAATGCGGGCGCTGACGGTGTGCTGGTATCGGGATGTCACTTCGGTGACTGCCATTACATTTTCGGGAACCACAAAGCGGTTGAACAATTCGACAAAACCAAAGCGCTGGTTAAAACGCTCGGTTTGGATGAGAGAAGGGTGAGACTGGAATGGGTTTCTGCTGCCGAAGGACCTCGCTGGGCGGAATTGATAAACGAGTTTGTCGAACAGATAACGGCTCTTGGGCCGAGCCCTTTAAATCATAAAAAGAAGTGACGAGTTAACACAATGACCATAGCTACTGACAAATTAAAGAGTAATCGCGCTTTCCTCTGTTTGGAATGCGGCAAATGCACCGCTGTCTGCCCGATCTCGAGATACAATGAGCTTTTTTCTCCTCGGCGTATGCTTGCCGAAGGACTTTTCTACGATGCTGAGAATCTCATCTCCGATAAACTCCTATGGTCCTGCCTCACCTGTCAGCTATGTTCTCAGAGATGCCCGGTGGATGTGAGATTTTCCGAGTATATGCGGGATGTGCGGGCAGATGCCTATCTTCAGGGGAAAAAGGGCAATCCCTCACATGGCGGAGCGCTGCATTATATCATGGAAATGGTGAGTGCGCCCAAACTCAAACAGAATCGAACGGGCTGGATAAATGGCGATCTGAAGGTAAAAAAGAAGGGCGAAGTACTTTATTTTACCGGCTGTCTGCCATATTATCAGGATTTCTTTGCCAGGGATTTTGACTTCAGTCCGATCTCGATTGCCGCCGACACCGTAAAAATACTGAATTACCTGGGTATCGAGCCGGTTATTTTAGACAACGAACGCTGCTGTGGGCATGACCTTTACTGGCTGGGGCAGTTGGAGAAATTCGATGAGCTTGGCAAGGATAACATGGAGCAGTTCGAAAAGTCGGGAGTCAAAACAATTGTCACCGCCTGTCCGGAATGTGCCCTTGTTCTGAAAAAATTATATCCCGAAAGGCTCGGCTCTGGGAAATACGAAGTAAAGCATATAACCGAGTTGGTTGCAGAGAATATCGATAAATTTAAATTCAAAGAGCTGGATGCAAAAACCACTTATCAAGATCCATGCCGATTGGGGCGGTATCTGAATGTATATGACCAACCCAGGGATGCGATAAAATCAATCCCCGGAGTCGAGTTTACTGAAATGGCTCACAGCAGGCGGGGAGCTATCTGCTGCGGCACCACCAACTGGATGAATTGCGACGTTACATCGAAACAGATTCAAAAAAGCAGACTGCGGGAAGCGGCGCAGTCAGGCGCTGCCACGCTGATAACGGCTTGCCCCAAATGCCAGATACATTTCAGATGTGCAGAGATGGGAGATGAAAACGAAAAGACTGGAATTAAAATAACTGATTTTGTGAATTTTATAGCTAAAGCGATTGATAATTAGGATATTTTAGAATATGGATTACCTGAGTTTATACTATATCGAATTGAAATTACCTGGGAGCAATTATGGCAGTTAAAACCAAAGAACCTGAGGAATTGCGAATAGGTGTTTTTGTATGTGAATGCGGCTTGAATATTCAGGGCACCGTTGATTGTACTTCCGTTAGTGAGTATGCGGAAACGTTGTCCGATGTGGTCGCCGTTATTCAGAACAAGTATACCTGTGCCGATCCGGGTCAGAATGAAATCAAGAAAGCGATTGCCGAACACAATCTAAACAGGGTTGTTGTCGCGTCGTGTACACCCAAAATCCATGAACCGACTTTCAGGCAGTGCGTTGCCGATGCCGGATTGAATCCATACCTGTTCGAGATGGTCAACATCCGCGAGCATTGCAGTTGGGTTCATCAGGACGAAAAGGAATTCGCTACCGAAAAAGCCAAGGATTTAGTTCGCAGCGGTGTTGCCAGGGCGAGATTCCTTCAACCGCAGGTTGAAGCTGAAGTTCCGATCACCAAGGCGGCGCTGGTCATCGGCGGCGGGGTGACGGGTATTCAAACGGCGCTCGATCTTGCTGATGGCGGACATAAGGTTTATCTGGTCGAAAAGGAACCGACAATCGGGGGCATAATGGCTGCCCTGGATAAAACATACCCGACCATGGATTGCTCCATATGAATACTTGGTCCTAAGATGATGGATGTCGGTCGACATCCCAATGTAGAATTGATGAGCTTCAGCGAAGTTGAATCGGTCTCCGGTTTTGTCGGTAATTTCCATGTGACCGTCCGTAAAAAGGCGCGGTACGTGGATCCGGCGGAGTGTACCGCTTGCGGAGAATGTGAAAAAGTCTGCCCGGTAGCAGTGCCGGATGGATATCAACAGGGATTCTCTTCCCGAAAGGCGATTTATCTGCCTTTCCCTCAGGCTGTACCCTCCTCCTATGTTTTGGATATGGAAAACTGCCTCGGTAATAATCCTATCGCATGCGGTAAGTGCGCCGATGTTTGCGAGAAGGAATGTATAAACTATGATGATCAAGATGAACTGGTGAATTTTGAAGTGGGAGTGATTATTGCAGCTACCGGTATGGATGTTTACGATCCCACCGAATATGATGAATACGGCTATACCCGGTTTGACAATGTTATAACCAGCATGGAATTCGAACGGTTGATCTGCGCCGGGGGACCTACCGGTGGTCATTTTATCCGCCCGAGCGATCACCGGACCCCCAAATCGATCGGATTTATCCAGTGTGTCGGTTCGAGGTCTAAGGATGGCCGCGGTAATCCATATTGCAGTAATATCTGCTGCATGAATACTGTGAAGGACACGCTGCTTCTATGTGATCATTACCCGGGTGTGGATGCGAAGGTATTCTATATGGATATCCGCGCATTCGGTAAAGGTTTCGAAGACCTCTACATCCGAAGCAAGGAGGAAGGAGTTAAATATATCAGGGGCATACCCGGCGATGTTGTTGAAGACAGCCAATCGAAGAACTTGGTATTGAACGTTGAAAACACTACCACCGGCAAAATCGAGCAGCATGAGCTTGAGTTGCTGGTTCTTTCCCAGGGAGTTATTCCAAGGAGAGACGGGGCACAGATTAAGCAGTTACTCACTCTTTCCAGTACTTCCGACGGCTTTGTAATGGAATCACATCCGAAATTAAAACCGGTTGATGCGCCGACTAAAGGTATCTATATAGCCGGTTGCGTGGAATCGCCGAAGGATGTAAAAGATAGCGTGACGCAAGCAAGCGCCGCGGCTGCCCGCGCGAGTATTCTGCTTAACGCCGGTAAGACCAAAATCGAAGCTATTACATCGAATGTAGACATTGAGAAGTGTAACTACTGCGATGTATGCTCGAAAGTTTGCCCCTATAATGCAATTCTTTCCGCCGATAAGAAGACTAACAAACCACCGACTATTATCGACGCTGCCTGCGCAGGTTGCGGTGCGTGCGCCGCGGAATGCCCTCAGGATGCGATTTCGATGAGGCATTTCACCGATGAGCAAATCATGGCTCAAGTAGAAGCCTTGCTTTCAGTGGAACCGCACAAACACCTTATCGTGTTCGCATGCAACTGGTGCAGTTACGCCGGCGGAGATATGGCTGGTACTTCCAGATTGCAGTATCCCACAACCTGTAGACTTATCAGGACTATGTGCTCCGGACGCGTAGATGAGAAATTCGTGCTGCAGGCTTTCCGTTTAGGCGCTCCGATGGTTCTGGTTTCGGGCTGTCATTTTTCCGACTGTCATTATATCAATGCGGTTCATTGGACCCAAAAGCGAATGGATAGGCTGTGGAACAAACTCGACCGGCTGGGAATCAGAGCAGATCGGCTGCAGCTTGAATGGATATCCGCGGCTGAAGGCCAGAAATTCGCTAAGGTGATGCGGGATCTGGAGGAGAGAGTGAAGCAGGTTACCGAGGAAGAGATAGAGTTCACCATGAAGACGCTCGAAGAAGAGGCTAAAAAGGAGAAAGAGAAGAAAGCCAAAAAGACGGCTAAACGTGTGAAAGTTACTCAAGATCAGGAGGTTAATGCATAATGGCGCCGCGTCCTGTATTGTTTAAATGTCTGATGTGCGGTCATGAATATGACGGTATGTATGATGCCGATAATGTAACCGAACGAACCTGTCCTAAATGTCGGTCGAATAGCGTCAGGCGCTTACCGGCTAAAAAAGATAAGTAACCTGAATAAAACGCGTTTTTCGGTCTGCTGATTTGGCGCCTATTATCTGCGGGGAGTATCTATGAATTTCGCCCTGTAGTCTTTTAGCGCCTTTTCGCCTAACTCGAAACCCTCATTCAACGCCGCTCTGTTCTTATCCTCGGTTCCTCTCGGCGCTCGGGAAAGTACCACTTGTTCTAACTCGTCGAGTTTCACCACATTAGTAATCGCGGCAAGCGCGCCCAGGGACATCACATTGGCAACCACCGGCGTACCAATCTTCTCACGAGCGATACGGGTAAACGGAATGCTGTAAACCTTGTCTGTTGGAACCTGTGATACGTATGTCGAGTCCACGATAAGCGTTCCATTCCCTCTGAGGGCAGGATAATAACTATCGCAAGCTTCCTGAGTCAGCGCCAACAATATGTCAAGTTCAGTGGTTTTGGGATAAAAGATTATGTCTTCCGAGATAACCACATCGGAACGGGATGCTCCCCCTCGAGCTTCAGGCCCGTATGACTGTGTTTGAGCCACATTTTTATCGCCATAGATTCCTATTGCTTCGGCAAGTAATATTCCTGCAAATATAAGGCCCTGTCCTCCGGAACCGGAGAGACGGATTTCTATTCTTTTACTTTCTTTCGATTCACTCATGTAGGTTCCTTATTGAGAAAATAAATTTCTGATTTTTAACACTGTTTTGGCGGGATATTAGCCAAATTCACGGACTTTATTCACAATTTCGGATGGATTCATTAATTCGCCGTCGTAACGAAATGTGCCTACAACATTTACCTTTGGTGGAGCTATACGGCGGACTTCATGAATTAGCTGTCCCTGATTCAGCTCCGCAACAATGACCAGCCTGGCATGCTCAATCGCCTTCAGGAAGCCCCTTTCAGGGAAGGGCCAGATTGTTTCCGGCTGGAACAATCCGATTCTGAATCTGCGGCGACGAGCTATACTCACCGCCTGTTGAGCCACCCGCGCAACCGTGCCGTAAGCGACAACCACGATCCCGGCGAATTCGGTACTATCCTCCTTGTAAGTACAGATATCATCCGTGTTCAGCATTATTTTATTTTTCAGTTTGTCCAGCTTGTTCTTTATCTGCACCGGATCGGAGGTTGGGTAGCCCTGAGCATCGTGCGTTAATCCCGTGATATGAAACCGATATCCCTCGCCGTAATCAGCCATCGGCGAGATATTTGTTGCGGTGAGTTCGTATGGCTTAAACCATCCCGGGGGAACTGCCGCTTTCGGCCTCGTGATCAACTCAATTTCATCCTCCTCCGGAATCCTGATCCGTTCCCGCATATGTCCCAGCACCTCGTCTAACAACAGGATAACCGGAGATCTGTACTTTTCAGATAGGTTAAAAGCTCGTATGGTCATGTGGAAGCATTCGGATACATTTGAAGCGGCGATTACTATCGGATAATAATCCCCGTGAGTTCCCCACTTTGCCTGCATGGTATCGGCCTGGCCTACTTTCGTGGGTAGTCCGGTGGATGGACCGCCTCTCTGGACATTTACTATAACACAAGGAATCTCTGTCATATAGGCATATCCGAGATTCTCCTGCATCAAGGAAAATCCGGGTCCCGATGTTGCGGTCATCGATTTGGCGCCGGCTGCGGAGGCTCCGATTATCGCGGCTATCGAACCGATTTCATCCTCCATCTGTATGAATCTTGCGCCGCGCCTGGGTAGTTCGTAGGCTAATATTTCGGCGATCTCTGTTGAGGGGGTTATGGGATAACCTGCGAAAAATTCGGTCTTAGCGGCAACTGCGCCATAAGCGCAAGCCTCATTCCCCTGCAACAATCGGTATTTTGCTTCTGGCATCTTCAATATCCTGAGTAAGTGTATATTCTAATTGAGATATTTAAAAAACTTCCTGACAAATGGAATTCACAATCGAAAAATATAAAAGATAATTTTCCTCCTTACAAGATAAAATTTATAAATCCCCTATATTCATTATCTATTTAGGCAATTATAGCTGTAAACTGTATATCTATACATGCCGGTGGCCAGCCCTCCAGGGCTGACACAAGGTTTCTCGATTTAAAGCGGACGATTATCACTTCAGTTATGGCGTTAAACATAATGTTCTCGATATACTCGGGAAGGGCTGACCGGCGGATTCCGAAATAAAAATATTTTGCATACTGCCACTACCGCTTCAATCCGGTTTAAGCTGTTTGCTTTCGCGTTCTTCGATTATCTGTTTCATAACCGGTTTTACGCCTACCCCATGTTCGTATACCATTTTACCGCCATAATAGCCGGTGGCGATTATGAGTCCCAGGCAGATAAAACCGATAACCAGGTACATTCCGGTTTGAGTGCGGCTCAAAGGACGTTGATTGAAAACCCTCCAGGTCAGCATTATTGCAGCAATTCCGGCTATAATCACTCCGAGTGTTTCATGTATTTCCATTAACTCATGCACTTCATTCGTTTGTATTACCGAATCTTCAGCTGAAAATCCGGTCAGTACTGCCGCTAAAATAGCTGCTCCGGCGAATATCATATTTATCCAGGCGGCTTTTTTAAAGGCGATACTTCGAGTTACGAATCCTATAAACTCGAAGATGATCGATGTTGCGAACAGAGCGACCGCAAAATGTACTGCAATAGGATGTAAACTCGTCATACTATGGTCTCATTAGATTCCGTCAGGAATCAAATTGATTGTCTGCAACCTGGCAAAGGGCGAAATTGTTCGAAAATCTTCAATCTTGTCGTTGAATTAAATGCTTGACATATCAAATAGCAAGTATGATTCTTGGTGAATAGATTAAGGAGGAAATTATGGTTTCACTTGAATCGATAGTAAACAGGCAAATCCGAAATTGGGAGCTTCAAAAGGAGCAGAGAGTAAAGGAGGGCGTTAAAACCGATAGCCCCAAACCGGTGATCACCGTAAGCCGACAGCAGGGCAGTCGCGGTTCATTTTTTGCAAAGAAAATTGCGGAGAGATTCGGCTTTGAATTATTCCACCGTGAGCTCATCGATTTTATCTGCAAGGATTCCGGAGCGCGCCGGCGCGTTATTGAATCGATGGATGAAAAGCACAAGCCGGATTTGGAATTATGGCTGGAAGGGATACTCAAGGGAAAAATTGTTGATACGTCTGATTACGCCCAATGGCTGGCGAAAGCCATCTACAGTGTCGCTTCCCATGGAAATGCGGTGATTATCGGAAGGGGAGCGAATTATATTCTGAAAATGAGCACGGGATTGCACTTAAGGATAGTAGCTTCACATTCCAGGAGAATTTCCAACCTTATTGAATATAAGGGGCTGACCGTGAAAGAAGCGGAGAAGAATATTGAGGAAAGTGATCGTGCGAGGGAGGAATTCGTAGAAAAGAATTTCGGGTATGATATAGCAGACCCAACCCATTATGATCTGGTGATGAATTCCGAGTATTTTGATATTGAAACTGCGCTTGAAATCGTGGAAAAGGCATTATTAAGCAAAATGCATTTGATCGGACAAAAAGATGGCAATGAATCTTAAATTCGGAGGAGGAAATTTTTTATGAGATATATTATATCATTTTGCGTATTTGTGATATGCCTCTCTTTTGCATTACCGGCGATTGCGGAGATGCACGTCTCGCGCGCGGTTCTCTGCAGCGGCGTAGAGGATCTGGAACCGGTAGACGAAATTGAGAATGTTACCGTTGATTTGGGTCGGATTTATCTTTTTGCGGAGATTAAAGAAGCCGGCGAAGAAACTCCTATCAAACATGTATGGTTTTACAATGAGGAACCGGTATTGGAAGTTCCTATGACTGTCAACGGTCCGCGCTGGAGGACATATTCCTACAAAACCTTATATGAAAATATGACCGGAGAATGGCATGTTGATGTGGTTGATGAAAACGGCAATGTGTTGCAGTCAGTACCGTTTACGATAGAATAATCAGCTTTTCCGAAAAAGCGACTGCCATTTGATTTTATGCCCCGGAAGATTACACTCACCGCCGCACTAACATTAAACCTGTTATGTGTCGGCGGTACTTATATTTGGGGCAAATTCACCCTTCTTCATATCCCGCCGCTCGCTGTAGGCGTGCTTCGGTTCTCACTGGCTGCCGCATTACTTTACATGGGAACCCGGATATTCTACCCGCGGATTAGAATACATAGAGAAGATATTAAAAGGTTTTTATTGTTGGGTGTTCTGGTAATTCCCGGCAATCAGCTTTTCTTCCTCTTTGGACTTAATTTTACAACGCCTGCGCATTCCGCATTAATGTATTCCACATTGCCGGTTTTTATCTACTTAATTTCTCTATCGCTAAAAGAGGAATCGTTCGCCTGGTTGAAGAATATCGGAATTGTAACCGCCTTTTTGGGAGTCTATATTATATTAAATGAACGCGGGATTGATTTCAGTTCTGATTATGTGGCTGGAGACCTTTTAATATTGGTGGCGGTGGTTTCCTGGGCATTTTACACGGTTTTAGGACGTCCGTTGCTGCGCAAATACGGTGCGTTTTTTGTAACCGCAAGAGCTCTGGGATTCGGGACACTGATGTTTTTGCCTTTCGGTATTTATGGTTCTATCGGATTCGATTTCAGCGCGCCGCCTTTAACTGCATACCTTGGAATAGTTTATATGGCTACTATGACCTCGATGGTAGCTTACACTATCTGGTATTGGGCGCTCAAACACATGGATGCTTCTAAAGTGGGAGTGGTCAACAACTTCCAGCCGGTGGTTACAGCATTGATGTCATTTGTGTTATTCGGTGAACATTTAACGCAGACGTTTATTATCGGCGGCAGTGTCGTTTTTATTGGAGTTTATTTGACCCTGAAGGGATGAGAGGGATTCAAGAATTATGAAAATGGCGTTTTTCCATTGATAAATCCCGATTTAGTTGGCAAATTATTGTTGCTAAATGAATTTAAAAATATATATTGGCGCTATGTTGTTTGTTGAAAGACAGTTTGACCTCCCTAAATGGCACGATCACTAATAGCTGTTTGTAGTGGGGGGATACTATTTTTATAAATCAACGAATATATGTATTTTGTAATAATCAGGAGAAATTATGGCAGCTAAAAAAGTTATTATTATGGGAGCCGCGGGGCGTGATTTCCATAACTTTAACGTGATTTTCAGAGACAATGAGGATTATGAGGTTGTTGCTTTTACCGCAACCCAAATACCGGATATCGACGACAGAAAATACCCGGCTGAACTTGCGGGCAAGCTCTATCCCAAGGGAATTCCTATCCATCCTGAGGATGAGATAATCACTTTGATCCGTGACCATGATATCGACGAGGTCATTTTTTCCTATTCCGATATTTCCTATGATTATGTTATGGCGAGGGGTGCGGTTGTAAATGCTGCGGGCGCTGATTTTAAGCTCCTGTCCGTGCCGGATACCATGATAGAATCTTCAAAGCCGGTGGTTTCGATCTGCGCCGCTCGTACCGGAAGCGGAAAATCCCAGACAACCAGAAGGGTTTGTGAAATTCTTAAAGAGATGGGACTAAAGGTGGCTGCAATTCGTCATCCGATGCCGTACGGTGATCTGGTTAAGCAAACCTGCCAGAGATTTGCCGAGATAGAGGATCTAAAAAAGCACGACTGCACAATCGAGGAGATGGAGGAATACGAGCCCCATATCAATCGCGGTCAGGTGATTTATGCCGGCGTCGATTATGGCGTTATCCTGAAAGAAGCTGAGAAGGAAGCAGATGTTATAGTATGGGATGGCGGTAACAATGATACGCCTTTTTACAAACCGGATGTATATATTACCGTCGTAGATCCACACAGAGCGGGTCACGAGCTGCTTTATTATCCGGGCGGTACTAATGTGCTGCTTTCGGATGTAGTGGTTATCAACAAGATAGATACCGCCGCGCCTGATGATGTTAATTTGGTGCGGGAAAATGTCCGCGCTGTCAATTCCGAAGCGGTGATTATTGAGGCGGCATCACCCATTTCGGTCGATAACCCGGAAAAGATATTGGACAAGAGGGTTTTGGTTGTCGAAGACGGACCTACATTGACGCATGGTGAGATGGAGTACGGCGCCGGTGTGGTTGCCGCCGAAAAATTCGGAGCGGTGGAGCTGGTGGACCCCCGCCCCTTTGCGGTGGGCAGCATCGAGGCGACATACGAGAAGTATCCGGACATTGGAACCCTGTTACCGGCAATGGGTTACGGTGAGAAGCAGATGAAGGATCTGGAAACCACCATAAACAATTCCGATTGCGATACCGTTGTAATTGCCACTCCAATCGATCTGAACAGAGTGATAAAAATTGAGAAGGATACTGTCAGGGTTCAGTATGACCTGCAGGAGATAGGTAGTCCGGATTTAAAGGATGTTTTGAGCCGGTTTTTCAAAAAATAGAAATCAGCAGATTGTGGTTCAAGGGCGGCAGTGTTGCCGTCCTTGATGTTTTTAACTAATTTCCGGGAATTATTGCTGTGGATTTTTCAGGAAGTGTGAAAAAAAGAGCAGTGGTTGCTTTAGGCGGGAATGCGATATCGCGCAGGGGTGAAAATGATGATATTCATCAGCAATTCGCCAATACGCGCAAGTCATTGCTTCCGATTGTGGAGCTGATACGAGAGGGGTATCAACTCGTTATCAGCCATGGTAATGGGCCTCAGGTAGGCAACGCCCTTTTACGGGTGGAAATGGCGCGAGATGTCGCACCGATTGTTCCTCTTGGTGTCCTGGTTGCGGATACGGAGGGTTCGATGGGATATATGATTGCTCAGAGCCTGGAAAATAGGCTGATGAAAGAAGAAATTAACCGGAAAGTCTGTACTATTATCACTCAGGTGATTGTGGACAAAGATGATTCGTCGATAAAGAATCCCACCAAGTATATAGGGCAGTTCTATAAAGAAGCCGAAGCGAAGGAGATGGCGAAGAAGCTGGGATGGGTAGTCAAAATGGACGCCAATCGGGGCTGGCGGAGAGTTGTCCCGTCGCCTAAACCTCAAGGCATTGTAGAAGGAGTGGTTATACGGCATCTGGTGGAGACCGGATTTATCGTAATTGCCGCCGGCGGCGGGGGTATTCCGGTATATATTGAAGCGGATGGAACCTACCAAGGCGTCGATGCTGTTGTCGATAAGGACTACGCTTCTGCCGTCCTGGGGAACGTTATCGGAGCCGAATTGTTGGTAATAGTAACAGATATTGACAAGGTGTATGTAAATTTCGGGACGGATGCTCAACAGCCTATTGATCAAATTTCGGCAGGCGAGATAGAGAAGCTACTTCACGAAGGACATTTTCCTTACGGCAGCATGGGGCCTAAGGTGAGCGCTGCTATCAAGTTTTTAAAGGGCGGGGGCGAGAAAGTAGTTATTACTTCTATTGAACATGCTTATAGCGCAGTAGATGGTTCTCCCGGTACTACGATCCTGGCATAGTATGATATTTTCAGGCTTGATTGAAGCGGAGCGTAGGTAAATTGAGAAAAGACCGGACAGCGTCATATAATGAATACGGATTACCGAAATCCCTCGTTGATGACATCAGCAGATATGGAGAGATATATGAAGTAGGGGGTACGGTTAGGGATCGGTTCATTAATCCAGGAATCGAATTCAAGGACAGGGACTTCTTGGTCACCGGCATCCCGTACAATGAACTCACCCGTCTTCTGAAATCTCATGGTAGGGTGGGATTAGTTGGTAAGTCCTTCGGGGTTATTAAGTTCGCTCCGCGCTACATGAAAGTTACCTATGATATTGCTTTACCTCGCAAAGAGATATCTATTGGTTCCGGTCATAAGGATTTTGAGGTGGATTTTGATCATAATCTGCCGGTTGAGAAGGACTTATACCGCAGGGATTTTACTATTAATGCAATCGCTATAAACATCTCCTCTGGCGCGGTTGTAGATCCGCTTGAAGGGAGGAAGGATATCAGGGATAGGATAATAAGGATTACTACCCAAAATTCCTTCACAGACGATCCTCTGCGCATGCTGCGCGCCATTCAGTTTGCGGCAAGATTCGCTTTTTCGATAGAATCGATAACACTTCAGGAAATTAGACGAAATCATTCTTTGATAAATACTGTATCAGCGGAACGAATTCAGGAAGAGCTGAACAAATTGCTGGTTCGCGCGCCTGAACCATCGATTGGATTCAGGATTATGCGGGATACGGGGATATTAAAGGAGATTTTACCGGAGCTGCAGGCTACGGTCGGGGTTGATCAGCCCGGTCCTTATCACCGATACGACGTATTTGAGCACACTATGGCAACGATCGATAACGCACCCCGACGATTGCGGGTTCGGTTCGCCGCCATGTTCCATGATATATGCAAACCGCAAACCAGAGAGTTAGTCGGGGAAGGAGCTACTTTTTATGGCCATGAAAGGAAAGGAGCGGGAATTGCTCGGTCGGTTCTCAAGCGCCTGCGGTATTCCAAGGATATAATTGATGATGTCAGGATTCTGGTTTATCGTCACATGTACACCGATAAGGTGACCGACAAGGGGCTTCGAAGGTTAATCCGCAATGTGGGGCAGGAGCGGATATTCGATCTGCTCGATTTGCGCCGGGCTGATATTCTCGCTCAAGGCCGGGGATTAAACGCCAATCAGGTAGATAGATTTGAGAGGAGAATCAGGGAGGAGTTGGATAGAAAGCCGCCATTTACGGTCAAAGATCTGGCGATAAACGGGTATGATCTCATGGAAAATTTCGAACTCGAACAAGGACCGATCATCGGAAATATTCTCAAGTACCTATTAGAATGTGTTCTGGATAATCCGGAAGGTAATAATCGGGAAAATTTGTTGGCGAAAGCTAAAGAATTTCTTGATACTACCCAATGAATTGCGTATAATGAGCGAAATTTTTTTGATAGACAATTTCTATTTTCGAAAGAGGTAATCGATGAAGATTCATGAATATCAAGCGAAAGAGCTTTTTAAGAAATTCGGCATGCCTGTTCCCGACGGCAAGGTAACTGCAAATCCCGAAGAGGTGGGAAAAATAGCGCATGAGATTGGCAAACCTGTGATGGTCAAAGCTCAGGTACATGTTGGCGGTAGAGGTAAAGCCGGCGGCATTAAGTATGCCCATAATGCTCACGAAGCTTGGGAACATGCCAAGGCTATCCTCGGGATGGATATTAAGGGCTGTACCGTGAAGAAAGCGCTGATAACCGAAGCGGTGGATATCGATACTGAAGCGTATATCGGAATTATAGTGGACAGAGCCGCCAAGATGCCTGTTATTATGGTTTCACCCGAGGGCGGTGTGGATATCGAAGAAGTTGCCGCTAAAATGCCTGAAAGAATAATGAAACTGCATGTGGATCCAATGCTGGGATTGCAGAATTTTCAGGCTATGAAGCTGGCGAGATTCATTTACGATGATATCGGAATTGCGCGGAAAGCCGCGAGAGTTATCATGCAGCTTTACATGACATTCATGCACGTGGATGCTTCGTTGGCTGAGGTTAATCCGTTAATTACCACTCCCGATGGGCAGGTTCTGGCGATTGACGCTAAGATAAATATCGATGATAATGGTTTATTCCGGCGTCCGGAGATAGAAGCGATGCGGGATCTGGATGAAGAGGATACGAGTGAAACCGAGGCGAAAAATGCAGACCTGTCTTTCGTGAAGCTGGACGGCAGTATCGGCTGTATCGTCAATGGCGCCGGATTGGCGATGGCGACCATGGACACGGTTAAGCATTTCGGCGCTGAACCGGCGAACTTTTTGGATATCGGCGGCTCCTCCAATCCGGATAAGGTGATTAATGCCATGAGGATTATCCTGAGAGATCCCAACGTGAAAGTCATTTTGTTCAACATCTTCGGCGGAATTACCCGCTGTGACGATGTTGCCAACGGAATAGTGGCTGCGGTTAAGGATTTCAAACCGCCGGTCCCGATCGTGGTGCGTCTTACAGGCACAAACGAGGATGAAGGACGTAAGATTTTACAAGAGATCGATCTGGTTGCAACCTCATCTATGGAAGATGTAGTTAAAAAGGCGATAGAACTGGCTGCCGCCTGATGTATTGTTTACAACGCACTTAATTAAGAGGTTTAAATCATGGTAGGTGAGTTCACTTCTTTTGTGGAATCGATTCTCTACGAATTGTACATACTTGAAGGCGACGAAGGCGAATATTTCGAATTGCAGGATATTATAGACAGAGTCGATGTTCCCAAGGAGTTCGCTAAACGCTACGGCAGCAGGGCGATTGATTACCTTTACTCAGAAGACCTCCTCGAAGAAAATGAGGATAATTCCGATGAGGTAAGGCTGTCGGCAGCCGGGCTGGTAAAGATTGAACAGGTTTTCGATGAACGGGAGTTCTGGGAGGAGTTGGAGGATGCGGCTGGATTGAATGAGGATTGGGATGAGAATCCGTTTGAAAGATAGAATTTACTGCCGGATTGTTTATAATAACATGAATCGCAAATTCCAAAGTTTAGAACTAATGTTTGAAATTACAAAAGGACAAATAGATGGCTATATTTTTAAGTAAGAAGAACAAGGTAATCGTGCAGGGTATTACAGGCCGTGACGGTTCGTTTCATACTCAGCAAATGTTGGCCTACGGAACTCAGATTGTGGGCGGAGTTACTCCCGGAAAGGGAGGCGAGACAATTCATGGCGTTCCGGTTTTCGAAAGCGTTGAGGATGCGGCAACAGCGACAAAAGCCGATACATCGGTAATTTTCGTTCCTCCGAGGTTCTCGGTGGATGCGATTTACGAGGCGGTCGATGCCGGGATAAAACTTGTGGTTTGTATAACCGAAGGCGTTCCGGCGATCGATATGCTGAAGGTTTACCATTATGTGCAGTCACATGGCGCGCGGCTTATCGGGCCTAATTGCCCCGGGATTATTTCTCCAGGATTGTCGAAGGTTGGAATTATGCCGGCGCAGATTCATAAGAAGGGAAAGGTCGGTGTTGTCAGCCGTTCAGGCACCTTAACTTACGAAGTGGTATTTGCTCTTACGAATAAAAATATAGGTCAATCCACCGTTATAGGCATCGGAGGCGATCCGATAATCGGCACCAATTTCATCGACTGCATTGAGGCTTTCAATAAGGATAAGATGACCGAAGGGATTGTGCTTATTGGAGAGATCGGCGGAACCGACGAGGAAGAAGCGGCGAAGTATATCAAGAAAAATGTCAAAAAACCGGTGGCAGCTTTTATTGCCGGTAGAACAGCGCCTCCCGGAAAGCGTATGGGACATGCCGGAGCGATTATATCCGGGGGTACGGGGACCGCGGAAGATAAAATAAAGGCTTTGAATGCGGTTGGGATACCGGTGGCGGATCTCCCGGCTCAGGTGGCAGACCTGATGGCTGAGAAATTAGGAACTACTAAAAAGAAAAGCGCTAAGAAGACCAAGAAATCTTCTAAATAGTCGATAATTAAATATGATACAATATCTTTTAATACCGCCTAACTAATCAGGAGGCGAGAGAAATGCAGAGTCAGAAGACAGCAGCTAAGGATAAAATAGATATGACGGAGTCGGCTAAGAACGACGAGAAAAAATCCGTTAGTAAAAAAAAGAAACGAACTAATCCGAATCCCATAGTCGTTTATAAGAGATGGTGTAAGGCGTGCGGTATATGCATTCAGCTTTGTCCGCAGGATGTGTTTAAGTCAGACCGTGACGGATATCCGGTTGTTGTGGAACCTTTCGAATGCACCCAATGTGGAATATGCTGGGTACATTGCCCCGATTTCGCGATAGTTTCCACAGAAAAGTAAACTGCCGAAGGCAGGAGTGAGTTTTAATGACAAAGAACCAATCCTATTTGCTACAGGGAAATCAAGCATGCGCTTACGGCGCCTTAGCCGGAGGCATCGATTTATTCGCCGGATATCCCATAACGCCATCCACTGAGATCGCCGAAATATTAGCCTCGGAACTACCCAGGCAGGGTGGACGCTTCATCCAGATGGAAGATGAAATCGGCTCGATAGCCGCTATAATAGGAGCTTCGATAGCCGGCGCCAAATCGATGACTGCAACATCCGGTCCGGGTTTTTCCCTGATGCAGGAAAGCATGGGATACGCCTACATGGCTGAAGTGCCTTGCGTGATTGTCGATGTTCAACGCGGCGGTCCTTCCACCGGATTGCCCACCAAGGTTTCACAGGCGGATACTATGCAGGCAAAATGGGGAACCCATGGAGATTATTATCCGATTGTTTTAGCGGCAGCAAGTATTTCGGAATGTTTCCATATGACGGTCCGCGCCATCAATCTTTCTGAGAAGTTCCGGTCTCCGGTTGTTTTACTGCTGGATGAGGTACTGGGTCATATGCGAGAAAGGATAACTATTCCGGATAGGAGCGAATTGGAATTAGTGGATAGGCGAAAACCGACTGTCCCTCCCGAATGGTTCAAACCATTCGAATTAACGCCAACGCATATTTCGCCTATGGCTGGATATGGCGAGGGATATCGGTTTCACTGCACCGGATTAACTCATGATTCTTCGGGATTTCCGACTTCAGATCCTGCGGAAATAAGGGATAAACTCGATAAACTGAAACTGAAGATTACTCAGAATTCCGATGAGATTTGCACCTACAAACAGGAGCATATCGATGACTGCCATATAGTGGTAATCGCTTATGGAGTAACTGCGCGCGTGGCTCAGCAGGCGGTTCGTATCGCGCGTCATAAGAGATTTAAAGTCGGCCTGTTTCAGCCGGATACTATCTGGCCATTTCCGGAAAAAGCGTTAAGTAAGGCGCTGGAGAATGCGGATCTGGCTATTGTAGCGGAGCTAAACCAGGGGCAGCTTATTAACGAAGTTAAACGTATTGCCCATTCCAAAGTTAAGGTCGAAGGGATTTTCAGATACGATGGGGAGATTATTACTCCTAATGAGATCGTAAATAAAATAAGAGAGGCGAATTAAAATGGCTGTTGCATCAACTATTATATATGATTACCTGAGAGGTAAAAAGAAGTTTCCGCATGTATGGTGTCCGGGGTGTGGTATAGGAATAACAATGGGCGCGCTACTGAGAGCATTTGCAGATCTGGAGGTCGACAAAAATGATGTGGTGATGGTCTCGGGGATAGGTTGTACCGGTAGAATGCCGGTATATTGCGATTTTCATACTCTGCACACTACTCACGGCAGGGCGATTGCGTTCGCAACCGGAGCCAAGATTGCTAAACCGAATATGAAAGTGATTGCGGTATGCGGTGACGGCGATGGCTTGGCTATCGGCGGAAATCATTTCATTCATGCCGCTCGGCGAAATATCGATATGACGGTTATCCTGGTGAACAACAAGATTTACGGGATGACCGGAGGACAATATTCGCCGACTACCCCCCACACAAAATTGGGCAGTACCGCTCCCCATGGTAATGTCGAGCATCCATTTGATGTCTACGAACTTACCAAAGGCGCCGGAGCCGCGTTCTTTGCGCGCGGAACCGTCTATCACGCCACTTTGTTACAGAGTTTGATGAAAAAAGCGCTTTCCAAAAAGGGATTTTCGGTTGTTGAAGTTATGTCCAACTGCCACACGCTATATGGCAGGCTTAACCGGGAAGGTTCTGCAGTCAAGATGATAGAATGGATGAAAGATAACGCTGTAAATATCAAAGCGGCATCGAGGAAAACGCCCGAAGAATTGGAAGGGAAGGTATTAATCGGCGAGATGCTGGATATCGAGCGTCCCGAATACTGCGAGCAGTATGAAGCCTTGATTGATCAACTGGGCGGGAGGCAAAAAGATAAACCGGAAGCCGAGGAATCCCCTGAGCCAGAGGAGATTAAGAAGTAGCCTCGCTGCATATATAGGCAGTTGATTCTATAATGACTTTATTATATCTAAGATATCACGCACTCCGGCGGCTCGAAGGCTAAGGTAATTTGTTTAATACAAATGGAATAAAATTGAGATAACCAGGATAGCTTAACGAGGAAAAAGAAGTGGAAAGAACCCTTTTGATAATAAAACCGGATGCCACCGAGCGTAACCTGATAGGAGAGATAATCCGTAGAATAGAGACGGCAGGTTTCAGGATTGTAAATCTCCGTTATCTACGCCAAACCAAATCGGTTGCCGAGGAATTCTATGCGATTCACAAGGGGAAACCGTTCTATGATGAATTATGCAATTATATGTCATCCGGTCCGATTGTTCCGATGGTTGTCGAAGGTGAACACGCAGTTGCCGGAATCAGGGAGTTGATCGGAAAGACCAATCCGGCGGAAGCGCATCCGGGCACCATACGCGCCGATTTGGCGGTGAGTTTAACCAAGAACTCGGTTCATGCCTCGGATAGTCCCGAAAATGCGGTCAAAGAGATAAAGTTTTACTTCCCTCGGGAGGAAGCGTAGTATGTTTTCTGAGTTAACTTTCTGACTTTACGCTGAGAGTTAGCCCCTCCAAGGGGCTTTAGTATTCTATGCCCCGGAAATTCAAAATCCCCTATGGTAAAAATCATCAAAGCCTGAGCATCCCCGATTCGGTTGAAGTTGTCGAAGTTGGGAAAGACTCAGGAAGCGGAGACGAGTCGATTGATATCCATCGCAAACTCGCCGAGTCGAAATTAGAGTTGTTTGTTAAGAACGCCTCCGATCTGCTGATTATCATTAATGATCATACCCGATTTACACCCTCAGGTAAAATCCTGTCATTTATAAATCAGCATGTAAGCGATAACACGAAGCTGGAGATCCTTATAGCGACCGGTACCCACAGGGCTCCGACAGATGCGGAGTTGCGCACGCTTCTCGGGGATTGCTATCAAGGATATAAGGCGGTGACGGCGGCGCATGACTGTCTGGAAGAAGATTCTCATTATTATGCCGGTAAGACCGCATCCGGTATCGATATGTATCTCAATAAGGCAATTGACCGGCATGAAAACATCTTAGTTGTCGGATCGGTAGAACCTCATTTTTTTGCCGGTTTTACCGGAGGACGAAAGGGGATTTTTCCCGGGGCAGCTTTGAAAAAATCTATCATCGCCAATCATGTAAAGGCTATAGATCGGGATGCCCAGCCATTGCAGCTCGATAATCCGATTCATTACGATATGGATGCCGCTATCGATCTGCTGCAGGATAAAAATATATTTTCGGTTCAAACGGTGCACAGGAAAGATAGAAGTGCAGCGGGAGTATACACCGGTGATATTCGCGCCTCATTCAAGCAGGCGGCATGGCTTGCCAAGAATGTATATGTATACGAGCAAAGTGAGAAATTCGATATTGTAATAGCAGTACTAAGACCGCCGCTTGATATCGACCTGTATCAAATTCAAAAAGGATTCGAGAATACGAAATTCGGGGTTAAACCGGGCGGAGTCTGCATTCTGGTTTCCGAGTGCCCGGATGGGGTGGGACCGGATGATTGGCTCAAATTATCGGCGAATTACGATTCGGCTCAAGATGTGCTGAATAACTCGCAGGACGCTTCGAATTTCGGATTTCACAAACTTTATCGCCCTGCCCGTTTTATGAGGCAGTCAAGGATTTTCGTTGTTTCGGAGGCGGCTCCGTTTTCAGTTAAATCGGTGTTTCTGACTCCAAAAGGCGATCTCCAAAAGGCATTCGATGATGCGGCAAAACTAACCGCTCCCTGTCATTCCGCCCTGATAGTGTATGACGCCGGCCAGAATGTGATAAGCATAAATCCCAAAAAAGATTTGCAATAGTAATGAGATAATCTTATATAATAAAGATTGTGAAATTAGTATCAAACTTTCAATCCAATATTTTTTTATAAGGAGAATAAGATGAGAAGAAAAGTTGGCGTTATAGGAGCCGGACATGTCGGCGAATGCACAGCAATGTATCTTGCCGAGAGGAATATTGCTGATGTGGTTTTGGTTGACATAATTGAAGATATGCCGGTGGGCAAAGGTCTGGATCTATCTCAAGCCGGACCGATTCGCGGGTATGACTGCTGGGTGAAAGGTACTAACGATTTCGCGGATTTGAAAGGGTGTGATATGGTTGTTCACACTGCCGGCTTACCTCGCAAACCGGGCATGAGCCGCGAGGATTTAATCACATCTAATGCGGATATTATCAAAAGCTGTACTGAGAAGGTGAAGGAGTATGCTCCGGACGCCATGATATTGATGGTTGCCAATCCTCTGGATATTATGACCTACCACTCCTATAAAGTTTCCGGTTTCGAATCGAATAAGGTTTTCGGTCAAGCGGGTATTTTGGACAGCACACGGTTCCGTTGTTTTGTAGCGATGGAACTGGACGTATCCATGAACGATGTTCAAGCTCTGGTTCTGGGCGGACATGGCGATACTATGGTGCCGCTACCGAGATATACCACGGTCGGCGGTATTCCTATTACCGAATTAATACCCGAGGATAGAATTCAGGCAATCTCCGACCGCACTCGCACCGGCGGCGGTGAGATCGTAAAGCTGCTGAAGACCGGTTCTGCATACTATGCTCCGGCCGCCGCGACCGTCCAGATGGTTGATGCCGTTCTTTCCGATCGGAGGAGAGTACTTCCTTTATCAGCCCATCTAACCGGGCAATACGGGATTAATGACCTCTATATTGGGGTGCCGGCTGTTTTGGGCGCAAACGGCGTCGAAAAGGTGCTGGAGTTGGAACTTTCGGCCGATGAGCTTGGTTCGCTGCAGAAATCCGCGGGTATATACAAGGATATGCTCAGCGTCATAGGATATTAGGTCTATTAACGAAGGACGGGTTTAAACCCGTCGTTATTAAAATAGTGATCCTCCCCATCCCGATCTCATTGCGGATGGGGTCTTAAAAACTCATCCCGGCTTTTCCATTTTGTCAACAGCCTCAGCGGGACAAGAATGTCCCGCCTACCTATTTAAAGAGGTAAGCCGCCGTTCCCGATATAATCGGGAGAGCGCCGACCGGCGGTAGGTTGTAAAACGGTGTCGGATTTTTCGCTCACTTCGTTCGCTCAGAACCCGACATACAACTCGTCGACTACTCAATATTGATCTTTGTGAATTATTCGCTTTCGCTAATCTTGGAGGAAACGACCTGAGCGGGGGCGCTTTTTCATTGATGCGGAATTGGCTACGAAATTAACTGGAGAACCCTGGAATTGCTTAGATTCCCCTGCGCGCTGAGGGCTTGATTCGTCTGGCTTTGCAGCTGCCTGATAATAGTCTCGGATTTCGTTACCGCTTCTTCAACGTCTATGATGGAGGAATGTAAAGCCGCCGCATTCTGTAAGGCAACTTTTAACGCTGAAATCTCCGATCTCAGGAAGTTGCTTTCTAACTCTTCCATTTCGCCGGATGCCGTATCTAACTCATTCGAAATCACTTTTAGATTCTCACCAGCGTTAGCTGCGTTTTCTTCCGGAGGTAATTCAGCTATTCTCAATTGCTTATGGTCAAAAGGGCTTTCGGATGAACTTTCGGGCATTTCATCGGCAGCGTAGTGAGAAAAGCCGACATTATTACCGCGAGTCCGTACCAGGTTGATGGTTTGCCGATACCAGCCTTCATTATCCCTGGATTTACCTTGCGGTGCGTCTTTGCCTGAACCTACTCTTTTATCCGCATCATCGCTGGATGCAGAAGTCACATCGTCGATTATCTGATCCGATTTTCCGTGGGATTTTTCTTTTGACGACTGTAATTTAGAATCTGTATAATCCCTTGGAATTAAACCCGATAAGAAAATGCCATCCATCGCTCCTCCTTTATATTGCCTGATTTTCAGTAATCAAACAATGAAATTCAATTACTCACATCCACTCAAATGATTACTCTCGCACTGTCCATTATAGTTTTTCGGTAACGGAAATTCGGTAATTAGGCGCTCAAGCGATTCTGTTTTAAAATTGAACTGTCTCGGGACGCTAAGCTCAATCATGCTGTAAACTGCTCAATTTTTGATCGAGATAATGTCGATTATCAGGATTCTTTAACCGCTTCGACAAGCTCAATAAACGCCTTCTTACCGTCGGAGAAAAACATAAGCGTATTATCAGCCGCAAACAGCGGATTAGGTATGCCGGCAAATCCGGGACTCAAACTACGCTTGATTACAACCACCGTCCGGGCTTTGTCCACGTCGATAATCGGCATTCCGGCGATCGGCGATTTCGGATCTGTTCTCGCCACCGGATTAACAACATCGTTGGCGCCAATCACGAGCGCAACATCGGATTGCTCTATGGTGGAGTTTATTTCGTCCATCTCCTTGAGTTTATCGTAAGGTATATTTGCTTCCGCCAAGAGCACATTCATGTGTCCAGGCATTCTTCCGGCGACCGGGTGAATGGCGAAATCGACCTCTATCCCCCGGCTTTCCAAAAGGTTGGTTAAGTCGCGAACTGCGTGCTGCGCTTGAGAAACAGCCATTCCGTATCCGGGAACGATTGTCACCCTTTTGGCGGTATCGAAAAGCATAGCCACTTCATCAGCCGAGGTTGATTTTACTTTTCCGCCATAGATTTCATCTGCAGTAGTCGCTTCATCTGAAGGACCAAGCACGCCGAACAATACATTGGTGAGAGAGCGGTTCATCGCCTTGCACATAATATTGGTCAATATAAGCCCCGATGCGCCTACTAAAGAACCGGCTATAATAAGCACGTTATTGCTGAGCACGAATCCGGTTGCCGCCGCCGCTAATCCCGAATATGAATTCAGTAGTGCGATTACCACCGGCATATCGGCTCCGCCTATCGGGATAACTAACAACACACCGAATATGGAAGACACCGCTACCAGAATCCAGTACATGGTGGTCGCTTCGGGATTCATTACTATCAAAACTCCTAACACAATTGCGGCTGTGCCGATTAGGGCGTTGAGAAAATGTCTTCCGGGAATCAGCATAGCCCCGCTGGGCATCAGATCCTGCAATTTGGCGAAAGCGATCAGGCTTCCCCAAAACGTTATGGTCCCTATTAAACCGGATGCTACCGTTGCAATAGTTGTTTGAGTTACCGAAGCCGCTATCATACCGCTGGATTCGATCAAAGCAGCGCCGGCTACCAGTACCGATGCGCCCCCTCCAAAGCCATTAAATAAGGCTACCAATTGCGGCATAGCGGTCATCTGAATTTTTACAGCCAAGGTTGCCCCAATTAAACTGCCGACAACCGCTCCGGCGATAATCAATTCATAGCTTATTATCTGCCTGTGCCATAGCGTTACAACCACGGCAATCAGCATTCCGACAGCGCCGGTCAGATTCCCCCTGACGGCGGTTCTGGGATGCGCTAAACCTTTAAGCCCAAGAATGAAAAGCATTGATGCTATCAGATAAGCGATATTTATGATGTAACTACTCATATTCTAATTGCCCTTCTTTTTAAACATGTGAAGCATTCGATTAGTAACCATAAATCCGCCCACCACGTTTATCGTAGCGAAAACGACAGCGCATACCCCCAATATAGACGTCAGTGTACTATGCTGCGATCCCGCGGATATAATCGCTCCAATTAAAGTTATTCCGGAAATTGCGTTGGAACCGGACATCAGCGGCGTATGAAGCGTTGGCGGAACCTTGGTAATCACTTCGAATCCCACAAAAATCGCTAATACGAAAATCGTCAATGCAGTTACAAATATTTCCATTACTTCTCTTCCTCCTTTTTTTCCTCTTCAACCGGTAAACCTAAAAGCTCCCTAACTCTCGGATTGAAAACTTCATTATCCTTAGTTAGAAGGGTTTCTTTAGTGATTTCATCTTTGAGATCAAGAGTAATCTCGCCGTCTTTAATCAGATGCATCAAGAATGTTGATATATTTTTGGAATACATCTGACTTGCATGGTAAGGCACCGACGAAGGCAAATTCAGGGGTCCGATTACGGTAATGCCGGAATAACGGAACGTTTCGCCGGCTTTGGTAAATTCACAGTTGCCGCCGCGTTCGGCAGCCAGATCAACTATAACCGAATTGCTGTTCATGCTGAGAACCATATCGCTGGAAATCAGTGTAGGGGCTTTCTTCCCGGGGACTGCGGCGGTTGTAATAACCACATCGCTTTCGGAGATCACTTTCTTCATCATTTCCCGTTGTTTTTTGTAGAAATCATCGGTCATCTCTTTTGCATACCCGCCCTTATCTTCAGCGGTATCGGTTTCCAAATCCAATTCGATAAAGTCACCTCCCAGACTTTTAACCTGTTCTCTGACCGCAGGTCTTATATCGTATGCTTTAACCGCCGCCCCCAAACGTTTGGCGGTCGCAATCGCCTGGAGACCGGCGACTCCCGCGCCAATAATGAACACCTTGGCGGGAGTGATAGTCCCTGCCGCGGTCATCATCATCGGGAACATCTTCGGCAGTGCATCGGCAGCAAGTAATACCGCTTTATAACCAGCGATGCTTGCCATCGATGAAAGGACATCCATACTCTGTGCTCGTGTGATACGAGGCATTAGTTCCATTGAGAAAGCGCGAACGCCTCGTTCGGACAATTCCTTTACCAATTTTGGCTCGCTCAATGGTTCCATCATCCCGATAATTGCCTGTCCGGGTTTCATAAGCTCCAGATCAGCCTTTCCCGTATCCGGATTCGCCCCATATCCGCGGACAAATAACACTACCTCAGCATTCTCAAAAAGCTCTTGGCGATCATCTACTATTGTAGCTCCCTTTGATGAATACTGTTCGTCCTGATAGCTCGAATTTTCGCCGGCTCCCTTTTCAATCATTACGTCAACGCCCTTCTTGGTTAGGGCGGAAATCGTTTCGGGTATTATCGCCACCCGATTCTCGTTCGGAAATGTTTCCTTAACGACTCCAACCTTGATTTTGCTAATGCCTTCCGCCATAAGAGCGGTGACCTCCTTACTTTATTTGAATGAATCTATACTCAATTTCTAAATCAGTATAAACTTATCGGAATTCGTAATGTTCCCGAAATCTGAAAAGCTTCTAATTGAAAAAAAAACGCTGTTACAATTGGATTTCCTCCATCAGCATCAGGGTTTAGATACTATAAAACGCAACATACCTTTAAAACCTAAAATATTTGTGATATTTTTGTAAAATATGTTAACTTTAGGGCTTTAAATGAGTATAATAATCAATAGGATAATTATTTTGCTATGGATAAAAATACCAACTCCCCTCAAATCATAACTATGACAATCCAATTATTGGCATTGTTTATACTTCTATCAATTTGCGTTTCGGTCTTCGCTCAGAACCAATTTGTTTCCCGGCAGGACAAATACAAAATTAATGGCGGTAAACCGGTTGACTTTTATCGGGAGAAAATTATCATGTGGGTGTATCCCGACATGGTCGAGGTGGAGGGCATTTATTATTTTCGAAACAAACGCGATAAAACGATCAAATTCCCCATCATATACCCGTTTCCTCTTGATGAGTATCATCATCCGCCCGATTCGGTCTCAGTTGTATTCAGCAGCGATTCAACAGAGAACGAAATTGACTATAAATTGAACATCAGCGGTTCCTTCGCTTCTTACCGACTTGAATTACTGCCCGGCGAGAATAATGTTATGACAGTTTTCTACCGGCAGAAACTAAAAGGCAGTCTTGCCAGGTATATACTCACCACTACATCCGCGTGGGGCAAACCATTCGAGCTGGCGGAATATGAGGTTTATGCTTCAATCGAACTTCCTGAAGCGGAAATAAATTATCCCTGCGACTCTGACACCACGACGGGTAAAATGCGCAAATGCGTTTTCAACAGAAAAGATTTCTATCCTGATAAAGACCTAATAGTGAACTGGGATGGAGATAAGGATATGGAATAACCTGTTTCTATTATTGTTGGTTAATTAGTAAGAAGTTCTTTTGGAGGTGTATTATGAAACTACTAACAATTCTTTTAATCCCTTTTGTTTGTTTTGCTTTTGCGACTGCGGTTACCGCAAATCCGATATCGGGCGTGCTTATAACGGAAATATCAACTGATCCCGATTGGTTCGAAGTTTCAAGTGACTACAACTTGCCGCTTAACGAATACTTGCTGGTGTGTAACTCAGACACCTTTTACTTTGAGCCGGATACCGTTATTGGCGAAGGCGAACATCTTGTTTTTGACACGGAGTACTTTCCGACGCTGGATTTTCCTGAAGAAGGGGGTATTATCAAATTGATGATGTGGGGTGAAACGGTCCAGGTATGTGCTTATGGTAATCAGGGCTCTAATCCTGCTCCGCCTGCCGGCGCCACAATGGGGCAACGTTACATGTATTGGGGCTGGGGCAATGGTGAGGCAACGTTATACTTCAATCCGACTCCTAACGGACCGAATCCACTTCGCGAACCTGCACGAGGCGAAACCGATATAATTCTCAATGAAATCAATATCAATTCCGATTGGGGCAGCAGCGATTTCATCGAGTTATACAACATGTCTTATGAGTCGATATCGCTTTCCGGGTGGACGTTAGCGGGCAATTCCGTATATACTTTCCCTCCCGGAACAGAGATCAATCGTTATTACACACTCAGGGAAGAGCAATCACCATCATTCTTCGAATCCTTGGATGCTAATTGCGACAATATCTACCTGTTCAACGATAATAGCATCTTGGTCGACCAGGCTGGATGGTCATCTAACCATGGCGAAAATGTATCTTTTATGCGTTATCCTGACGGCGATTGTCATGTGTTTGACGGCTGGAGCGACTTCACATCTACCGACTTCGAAGACGGATTCCCTTCCAAGATAGCTTTCAACCGTTTTGATTGCCCCGGTTTTGTGGTCATAGGCGCTGAGGTTTTCCAACAAGAGGATGCAGCTGTTCTGAACTGGACAGATCCGATCTGGAATGAAAGCTTCCAGGTTTCTGAGCTTATACGGAACGAAGACCATTTTCCGGCTGATATCAACGATGGTGAGCTTGTCTATTCCGGCGGAGATGAGAGTTTTATTGACAGGGATGTGGAGTTGAACCATGATTATTATTACACCGTATTTGCGCGACATCTTGATGGCAGCTACAGTATCCCGACCGATGAATCGCAGGCGATGGTAACGATACTTCCGTTGGCGGGCATTGATGATGATGAGATAATCCCATCTAAAATCACGCTTTACCAGAATGTTCCCAATCCGTTTAATGCTACAACCACTATTCGATTCGGTTTGGAAAAGTCGGGAGTTGTGAAATTGACCGTGTATGATATCCTCGGACGCGAGGTTCAGACATTGGTGGACGGCTTTACCGGCGCCGGAGTCCATCACGTACAATTCGACGCCAGCAAACATCCCAGCGGCGTTTATTTCTACAAGTTGAACGCTGGCGACAAGGTTGTCACCAAGCGGATGACATTGCTGAAATAAATATTGTGCTGTCGGGTCGCCGCACCCGACATTGTCTCAAAACCGTCATTGCCCCGATCACATCGGGACGCGGCGAATGCGAAGCGAAGCAATCCACATACTCCGTAGCCGAAGCCTTGCCCTTCGGGATCACAGAACTATGTGCTGTCGGGTCGCGGCACCCGTCATTGCCC
>CAZLVS010000025.1:0-53776 GCA_964563085.1 uncultured Ignavibacteria bacterium | reverse complement strand
AACTTTGGATACCCCTTTTGATTACCTTTTTACACATAATTATTGACATTACCTCCGGCACTCGCCGCGGAATCCTAACGTTCATTGCCGTCAATGCAAGGTATAATTACTCACCGGATTAAATCGATTATGGTAATTTTAATGCTGAGCGGTAATATGATAACAACAATAAAAGCCGCAATCTAAATCCCGAAAATCGATTATTTGTCGATTGCTTACTAAATAAGCCGCTCCACCTGACGACAATCAAGATAGACAATGCAATGAGAAATTCTGACTTCAATGTCGATTACAGGTGAATACATTTAATTAATGTACGCCGATTTTCCAGGACAGCTTGCACCGGTTTGATGAATAGCGAGGATATGATATGCCACTATTAATAGTTGATACGGATGTCGATTTCCTGAACTCAACCAAAGATTTACTAACATCCAAGGGGTATAATGTTATTCACTCAAATGCAATTCCGCATGCTGTCAAACAGTTGGAATCTAATTCTTCCATCAACCTCATTATATGTGACACGGAATTAAAGGACCAAAACGGCAAAGACCTGATGGATTTTCTGAACTCCAATATCAGATTCAAGAGTATACCGGTGTTGGTGTGCTCGGCATTCCAATCCCAGGAGCAGATCGTTGGATGTCTAAAAAAGGGAGCCAAAGATGTAATGGCAAAACCGGTAGATAACGATTCGTTGATACAGCGTATCGAACAAATTATCAAATCGGGCAAGGGTACGGTGTTGATTGTCGATGATGAGCAGTTTATTGTCGAAATATTAGTGACAACATTGACACGCGAAGGATTTACAACATTATCGGCTAACAATGGGCTGCAGGCGCTCGATGTACTGGAAAAGGAGCGAGTTGATGCTATTATCTCCGACATACTGATGCCCGAAATGAACGGCATGGAGCTGCTGGCAAATGTCAAGGATAAATATCCTTCGGTACCTGTCTTGATTATCACCGGATTTAGCAACAAATATAGCAAAGATAACATATTGGCGGAAGGCGCCGATGGCTATATCACCAAGCCGTTCAAGAATGTCGAGATCGTCAACAAAGTAAAAAGCCTGCTGTAATTACACTCCCTTTGATTTTAGTCATACATATACGCCGCGTAAGGTCCCGATATTATCGGGAGCGCCGCATCTAACCTGTATTATTCATAAATCTCATCATCGGTAGCGGGAGCCTTGCGATTCCGGCGTTTCTTTGATATCTTCAATTCCAAACCGTAAATGCTCTAATTCTATTGAATCCCCGAAGGACAAGCCTTCGGCTGCCGATTAATGCTTCTCGTAAATTATCCGGGATAAATAATCCCCACGTTAGAACGTGGGGTCTCCCCTGCACCTTTCGGTACATTGGTTTTGTCAACAGCCTGAGTCCCGCCAAAGGAGGGTCCAAACATGACGCCCTTGTTAGAAGCAGCGCGGCTAATTATTATTTGAGTAAAACCATCTTCCTGGTGATTATCTCATCGCCAGTGGTAAATTTGTATAAATAGACTCCCGATGCGTACTCTTCGGCATTCCAGGCTATCGAATAAGAGCCTGTATCATGTTCACTATCCACCAAAACATCTACTTTCCTGCCGAGTATATCAAATACCTCCAGCTTTGCATGACATTTGACAGGAACCTGATACTTAATTTCGGTAACCGGATTAAATGGGTTGGGATAGTTCTGGCTTAAGGAAAACTCGGTCGGCATTTCATAAAGATGGTTTTGGTTGGAAGGTTCGTTTCCCCTGGAAAACCACTTCAGTACGAATTCTTTATATCTTTCCGAGACCAGGGTTATCGATTCGGTGCTATCGGATTCAATTAACAGGAGCGCCGCAGCCTTCTTTCTCTCGGCTCTAAGGAATTCAAATATTTGGTTCCCAACATTTTCCGGCTCAACAGGGGTAGAATAATAACTGATGGGATCTAATGTACGATAAACTATGAACCAATGAACATATTTGGCGGGCTGCCGGAAACTGGTCGGCCTGGCAAATGCTTTAAACCTGCAATTGAACGCCGTAATCTTCTTTGCTTCCAAAATTCCCTGATTCTCGGGCAAACGCAAATGATTCGGATCGTAAAACCTTGTCCAGGTTATTAATGAATCCCTGATCTCCGCAAAACGCATCAAATCCTCACTTCTGTAGCGATAAATTGCTTCCCATATAGTCATCTCGGGATCGCCAGGCACTAATTCATCCACCGGGAAACGTTCTTCAGGCCCCCCGGTTTCAAGAAGCATCCAATCCAGATTTTTTCGCTTACAGTACACATAAATGGAATCGGCAATCTCTTCCATATATGGGTTTAAGAGCATAAGTCCCGTAACGTGGAAATCTATACCGTCTATGATAGGATTTTGGCAGCCATCCGGGGCTATCGGCTCCACAAAAGCGTCTATGTTCGCGCGTCTTTGACGGTAGATATCATGTGACCAGCCGGAAAATCCGGTGTAAATGATATAAGCGTCCGGTATAACGGCTCGGATGTTTTCAATGGCAGTCGTCGCCTGCATTGCGAATTCCTCCGGGGAATTACCCCAATTAACGCTGCCGCTATCGGGAGACCAGAAAACGTTAGGCTCATTGTGAAGCATAAAGGTGTTTACCTGTCCTGAGAAGGTTTGAGCGAAGTTGTAGCAGAATTCTCCGAATTCCTCCTGGTTCTCGGCTTTGTAGACATAATCCGGCGGCGCTCCCGGAGGGGCATCCATCTTATCGGGATGCCAGAATCCAATGGCTATAATTGGCTCCAAACCCTCAGGCACATAGACATCCAGGCTATCACGTAAAGCATCCCATGAGCCGGTCGCCTCAACTATAGACTCAATATGTCCCCAATCCCATATAATCCTAACAGACTGAGCTTGAGTATTTTCCAGCGCTTCGGCGCTTATCGGTTTCTCTATCATCCGCATACGAAGTCGATATGAGACGCCGATTTTGGTCTGAGCCTCCACTGATTGAATAAGCAAGAATAAAAGGGCTGCAAACAGGCTAAGAGTCCAGGTAGTCCTCAAGAAATCCTTCTTACGCATAACAAAACTCCTCACTTTTGGATCAGTATCCAAATTGCTGTTGAATCGCTTATTTAAGTCTTTTTTAATCATCGGAATATGGGATAACCATGATTAACTATAACAAGATGGCTCCGTTAAAGAGAATAAGCACAAATATTAGATATAGTTTTTACTTGGCTTTAAAAAGCAAAGGTAAGAGCGGAGTATCATTTTCGAGTCACCGCCGCAACAGTAAACGTTTTAGGGGAATTTAAAGAATACTTTCCCTTTTGCGGCGACCCGGAAGGGTATCCTTCAGATACTCAATTACTTTCTGAGTTGGCGCACCGGGACCGAAAATCCCCCCGCATCCAGCATCCTGAAGCTTCTTGGCGTCTTGTTCGGCAATAATTCCGCCGCCGAACAGCAGCATATCCTCCGCGCCTCTCTCCTTGAGTAATTTCATAACAGCGGGAAAAAGCGTCATATGCGCGCCGGATAGTATTGACATACCTATGGCATCAACATCTTCTTGAATTGCGGCTTCCACGATTTGTTCCGGTGTCTGCCTTAAGCCGGTATATATAACTTCAAAACCAGCGTCCCTAAGGGCGGCTGCGATCACTTTAATCCCTCTGTCGTGACCGTCTAATCCTGGTTTTGCTAATAGAATTCTTAGTTTTTGCTCCATACTGTACCAATTTATGCGCAGTTATGCCTGATGTCAACCAGTATTTTAGACTTTTATATGGTGAAATTATGACCGATACCATTTCAAATTGAAGCGCCTGATTCACTCAAGTGAATCAGGCTTGTCTATCTAAATTATCGGAGGTTCGGTGTACTCGCCGAAAACAGATTTCATTACATTGACAATTTCTTCTTCAGTAGCATAGCATCTGATGCACTCAAGCAAAGCCGGTATATGATTATCGTTGGTTTTTATTACTTTTCCCAATTCATCCAATGAGCGCTTAACCTTATCGTTATCTCGCTGTTCTTTGACCTTATTCAATGCGGCGACTTGATCCTGCGCTACCGATTTGTCTATTTCCAGAATGGGAATTTCCAGCTTTTCATCCTCATGGACGTAGCCGTTAACACCAACAATTATCCTTTCCCCTCTATCGATTTCAAGTTGATAATGATAGGCGGAATCAGCAATCTCCTTCTGGAAGAATCCCTCTTCAATACATTTTAGAACTCCTCCTCGCCTGTCTATTTCATCAAAATAGTCCTCAGCCTGCTTTTCCAATCTGTTGGTCAAGGCTTCTACATAATAAGATCCTGCAAGGGGATCGATAGAATTAGCCACGCCGATTTCCTCGGATATAATCTGCTGAGTCCGCAGCGCAATGGTTACCGCTTTTTCACTCGGTAAAGCTAAAGTTTCATCCATGGAATTGGTATGAAGTGACTGTGTTCCCCCTAATACACCTGCCAGAGCTTCGTAAGCCGTGCGGATTATATTGTTCTCAGGCTGTTTGGCGGTTAGACTGCAGCCGGCGGTCTGAGTATGGAAACGCATTAGAAGCGACAATTCCTTTTTAGCGCCGTACTTTTCTTTCATGCGACGCGCCCATATCCGTCGCGCGGCGCGATACTTAGCGATTTCTTCGAAGAAATCGAGATGGGAGTTGAAGAAAAAGGACAGCCTGGGAGCAAAGTCATCGACATCAAGCCCGGCGTTTATACCGGTTTCAACATAGCAGAAGCCATCGGCGAGCGTAAATGCAAGTTCCTGCGCTGCGGTAGCTCCGGCTTCTCTGATATGGTATCCCGAAATGGATATTGTATTATACTTCGGTATATTATGGGTGCAGAATTCCATAATATCGGCTATCAGCCGGAGGGAAGGTTCTGGAGGGTATATCCATTCCTTTTGTGCGATATACTCTTTGAGTATATCGTTTTGCAGCGTTCCGGTTAATTTATGCAAAGGTACGCCCTGTTTCTCGGCAACAACACAATACATCGCCAGAAGAATCGAAGATGGCGCATTAATTGTCATGGAAGTCGATATTCTATCCAATCCGATACCATCGAAGATTATTTCCATATCTTTCAATGTATCCACGGCTACACCGCATACGCCTACCTCCCCGGCAGACCTCCGACTATCGGAATCGTATCCCATCAAAGTAGGCAAATCGAAAGCGACCGACAATCCGGTTTGCCCGGCTTTTAAGAGGTAATGGTAACGTTTGTTGGTCTCCTTTGGGGTGGCAAAACCGCTGAACTGGCGCATAGTCCAAATCCGTCCGCGATACATATTGGGACGAACGCCCCTGGTATACGGATATTGCCCGGGGAATCCGAGTTTTTTCAAATACTCCGGACCTACCTCTTCAATCCCGCCGGTATCCTCGGGAGTATATAAAGGCTGAACCTCTTCCATCGAAACGGTGGTGAATTTCCTGTTTAGTTTCAGTTTACTGCTTTCGGAGTCTTCCTGCCACTTTCTTTTGGCTTCGGCAAATGCCCTGGCAATTTCCTTGGAATCGCCTTTTGTTTCGACCCTGGTATCAAATTTATCGCTCATATTACACCCATGAACTTAAATTGTTTTCAGCTATCATATTGTGATTTTGCTCAGCAGCTTCTCAGCAATGGAATAAGGGTCTGATTCTCCATTAACTATTTGCTTTACATAAGAGTCAACCGAATTATCTTCGAGTAGTTCCTTTAGCGCCCTGGCTCGTATCTTACGGTCGAGAATGGTAATAAGCTCGGATTTTACCCTTTTTTCCCTGTAACCGCTCTGAGTATAAAGATTCTCAACATGTTTTCTATGCTCAATGATCTTATCCGTCAATGTATCTGTTCCAACGCCATTGATCGCTTCGGTCTTAATCACTGGCAGAATCCAACCCTCCTTTTGCTTCTGTCCCCTCGATTCCAGCATTAGCCGTAATTCGGATACCAGCCTTCCGCTGCCTTCTCTGTCCGCTTTATTGACCGCGAAGATATCTGCGATCTCCATCAATCCCGCTTTAAGGGTTTGAACGCTATCGCCGGATTCGGGCACCAACACTACCACCGTGGAATCACATAATCCGGCAACATCCAGCTCCACCTGCCCGACTCCTACTGTTTCAATCAATATTATATCGAATCCGTACGACTCCAGGGCGATAGCCACCTCCCGCGTGGCTTCGGATAGTCCTCCCCCCGAACCCCTGGTCGCCATGGAACGAATGAAGACTTCCCCACGGTTCGATAAGTCCTGCATTCTTATCCTGTCACCCAAAAGCGCACCGCCGGTAAACGGAGATGTGGGGTCAACCGCTATAATTCCTACCGAGTAACCCCTGTCGAGGTAGCGGATCGCAATTTTGTCCACCAATGTTGATTTACCGGACCCCGGCGGACCTGTGATCCCTATTTTGTATGAATTGCCGGAAATGTTGTAGATTCGCGATAGCAATTCAAGGTAGCCATCCTCCCGGTTTTCTATAAATGATATAATGCGAGATAATGCCGAGCGGTCTTTTTTATAGAATCTGTCGAGAACTGTCATCTATATTACTCGAAGGTCCTTAATCCGAAGCTGAATATGTTCCACTCCGTTCCATACATTCATCTCGATGACATAAGCGATATCCATTCTCAGGGGCCTGCGGAGTATCTGGTTAAGGTAACCTCCCAGGCCGAAACCGATACAGTCCAAAACGATATTGTTTTTCTGCACCTTTAACTTAAGGTGATTGTTGCCAACGATGAAAGGATTGCCGTAGAGTTCCACGTTTCTGGTGATAAAGACCGGTTTCATATTCTGAGGTCCGAACGGAGCGAACATATTGATTATCTCCAAGAGGCGTTCATTTATATCCTCGAATTCAATCTCGGCATCTACGCTTATCCTGGCAGCCATATCCTCATCGGATAACATTCGAGCGGCAACATCATTGAATTGCTTGCGGAATTCCTCGATTTTATCGACACTGATTGACAAACCGGCAGCATATTTATGGCCGCCAAAACGCAAAAGCTGCTTTTCGCACTCTCTGAGAGCATCGTAAAGATGAAAATGGGGTATTGACCTTGCCGAGCCCTTACCCTGATCGCCATCTATTGAGATCATAATGGTGGGGCGGTGGTATTTTTCGACCAAACGGGAAGCTACGATTCCGATGACTCCCTGATGCCAGTCCTTACCCGCCAATACAATCGCCTTATCCTTTTTAAAATCGACTTTCTCTCGAATCTGCTCCAGAGCCTCCTGGAGTGTTTTCTCATCTATATCCTTGCGGCGCTTGTTTTCCTCGTTGAGCTGTCGGGCGATCTGGTTCGCCTGATTCTCATCTTTGGTGGAGAGAAGTTTGATCGCCATTTCCGCATCGCCAAGCCGTCCGACCGCGTTGATACGCGGAGCCAGAATAAATACGACCTGACCGGTTCCGATCTCCTTTCCTAATAGCCCTGATACAAAAATCAACGCCTTTAATCCCGGTTTGGAAGTGCGCGAAACCTGTTTGATTCCGTATTTGGTCAGGATGCGGTTTTCGTTGACAAGCGGAACGATATCGGCGGCGGTTCCCAGCGCAACCAGATCCAGATGCTCCTTAACATCCTCGACATCCTGGTTTAGCCGTTGATAAATTGCATGAGCGAACTTGTAAGCAACACCGACACCGGCTAATTCCACGCCGGTAACCTCGGCGCCGCCCCGCTTGGGATTGATAACCGCAACCGCTTCCGGAATCTCCGAACCAGGTTCATGGTGATCGGTAATTATACAATCTATCCCCATCTCTTTAGCCATGCGGACCTCCTCTACCGCGGTGATTCCACAATCTACTGAAATCAAGAGACTTACGCCCCGCTCTTTTGCCACAATCAGCCCGTCCTCGGATATTCCATAACCCTCCGACAGCCTGTTCGGAAGATAATAAGAGACTTCGGCGCCTAATTTATTGAGAATCAAGAACATAAGGGATGTTGAGGTGACCCCGTCAACATCATAGTCCCCATATATCATAATATTTTCGCGATTTCTGAGCGCTTCTATAACCCGTTCCACGCCGCGATCCATATCCTCAAATAAGTAGGGATCACACAATTTGGAGATATCGGGATAAAGGAATTGATTGGCTTCCTCGGAAGTGGTGATTCCCCGATTTATCAATATATCAGCGATCACACGAGGTATTTTAAGCTCGCTGGCTAAACGGGATGATAATTTTGCGTCAGGTATGGGAGCTATTTCCCAAATATTTTGTTCCAAAATTTATCCCTTTTAAAATAATTAAGCAGACCGTAAGCCGGGTTCTGTATCCGTATGATGTAGTTTATTATACGAATAGCGGTCATCTATCTGGGATTGACGTTGCCGTCAAACTCGAGCGACCTACCCAGGAGTCAAACGGAGCGGGCAACTCCTTCTCCTTTACTTGGTCTTACTGCCGACGGGGTTTACCCAAACCAATGTTACCATTGGAGAGGATGGTTTCTTACGCCATCGTTTCACCCTTACCCCACAAAGTGAGGCGGTTTGATTTCTGTGGCACTTTCCACGAGTTTCCCCGTCCTCGCGTTACGAGGCGCCGCGCCCTGCGCAGCCCGGACTTTCCTCCGCCCCGTTTTAATCGAAGCGGCGACCGCCTGGCCTGCAAAACCCAAACAATTAATATAAAAAAAATAGTTTTTTATGTCAAGATAACATCAAACAAAAGTTGAACCGTTTTTATCGGAGCAAGGTGAATCGATGTAAATAAATTCCCAGTGCTTATTGCCAATTCAGCACAGTCATTCGAATTATCCGCTCCACGAGCTGAAATGCATCGAACTAACCTGTATTATTCATAAATCCTAATCACCGGCAGCGGAAGCTTTGCGCTTCCGGCGTTTCTTTGTAATACTCAATTCCAATCCGTAAATGACCTGCTTCTATTGAACTCCCGAAGGACAAGCCTTCGGCTGCGGATTAATGGGTTTTATGAATTATTCGGGTTTACTCAGTATGTACTTCCATATAGTAGAGGCTAATAATACTTTCAACACAAAAATGATGATAATGTTGAACCAGTTATCAGGAGGTGTGGCAGTTTTTTGACATTTCTTTTATATACGGCGGAATCGGGATGTAGAGCTTTGAACATCCTGCTAAAATTATATAAAACTATTTTGATTCCTACCGAAAATATTAATAAAAGAAGGAGTCACTATGGTTAGAAATGCAGCAAGCTCTCACATTCCAAAATCATCAACCAATAATCAACTTTCGAAAGATATTCGAAAATTGGTGTTAAAGGGAAAACCGATTCTCTCGGAGCAAGAGAAAGTTGATCTCGATAATTGGGTTAATGAGTTTAAACTCAAAAGATTCGGTAAGCAAGGATTCGAAAGCTGGTTGGCTGAAAAAACTACTGACTAAAGAAATCGGATTTTGAATGGTAAAATCCGATTTCTCAAAAAAGCTAATGCAGCCAAAAAGCTTCCGAGTTATGCTACATCAGAAGCGTTAAGAAAATCCCTGCGGCAACAGCGGAACCGATAACGCCTGCCACATTCGGTCCCATTGCGGGCATTAATGGATTCACAACGCCATCAGTATCATCAGAAACCACCTTCTGAACCACCCTTGCAGACATAGGCACAGCCGAAACCCCGGCAGCGCCGATACTTGGATTAATCTTCTTCCCGACGGGTAGAAAGATGTTCAGTGTTTTGGCGAAAATAACGCCGCCGGCGGTACTGAATGCGAATGCCGCCGCACCTAACACAAGAATACTGATAGTACTGAAGGATAAGAAATGAGCGCTGTCCATGGTAGCGCCAACCGCTAAACCCAAAAATATCGTAACTATATCAATCAATGAGCCGCCGGCAGTCTTTCTTAAGCGTTCGGTTACTCCGCATTCTCGCAGAAGATTACCGAACATCAGCATACCGATCAAGGGCGCGCTGGATGGTATCGCCAGTGATGCCACTATTCCGGTGATGATCGGGAATAGAATGACTGCGGTTTTGGATACCGGAATCGCTTGGGGCATATCTATTGAACGTTCGCCTTTTGATGTCAGCATTCTGATAATCGGCGGCTGGATTATCGGAACCAGCGACATATAACTATAGGCGGCGACAGCTACCGGACCGAGCAGATGAGGCGCCAACTGGCTTGTCAGGAATATCGATGTCGGTCCATCGGCGCCGCCGATGATACCGATACAGGCGGCTTCCTTGTTGGTGAAGCCCAATAAATAAGCCGCTCCCAATGCCGCCACAAAAATCCCCAATTGCGCCGAAGCTCCCAGAAGGAAAGTCAGCGGTCTTCCCAGAAGTGGGCGAAAATCGGTCAAAACGCCTACCCCCAGAAATATTATCGGGGGGAGCAGCTCGGTTTTGATTCCGCTTTTGTATATCAAAGCCATTATACCGTCGGCGTATGAACCCATTTCCGCCAATGGGAGGTTTGCCAGGATAGCGCCAAAACCGATCGGTATCAATAATAGCGGCTCATAGCGCTTAACGATCGCCAGGAAAATTAAAATCCCGGCTATGATATACATTACAAAATTACCAAAGCTTATATTGGCAAAACCTGACTGTTGAAGTAAATCAATGACTGCATCCATGGTTTTACCTTTATGCTATGGTTAGAATTGGCTTCGTTGAATCTATTTCATCGCCTATCTGCACATTTATAGATTCCACTTTACCGTCCTGTGGAGATTTGATATCGTGGGTAGCCTTCATCGCTTCAACCTGAGCGACAATCTGACCCCTGGTAACCGCATCTCCCACATTGACTTTTATATCGACGATTTCCACCGATCCTGCGAATGTGGAATAAATCGGAGTGCCGTTGGTTGGCGGAACCGCAGTCTCCACCGCGGAGCCTTGAGTTGGAGCAGATGATCCCATCGGCTCGACTGTTACGGTAAAGGTTCGGGTTTTGCCGTTCTCCTGAATCACACATTTCGAAGTCATAGGACCGGATATCGCGGGTCCTGATGCTGCTGCCGGCGCCGAAGCCGGAGCTTTCTCCGGTTTCGGTTCTTCCTTTTTCTTAAAGGGAATATCGATTTTGGGTTTGCCGGTGAGTAGTTTAATGCCTTCGTTTAGTTCCATTTTCTTGCTCGGAACCATGGCGCTGACAACCAGGAATGTGTTTTTCTCTGTTACGGGAATTTTGCGCTCCTCCAATGCTTTCTGTGCGGGTTCGATATTCTTGGGCGCCGCTTCCAGCGGATCGCCGTCGAATACCTGTAGATCAAGCTGTTTCGATGCGATTTCCACCACTTTCGGATCGGGAGGCAGCGGCGTTTTTCCAAAATATCCCAGGATAGCTCTGCCGTAGCCATCATTGATTTTCTCCCAGCGTCCGTACATAACATTGTTGAATGCCTGCAGCCAGTATTGCTGGGACCCGGGAGTAACGCTTGTCCAGGCGCCGCCTGCTTCCACAACGACCGGGAATTCCGCCAGTACATCACCGTACTTGTGAAGGATACCGGCTTTAACCATCATGTGAACATTCGGCCCAATAGCTCCGCCCGGCATCGGGAATCCGACCACTCTGGCGTCTGCGGTTGTGGTTGTGGGATTGAATGCATAATCCTTCATCCCCTCATTCAGCATCTCCTCGATCTCCGCCATTTTAGAACCATCGATTTCGAGGGAATATCCGGTGCCTTTCAGGGCATGCTCCATAGAACGCACGTCCGGCTGCACCGTCCCGCTTGCCATCGGGCGAACCGACAGGTCAATGCCGTCCACGCCGCCTTCAATTCCCGCCATGTAGCATGCTGCAGCCATACTGGCGGTATCGTGGGTATGCTGCCATAGAGGTATTTCCGGCGGCATGATCTCCTTCAGACCCTTGGCGGTTTCATAACAGGTCTTGGGATCAGTCGTACCGCTGGCATCCTTCAAGCAAATGCTGTCGAGATGAATTCCGCTGTCGAGAATTCTCTTCCCAATATTTATATAAAACTCTGCGGTATGAACCTTGTCGGACTTAAAGGGCAATCCCATCAGGGCGATACAGACCTGGTGATGCATACCGGCATCGACTATCGGTTTACCTGTCTTGACCAGGTTATCCACGTCGTTCATGTAGTCGAAGTTTCTATCGTAGGTGGTGCCGTATTCTTTCATCAGCTTCGCCTGAAGCTGAAGAGCTTCGATTGACTGAGTAGTTAATGTTACCCCGGATACGGAGCGGGTAAGTATTTGAAGGTCAACATCCGGACCGACTGCCTCGCGGATTGTTTTCATGGTTTCAAAAGGGTCTTCGCCCAAATAGAAGAAGGGAGCTTGATATCGAGCGCCTCCGCCGAATTCGAAATGACGGATACCCAGCTCAGCCGACCTTTTCATGGCAGGGAGGAAGTCCTGAAGCCGTACTTTTCCCCCGAATGAACTCTGCAGCCCATCCCGGAAGGGCGTGAACATTACACGTATGGTCTTAGGGTTTTTTGTATATATCATTTTATTTCCTCTATTTTTGATATTTTTGTTCCAGGATAAAGTGCGGTTATCATTGAAGTGATGGCAGCGAGAATCGCGGCATCAGTATCTGCTTCCAATTCAGGGAATAACAATATTATGATTCGCATAATTATGGCTAATAAACCGAGTAAGATGAATACCCCGATAAAAGCCGATATACAAATAAATATCAAAGCGGGTGCTTCCATCAAAATCTCCTAAACAGTTATTTGGCGACTAAATAAATTCGATTCCGGAAAAGCTTGCAGCGCTTATTCCGTACAAGTTACTATTTAAGTTAAGTAATTTATGTTTTTAATAATCGGAGGTCAAGGAATTTTAGCTATATTACAAGCCTTCCTTTAAAAATCGGATTTGAATCTTCCTCGAAGAACAATTCCAAATTGTTACCGATGCTTTTCACCTTTCCTCTGTGGATAATTTCAGTGTTATCCTCAGAATCATCGGAATATATAATTACGTCTCGTCCGAGAGCAATTGAGCGCTCCCTATAGACATCCAGCAGCTCCCTGAAATGACCTGAGATAAGTTTTTGATAATTCGATGCGAGGATTGTAACAAAATCCTTGAATACGATGTCCTGCCTGCATAGGTCAGGATTCGGCACGAAATCTCTCAGGCAAGCTGTAGTCGGTACAAAGGGGGTTGGTTCCACTTTCGGGGAGTTTTCCACATTTAAACCGATTCCGATTACTGCGCCGATGACTCTGCTTCCTTGAGATTGGGTCTGTGCCAGTACTCCGCAGACTTTAGCTCCATCGATCAAGATATCGTTAACCCATTTAATTCCTGCTTTTCCCTCCAATCCCGGCATTCTATCAAGCGTCTGGATAACCGAAACCGCCGAAAGAATTGTAAATCCGACATGGAAACTTTCCACATTTTTTCGGGGCGACATGTATGCCGAAAGATGAATATTGCCCGGTAAAGTGACCCAGTTTCGATTTTTGAAGCCATGGAATCCATCTCCGGACCCGGCTATACATACTATCCCATCGCTCAGTTCAACATTTTGATGCGACAGATCAATCAGCCTGTCATATTGGGAGCTCCGGGCATGTTTGACCAGATACAGCTCTTTCCAGTACGGAAACAGGTTACCCTCAGACCAGTAAGGCTTTTCGGTTTCAAATAGATGGTCTATTAATAGTTCACCGGATGATTTCGAATTACCGTTTCGCCAGTTGAGTGAAACGGGAATTAACTCAGCGGCAAATTCTATATCATCGGTATGTATTTTCATAATAATAACCACTTCCTTATGGGTTACCGTGAAATCTATATTATGCGGTTAACAGCAATCCAGCCTAATAATTATGGGTGCCTACGATGACTTCCTTGCCGAAATTATCTTTAACCAATTTTGTGATTTTCTCGAAATCCAACGGACATTCGCCGGTGTTTTTGGCTTTGACCACGCAGGTTCCCAAATGGATGGTGTCGTAATTCCTTCCCAGCATCTCGGCTATTTCATTCATGAGCGTGACTTTGGGCATTATTAGTCCGGGACAATCCCCGCAGTTCCCCAAAGCCATCAACTCGATATCATCATCGTATCGGGCGAACTCCCCGTCCTTTTCACTGATGGCTTTTAAACACTTCTCACATGCGATGCAGAGCTGATCTTGAATTCTCTTGCATCCGACTATCGCTATCTTTGCCATATCTCCTCCACTTTGCCTGCTTGTCGATTTCTTATTTGAAATAACACTCGGTTGTGCAGAATTACAAGCAGTTTATTCACCGTTGGGAACAATAATTCTGGGCCTCTTAACCCCGACTCTCAGTTGAGTTGCGCCGTCGATCATCGCCAGCTTTCCGTCATTGTCTTTAAAAATGTCATAAATCCGATCAGATATTCTATCAGCTCCGAACCTTTCGGTAACTACAATCGGGTATTCAGGGCGGAGCTCTTCAACATCTTTCAGGTTCAAACCTCCGGTGATTAATCCTTTAATCGAAGCATCATTTAAACGGGACAAGGTTTCACCTGAAACTTTATTCATTACAACAATACAATCAGCATCAGCCTCTTCTACCGATAGCTTAGCGAAAACCTCCCCGCCGTGTCCCCATTTTCCCTGAATAGAAATGCCGTCGTTGACAATAATACATCCTTTATCCGATACCTCAGAAACGGTTCCCGGCATCCAGGCTTTAAGTTCCAGCTCCTCAATCAGCGTTTCGATAATTACCAAGCCATGTTCAAGGTTGATCGATTTCACCTTACCTCTCATCGGGGATTTACTAACACGGATACCTACTCCCCTGGACGGATTTAATGTTTCCGCAAGATGTTGTCCTTTTTCCACTTCATCCCCTGGTTTAACTTTTAAGTAAGGTCTAATCTCATCGGCTTTAATGTCTAAATCATGAGCAACTTTTACGGAAGCAAGACTGCCCGAAGTCTCCGATTTTTCTCTCACTATTATTGTTCCGATGGAAAGTACTTTTTCCACGGTTCCGGCTACCGGGGAACGGAATACGTAGTTACGGATCGGGGTTTTTCGTTCCGCAATCGGTTCATCGATCTCTATCTTATCGCCCACCGTTTTGTTCAGGTATTCCGGAAGCTCTTCCGGCGGGATATTCAGCTTACTGGCGATATCAAGGAAAAACGGCCTGAGAAACTGCTTGATTGATTTTGCAACGATTTGATCTGCTTTTACTGTGTCGCCGGGCTTAACCGGAACTTCACCCGGGATTGCCAGTTTCCTTTCGACTGTAATTTCTCCCCTGTGAATAATCTCCTCCCGCCGTGTTTCGATTCTTCTGGTAAGCGGTTTATAATCATCGGGAAGATATTTGACATTTGAGGAATGAAAAGGCCTCCCCCTTACATCCACTATTAATTGAGGAACGTTTTCGTCAATTGTTAGCTTTTTCGACTTTAGTTTTAACTTAGTCGCCTTGCATTTGATTTTAGATTCCTCGGCAGCTTCTATCTTTAGGAACCTCAGCTCGCCTGCTTTAATCTCTTCTCTTATTTCCTTTTTGTCATTGATTTTTCCGCGGATCTCAACAGCCTCCTTACCCGATTTTAACTCACCGGCCGGAGCTATCAGCGTACCCAACCGCACAATTCCGAAATGGTTAAACAATTCATTGGCTAATTCGCGGTTTTGGGTCGAGAGAACCCCTAAGTGAGGAAGGATAAACATGCTGTCCACAGCGAGTTCGACTGTATCGCTGAGCTTGAGTCCGTTAATCAAAATCTTCGCTGCGGTGTTTCTGGGGGTATGGGAAAGGATACCGCCGCTTCCTATTATCAGCTCATAGTCCGATAGTTGGGAATCCAATTGCGCGCTGATATTCTCTTTTCTCTTCTTGCGCGCCAGGGTATTAAAACTCAACTCTTCGCCATGGCGGCTAAGGGATAATCCTTCTTTAACCCTGAAATGGTCGATTACCGCCTGTCTGATTGCATTGGAAGCGACCGCGCATTCAATCTCCGCATCGGTTTCGTTGTCAGGCAACGATGTGGGATTCAGATACTTATTTCCAATACGATTGAGTAATTCGGCGTCTTCCAGGTTGAAATTCAGCAGCGCTTTGATATTTTCCAATCCCGCCACTTTTGCCACATTTAGTATACTGTAGCTCATCCCGAGGTTAGCGCTGACCGTACGAAATACTTTGCCTTCGCTTGCGGTGAATATATCGGTTGTGGCGCCGCCGATATCGATTGCCAACACCTTTTTGCCGGAATCCTCGGATATAACTTCCAGGATTCTGCTCATTCCTGCGGGGGTGGGGATTAACGAACCGCTTACCCATGATTGATATTTTTCGTATCCGGGAGCATGTGACATGACATGGTCCATGAACAGGTCATGAATTGTCTTTCGAGCCGGCTCCAGGTTCTCCTCCATACTCTGCGGACGGATATTAGGCGTTTCGAAATATGAAAAGCGGTCGCCGAGCGTCTCCTTAACGAATTCACGAGCATCGACATTTCCCGCATATATCACCGGCACCCTGGACAGCTGTGTGAGTTTCGGCTGCAGGTTCGCCTGAGAAAGAAGTTCGGCAAGAAACACAGGCCCGAAAACCGACCCGCCATCGAATCCTCCGGCGAGTAACACCATATCCGGTCTGAGATTTTTCAGGGCTTCTATCTTTTTATAAGGAGTACGCCCGTCATCGAGCGCGATATAATCTAATACCAGCGAACCTGCGCCCAATGCAACCCTTTCGGCGCTCTGAGTCGTGACCTCGCGAACCAGACCCATAATGACCATCGCCAATCCCCCTCCGGCGCTGGATGTCGAAAATATGGGAATCGCAGGTTCGGAATTGTCGATCAGCTTAAGTCCGGACTGCTGCTCCAATTCCTCCAGAGACAAAAGCACGCCTTTGGTGACATCCTCAAAAGGCTTTTCGACCGTTGTAGGTGATTCGGCGTGATGATAGACCCAATCATCGTTTCTGGTGAACAAAAATGCTTTGGTGGTGGTGCTGCCCACATCAATAAGGCAGAAGCCCTTTTCGAATTCGTTTTCCATTTTATCAATCATTTGCTCAAAGTATGCATCTTAGACTAAAATAAACTTCAACCAACAAAATGCAATACCTATACAAAATAGCCTTTTCGCCACCAAATAAGAAGCACAATTTTCGCCGGACGACATTATCTGCGGACAAATATTGAGGTCGTGGAATAAAACAAGCGGGAGACGGGATTCGGACCCGCGACCCCAACCTTGGCAAGGTTGTGCTCTACCAGCTGAGCTACTCCCGCGGAAGCTTCATTAAATTTTGATTAGCTCCTAATATAGATAACACCGCTTTCTTGTCAAGAAAAATAATTCATCGAAAATTGTCTTGATTCAGGGTACATCGCGCCAATTTACACCTATATACCGAAAAAATCGCGAGATGAAAAAGCGGCGTCTATAAGGATAAAATGCTGCAATAAGCGCTGTTTGGGAACGATTGAGCTGGAAGTGAAAAACCGCATGCTCATTGACAAACCCGGACATGATTGTTATATTGAAAGCAAATAAGCAGCATTCGAGGAGAAGTTTTGAAAAAGATATTTATTCGCCTGATATTTATATTGATAATAACGGGATTTTGCCCGAACATATCGGCATCGGCAGCGGATAATTTCCCCCGGGAATTCTGGGAGCAAACCGCCAATTGCCTCTGCGAGGGGAGTTATCCTGTCCCGAGTCCCTATGATCAGCACGGAGTTCGTTATTGCGGAACGCCGTATCTGGTTCCGTTAGCGGATGCGGAGCTCGAAGTTCCCGATGAAATCATGCTTTTGGCGGGACGTCCGCAACTTCAGGAATCATACGAAACCCCTGAAGGACACTTCAAGATTCATTACTGCGTTACCGGAGATTCGGCGGTTCTTGATGTGAATGTTGACGAGAATCCCGAAGACGGGGTGCCGGATTATGTTAATTTCGTGGGTGATGTTAGTGAATATGTCTGGAGCAAGGAGTTGGACGATATGGGATATCTTCCGCCGCCGTCAGACAGCTTTTATTCCCAGGGGGATGGCGCCGCCTACGATATCTATATAATGGATCTAAGCGACGGTTTATTTGGATGGACAGCGCCGGATAGCGTTGTAACTTATCCCACAAGATATACCAGTTTTATCGCATTGGACAACGATTATAGCTGGTTTTCGGGAAGTTATACCGATGCAATTAAGGTCACGATGGCACATGAATTTTTCCACGCGGTGCAGTTCGGTTATGATCTTACCGAGTATCAGAGTAATCCGTATTCGTCCTGGTGGTTGGAGGGTTCCGCTGTCTGGATGGAGGAGCAGGTTTACGATGAAATCAACGATTATCTGAATTTCCTTCCGGATTTTTTCGAAAGTCCCCATTTGAGTTTAACGGCGACATCTGAACTGCACATGTATGCCAGTTGTGTCTGGCCTATCTTCCTGTCGGAGAAGTTCGAAACAGATATAATTAAAAAAATATGGACTCTGTGCGGAGAGATAGCCGGTTATAATGTACTTCCGGCGACCGACGAGGTACTTTATGATCCGAACAATAACTATAAGTCCAGCTTTAACGAGGCATTTGCTGAATTCGCCGCCTGGAATTACTTCACCGGCTCTCGCAGCGGGATAAATAACGGAGTAACCACCTATTCCGAAGCCGTAACCTATCCGGAGATTCCGGATGATGCCATACGGTTGATTCAGGTTTATCCGGATACCGTAATGCCCGGATCGGAGTATCCTGATTCACCTGAACACCTTGCCGCGAATTACATCAAATTTTCAATTTATCCCGATTCGCAGGGCGGGCTCTGGTTCGGATTCGATGGACGGGAGATAGTTGATTGGGAAGTAGCGTTGGTTGCCGCCAACCTGCTTTCGCCGGGATATCCTCCTGAAGTATCATATTTTGAATTAAACCAGGAATACTGGGGCGCGGATACTATACTGAGCTGGAACCGGTATTCCGATATAATTATGATACCGTGCGCCATCAGCGATACGACCCTGACTCTGAGCGCATCGTATGCCTACGCCTACGGACATGATACCACCCTGGCGACAGATCTTCCGGTTTACGGCGATGTCTGGCCCGGTGATCTGGATAATAACGGCACGGTGGAGGCTGCCGATATTTTGCCGCTGGCTTACTACTGGCAGTTAACCGGTTATCCCAGAGGGACTGTCAGCTACTCCTGGGAAGGATACCAGGTTCAGCTCTGGATTACCCCCGCCGCCTCCTATGCTGACGCCGACGGCAATGGTGTTGTGGAAATAACCGACTTCCTGCCGATCTGCCTGAATTGGGGAGCTGCTCACGCGCAGGGCTCGCAACCACCGTTTGTAATCGATGACTTCGATATCGAAAATCACAGGAATGCTCTGGAGACGATTTACGCCCAGGTGGAAGGTCATAATACCGGAGCCAAGGGTGAGATACGGCATTATCTCGAAGGTTTGCTGAACATAAACATCCCGGGAAAAACATCGCTTTTCCCCTGCTATCCCAATCCGTTCAACGCCAATACAACGATTCGATACGGGCTTGGAAGGGATTCCGATGTTGAGCTGACAGTTTACAATCTGGCGGGGCAGAAGGTGAGAACGCTGGTTAAACAACCTCAACAGTCCGGCGAATACGAGATTATCTGGGATGGCAGGAACGCAGACGGTGAGGAGATAAGCAGCGGAATTTATTTCTATCATTTAAGGACCGCCGATTATTCAAGCTTGAGAAAAATGACATTATTGAAATAGGTGCAGATATGAAGATATTCACTATATTGGCTTTGATAACTGGCTGCCTGATGATACTCAGTTGCAGCGACAGTTCCAGCGAACCGGAACCGGATGATACGTTTTATTTAGGCGTAACACCGGCTGCTAATACCATAAGCGTGGGAAGTAATGCCATGTTATCAGTGCAGATAAACTCGGTGGAAGGATTTTTCGCCAGTTCTTTTGACTTGCTCTTTGATAATACGGTCGTACAGGTGGATACCATTCAGGTTTCTGCATCAGGATTGTTAGCCGATTACGATCCTATCAGCTTTTACGACGAGATCGAAAACGGTATGAGTGTCAGCGTCGGTTTAACACAGACCGAAGAAGACGATGATTTATCCGGCAGCGGAACCCTTTTGGTTATAACATTCGAGGGCGCAGCCGAGGGCTCAACGCCGATAGAATTCGAGAATGTAGTGATTATTGATGAACAGGGAGAGGATAATCCCGATCTGGATAACCTTGAGCTTCGTTTCTCCCAGATAACCGTGGAATAGGTTAAAAATGAAAACCGCGATATTTCTGCTATCCGCGTTAATCCTATTCAGCGCGGATTCCTACGGACAGGTTACCGCCGATGACCTATCATGGGATTTCGAATGCGGCAGTTTGGAATCTGCATCTACGCAAGCCCCTAACAGCATCAATATCAACCTTAGACTCGATGATCAGCATGGAGACTTGTATGGGTGGTATTTTTTTAAAATCGATCGAAATGCCGAAGAGCAAACGGTGACATTTCGAATCATGAATCGCGACGGCTGGATGAATACGGAAGACAAACCGGTTTATTCTTATGATCAGGTTGACTGGTTAAGAGTCGATGAATCCTGGATGAACAGCAATGATCTGTTTTTTCAGCACCATTTTACTCACGATAGCGTATGGATTGCCCAATGTATTCCATACGGTTACTCCAAACTGCTGGAAGACCTCGATTCCCTGTCATCCTCTCCGTATATCGAATACGAATTCATCGGTGAGAGCGTGCATGGCAGGCAGATTCCGTTGGTGACAATTTCCGATACCCGCATACCCGATAATGAAAAACGTTGCGTATGGATCACTTCCAGGCAGCATCCGATGGAAACGCCTCCCAGCTTCACTATAAAGGGGATGATGGAATATCTGGCGGGAGTACGCGATGAGGGCGGGGAGGAACTCCTTGAGCGGTTGATTTTCAAATTCGTTCCTATGGTGAATGTCGATGGAGTTGCGGAAGGATACAGTCGCCATAATGTTAATGGAATAAACTTGAATCGCGTATGGTGTTCCGATTCGACATACAGCGGGGAAGAACCTGAGGTAGAGGTAACACATCGGGCTATAGATGAATGGATATACGGGGGGAATTGGATCGACTACTACAATGATATGCATGCCGCTCCCGACTACTACGATTTCGGTTTCCGTTTATCGGAATCATATTCCTATGGACCATATTATGCTGATGTAACCACCTACTTGAAACATCTGCAGATACACGATGTTTATCACAACTGGACCCGTTGGCGCGATCTGGATCAGAATTACGCGCTGGGGGTTGTTATCATGGCGTTATTCGATCAGCATGGACTGCTAACGACATCGAATGAACATTCCTGGGTGATGCGATATAACGGTCAGTATCACACAATCGACGATCTCCTCTCGGAAGGACCGATGTATTTGCGGGCGATCGACGCTTACCTGTTCCCCCTTGGTTTCACCAACCGATACGGGCAGGAGCTCGAACAGTTTCCGAATGAGGAGATATATATCACCGTTATCGACTTCGACGAGAATTCGTCTAATGGGATGATAGACACGATCGCGGTAACCGTTAGTTCGGAGGCAAATGGAGATATCGAAGGGTTATCGCTGCAGGAGACTTACGGTCATACCGGCGTATTCATCAACGATGCCGGGTTGCCGATAGCGTTCGCCCAAGCGGTTCCTCACAACGGCACGTTGGAAGTGATCGAGGGCGAGAGAGTGAAGGCGGTTTACCAGGATGATAATTTCCCGCCGGATTCCAGTTGGGTCTATATTGACGTGCCCAGCAGTTCTAATGTAAGCTGCAAGGACATCTCCGATGATGGTGTTGTGGAAATATCACCCAATCCCTTCAACAGTCGAACCGCAATCACCTTTACGCTGAAACGATCTGCTGAAGTAGAGCTTGCGATATACGATTTAACGGGTAGGCATATTATTAGCCCTCGAGTAAAACAGTTTTCAGAAGGCGAGCATAGATTTGTATGGGAAGCTTCGGATTTTCCGAGTGGAATTTACTTTCTTCGCCTAAAATCAAATGAATTGGAATTAACTAAAAAATTGACTTTACTTAAGTGAAGAGAATCGGGGATTAAAAGTGAAACTTGGCACCTTATGTTATATACGCGATAATGGCAGCACCTTGATGCTGCATCGTATTAAGAAGAAAAACGATATGCATGAAGGGAAATGGAACGGCTTGGGCGGTAAAATTGACGCAGGCGAAAGTCCCGAAGAGTGCGTTAAGCGTGAAGTTGAGGAGGAATCGGGGCTGTGGATAATCGATCCTGTTATGAAAGGTGTAATTACCTTCCCGAAATTCGATGATATCGAAGACTGGATTGTTTTCGTGTTCGTTGCGGATAGATTTAAAGGGGAGATTATCGAATCCAGCGAAGGGGTGTTAAAATGGATCGATAACCGGGAACTGCTCGATCTTAAACTCTGGGACGGGGATAAGATATTCATTAAATGGCTTGATAGAGATGATTTCTTCTCCGCCAAATTCGTATATGATAAGGGGCGGCTAATCAGCCATCAAGTGAGCTTTTATTAACGATAGGCTGCCCTACTTAATCAAGGTCATTCTTCCAATGAACGGTGATCCCCCGACTGTCAATTTGCAGAAATATACGCCGGTTGAATATCGGTCTGCATTCCATGTCAGACTATGTAATCCCGCATCCTTTGCTCCCGAATCAAGCTCCGCTATTTTCTGACCGGCAACATTAAACACTTCGAGAGCTACCTCCGACCGTGACTGAAGTTCATAGGTGATTGTCGTGGATGAATTGAAGGGATTGGGATAATTATTTATCACAAAATCCGGCATATTCTTGCCGTTCATTTCTTCCCATCCGCCATGCAGTAACCACTCCTCTACTGTCGAGCCGGTCTGTTCACCGTTCACGGTGAAACTAAAACTTACCGAATCGCATGGATCGTCCGCTTCAAAATCGCCGCAATATGCCGCATATTCATAGGAACCGGCAGGCGCATAATTCGGCACGGTCTGATAAAGATACCGTTCGGCAAGTTCAAGTGGCTCCATCGGGATATCAAGGATCTTTTGAATAAGGAAAAACTGCTCCTGAAAAATCACTCCGATCCAGAAATCGGTCACAGTGTCCTCCGGATATGGGTTCGATAGGACGCCGGTAAGCCCAAAGGAACCACCGGGGCTAACGACCACCGGGTCATCATCGGGCGTCATCTCCACATCGCAACAGATATTCGGACTATCACCCTCAACCAACACCAGGTACATATCCATCATTCCATGACCATAACCGTTAGTATCGCCAACTAACAGGTAGTTGCCAAATTCCGTAATCTCTATGGAATAAGCCGCCTCCTGAAAATCGCTCCCGTATAGATTTCCCCACTCGAACCAACCGCTGGAATTTGTTTTTATCAAACTGAAATCCCCGTAAAAGCCATCGACAATGGAATGTCCGGCAATCACGTATCCATCATCCTGACACTGTTCAATGCAGAATGCGAATTCGATGACATTGGTGCCGTAGGTTCTTTGCCATTGCTGATTACCGAGGCTGTCAATTTTAACTATTAAGATATCGAAATTACTTTTACTGAATGAATCTGAATATCCGCCGAGGATGAATCCATTATCGGAAGTAGGTTCAATGTCGCGAGCCATATCATTACCCGAATCTCCATAGGTATTAGTCCACTCAACTTCACCGTTCTCATCGATTTTTATGGCATAATAATCCTTGTTCCCCGCGCCAAAACTGGAGGTGCCGCCGGTAAGAAGATAGCCGCCGCCTTGAACCGCTGTGATTGAGCGTCCATCTTCATATTCCGAACCGCCGTAAGTTCGCTCCCATTGGAGGTTGCCCGTTGAGTCTGTCTTAACACAATACATATCGTAGTTTCCGGTGCCATAAGATCTTGTATGACCGAGCAGTACGAAACCTCCGTCGGAAGCGAGTTCAAGGGAAGCTGCGTATTCCATATCATTGCCCCCATAGGTCCTCTCCCAAATTACCTCCCCGTCCGAGTCAGCTCTCACCAGATACATATCCCGCTGACCGGCGCCAAAACTCTGTGTTTCGCCCAGGAAGATGCAACCATCATCAAGCTGTTTAACAGAAACGGCGATGTCCTCCTCGGCGCCGCCATAGGTTCGAAACCAGAGAAGGTTATAAACTTCATCGAGTCTCATTAAACTGCAGTCATTAAGCCCCGCTCCGTAGCTTTCAGTCGAGCCGGCTATTATATATCCGCCGCCGGTTAACGGTTCTATATCTCTGGCATTATCGGCGGCTGCTCCCCCATAAGTTCGAGTGAGTATGGTATCGCCGGGATTCGCAGATGTCGATCCCGCAAAAAAAATCAAAAATACTACGGCTAATAATGTTGTCCTTTTCATGAATCCCTTTCAATAGTTTTCAGATTTGTGCGGATTATAATTTCAATTGTGAGGAATTTTCGTCCGGTTGCGTTACGATTTGTTGACAAGTCCAGGTAGTTCAAAACAGTTCCGTTTGCGATGAAAGCGCGCCTTAAATATGAAATTGTAAATCGATTGTATAAAAGAAACGGGCGGAAAGTCCGCCCGTTTCCAAATGAAGATTAATTTACTTAATCAATGTTAGTCTCTTGCTGAATACCTTGTCACCAGCAGTCAACTTATAGAAGTAGATACCGGAGGCATTCTCGGAGGCATCCCAAGTGACCGTATGATAACCGGCTTCGGTCATACCCTTAGCCAATGTAGCTACTTTCTGTCCCATCAGGTTGTAAACATCAAGAGAGATGTCGGCAGCCTGAGGAAGTTCGAAAGTGACATTGGTCTGGGCATTGAACGGATTAGGATAGCTGTTTCCGAGAGCGAATTCTGACGGTAACACATCAGCATCACCGCTCCATCCGCCTCTGGATGACCAGTCCTGAGCTCCGCCGCCGATACCTTCAACGACTACAAAGTCGAATGAAGTCCAGTCGATGACGTCGGTGTCGAATGTACCGCAGTAGGCATAGATTATGTGATCGCCGTAACCAGCCCATTCAGGAACTAACTGTGTGATCTCATATTCCTGAGTTGCGCCGGCGACTACCAATACATCCAGCCACTTACGCCAGTGTTTCTGTCCAACGCCTACCTGCTCGATGATAATCCAAACGTCGACATAGAGGTCGCCGCCAGTATTATTGGTCAACGAACCGATATAGTCGAAGGATCCACCCGGAGGCACTTCAACCGGCGGGTTCACAGGATCCATTCCGATTGTGATATCGGGTAATGCCGGAGGTGTCAGGCAGCGCGCAAGGTCGTAAGCGAGAGGTACCAATACGCCGCCCTGATCCTGATATGCGAATTCGTTACCTTCGAATGAATTACCCCACAGGAATACGCAGGAGTCGCCATAGGCGGAGGTTCCCTGTATGGAGATCCAGCCTTCGGTTATCTCCACTGCCGGGCTTAAGTCGGCATCATATTCCACCAGCTCATATACGTCTCCGTACATGATTCCGGTGTGGTATGTTTCAGCGGTTACGTTATATGTGGCAACCACCGGTCCCGGCTCGATCCCGGGCTCGTAGAATATAATCTCGAAGTCCATCGGGGACTCGGTGCACTCGTACCAACCGTTATCAAACATAAGGTCGACACCCCAGAACTGTACATGACCGGTGATATCCTCACAAAGGAAGTCATCAAAGACCGTGTACGGACCAACTTCCACGTCACTGGTAGCGAATGTCCAGGATTCTTCAGGCGGGGTGACATCCTGGCAGCATGCGGGCGGAGGCGGAGGTTCCGGTACAAAGATATTCAGTATACCATCGCCTGTGTTGCTGGAATAACCGCCTACCTGAATCAGGTACTCGTTACCGGCAATCACTTCAGCCAGATCGATCTGGGACTGCAGCGAACGGGTCGGGCAGTCATAATCGTCGTTACAGCCGAGCTCTTCCGGAAGCGGATCGCAGGAATATCCATCATAAACAGCCAGCTTGGTGTCGTATTCCGAACCGCAGAGGCTGATGGAGATCGGACCGGTTTCAGTCGGTGTATAGACATACCAGATGTCAGGTGAAGTCATGCAAGTTCCCAATCCGCTGGCAGTAGCCAGGTTGGTCGAGAACGGCAGGTCAACAACTTCACCAACGGGTGTGGCGTTCTCGCAGCTGTCATTTTCCGGCGGAGGAATATAGATATCCTCTGTAATAGTGAAATCGAACTCCGGAATACAGTTAGGCGAAGGCCAGGTATCTATCATAACATAATAGGTCCCGGCAGCCAGAGTAGCGTTATCAATAGTGCGAACTCCGCTCGAACCGGTATCATAATCGATACATACATCGCCGGGGCAGACATCAGCGAGAAGCATACCGGTCCAGGTTGTTCCCAGAGGATCCATGGCTAAATCGAGGGTTATTTCTTCGGTAACCACCAATTCATAGGTGATATCCTCACCGCCGTCATAGGAGCCCAAACAGGTTTCCATGTAATCATTGCCTCTGCCGCAGTTGGTCTGACCGAAGTCTTCAAACGGCAAGTCAGCGGGAATGTTAACCACGATAGGATTATCGCAGTCGTCGCCAGGCTCAGGACCGGCAGCTTCGGTCACGTCAATGGTGAAATCGAAGTCCATCGGATTGTAGCCGGCTTGCTCAGCTAATGCGGGCCAATAAATAGTGGCGGGACCAGCCATCCCCAGGAAGGTCATGTCGTATCCGGTCCAATCGCCGGGGCATACGTCATAAATGAACTCACCGAAATCGCGAAGTACATAATCATCGCAGAGACAGTCGTCCATCAATACGATACCAACGTTATACAGGTCAGCGTCAACACCGCAAATCTGGATATTAATGTCGTTGGACTCGTACGGCAGATCAAAGCTGTACCAGACACCATTCCAGTCTAAAACGCCTTCGCAGTCGACGGTGGCGCCATAGGTGGTTCCGGAACCGCTGACCGGGTATGTTCCACCGAGATATTCGGCGGTCTCACAGTCATCGTTCTCCGGCGGAGGATAAGTGACAGCCTCGGTTACGTCGAGAATATAGTCGCCGCATTCGGTGCCGTAACCATCAACAACGATGTAATAGGTATTACCGCCGGTTAAGGCTAATCCCATTATCTGGGAAACGTAGCCGGGGCAGGCATCGTCATTACAGGCATACGGATTATCCGGCGTATGTTCATTTTCATAAACATACAGCTTGGTATCATAAGCAGACCCATTGCACAGATCGATGTCAACTGTGATGTCCGCACCAGGTGTATAGGAATATACCACATCCGGAGCGGTTCCGCCGCTGTACGGGCAGACTTCGTCATAATCATTAACAAAGCCGCAGGTGTTACCGGTGTCATTGTAGGGAAGCTCTGTTATGGCAACAGCGTCTTCAATAGTATCGCCACCGACCAGGAAAATCTCCGGATCCGGGACTGCGGCGGGACCGGCAGATGCCGGTTTGTTGATGACACGGGTTTCGGTTAAAGCCGGTAAATTGTGTTCCGGCGCATCTTCGTTTACAGCTTTCTGTTCGATAATGCCGGCATCTTTATCAATCGTATCCACTTTTCTTATCCCGGATTGATCGGTAGCCATTGCATTAGCGACTAAAGCTACGGAAAAGATAACACACCACACTAAGATGAATTTCTTCATTACAGTGTTACTCCTTAATTTAATAGTTATTATTTGGTTTGCTCTTACATATCGTAATATGTTTCACATATACGATTAGTAAATTATATTTTAGCTCCACCTCCTTTCAATTTTGATAATTATATGATTATCCTCTATTCTGTTCATGATTCTATTGAAATTAAAAACCGGCTTTAAGCTGAATCAATCGACAAAGCTAAAAGTAAATATTCTTTTAAAGCCAACAGAGCCCGATATAACTAACTTATGATTGCTTCCGTGCGTGAAGAAGTCTTAACCAATCAGAATTAATATATACTTTTTCATTTGATTGTCAATGCTTAATCAAAAAAATCCTGCAAAAACCGCTTAAAATAACTGTTTTTGTTCATTTTCATTTCAAATTCATTATGTGGTGGCTGTAATCGAGGCTAAGAAGGTCGATTGCAGATAGACCCATTATCGAAATCGTTTCGAAATTCCAAAGCTGCTCTTATTAGGCTTGCCATGGTAATTTTTAACGGATTCCAAACAAATGCAATTTTAAACTCCTGATAATCCCATCTTAACAAATTACGAGTACTTTTTGGCAAATTCTCAGCTGTTCGAACTATTTAACTTGGATACATGAATGCCCCAAAAACCTGATACTCTTTCTCCATTCGAATTGGATATCAATTTCCATAATCCTATCAGACAGGCTGCATTCAGCATACTCAAGCAACCTCTGGAGAAGCTTCTTAAGCTTGATGCCATCAACCGATATTATTCGAAGGCGCAATGCCCCGAATCCCATTGTCAATTCATAGACAGAGCGTTGGAGTTGCTCAATGTAAGTTATAATATCTCGGATGAAGATAGGGCGAAGATACCGGAGAAAGGCCCGGCGATAGTGGTAGCTAACCACCCATTCGGCGCTATTGAAGGGTTGGTTTTGGCTTCGCTTCTAACATCAATTCGGCAAGATACAAAGCTTATGGCGAATTACCTGTTGTATAGGATTAACGAAATACAACCGCTTATAATCCCGGTGGATCCTTTCGGGAGCGCTAATTCCAAAAGGCGAAATTCGCCCCCCCTGAGAGAAGCTGTTAACTGGCTAAAAGATGGCGGAATTCTGGGTATATTTCCCGCCGGCGAAGTATCTCATCTAAAAATTCGAAGGCGACAGGTTATCGATCCGGATTGGAGTTTTACTGTCGCAAAGCTTATAAGAAAAACCAAAGCGCCGGTGGTGCCTGTGTTCTTTGAAGGAAGAAACAGTAACCTGTTTCAACTCCTGGGATTAGTAAATAAGCATTTGCGAACCGCAATGCTCCCCAAAGAGCTCTTAAATAAGCAGAACAAGAGTCTGCCGGTTAGAGTTGGAAATATTATCCCATACAAAAAATTGGTAAATTTTAACAATCATGCTGATCTAACAGGATATATCCGATTCAGAACCTATCTTCTTGCCAAAAGATTGCCGAACCGATCCAAGGCTATCGGCATATCACCAAATCGCCACCCCGAAAAAGAATTAAGCCAGCCTATCGCAAAACCTAAACCAACTCCCTGGCTTTCCGATGAGATTAACCGCCTTCCGAAAGACAGGCTGCTAACAATGAGTGACGAATATGCGGTTTATTTTGCAAAAGCCGATGAAGCGCCGAATTTGATTTATGAGATCGGACGATGCAGAGAACTGACTTTCCGAGAAGCGGGGGAGGGAACCGGCAAGAGCCTCGACTTGGATAGATTCGATGATTACTATACCCACCTCTTTGTGTGGAATAAAGCCGGGAAAGAAATAGTCGGCGCCTATCGTCTGGGAATGATTGATAAGATTGTCGAAGAATATGGCGTAAAAGGGCTTTATACTCGAACGCTTTTTAAATATAAAACGAAATTATTGAATCAACTCGGTCCATCCATCGAATTGGGGCGGTCGTTTGTGCTTCCCAAATATCAAAGGGAATTCGCGCCGCTTCAGTTACTCTGGAAGGGAATTGCCGGAATAGTAATGATGGATCCCAACTACAAAATGCTATTGGGACCGGTCAGTATAAGCAATTCTTACCATTCCGTTTCTCAACAACTGATGGTGCGATTTCTAACCGCAAACAACTTAGATCCGCAGCTTTCCCGACTGGTTAAACCGATTACGCCTCACAAAAAAAGGGAATACGGAGGTTTAATTGAAAAAGCCGCCGATAGATTGGTGACCGATATTAGCGAAGTTTCTTCCCTTATTGCCGAGATTGAGCATTATAATCACGGGATACCGGTATTGCTGAGACAGTACCTTAAGCTGGGCGGAAAAATACTTGGCTTTAATATCGATCCGAAATTCAGCGACGTTCTGGATGCCTTGATACTGGTCGATTTAACTCAAACCCCGCCAAGAACACTTCAGAAATATTTTGGCAAAACCGAAGCTGCCAAATATATGGAATTTCATGGATTTGGAGCCAACCTTTATTATTCACAAATTTAGTTATTGGCAGCGGAAGCCTTGCGCTTCCGGCGTTTCTTTGTAATCCTCAATTCCAATCTGTAAATAATCTACTTCTATTGAACTCCCGAAGGACAAGCCTTCGGCTGCGGTTTAATCGGTTTTATGAATTATCCGGGTTAAGAGCAGTAATGATGTGAAAACTGCGTCAATCGAGAAGCGTTAAACCCCTCCTAAATTCACCATTATATTACCGCTTCGTATCTTTAGACAACCAATCGATTTTTTGGAAGATATTCATAAATTCGGACTTCGTCCGGCGGTTTTCGAAAGCTAATCCCACTTCCGCACCCACCAACAATATGAAGGCGCTGTAATATATCCAGAAGACGAAAATAACTAAGGTACCGAAACTTCCGTAAACTTTCGTATAACTCGCATACTTCTGAACATAAATATCGAATAGAATCTTAGCCGCTTCCCAGAAAACAGCGGCGACAATAGCGCCAACCAAAGCGGAGAGTAATGGAATATGGCGATTTGGTAAAAACTTGTAAATAAGAGTGAATAAAATGATTGAAGCTAAAATCGGGATAATTAACTGAAGAAGACGCCAGAAGAAAGTAAGTTCGGATATGCTGAGACCGATTATCGGCACCGTTCTTTTGGTTGCGATCGTGAAGATGGCGGTTAATAGGATTGACATAATCAATGTCAGCACCGATGCGGGCACTAATCCCAAGGACAATATTTTACTCTTCCAAAACGCCCGCCCTTCTTCCACCTTCCAGACAACATTAACCGAATCCTCCACTACCGCGAAAATTCGGGAACCCGCCCAAATCAATCCCACAAGACCGATAGCTCCGAAGACATTCTTCTTCTGGACGAAATTATGGAGAAACTCGATTATCGAAGTAGCCGATGATGGTATCACCGCTATCAAGAAGTCGGAAACCTGCTGGAACGCTTGCTCCGAAGATTCCAGCACATAACCGGAAACCGATATGAAAACCAAAAGCAGCGGAATTATAGAGAGCACCGCGTAAAAAGATATAGCCGCCGCCATCAATGACACATTATCCTTAAAAAAGGTATTAAAATAGGCGTCCTTGATTACAGCCCAACTGAATTTAAGTATTATCAGAATGCGACCGAATATCTTTTCAAGGATGTTCCGGTCAACATCCGAATCATGAGCAGCTTTGTCTCCGTCAGGTTTCGCCATACTTCCTCAGAAGCTCAATTAACCAATTCTCATCTTTAATATCAACCCCCAATTCCTGCGCCTTCGTTAATTTACTTCCCGCGTTCTCTCCGGCAATTAGATAATCGGTTTTTTTCGATACCGAAGATGATACTTTAGCGCCTAACTCCTCCAGCTTATACTTCGCTTCATCTCTTGTATAGGATTCCATAGCGCCGGTAAGAACGAAAGTCTTGCCCTCCAGCGGTTTCTTCTTTTCGGCAGTTTCCTCGCGAGAAAATTCCACCCCGCCATCCTTTAAGCGCTGCAGGAAATCCAGATTTTTCTCTTCCCGGAAATAATCATAAATTGCCCTGGCAACCACCGGACCGACCTCGTTGACAGACTCCAGATCATCGATGCTCTGTTTCGATAGTTTCTCAATTGATCCGAACTCCCCAGCCAGAACCGACGCCAGATGTTCCCCGACATTAGGGATACCCAGGGCGAAAATCAACGATTTCAGACTCGGCTTCCGCGAATTGTCTATGGATTTAAGGATATTGTCAGCGAGTTTATCCCCCATTCGCTCCATCTTAAGAAGCTTGTCTTTATCGAGGTAATATAGGTCTGCGGCGTCCTTTATCAATCCCTTATCCAGCATCTGTTCGGCCATCTTATAACCCAAGCCATCGATATCCATAGCGGGACGGGAAATGAAATAACCGATATATTCTTTCTGTTTAGCGGGACAACTTACGTTGGTGCAGCGCGTTGCGGCTTGTCCCTCCAGCCGCTCGGCTTTGGCTCCGCAGATCGGGCACTTACCCGGCATCTCGAACTTCCTTTCGTTACCGCTGCGAGCGCTCTCGATGACTTTAACTACTTCCGGTATCACATCCCCCGCCCTCTGCACGATAACCGTATCCCCGATACGAACATCCTTCTTCCTAAGCTCGTCTTCATTGTGTAATGTCGCCCGACTGACAGTAACGCCGCTGACGCGAACCGGCTTCAAAATCGCCACCGGCGTCAACGCTCCGGTGCGCCCCACACTTACGAATATGTCCTCAACTTCGGTCTGCTCCTGACTGGGAGGGAATTTCCAGGCAACAGCCCAGCGCGGACTCCGGGATAATTCCCCGACTGTTTTCCTTAGCTCCAAGTCATTCAGCTTTATGACCACGCCATCGATCTCGAACTTATAAGAATCCCTTTTTTCCAAAATCTTGTTATATCGCTGCATAACCTCTTCAGGAGCAGAACATAAAGCGAAAAGATCGGGCGTTTTAAAGCCCAAATCCTTAAGCCATTCAATCAGTTCGGATTGAGTTTTCACCTCATACCCTTCTATAACGCCCGAACCGTAAGCGATAAAATCCAGCGGACGGGAAGCTGTTATCGCCGAATTCAACTGACGCACCGCGCCGGCGGCTGCATTCCGGGGATTGGCGAAAACTTCCTCCCCTTTATCCAGCCGCATCTTGTTCAGCTTGTCAAAATCCTCCTTCGCAAGTAATACTTCGCCCCTTACCTCTATCAGCGGCGGTATAGACTTTTCAGTTCTTAATCTGAGAGGGATAGACCGAATGGTCCTCAGGTTTTCGGTAACATCCTCTCCGGCGGCGCCGTCGCCGCGGGTCAATCCTGTGGTTAACACGCCATCCTCATAAATCAATTCCACAGCCAGGCCGTCGTATTTAGGTTCGGTGGTGTATTTGATTTCAGACTCTTTTGCCCCCGATAATTCTAATACTCTGCGATGGAAATCGAGGAATTCTCGTTCGGTGCTGGCTTTGTTCAACGACAGCATCGGCAAACGATGCTTAACGCTGCGGAATGAATCCAAAACAGCCCCGCCTACTTTGTGAGTGGGGCTGTCTTTGGTTTTAAGCTCGGGATATTTTTCCTCTAACTGGACCAGACGCTCAAATAACCGGTCGTATTCCGCATCCGTTATCTCCGGTTTATCAAGAACATAATATCGATAATTGTGATAATTGATTTTCTCGCGAAGCTCTTTTGCTTCTTCTTTTATCTCCTTAGATACTTGGTTCAAACAGAACTCCGACTGCAGTCAGCAGATAGCCGATCAGCCGCCCCGGCGACCTCTGGTTCCGCCGAGAAACTTATCTTTCCGTTTACGCATAATCCCCTTGTTGTCGCGGCGCATCTTGTCCTGGGCGAATTCACGGAATTTCTCTTTCCTTTCCGCAATTTTCCTCTCCTCTTCGGCTAACCTTTCGTGTTTGATCTTGTCGGTCTTAACCTTTTCAACGGCTTCCTCCTGTTCAGAAGCATCGGGTTTTTTCTTCTCATCGTCCGGCATAAACACCTCCTGGTTAAAGGTTCTCTGTAATGTAGCATTATTGCGGGAAAATGTCAATATCGTTTATAGTATCCGACCGAATTTCTCGTCCGTATTTGCTGAGTTTTGCTGCTCCGGACAGCCCGGGATGATGATATTTTTGAGTAGCGACATTGACGGCGAACTCCAATCCTTCTTTAAGATCGCAACCGGCGAAAATGGAAACGATGAATGCCGATGTTAACACATCGCCGCATCCGGTCGCTTCCTGCGAGCCTGCAGTATCGCCTCTAACACCAGGCTTGAACGAAAAGCTGTCTCTCTGATGCCGGGCCTGCCAAAACGCTCTTGCGCCTTCGCTTCCCGCTGTAAGTACCACTATTGTTGGACCCAATTCCATGAACTTCCAGCCAATTTCACCGATCTCAGCCGATTCCAACTGCCTGGGTTCCTTATCGATCTCCAATAATGTTATCGCTTCTTTTAAATTCATCTGTACGATATTCGAGGATTCCACAACTTCTTGCCACCGTTCGGGACTTCGATAATACCTGCTTCCATCCGGTTTAATTCCCAAAACAAAGCTATGTATATCAGTATATATGATACCGTCGTAATGCTGCCGAAGTTTCCTGACTGTCTCCGGTTTTATGTCCCTGCCGGAAATAAAGTTGAGCAGAATCATGTCGCAGTCGGTCAAACTGCTTATCTTTCTGTAAGATAGCTGCGGCGCCCGATATTTGAGAATCTCTTCTTTGCCCTCCCTGCCAACATCCTTTAAAATCGTTCGGGGATTTTTACTCTTCTGACGATAAAATCCGCTTCGGTCGATATTATGCTTTCCCCGCAGATAGCTATGTATCCTCTTCTCGATATCGAATCCGTAATTGACCACCGGCTTTATAATTATCTGTCCCCGGCTGAGATAATGAATCCCCAGGATATTATACATAATACCCCCCAGGTCTTCATATTCGAATCCGTCTCCCAGAACATGATCGTAATTTATCGTACCAATTATACCCACAGTTGGGTTTTTATTTGCATTCATAATATTTAATATACAACCGCTGTCAAGCAACCGGGAGAGGTCAGTATAATAGTTCAAATTCCTGATGATGCCACTCGATGAAATCCCGCACACCGCAGGATTCCATCGGGCGGGACGCAGGATGACGAAGCAATCCCTCTCCCTGCCCGTGCGCAGCGGAGGTCCCCGCCAGAGGCGGGCAAGCCCGTTTGACGCCTACCTAATATCCCATCGAATACGCCCCAACCACAACCCATTAACACAAACATACAATTATATACCACTATATAAACAATATTTTTTCCTCCTCCGGGTTAGCCCGATAGTATTTGACATTCATATTTTGGGGGAATTATCTTTATTCTGATGGAAAAGCCCGGTTCTAAATCATTAGCTAAAAAAGTTCTCAAGTTCTTCCTACTCGGCGGAATCGTTTTCTTGATTATTCTGGCAGCTTTAAGTTTCGGGTTGCGCCTCTATTTTGATGATGAAAAGCTTCGCGAGATATCGACGAGTATGGCTTCGGAATATCTCAACGCGGAGTTATTAATCTCGGATTTGAATATCAGCGTCTTTTCCTCAATAGCTTTGGATAGCGTTTACGTTGTTGACGGCAACGATACTCTTTTGGGATGCAGCAGTATTAAAGTCGATTACAGCCTGAGTAAAATACTCTCCAGGGAATTGCAGATAATCGGCATGACTCTTGATGATCCCGTTGTGAGCCTCAAGACAAAGCCTGACGGTGAAATAGACCTCTCCTGGTTGAATATTCCGGATGATTCCTTAACCGAAGAAACGGTAACCGATACATCCGCGTCAGCGGAATTGCCGATATCCGTGAAGTTAAACGACTTCAATATCAATAATGCGGCGATATCTTTAACAGGAGCGCAGAGCGTATTCCTTGATGGTTTATACCTGTCTGCCTCGGAGATGGAGATTATGTCGATCGATTCCATATCCGGGAGGATGAAAATTCGATCCTCCGAGCCGGACGGAATCGATTTCGCTTATTCCTATTTCGACACGCTCGGTGAAATCTCAGCGGTCGCTAATCTAAATCTCGATGTTTCCCTGGAAATATCGCCGGGGAATGAAATCGAAGGAGCTGTCTTTTCTGAATTGAAACCGATTCGTATTTCCGCTTACGACTATGAATACCAATCCGACTTTCTCTTTGGGTCGGATCTCAGTTTCAGCATGGACAGCGGGGAGTTAGCGATATCCTCCATCGAGACCGAAATAAACGGGAACGAACTGCTAAAGGCTGATTTCGGCATGAGGATTTCCGAATGCGACACCCTGTTTCCTATAGAGTTATCGGTTTCCTCGGCGCAGATAGATTTCTCCGAGTTCCAGCCGCTTATTGAATCTCTAATGCCGGGAACAGCGTTAAGCGGACGAGTAAGAGCCAGTAACATACAGGTAAACAGTGGTCCGGAATTCCCGGGAATGAACACCGCCGGTAAAATTACATTAGAAAATATTTGTCTCGCGAATTCGGAATATGGGTATGAGCTGCGGAACTTGAGCCTGTCTTCGAATTTCAAAGGAGCCCTGTTCGGAATAGATGCCGGATACGACTTCGATATGATAGGCGGCGCCGACTCCATTTTCTATGCGCTCGATGAAACCACTGCGGTAGTGATCCCATCCACCAGCCTGAAATTCGACGGGGCATTGGATTCGCTTTATCAGCCGGTTTCGATAAACGGGCTGATATCCCTAAATGGTCTTTTCGGAGACACTCTCGCCAGTGATATAAAGATAGATAATGGAATTCCTCCGCAAGGGACGATCGAGCTGTCAATAACCTTGCCGGAAGCGCAATTGAATGCCGTTCCCTATATGGAGTATGAAGGGAAATGGGCGGTCGAAATGCATGCTTCTTCTCGGAATGATAGAATAAACATAACGGGGAAGGCTTCGATATCCGAAGTTATGCTGCTGTTCGAGGAGGATAACCTTTTCATACCGGAGATGGTGTTCAATCTGGGTGCGGATATCAGCTGCAGCGAGGATTTCTTGAGATACAATTTGGTGAATTTTAACCTGGATTCCGAGGATTATTTTACTTGCACCGGTAGCGGAGAATTGGCTATGGGTGAAACATCCAAATTTAATACTGAGCTTGATGCTGCTGTTTATCATCATCTTCTGGAGGATTTTATACCCACCAAACTCAGGGATTCTTTAGGAGTGGTGGAATTCAGCGGAGAAAGCGAAATGGAATTGGGTATCCAAGCTGTTATGGACGAAAGAGGCGAAACGGAGATAAGAGCCGAAGGAAAATTAAATTCGGCAATTGATACGTTATCGGTAGAATTATATGCCTTTACAGCCATTAATACCGAGTTGACGACCGATTTCACTTATGTTGATGACAGATTTAGCGGTAAGACGCAGTTCAGTAACGAAAGGTTGGCATTGGAAGACACGCTTCTCCTGCCGTTGCGGGGTATCTCCGGTGAAACATCTTTCGGATATTATGATTCTACTTTCACCTGGAATGACGCCCTGCTCGATATAAACTCGCATAAGTTAGAGCTGAAGGCGCGGGGCAGTTATCTTGTAAGTGATAATCCGACTATGACCCTAAGCAGTAACATCGAGTTTCGCGCTGCAGATACTATCGAGGTGATGAAAGGAGTCGGGATGACCGGCAGGTTTGACGGTTCAATGGAAATCAGTATGGACGACAGCCTGATGAATCTGCGCGGTTATTTCAATCCCATACTCCTGTCAGTTATCTCGCCGGAGTTTTTTACCATCCAATCTATCTCCGGCTCAGTCCCGTTCGAGCAGTCCATTTCACTTGCAAACATGAGATTACTTGGTGATGTGGATTACTTTCCGGAGTTGAATATCCTGAACTACGAGCAGGAGAAATATTTTAAAAGGATCGGGTCGGAGGGAAATATAAATTTCCGCAGGTTAACCGCAGGCAGAATACATATCGATGATTTCAGCATGATCCTGGAGATAAACCAGGGGCAGATAATTTGCCGCAGGCTTTATTCGGGCATATATGGAGGGAACCTGTTGGGCGATTTCTATCTGGATTTAAGAAGTCTGGATTTCGCCGCTGAGGTTATGGAAATGGACAGCCTGAGATACGCCGCCAATTTTCAGGCGTCCGGAATAAATTTCGATCGTCTGGCGGGAAGCGATAAAGTATCGGAAAGGGCGGTTATCAGCGGTGATCTTTCATTGGTGGGAAGGGGAATTGTAGATCCGGAATCGGATTTCGAGCTTGAAGGGCAGGTAAACATTACTAAAATCGGTCCCAGGGCAACCAAGAAACTGCTGGATTTTCTTGATCCCACCGGAAGCGATATCAGCATTGCGGAAACGCGCAAGCTTATGGACAGAAGGCTTTTGTTTTTGGATATCAGCTATCAGCCCAAAAGCCTCTCGATGAAGATAAAACATGGAAATATCAACCCATCCATTGATATGGATCAGCCGTTTTTTGCCAAATATCTCCGTATCGGAGCTGTTACCATGCCGGTGGAGTACGACCGGAAGCAACTGGATGCTATGCTTAAAGCGGCGGCGGCAACGCCTATTGAAGAAGAATAATGAGGAGTCAGCTATGCGCATATATTCTATTTTATTCTGTATAATTACTATTTGCCTTAGCTCCTGCACAATCAAACCTCCCGAAATCACGGTGACCGGCGAGAAGACGGTGCTGGAGAGGCAACTGCTGGGGGAGTATGAACTGCAGGACGACCCGGTATTTCTCCCTGCGGTAAGCGGCGGAATATATTACGCCGGCGCAGAATTAGCTGTTGACACAACTGCCATAAGTGAGGCTCCGGTCGAGCGGGTGCCGGCGGGAAGACGAGCTTATCTAACGGCATTAGCCAATCATCGCTTCAATTTAGATGATATAAACAGATTCAAAGATCTGCAGGCGATAGGGGAGAACAATAAGGGATACCTTCATATCTTCGAGGAGAAAGCTTCCGCTCTTGCCCCGCCCGACCAGGCTATACTCAATCAGGTCGTTACCGAGGAAAACGAGGGCAGGCGGATAATTATGATGCATGTTATCCGATTACGGGCTGATCTCACCGAAGAAAACCTCCCGGAGATAGAGCAGGCGTTCAGCCAGAGGAACATCGCTGAGGAAAAACCGGGAAGGATGATTCAACCGGATAACGGCGAATGGGTGGTAAAGCAGTAACTTGCTTCATGAAAAGAAGTCTTAATTTAATATCCACACTAATTATTATCTTCTCATTGTGGCCAGTATCCGCAGCTGTCTCGGCGCCAATCCCGACGGTTATAAAGCTGACCGGCCATCCCGATACCGATTTCGAACCGGCTGTATCCTCGGATGGTCAATGGATAGCTTATACCACATTTCGCGATGGGGACTTCAATATATACCTCAAGCCTGCTTCACGCGGTTTACCAGTTAAACTGACCTTTCACTCATCGGCTGATTTCGGCCCGGCGTGGGGTGACAATGGTGACGATATATTTTTCGTGTCGCGCCGCGATGATGCTCTCGGGGACATATACAGAATGGGCATAGAGGCGGGTTTGACCAAAAGGTTGACCAAATATCAAGGCTACGATACAGACCCGGTAATATCGCCCAATGGAAAGCTTCTTGCTTTTTGTTCGGACAGGGAAACAGGCTATCCCGAAATTTTTATCGCGAATACCGATGGCGAGATTATCCGAAGGCTGACAAACGGCGGAGCTATGAATCCGGCATGGTCTCCACGCGGTGACAGATTGGCTTATGTGGCGCTGGATATGACCGGATTGGGCGCAGAAAACCGTCTGGCGATTGTCGATACCAGCGGTAACATAGAATATCTGGATACAGGCGCCGGACCTGTTATGAATCCCTCCTTCTCACCTGACGGCGATTTGATCCTGTTTACAAAATACGGTGTGGATACCGATAGAGATGGAATACTGACCATAAATGATATACCGATTATTTCCGCCATCTACCTCGAATCCGGTCGGAAAATTAAGCTGTTGTTCAAACCTCAAAGCGTTCATTATCCCCGCCTGGACAGCAACTCCAGGTGGCTGTATTTTGTGCATGGGGAAGACGGTAATACAAACCTGGCGAAATTAGATTTCGGCTCGCTGAAACAGGTACTGGAAACCCCGGACAGCCTTTTTCGCTCCGGAGTGCAATTATCGAATTCGTCCCGAGAGCAGGCTACATACGCAGCCATTCAGTATCTTGAAAGCTATGCTGCGCTTTACCCGTCCAGTGAACGGGCAGCCGATGCTCTGCTGAAGTGCGGCGAGCTATACCTTCGATTGGGCTTCAGCCGGGAAGCGGAATTATCGTGGCAGCGTATCGAGAAATTGGAGACCGAACAGGCGCAATTTTTGATTGCGCAGATTCGTATAACAGAACTTAACGCCGATAAGCAGTGGGAACTGGACCGACGATCTGCCCTCAGAAAGGCGCTCGCTTCGCTTAATAAAATCAGGGAACGCGGCGCCGGAATGCCAGAAGTTCTGGCAAAATCCCATTATGTGGAGGGTCTCTTATTATCGCGCTACGGAAAGTTTACCGAAGCGATGCGCGCATTTGCCGCAATTATCGATAGCTTCCCGACGCTATCGGAAGATGGCTGCAGGGCTTTGCTCAGGATAGGAGACAATTATAGAACACTTAATCCCGATGACAGGATATCCAACGCATCCAATTATATCCGAATATTAGCGCTGTATCCATCCGAGACTGATTACGCCGACAGCGCGATAGCATATTCTCTGAACCAGTATGATAATCTGCCGTTAACCGAACGTATCGAGGGCGTTCGCAATTTGCTGAGGATGTTCGAGGATATCGGCCGGCTGCAGGCGGCGGGAGAGTACTATATCGCGGAGTCGCTGGAAACCGGAGGGAACTATCTTAGCGCTATCGACCAGTATCGATTGGTTCAAGTATCCTACGTTGAATTCCACCGGTATGCGCAACGGTCTACTTTACGGTCTGCGAGGCTGAACTTGCTTGTCGGGGAATCCGAAGAGGCGGTTGCCATTCTGGACTCATTATATAATTCCATGGCAATCGATGAGGATGTTCAGCAAAGGGCGGGGGAGGTTTTGTATCGCTATTATATGAGTCTGGCTGATTCAATGTTTTTTGAAGGGAATCTTCATAAATCACGCGACATCTCAGAGAAGTTGATCCCCGAGTTTTTCGAAAGAGGCGACTGCAATTGGGGATTTATCAGGAGCTGCTCTCGTATCGGCGACCTTGATTACGCCCTTGATTTTTATCGAGGTTTACCTGATTCCATCGAGAGCCAACGAGGCATAACCTATGGTAAAAGCCTGCTTGCCCTGGAACGTTATATTAGACATGGAAAAAAAGACGAACTGAGAAGAGCCCGCAGTTTGCTGGAGAATCTGAATGACGAGTATTTCGAATGGATACTCCCTTATATTGCGTTGGGCAAAACATATCTTGAGTTCGAGCGAGGTGAGGTAGATCAGGATGAGGGCGGTTTTTCCGAACGGGCTATCGATATATCGCTAATGGGGCTTAGTTACCTTTCCATGGATGCCCCTTCTCGGCAAAAATTCCATCTGATGTTGAACATAGCGTCGGGATATTATTTCATAAATCAGTATCAGCATGCTTTCTCCTACTATAAGGATTGCGATCACTTTATATCCCGGCAAGCTGATGAAGGATTGCTGGCGGATTATCTATGGAACTACGGGGAGAGCGCATTGCAGACTGATAACCTGGATATCGCTTCCTCCAGTTTCGGTAAATTGCTGGAGATGGCTGAGCGAAAAGCGGATACCGAACTTAAGCTGCGATTACTGAGAAAGCTGGGATTTGTCCATATGCTGGATGAGGACTATGATGAAACCCGTCGTCATTTCCAAATGGCGCTGGAGATATACAGAGCCAGAGGAGATTTAAAAGGGGAAGCGGAGTTGCTGAAAGCATTGGCGGTGGTGAATTTTATGGATGAAGAACCGAGTCCGTCAATCTCTTATGCATCGAAATCCGATTCGGTTTATTCCCTCTTGGGGAATTCTGATGATCTGCAAACCTCCGGCTTGCTTCTGGGTACGCTGGTTTTCTTACCCTTCGATTTCCAGCTCGCTTCCATGGAGGAATTTAAAATCGGCGGCTCGTTTTATCCCAGGGGCTTCCCTCTGAATGAGAATCGCCGGTTAATCAGGGAACTCGCCAGTGTCAGTGAGATGCGTTTGGGTGAAATCGAAAAAGCAACAGAAAGCCTCCGTTCAAAGATGGTTTTAGCAGTGAAATCGGAAGATAAAAAGTCAGCGGCGATTATCGCCAACAAGATCGGCAGCATATATACCCAAGCCGGCAATCCTGATTCAGCTATCAAATATTATCGGGAGTCGATTGAATTATCGGAGGATGCGGAGCTTGCATCGGGCATCGCCACAAGCGTTATAAATCTTACCAATGTACTCTTGTCCTCTCCAGAATATATGTATCGCATGTCATCCGAGGAAACCGACTCCCATGAGAGATTAATGACCGAAACACCGGCTCAATTACCGGGTACCGTATCGGCGTTAAAAATGTATCTCTACGCTGCCCTGGGAAATTGGCGCTTCATTCGATATCGGCATAATTCCGAAGAACGCCTGGTGAATATGGAGGATAAACTAAGTTCCGCCGAAAGTTCCCAGGATGCAATTTCAACTTACCTCGACCAATTCCAGCAAATGGGAGTGGAATTGGAGCTGGCTGAAAAGTATTACAAGGCAGCCCTGAATATCGCAGAAGTAATTCCGGACGAGTACGCCTATTGCGCTGTCAGCTTGAGTTTGGCATCGATGTACCTGGAACTCGGACATTACTCAGAGCTGACCGGTATTCTTGAGAGCGCCGAGGATATTGCCATCAAGAACGGTTTCGGCGATATCCTGGTGAGGATTTCATTGATGGCGGGATTGCTCGATTCGAACATCAATGTTATCGAGGCAAGTATGGATGACGCAATAGCCAATCTGCGAACTATGAGAGGTGAGCGTAATCCGTTAAGCTCCTTTCTGCAAACCGATGAGATTGACGAGAGTTTTCAGCATTACTTTAGAATCCTGGTCGACTCGGAAAGATGCGACGAAGCCCTGAATTCGATTGAATTACTGCGCTCCATGAAACTGGTGGGCGAGTTTTCCCGTTTTCCGCTCCGAGAATTCCGCAGCGAACTACATAAAGTCTACTGGCTGAAAGTCAAATACCTGGATAATATGGTCGATTCTCTGAGTTTTATGATTCGCTCTCTGCAAAAACAGGAAGATATACAATCGAAGAAAATGGCGGATTCCTTAAACGTCGAACTCGGAGATATCCGCACGGAACTCGCTAATTCCCTGGATAAGATACGAGATGAATTCCCGGCTCTATCCCCGATGGTTTATGCCTCGGACCCGAATTGGGATAGACTTAAAGAAATCTTCTCCGACGGCGAGATAATTCTGGATTATTATTTATTTCGGGATGGAGTTGGAATTTGGCTGATAGGTAATCGGGATAAGAGATTCATTTTTAGACCTATTAATATGGATTCTCTGCGCGCTGTAATTGACGAAGTTGACACATCCAAGGCGGCGCAGGTAATCCTTTTTGATATCCTCTTCAGCGATTTTCAGGAGAACCTGGAGACTTCGGGATATGTAACGATAATTCCCGACGGCGAACTCTATGATATCCCGTTTTCCCTTCTGAATAATGGAGATATAGCTCTTAATGATATATGTGACTATTCGATATCATCAAGCGCGGAGATGATCATAAACGGATATGAGAACCGCAGGATACCCGAGAGCGGAACCATAAGACTTACAAAACTGCCTGAAACTGATAATTTTGATATCGATATAACCGAGGCGATTCCGGACAGTTTATATAAAGCACTTTCGGAATACGGTGTAGTCATCTTTGAGGATGGATTAGAACAGCAAACGGGTTACCCGTTAGGTTCCAGACTGAATATCCCGATAGATAAGCCTCCGAAATTGAGCCAGTTATTTACTTATATCCTCAAAAGCAAAACGGTAATCCTGCGCTCTAACAAAATTGAGAAGCTCGCCGAAATAATGCCGGCGCTGCAGGCAACTTTCAACTACGCAGGATCGCCCTCGGTGATTTTGCTTCGTTGGGATGTGCCCGATTCGGTCTTTAATACATTCTTAAATACATTTATCCCGCTGCTTGAGGATTACGACGTGGCATCTGCTTTGGGTAAAAGCAGAGCGCGGTTGAGGGAAGAATATCCGAATACATACTATTGGGCTGCATTTGAACAGATCGGATACAAAGGGATGAACCGGCAAGAGGAAAAGTTTTTCGCACAACATAATTTCGGGATTATCATGCAAAAAGGGGTATTGGCTGCCAATCAAAGCGATTGGCAGGATGCACTCTCGTATTTCAGGGAGGCTTTCAACTTAGCTGCTCTATTAGGAATCGACAGATCGAAAATTGAGATAATTCTGCAGCGTATCGTTCTATCAGCATTCCGTGCGGGAGAGTATTCTAAAGCCGAAGAATATCAAAAGGAGGCGCTTGCGCAGGCTCGAGAGGAGAATAATAAAGAAAAAAGCGCCGAGGCTATTCTATTGCTGAGGAATATCGCCTCGCAGGCGGGTGATTATGGAAATGCCGCCGATTACCAGCGGCAATACATGGATTTCACCGGCGCAATGAACGATTCCGCGCGCGCCGCCGAAGGATTCAGGAATATTGCCTCACTACTCGACTCCGGCGGTAAATACCGAGATGCTCTTTCCGCAATCGATACCTCTCTGGCATATACCGACAGCATACGATATCCCGAAGGGTACGGAACCGCCATGTATATCAGGGGACGGATATTGATAAACATGGAGAGATTCGGGGATGCCGCTTCCTCGCTGGAGGCTGCCGTTCGCGCCTTTGAATCCGTTTCATCGGCTGAGACCGCAAAAGCATACCAGCTTCTGGGCTGGGCATATTTTCAGCAGAATCGATACTTCGATGCCAGATCATTTCTATCCCGGGCATTTGAGCTGTATGACGAAAATAGCTCCGGCAGTCTTGCCGAATGCGCCCGTTCCCTGGCTTCGGTAGAGTGGATTATAGGCGATTTTGATTCAGCAAACGCGCATGCTGATCTCGCAATCGAACTCAATAAAAAGCTGGGAAACAGTAATAGCCGGCTTGACGCCTTACTCATCAAGGCTTTGATTAAAATATATTCCGGCTATTCGACCGAAGGCGAGCAACTAATGATCAACGGTTTTTCGTTAGCGGAAAGAACCAATTCGTCTCTGCACAAAGCAGTCTTCGCAGATAATATGGGACGTTTTTATCTGCGAGAAGGCGAATTTGATAAGGCGATTGAATTTTTACGTCTGGCTATCTCGCAGATGGACGATGAGGGAGGCGAAGATGATAAAATCGAGTCGCTATTGGACTTAGCATTTGCTTTTGCTAATACAGGGGGTTCCGAACAATTCGAAAGCACGTTTGCTCGCCTGGATTCGCTGCTCGATACGACTCGGTCGGCTTTCCCGCAAGCTAAAAGAGAGCTGATTTATACTTCATCGCTGGCGTCGCTTGGAGATTATTCCCGGGCTATAAAATCGGGAGAAAATAGCCGGGAGAAATCCAAAATCGCAGACTTTCCGCAGCTGCTCTGGCGCTTATATTATATCCTTGCCGAATGCTATTACCGGCAAGAGAATATAGAAACATCCCTCCATTACGTTACCCGATCAGCAGAGATACTGGACAGAACACCGATTATTAGCAATGGAGATTTAATGCGCTCCCGTCTTCTTTACTATCCGTGGGAAGCTTATGAGCTGCTGGCTAAAGCCAGGTATGCACGGAATGATTATAATGAATCGGTGATCGCTTTCCAAAAAGCCAATCAGTACCGGCAGACATCGCTTCTAACGAACTACTATTACAGATTCGCAAATCCTGCTATCGATTCATTGGTCACCCGACTGCGGAAGGCTCGAATTACCTACTATGCCTGTAATAATAGACTAAGAGACAACAACCAGGAGTTGAGTTCGGAATGCAGGCGGCAGATGGAACGGTCGAATTCGGAATACTTCCTCGCATCAAAAGAATTACAGGAATCCTATCCGCCTCTTTCCCTTGCTTTCGCCGTTCCGGAAGTAGGCGCCGAAGACCTCAATACCCGACCGGATCCCAATCCAACTCTCTTTTATTATCAAACCTCCGACGAATTTTATCGATTTTTTATTGACTCTTCCGGCACCCAGGGACATAAACTGTCTCTTAAATATGATCTTAACAATATCTCACGGCAGTATGTGACAACCATTTCAACCATTGGAAATACCGACCGTCTGGATTCGTTAACCAAACCGATTTTACTTGGGGATTGGGTAATAGATACCGAAACAAATGAGTTAAACGTTGTCCCAATCGGTGAGGTAATAAATTTTCCCCTCGACTATCTATTTCCCAAATTCAGCAGCACATCGACAAATAAACTCGTAATTCACGCTTTCCCCTCTATCTATGACCTCTCCATATCCGTATCGAAAAGTAATCTTATCGAATCCCTGCATTTTATCGCTTCCGCGGACATCCGAGATGGCGCCGCAGTGGATTTCATCAGCAAAGCATATAAACAGCAGGTATCCAGAGCCGTTTATCCTATCGAAACAGTGAGAAATGTTTCCAAAGTATTAACAACTCAAAATATCAACTGTTTGGTTTCCGATATCGGGATAAACGAAACCGAAGCCGCCATACCGGAATTCTACTTCACGAGCGAACCTTCGGCGGAGGGCAATTCCCGGTTAAGGCTTAAAGAATTACTGGAGTTGTATCCCGATAACACTTCTCTGCTTCAGCTGGAGAACTTCGATTGGAAAAGTGAAGATGAACTGGCGGATAATAAACTATTATTGTGGAGGATTCTGCTAAGCGGTGGACTTAACGGAACTATCCTGCCGAGATGGGAACAGAGGGAGTTGGAAAAGGGGCTATTTTTGAAACGCTATTTGAGGAATATCGAGACTACCTCTCCCGCAAACGCTCTTCAGAATATCAGGCGGGAAATGATTAATTCCGGGAGATCACATCCCTATTATTGGTCTGGCTATTACTATATTGGATACGACGATTAAACCGAATGAAATATCATCTTGAGGTAACCGCTACAATCCCTCTCCCTGATCAGTAGATACTGTGAATAAAATGAGGAAGAATTAGAAAAAAGCTGCCCTATTGAATTGCGGAAAAAAGCCGAAACATGATCACCCAGGCGCCACGAATTTTACGAGGGCAGCTTATGAAAAAAGACGCAAGAGTACAAATTTAAATACAAGAGGATATTTATCAGCTTGGAACTATCCAAACGGAACCGGAAACCATGCGTACACAGTGGTAAAATGATAATGCATGAGCTAAAATGCCGGCAGAATATTAAAATCTACGGAAAAAGATTGGATAGCGCAAGGCAGACATTTAGGAACCGAAAATTTTCTCTTGACATTTTTCACCATAGCGGCTTGGATTCCGAGTAGAGAATAGAAACCCGATACAGTTTCAATATATAAATGCAGTCGGGTGAGGGCACTCGACAGCACACACAAGCAGCAGGTCGGGTTCCGAACGAGCGCAAGGAGTGAGAAACCCGACAATATTTCCATGAAAACGTTACGCAACACAACACCCATAATCATATCTTTGACCATCCTTATCCTGTCCGCGGTCGAGCTGCATCCCCGCAGCAGCGAAGAGATGGGGCAGACCAAGGAAGAACTCGATAACATCCGGATGGAGCTGGAGGCGAAACGGGAGCAATTGGAATCGTTGACAAAAAATGAGAAATCGGCGCTGAAAAATATCCGGGCTATCGAGGAGAATATCGACCTCACGGGCGCTTTTATCAGGAAGCTGGATAATACCTCCAGCCTTCTTCAGGCGGAGATAGATGGACTGACAAGGGATTTGCAGTTTGCATCAAGCGATGTGGAATCGTTGCAGGAAGCGTTCTATGCCCGTCTGGAAGCGATCTATAAGCGTGAACGCGGGAGACCGCTGCCGGCATATCTTGCGGCGGGTTCGCTTTCCGAGGCGATACGGAAGCACCATCTCAGCAAGGCTATGGTGGAATATGACAATCAGCTGATAACCGTGATGAAATCGCTGATTGACGATATCGACAGCAAGCGGGAACTTCTGATGACAAACAAACAGGAGCTTGCCCGGTTGAAGAAGGAACGGGACAGGGAAAGATGGCGATTGTCACGAGCGAAAAAGCAAAGGCAGCAATTCTTATCCCGCGTGCGGATGGAGAAGCAGCTGCGACTTGAAGCGATATCACTTTTGGAGGAAGAAGCTGCCGAACTCGAACAGATTCTGCAGGATTTGGCTTTGCAGGACAAAACCGATGCGCAGCTGCAGCCGGATTATCAAACCGAATTTTACCGTTTCAAGAAAAGACTCCCCTGGCCCGTTAAGGGTAAGATTGTGGCGGCTTACGGCGATATTATCCATCCAACCTATAAAACGCGCACATTCAATCCCGGCATCGATATTGCCGCCGAATACGGCGAGGATGTAGAGGCGGCAGCGGATGGCAGGATAGCTCATATCGACTATTTGAGAGGTTATGGGAATTTTGTTGTGATTGACCACGGTGAGGGGTATTATTCACTGTATGCCAGATTATCCGAGATAATGGTTAATATGAATGAATTGGTTCTCAAAGGACAAACGATAGCGAAAGTCGGCGATGCCGGCGCCGGCGACAATCCCTCGCTTCATTTCGAATTGCGCCGGGGGAAAAGTCAGTATAATCCTCTGGATTGGTTGGAGTGATGTTCGAGAAAATTTTCGGTCAGGAAAAGCTCGTCGGTTATTTCTCCGGGCTGGTCAAGGAAAACCGCGCCGATGGTTCCTTCCTGCTTACCGGACCGTCCGGTATAGGCAAATGGGCTTACGGTTTATATTTCGCCGCCATTTATTTCTGCGAATCCGAAGAGGCGGTTCCATGCGGAAAATGCAATAGCTGCAGGGCGATAGAAACTTTCAAACACCCCGACGTTCAGTTTTTATTTCCATTCCCCAACCTGGAGCCATCCAAAAAACAGGTGACTATTTTCCCCTTCTCCGATCCTAATTCGGGGGCAAAATACTCGAAGGCTACTTATGAGGAAGTGCAGCGGTTTATCGACGAGAAATCGAAGGATCCTTTCAGGATGGTCCGGTTCGAGGGCAAACCGAATATACCGGTGGATATTTTGCGAGACCTGCGAAAGTTCCTTCGTCTGCGTCCTATGTGGGGCGGCAACCGGGCGATATTGATTTCCGATATAGAGAAGATGGCGCCGCGCTGTACCGATCTCTTTTTGAAAACTATCGAAGAACCTCCGTCCAGCACTTTGATTGTACTCACCTCATCGGTCCCCGAAAGGCTTCCGGCGACAATCCTCTCACGGTGCAGGAATCTCAGCCTGGGAACACCGGATGAGGAGGATGTCCTGAACTACCTGAGGGGGTTCGCTGAAGGCAAGAAAGCGGATTTAAGGTTCATTGTAAGAGCATCGCGGAATTCTCCGGGGCTGGCGGGGCTGCTAATGGAGGAGAAAGCTGCGGAAATGCGTGATAAAATTCTGGGGATTATCGGCTCCGGTATTAAAGGGGACGGTTATCTCGATTCGATCATCACGAATTATCAGCCGGAATTCCCGATAGCATCCGGCGGCGCGGATGCTGTCACCCTTCTTACCTGGATATTACGGGATGTGATAATCCTTCAAAACGGCGGTAATGTCGATGATATAATCAATTGCGACCGAGCGGAATTGATTTCGGGATTGACTAAATACGGATCGTCTCGGCGGATGGAATATCTTTTAAATGAAATCAATAATATTAAACTGGCGACCGATTTAAGTAATGTACTGCCGATCACAGCATTCCGGCATCTCCTCTCACTCATCAAGCATAATTTCAGCAAAGCATCGTAACGCAAGCCGATTTCCCTTAAACCATCATTGCGAGAAGTCCGATGTACATCCAGCTGCACAACGGTTAATGACAATTCCGAGAGGTAAGCCTGCCATTCCTGTCCGACGGCTGACTTGGTGTCGTGTGGGGCGCAGTAGATGACACAGCAGTAGCGGAATTCGCACCTGATCAGCATCACAGGTGGTGGGTCAATCAGTGGCTGTGGCAGGTGTAGAATCGAGAATATGTTTTGAAATCGCCCCTGAAACTCCTTCACAGCACGGCGACCCATCCTGCCCGAGGGAGCACAATCCGTGCGAGGTTTATGTCCACGCCGGAGGCGCGTAAACCCGTATACTTCGTTAAACGCTATTATCCACGAAGGTGGCATGTTTAGCCCCGCTGAAGGCGGGGATAAGCATGCTAATGACCGGTGTCGGGTTTCTCTCCCGACAAGTCCCCGACTCCATCGGGGGAACCCGACCTGCCGTTAGGTTGACTATTAGAAAAGCGATGATTTATTCTATCTCGCGGAAGGCGCGGATAGCTTCGTATTCATCTTCGGCGTCCATTAGTAAATTGCGGAAGTTGTCGAAACGAAGCGCCTCAGCCAACGATTTGAAGACCTTAAGGTACATCGCATCATCGTTGGGATTTGCAGCCATGGGGAAAAACAGGTGTACGGGTTCCTTGTCGATGGACTCAAAATTCACTCCCGGGGTACTGCGGGCGAATCCGATGATAAATTCCGAAACCTGGATAGTGCGGCAATGTGGGATAGCTATACCATGACCGATACCGGTGGAGATTTTTTTCTCCCGTAATATGAGGTCTCTTGCAAGTCTCTTTCGGTTACGCACCTCTCCGCTTTTATCCAGAAGCCGTGAGAGTTCATCTATAATCCTCTCCTTGTTTTCCCAGTATATTTTGTTGGGATTAACCGGGGAGTCCTCATCGATTACCGGATCGGTAGTTTCCAATTCTAATTTGATAAGCTCTGGTTTTAAAAATCGGGCTATATTCATAACATTAATATTATTGGCTACCTGAACGAAGAAACTACCTAATAAGATATAAAAACAAAACACATTCGTCAATAAATTTCCTTCGTTATTAAGGGAATCGGGCAAACCGGTATATATCTTAACTGCAACAATTTATAATTGAAGCCCGAACAAATCAAACAATCATGCGTTTAGATATTTTACCTGAAAAATTGGAATTATTAATCTTGCTAAATTATCATAGCCGATGTATAATTAGTCGCTTTAGTTAGGAATTCGTTAGACCATAATTTGGTTATAATTTGTAAATCTGAGTAGATTTGTTATGTCGAATCAGTATTATGCGGAAATGATCGGCACCGGACATGCGGTGCCGCCGAGAATCCTGACCAATCAGGACCTTGAGAAGATAGTTGATACTTCTGATGAGTGGATTGTTACCCGCACCGGAATAAGGGAACGACATATCGCTGACAAGAATACATTCGCTTCGACCCTCGGAACCGAAGCTGCCCAAAAAGCGATTGAGGAAGCCGGTATAAGCGTCGATGAAATTGACCTGATAGTGGTAGCCACCGTAACGCCGGACATGCCGTTTCCTTCCACGGCAGCTATTATACAAAAGAACCTGAACGTTCCCAAAACCGCCGTGATGGATATCTCCGCCGGATGCACCGGATATATCTATGGCTTATCGATCGCCGAATCATATATTAAGACCGGCGCATTCAAAACCGTTGTGGTGGTCGGTGTGGAGCTGCTTTCCCGTGTTACCGACTGGTCGGACCGCTCGACATGCGTTTTATTCGGCGATGGTTCCGGGGCGGCGGTACTGCGGGCGACCACCGAAAGAAAGGGCGTTTTGGGAACCTATATCAACGGCGATGGACGACTCGGCGATTTACTCAAAATGCCGGGCGGCGGCTCGATGAATCCCGCATCCGAAGAATCAATAGCCAACCGGCTTCATTATCTCAAAATGAGCGGCAACGAGGTTTTTAAATTCGCGGTGAATATGATGGGGGAAGCATCGGAGAACATACTGGAAAAAACCGGTATACGTAAAGACGAAATCGGAATGCTGGTGCCTCACCAGGCGAATGTCCGAATCATAAATGCCACCGCCAAGAAGCTGAACCTTCCGCCGGAGAAGGTTTATATTAATATTCATCGTTTCGGCAACACATCTTCGGCATCGATACCGATAGCTGTGGATGAGATCAGAAAGAACGGCAGTTTCGAGAGCGCTAATCCGATGATCCTGGTAGCATTCGGTGCCGGATTCACATGGGGGAGCGCGGCGATTAGTTGGTAGCTTTTTCCTGTTAATTTATTCTTAATCCCCGTGGGCGTTTTGAGCCAAATTACAGGCGTACGCGGACATTTGGGCGTATTCCCTTTCTTTTAATTTTCAGTTGATATCTCCTTTATAAAATGTATATTGGCGGTTTGATTTCGTGTTTTTAAACATCATGTTACCGCTTCTAAAATTGGTTACAGGATAACATTGGCTGATTCTCCCAACAGGCAGGTGCTGAGCTTAGCTCTGCCGATTGTCGCAACCAACATCCTCTCCCGCGGTCCCGCAATTGTTGATACCGCTTTCATAGGACATATCGGCGCTGACCAGTTGGCGGCTGTGGGTTTAGCCCAGCTTTTCATCTTCTCCATGCAGGCTTTTACCCATGCCACCGCAATAGCCGGCACCGTGATGGTGGCGCACAGAACCGGTGAAAACAGGCTGGAACTGAGGCAGTCCGAAACCAGCGGCAACTTCACCATGGCGCTGATTATCGGGCTGTCGATTTCAGCAATCGCATACAACCTGTCCGCCTGGGCGGGGACGATGATGGGGACCTCGGGCGCCGTTCACGGACATCTGGTCGATTACCTCTCTATCTACTGGTGGTTTTTCACTTTCAAGCTGTTGAGTTTCTTTCTTGCAAGTATTTTCCAGGGCAGCGGCGATTCCAGAACGCCGTTAAAAGTAATTGGGACAATCAATATTTTGAATGTCGCTCTGGATTACGGGCTGATTTTCGGCAAATTCGGGCTGCCGGAGATGGGAGTTCGGGGAGCCGCTTTGGCTACCGGGATTTCGGAAACCCTGGGCGCATCGGCGCTTATTGTAATGGCTGTCAGGCAGGGATTGGTCAAATTCGGATTGCGTCTGCCCACTAAGGAAGCGGCGATAAAATTCGCAAAATTAGCCATTCCGGTGCTGGGCGAGCGTCTGCTGAATATAACCACTATGCTGGTTTTCGCCCGAATGGTGATCAGCTTTTCGGTTACCGCTTACGCGGCGCACATGATGGGGGTAAATATCGAGATGGTCTCCCTGCTTTCGGGATTCGCTTTCATGCAGGCGACCACCGCCCTGGTTGGACAGAACCTGGGGGCGAAAAAACCGGAGAAAGCTAAGCTGATGGCGAAAAGGGCTTCTTTTATCAGCTTCGGCATTATGACATCCCTGGCGGCATTGCTTCTGGTTCACCCCGAATTTTGGGTCAGGATTTTCACCGATGATAAGGAAGTTATCTTCTATGGTATAAAATTCCTGTCTTATGCGGTATGGTGTTTACCGATTATGGCGATAGCGCTTACCTACGCCGGGGGATTGCGAGGCGCCGGCGAGGTCAAGTACGTGATGTATATCACTACCGGCAGCGGATGGCTGGTGCGGCTGCTGATGGCATATATTTTCGGTTTCATTCTGGGTTATGGCGTTGACGGCTTGTGGGTGATGATGCCGGTGGATTGGATTGTCCGCGCAATTGCGCTCTATTTATATTTTCACCGGCGTGATTGGGGCAAAGAGGTTATCTAACTTGGATGATATACATTGCGCTGTCAGGCGCCGCACCTGACAGCATGATTGCTTGTCATTGCGAGCGAAGCGAAAGACTCCCTCATCCCCTGACCCCTTCTCCCACTGAATGGGAGAAGGGGAACTGAGTGGAAATCTATCAATTATTAAAATCATTTTTTATCCTTCCTTATTCCCTCTCCCGTTCAGCGGGAGAGGGGGCCTCGATGAAATCGAGGCGGGTGAGGGTGTCCGGACGTAGTCCGGACGGGTGAGGGAGAAATCCCTTGCCGCCTCTGGCGGGGTGAGGGTGGATTCGCCGCAGGCGAGGACAGGTGACGGAATCATTCCCCAGGCACTTCCCTTTCTATCGCCGCCGGATCACCGCCGCAAGCGATAAGGATATCTCGTGAA
>CAZLVS010000024.1:0-55187 GCA_964563085.1 uncultured Ignavibacteria bacterium | reverse complement strand
AAAGGATGTTGGGCTGAAATGAAAAGGCGTAAGGAATTTTACTTCATACGTAAAAGCCATTACAATCCCCGATCTGTTTATTAATAAGCAATGCACCGAAAATTATTGCATTACCGTTAAAATAGTGATAGACTCGACAATATTTATTGATGAAGTCGATACTCATAGATGAATAGTTCAGCCCGTAAGATTAGTGTTAATATCCTCAAGATCGTCGCCACATCTGTAGTCTGTTACTTTGTTTATAAAAACTTCAAATCCAATTACGATTCTTTATCTGAGTTTGATTTATCCATAGACTGGATCACCTTTTCGCTTTCGCTGTTGATGATAATCCTTGCTTTCAGCTTAAGTGCGTTGGCTTGGAAAGCCATAATTAGTGGACTTGGGTACGACATAGGATTGCTCAAGTCATTTAAGGTTATGTTCCTGTCTAATCTGGGAAAATATATTCCCGGAAAAATCTGGCAAGCATTTGGAATGATTTATCTGGCACAGAAGAGCAACATCCCCAAGGCGGTATCGGCGACCTCGTTCGTATTGACTCAGCTTTTCATAATTCCCTTGGCTTTACTGATAACCTCAATATATTTAATATTTAACGATGACGTATTGGGTGAATTATCCCCTTGGTCTGGGATAGGTTTGCTGCTGATTTCGGGAGCCATAATATTAGTGCTTATTGTCAGACCACACTCTTTGCAGAAACCTATTAATATCATTTTAAAAACGTTTAAACAGCCTGAGATGCAATTCGCTTTCGAAGCCAGGAGGGCGATTGTAATTGACGCGATATATTCCCTTGTTTGGTTAAGTCTGGGATTGGGATTTTGTCTGTTCGTCCGAGCATTGCTTGAAATCCCGACTCAATTAACAATTCCCTTGATAATGATTTATGTAATCGGCTATATTGTCGGCTACCTGAGTATCCTGACTCCGGGAGGTCTGGGAGTAAGGGAAGGAATTCTGATTGTTTTGCTCTCGCCGGTACTACAACCGGGAGAAGCTGCGCTGATTGCCGTGGCATCGCGATTCTGGTTTCTTCTGGGCGAGATGCTCTGTAGCCTAATTGCGGTTATTATTCGATGAACGAGAAAGCGGAAAGAGACTTAAAGGAGTATTATAGCAGGCGAAGTTCCTGGAGGCGATCGGATGAAGAGACGATGCGATTCAAAGCTGCATCCAAAATCGCACAAGTACCTGACCGTGCCTTTGTTTTAGATATTGGTTGCCGGGATGGAGGACTGAAGAATTTCCTGCCGTCGGGAGTCGTTTACCGGGGGATGGATATAGCCGAGGAGTTTCGATCGGAGGATATAGCGGTTGGCGACGCCAGTCATGGTATTCCTTTTGATGATAACTTTTTTGACTTCGTATTTGCGATAGAGGTATGTGAACATGCTACCGATCCCTTTACGATTTTCAGAGAGACTAATCGCATTCTAAAACCGGAAGGTTTTTTCATCGTCTCCGTTCCCAATCCCTATCATTTTAAAGAGATAATCTGGAACATCTTCAGAGTTCCGGACAAACAAGGACATATATTCAGCTGGACCAGGCAAGCCATGATACAATTCGGTACACTGGCGGGATTTAAGTTAATAAAGACAAATGGAACTTATTTTCATCCACCGATACCGGCGAAAGGTTTGTGTTCTCGTTCCATTATATATAAATTCCAAAAACGAATTTCTATTCAAAAAGATGGTGATAGAAGATGAAAAATAGGTTTTATTTGGGTTCCCCGATATTCTCAATAGGGATTTACGCTATCATCCTGCTGATATTCTTCAGGGAGTTCATTTTCAGTAATGGTTTTCTCTACGGTACGGATACTGTGGAGGCTGGAGTAATGTTTCGCGCCTTTCTGGCGGGATACTTCAAGCAGCATTTCGCCATACCCCTTTGGAATCCATATTTGTTCGGGGGAATGCCGTTTGCGGATGCGATGCATGGGGATACCTTTTTCCCCCTCTCTTTCATCCAGTTTATCATGCCGATACATCGCGCGTTGGGATGGAAACTTATCCTGGCGATATTCGCCGGCGGTATTATCACCTATTACTATTTCCGCAATCTCAAGTTCTCACCGATGGTCTGTTTCTGGGGCGGACTGCTTTACCTGATGAACAGTTTCACGGTATCCCTGGTCTATGCGGGTCACGACGGGCGGATGTATGTAAGCGTATTATTCCCGCTCTTGCTTCTTACGATTGACAGGATCTTCCGAAAACCGAATTTCGTTTCCCTGTTTTTCTGGTCCATATCGTTTTCCCTGCTGGTGCTGGCAAACCATCCCCAGCTTGCCTACTTCGCCATGTGGGGAGTGGGCGCTTATGTTGTTTTTCGCCTGATCGTATTGCTGACCGAAAAAGTTGATATCAAACGTGCTGCGCTTATCGGGACTTTGATCGTCTGCGGTATCGTCATCGGGCTTGCCGGATCAATCGTCCAGCTTGCGCCGCAGTATGTCTATGTGAATGAACATTCGCCGCGGGCCGAAGGCGGTAAAGGATGGGAATATGCCAAATCATGGTCCAACCACCCGGAGGATATCGTTTCGCTGGTTAATCCGGATTTCGTCGGCACCAGCGTAGGCGAACCGGATACTTACTGGGGAAGAAATGCGTTTAAATTGAACAGCGATTATGCGGGATTCATTCCGATTGTCTTCGCAATTATAGCTTTAGCGTATGTTAGAAGAAAATATGTTTACTTTTTCGCGGGATTGGGACTGTTCGCTATTATCTACAGCGTTGGCGCCCATACTCCGTTGTTTAAGCTGTTTTACAATTTCGTGCCGCAGGTGAAAAGTTTCCGCGCCCCCAGCACCATCATGTTTATCTATGTCTTCAGCATAATCTATCTGGCAGTACATGGCATGCAATACCTGATTGATAATTACCAGGACAGATTGATACGCAGGAAACTGGCGAAACTTCTTCTGATAATAGCAATCGTAATAACGACAATTGCGATTATCTTTTCGCTGGCTCCGGGAACCCTTCTCGGTATCTGGAATAACATGATATATTCGGACATCCATCCGGAAATTCTGGATATTCAGCAGAAGTTCGCTTCTCATGTAAGTTTCGGTTTCTGGGTGATTGCGGCGTTAAGCTGGCTGGTTTTCCTTGTCTATACCGCTTTGGATAGAAAAATGATCTCCATTCCGCTGTTTATAACAGTAATCGCTTTATTTTCATTGATGGACTTGTGGAGAGAAAACACCCGATTTATACAGGTTTATCCATATCATCTTGTTTTCCCCGGCAATGCCACGGTGAATTATCTTAACGAACAGCAAGCGGAGGGGAAATTCCGCGTATTCTCGTTCCCGAAAACATACGACAACAACAACTTTTTGGCGATGCACGATATTCCTCAGGTTTTCGGATATCACGGAAATCAGCTAAAGAGATACGATAAATTCACCAACCGAAGCTATATCTATTCATACCGAAATGCGGAGGAGTTTCGGGATAGATTCGGCGATTTCTGCTATGGACCCGAATTCGATCTGCTCAATGTGAAATATATGGCGGCTCCGTTCAACTTATCAGACAACAAATTCGAAGCGGTTTATAATGCTCAGGGTGTTTTTCTAAATGAAAACAAGCAGTTTTTACCCCGGGCGCGCCTGGTGTATCAATACGAAGTGATTGAGGATAACCAAAAAGCGATGGAGAGGATACGCGATGAAGGTTTCAATTATCGGAATTCAGTAACTCTGGACAAGGAACCCGGTATTGAAGTCCCGTCGGATACTCTCGAATATGTCAGAGCGCGGATTACTGACGACAATATTAATGACTTCAATGTCCGCGTTGACAGTCCGCATCCCGGTATACTTGTTCTCTCGGAAAACTATTATCCTGCCTGGAAAACTGAAGTAGACGGGGAGGAAACTGAGATACTCTTAGCTTATGGAAACTTTATGGCGATACCGATTGCTGCCGGCGAACATATGGTGCATGTCGAATTCGATTCACCAATTTACGATTACAGCAGCATGCTGACAAAATTCACATGGCTAATGTACCTGGGGGTTATTGTGTATTACATACTTATAGCAAGAAGAAGGAAAGAGAGTAAGGATGAGCGATCCTGCAGCTAAACCTCTAATTGTGCTCCCGACTTACAACGAGATGGACAACCTGCCGCAGATTGTGCCGAGAATCCTCTCGGTTGATCCCCGGCTGACTATCCTCATCGTCGATGATAATTCTCCTGACGGTACCGGCAAATATGCCGATGGATTGGCTGCCAATAATTCCCGGATAAGCGTGCTTCACAGGGAGAAAAAGCAGGGACTTGGTATGGCGTATTTGGCTGGATTCCAGTGGGCACTGGAGCGCGATTATACCTGTATATTCGAAATGGATGCCGACTTTTCCCACAAACCGGAAGCTATACCGGATTTTCTGGAAGCCATAAAGGAGGCTGATCTGATTATCGGATCGCGCTATATAAGAGGAGTGAATGTAATTAACTGGCCTATGAGGAGGCTTTTGCTAAGTTTTTTCGCAAACATGTACAGCCGATGGGTAACAGGCTTGCCCCTCAGGGATTCCACCGGAGGATTTAAATGTTTTCGTCGGGAAGTGTTGGAGGCTATTGATTTTTCGCATGTGAAGTCGGATGGATATTCGTTCCAAATCGAGATGAGTTTTAACGCCTGGTGCAAGGGTTTCAGGATCAAGGAGATACCGATAATTTTTTATGAGAGGGAAGCCGGCGATTCCAAAATGTCCAAGAGGATTGTACGCGAGGCTGTCTGGATGGTGTGGAGGCTGCGTATTCGCAAGATACTGGATAAGTACAACTAACAGATTAAGGTTAGAATCTTGAAACCTCTTATCTCCGTAGTTGTGGTTTTATATAACAGCAAGGAATCTCTGGGCGGTACCATAAAGGCGATTGATAAGTCGGGTTATCCAAATATCGAAGTGATTATTGTGGACAACGCATCAACTGAAAAAGCGGATAAAGAGGACGTAAACTGCAGGTTTGATACTCAATTCCATCAACTTGAAAAGAATATCGGTTTTGGGCAGGGATGTAACTTCGGGGTGGAGAAAACCTCCGGGGCGTACGTGCTGTTTCTGAATCCGGATGCGCGCCCTGTGCCGGATGCCATAAGCATTCTGGCTGATTGCCTGATCAATAATCAGGCCGCTGCGGCAGTAGGACCGCAATTGCTGGACCCCGAAGGGACTTTGATGCCGTCCTACAGATTCACCCCTGATTTTGGCAGGCTGCTATTCTCCACACATTCTCCATTGTCAAAAATCAGGTTGCTCTCGAAATACACCAGGAGATATATCGCTCCCTTTCTCAAAAAACTCAGTGAGGTGGAGGTGATTCCGGCAACATCTATGCTGGTGCGGAAATCAGCGTTTGTCGAAGTCGGCGGCTTTGATAAGAGATACTTTATGTACGCTGAGGATTTCGACCTCTGCGTGATGCTCAGGCGTGCGGGCTACAAGATATTGCATCAACCTGCAGCTAAGGTTAACCATGACTGGGGAAAAGGCTCCAACGTGAGTAAAAGTAGACTAAAAGCCCTGCACAACAAAAGTATCTACGGTTTTTATAGAAAACATTATCCAAATAATCGTATCAGAAGCCTTATACTGCTGATGTTGCTGAAACTCAGATTATTGCCTGAATATCGGAAAAGGAATCATTAGTTTGTATTACATCCTTATAATCGCTATAGCCTTTTATCTTACTATTATTCTGACGCCTATTACGATAAAGTACTGCATTGAACGCAGCATCCTCGATTATCCCGGCGGGCGAAAGGTGCATAAAAAAGCCGTTCCGCGAATCGGCGGGTTGGCGATGTACATCTCATTTATAATTGCGGAAATCGTGGGATTTTCAATTTATCATAACTTGCTTTCTGAATTGGCAACCGAGCTTATCGGTATCAACCTGGCGTTGGCGGTGTTGATTGCCGGAGGCATTATTGACGATATCAAACAGCTTAAACCGGAACAGAAGCTCTTTTTCCAGCTTCTGGCGGCAGCCATCACCGTCGCTTTCGGTTATCAGGTCCGGCTGCTGACTATCCCCTTTTGGGGTACCGTCGGATTGGGAAGCTGGGGTATCCCTATAACTATGATATGGATAGTCGGCTTGATAAATGCCATGAATTTCTTGGATGGGATGGACGGCTTGGCTGCTGGTGTCGGCTTTATTATTTCCGCAACCTTTTTTGCCAGCGGTTTGATTTTCGAAACCGAATTCCCTATTATTGTCGCTTGCGGTCTTATGGGCGTAACGGCAGGATTTCTTAAATATAACTATCCTCCGGCTTCCATATTTATGGGTGATTCCGGTTCGATGATGCTGGGATATCTTTTCGCTGTGATCTCGGTGATCTGGCCAAAAAGTATCGCAACTATAACCATGATAGTGCCGATAGCCGCGCTGGGTGTCCCTCTGATCGAATCCTCAATCACCGTTATCCGGCGCATATTCATGCGACAGAGTATATATAAAGCCGATTCGCTTCATATCTTTCACATATTGCGATTTCTCGGCTTATCGGAGACCGCAATTCTTTGGCTGTTTTATCTGATAAGCATGTTGTTTTCCTTTGTCGTAATCGCTATATTAATGCCGGATCGCGGTCTTATTACCGCGCTTGCCGCGATTTTTATTTTGATTGTGTTCATTCTCTTATTGAAATCAAGCAGGAAATTGTATTAATTGTTAGCTTATGCAATATTTGGATTTTGAAAAACCGATTTACGAATTAGAGAAAAAGATTTCGGAACTTAAGGAGTTCGCCGACGACGAAAATCTCGAGATTACTCACGAGATCGAGGTATTAAACACTAAACTGGATAAGCTCCAGAAAGAAATCTACGATAAACTTAATAGATGGCAGCGTGTAAAACTCGCCAGGCATCCGGCACGTCCATATACTCTGGATTATATCCAGGCTATATCGACCAATTTCATCGAACTTCACGGCGATAGGGGATATGCGGATGATAAAGCGATGGTGATGGGATTCGCCACTATCGAAGCAAAGAAAGTGCTGGTGGTCGGTCAACAAAAAGGGCGCGATGTGAAACAGCGTCAGTTCAGAAACTTCGGAATGTGCCATCCCGAAGGATATCGCAAAGCGCTGAGGGGATTTCAGCTTGCAAACCGGTATCAGCTCCCGATCGTAATCCTTATCGATACTCCCGGAGCCTATCCCGGAATCGGAGCGGAGGAACGCGGGCAAGCGGAAGCGATAGCCAGAAACTTGCGGGAAATGTGCCGGATATATGTGCCCATTGTCTGCGTTGTAATCGGCGAGGGAGCTTCCGGGGGAGCGCTGGGGATAGGGATTGGCGATCGTATCTATATGACGGAAAACTCATGGTATTCGGTAATCTCTCCGGAAGGGTGCGCCGCTATCCTGTGGAAAGAGAATGCTCAGGAGAAGTATGAAACTGCCGCCAATGCTCTTAAAGTAACCGCCCCAGACGCTCTGGAATTGGGAATCGTCGATGATATAATAGCCGAACCCCTTGGAGGAGCGCATCGCGATCCCCGGCAGGCTTTCTCCTCGGTTAAGGAGTATATCTTGAAGGCATTGGACGAACTGGAAAAATTAGACCCTCAGGAATTAGTTAGACAGAGAATTGATAAATACCGGAAAATGGGAATTTTTAGTAGCGAATAATTTACATTCGGTGGATATATGCTTTCAAAGGAATTACTCGATATCCTGGCGTGTCCGAAATGCAAGGGTGAATTGGAATACGACCAGGCCAACAATAAATTAACTTGCCATAAGTGTCGGCTTAGGTTTACAATAGAGGAGGATATCCCGATATTGTTGATTGACGAAGCCCAAGAATACTAAACACAGAAATTATTAAATTCGAGGATTTGGATGATAAAGCTTGCTAAATTTTTAGAAGAAGAATTAGTTGAGTTTAATTTAAAATCTAAAGACAAAGATAGCGCCATAAAGGAACTGGTGGGATTAGCATCGCATTCAAAGCTGGTCAAAGATGAAGATCAATTGCTAAAAGCGGTTATTGAGCGCGAAGAACTGGTCACAACCGGAGTTGGTTACGGTGTAGCATTTCCGCACGCAAAAACAAGATCTGTACGCGGTATTGTTATTGCATTCGGCAAATCGGTTGACGGGATCGATTTTGAGGCTATGGATAAGAAGCCCGTAAACCTGTTTTTCCTTATCGCTGCCCCGGAGGATGCCATCGGAGCCCATCTCAATGTAATGGCTGAATTGTCATTTTTAATGAAAAGCGAAGAAAATCGCCAGAAACTGATCGAAGCGAAAAACTTCGACGATGTGATAAAGATTTTGAGCCCGGAGAAGTAAATTATAGAGAATGATCTATACAATTCTTGGTTCCAATAGCAAGAAGGTTTCAGTTATACCTTCAATGTTGATCGTTCTCTGTCTCGCATTAATCGTCATTCCCACAGACATAAAAATCCATATATCCGGAATAATAATCAAGATATTCTATCTCCCGCCGAATTCGCTGATTGAGAAATTCGAGGATTTATACAGAATTAGAGAAAGAGCTGAAGCGCTCGAAGTGGAACTGGTCAAAACAAAGCTGGAATTATCGCATTATGCTGACGCTGCCCTCGAGAATCAACGACTGAAAGAGTTTCTAAATTTTAAGACCAGCTATAATATCAAGCTGATTCCGGCTGAAATTGTTAAGGCTCCGGATTTACCCTATTATCACTCGGTGATAGTAAACGTGGGAAAGAAATCTGGATTGCGTCCCGATCTTGCCGTTATTAGCACTCGGGGACTTGCGGGAAAAGTATCACGCGTTTATGACAGTAGCGCAGAGGTTCAACTATTACTCGATCCTCTCAGTCGAGTTTCCGTTGTGGACACTCGCAGCCGGGTTCAAGGAATATTGAAAGTGCAGATGTCGGGCGAGTTGATCCTTGATAATGTCCCCTCACACGAAGATGTAAAAGAAGGGGATACATTGAAAACCTCCGGACTCGGGGGGGTATATCCGCCGGGAATCCCGGCCGGGGTGGTAACTGAATTCGAAGTTTTATCCTCATCGTACCTGTTTGCCCAAATCAAGGTGCAGCCATTTGCCGAATTCAACCGGATGGAGAGATTATTCATAATAGATAGCGGTACGAGATGAGAGAAGCGTTCCTTATAATAATCTGTCTTTTTATAGCCTCTTTTTGGGAGATAATAATATCCCCCGTGATTACAATTTACGGCGTTAAGCCAAGTATCGGGGTGATGTTAGTAGCATTCTTCGCACTTTATAGAACCGGTTTCGCTTATGCATTTTTCGCTTTTTTATGGGGGCTTATAATCGATTCGGCTTCACCCGGAAACATGGGTTGGAACTCATTGATTCTTATACTTATAGGTAGCGCTCTAAATTTTATACGGAATCATTTTAACTGGCAGGGCGTATCAACCCAAGTAGCGGTGGTCTCTCTGTCTGTTTTGGCGCATACAAGTGTAAACTATGTAATACAGAATATTGACAGCCTGGGTAATTTCTTTTATTTCATTGTTAGATTTGCACTTACTTCAGCGCTCTATTCCGGTGCTATCTGGCTTTTAATCCGGTACTTGCCTGTTTTTCGTTATAGGACTCGAGAAACCTAAAAATGGCTTGGCGTTCTCAAATCACGGATTTGCAATCAAAGGCGATTATAATACTTGTTTTGGCAGTGTTTGCCATTTTGACAGTACGCCTATTTTCCCTTCAAGTTGTTTCCCACGATTACTACGAGGAAATATCCGAAGAGAACAGCATCCGTATGGTACCGATCTCCGCGCCCCGCGGTTACATACGGGATAGAAACAGCGAACTGCTTGTCACTAACCGAGCTTTGTATACAATATCCTATCTGCCATATTTGGGACCGGGGAAGTTTGAAAATGTTGAATATCTGGCTAAGTTAATAGGCATTGAAGAAGATGTTTTACGCGAGAAATTCGACAATGGCGGAGGTAGTCGCTACGATCCGATAAAACTGGTTCGAGATGTCGAATTCGAGGTCATTTGCCGAATTGAGGAAAACTACGAAAAACTTCCCGGTATCATTTATCAGACCGAGATAACCAGGCAATATCCTGAGAATAATTTGGGTTCTCATATTTTCGGATATGTTAGCGAGATCTCCGACGAAGAATTGAAAAAAAGGGATCCCAATATTTATAAACAGGGCGATATTATCGGAGTGGCCGGTATCGAAAAGCAGTACGATAGAATTCTCAGGGGACGTGACGGAGTCGACTATCTTGAAGTATCTGCTTCCGGGAAAATCCTCAGGAAAAGCCCCTTTCGTCCTCAGATACCTCCTCAGATAGGTTCCGAACTAATTCTTAATATCGACTGGAAAGCTCAGACGGTTGCCGAAAGTTTACTGTCCAACTATCTCGGGGGAGCAGTGGCAGCGGTTGACCCTGCAGACGGCAGCGTACTGGTTTTTACATCGCAACCCAACTACGATATAAATGCGTTTGCCGGAGTTGTATCCAAAGAACTCTGGCGCTCGGTATCGACAGATTCAACACATCCATTGCTAAACCGCGCTTGCGTGGGCACTTATCCTCCGGGATCAATTTTTAAGGTGGTTACGGCAGGAGCTGCTCTGGAAGTCGATTCGGTTTCAGTCGAGGATATGTTCAGACCATGCTACGGCGCCATGAGATTCGGTAACCGAACCTTTAAATGCTGGAAACCGTCGGGACATGGCAGGCAGAACATGCTTGGCGCTATGGTTCATTCCTGTGATGTTTACTTCTACCAGTTAGGGGAATTAATCGGTTTGGATGTATGGGCAAAATACTCCGAAGGAAGCGGCTTCGGAAGTCCTTTCGGGCTTGATTATCCTATCGAGAGCCCCGGTATATCTCCTTCAACGGCATATCTGGACAGAAAGTACGGTGAGAACCAATGGTCTCGTTTCTTGATCCTGAATATGTCTATTGGCCAGGGCGAGTTGCTGGTCACTCCGCTTCAGATGGCTTCCTTTTACGCTGCCATAGCCAACGGCGGCATTCTGCACAAACCCCGTTTGGTTGATAGGATTATCTCCACTAACGGAGAAGTGTTCGAAACGAGACAGGAGGAGATTTTGCAGCTTCCATTCTCCGCTTCCACGATATCCTTTCTTGTCAAATCCCTGACCGCGGTGGTGCAGGATTCGCAGGGAACGGGCAGACCTGCCAGAATTCCAGGCATAACGGTTGCCGGTAAAACCGGCACCGCTCAGAATCCCCACGGTCTGGAACACTCCTGGTTTTCATGCTTTGCGCCTGTTGAAGACCCCCAAATCGCTGTCGCTGTAATTGCCGAAAACGCCGGACATGGTTCTGCTCATGCCGCTCCTATCGCCCGTGAGGTTATCAAAGCTTATCTCAGGTATGAGAAACCTGTCGAACCGCTGACGGAGGAAGAAAATGAGATCAGCGCTATCAATTGATCCTCTTATCTTCTTTCCGGCTCTGCTGCTTTCGATTATCGGGATTCTGGGAATTTACTCCACCGGATTCAATGCGGAATTAACCTTCTATCAGGGGATGTATATTAAACAAATTCTCTGGCTCGGCATTGGATTGGTCTTGTTTTTTTTAACGCTAATCATTCCCTTAAGGGTGCATGAGGTTTTCGCGCACTTCTACTATGTCATTGCGATTGGGCTACTTATCGGTGTGTTGGTATTCGGTTCCACGGGAGGAGCTCGTTCCATGCGGTGGTTCGATCTGGGATTTTTCAACCTCCAGCCCTCTGAATTCGCAAAAATCGCTTTGGTTTTTGTATTGGCTCGCTTTCTTTCACATTACAGGCGGAAATTCCCCAATGCGATAAGCATTGCTACAGTTATATTCCTCGGTATGATCCCATTCGGATTGGTTGTCAAACAGCCCGATTTGGGAACTGCTCTGGTTTTCTCAGTTATCACATTGTTTATGCTTTATTGGGCTGGCTTGAGTCTTTTTCATCTGTTCCTTTTTGTTTCCCCGTTTATAAGTATGATAGCTGCATCTCATCCGATACCCTGGGGCATATTTATGGCGCTTCTGCTGGCGGCGCTGATTTTATCACGCACCGATTTAAAAATAAGCGTTGCCGTTGCCCTTGCGAATATCGCTTTCGGGGTGTTAACGCCGATTCTATGGAACAGATTACACGATTACCAGAAATTACGGATATTGACATTTATCGATCCCGGAAGGGATCCGCGGGGAGCCGGATATCAAATTATCCAATCCAAGATAGCCATTGGATCGGGGGGATGGTTCGGTAAGGGAATCGGTGAAGGGACCCAAACCAACCTGGCATATCTGCCCACCCAGCACACCGATTTTATATATTCGGTAATCGGTGAAGAATTCGGATTTGTCGGAGCATTTACTATCATACTGCTTTTCTTTATTCTATTGGCGCGCGGAATCACTATCGCGGCTAAAACCCGAAAGGGATTCCTGGGCTTAGCTGCCGGGGGAGTCGTGTCGATAATCGCTTTTCAGTCTATCGTTAATATCGGAATGACGGTGGGATTAATGCCGGTTACCGGATTACCGCTTCCATACGTCTCTTACGGAGGAACTTCTATGTTAGCTTTCTGGATAGTTGCGGGGTTACTCGTCGCTGTAAATCGCGACTGGAGGAATTACTGATGCACTCCGAGTTAGTCCATATAGGTTCTATACCAATAAGAGCTTATGGCGTTGCTTTAGCTATCTCCTTTTTGGTCGGCATCATTGTCGCAATGTACAGAGCCAGGCGATTTGGCATATCCCCAAACCACATTATCGATTTATCCTTAGTCATTTTAATTGCAGCCGTAGTCGGTTCCCGGCTTTTCTATGTTGTTTATCATCTCGAGGAATTTAAGGATAATTATTGGGATATCTTGAATCCGTTTCAGAGTAGTGGTAATATCGGAATCGCAGGGCTTTCTATGATGGGGGGGGTGGTTCTGGTGATCATTTCGGTCATTTTGTTTATCAGGTGGCGGAAACTGCCGCTATGGGAAACCCTCGATACTTTTGCACCCTCCTTTCTTCTCGGATTAGGCATCACTCGGATCGGCTGTTTTCTAAACGGATGCTGTTACGGTGAACCAACCGACTGGTTCTGGGGGATTGAATTCCCTCACGCCTGCGCCGCCGGGTGGCATTACCCCGGTCAACATCTGCATCCTACGCAGTTGATTTCATCATTTGCGGGGTTCTTAATGTTTGGCTTGTTATTATTGTTTGAACGAAAAGCGAGATTTAGAGGTTTCACTTTTGTTATGATGGTTATCTTTTATGCTTCTTTTAGATTTATTATCGATTTCTTCCGGTATTATGAACCATCGATGGTGTTTGTATCGATAGGAGGTGCGGATTTCTCGAATAATCAAGCTCTGTCAGTTTTGATGCTTATTATTTTCATATCTATGTACCTCATATTGAGAAAACGAAATCAAAACCCAAGCCGCGTTATTGCCGACAACAATATTTCATGATTTCTGATACCAGCTCCGCTCATTCATTCGGAGAATTTCTGCATAACCTCTACGAAGATGTAACTTGCTTTATTTTCCCTCCCCATTGTGTTATCTGTAAAAGCCCGCTTGAGGACGGAAAGCAATCTGTTTGCTCCCGATGCCTGGATGAAGTTATGAACGAAATAAAAGGAACGGATCCGTATTGCCCTTTTTGCGAAAAGCTATATCCCGATCTGTTTGATAGATGCCGTAGATGTTCGGGAAGGAAGAGCCCCGGAAAATTGTACTCTCTTGTGCCGATGACTTCAAATATCAGAGAGTATTTGCACGCATATAAATATTTTGGCAGATTGGAAATCGCCGAGGGGTTTGCGAAGAGGGCTTATGATCTATATAATAAGGCTGAATTTATCAAAGAGATCGATTTAATAGTTCCTGTTCCGCTGCACAGGAGAAAGCGATTGCAGCGCGGCTATAATCAAGCTGAGGTTTTCGCCGGGCATCTATCGGAACTGTTCGGAACACCATTGGCAGATAATGCGTTAAAGCGAATAAAGCATACTAAATCTCAAACTTATCTAAATGCCGAACAAAGATTCGAGAATGTAAAGGGTGTTTTTAAGGTAATCGATAGCAAACAGATAAAAAATAAAAAAGTACTGCTTGTGGATGATATTGTCACCACCGGAGCGACGCTTTATGAATGTTCACGAACACTCAAAAAAGCCGGCGCTTCAACAGTGGTATCATTCACCATTGGCAGACCTGAGATTAAGGATTAACCGAGGAGTTGGAGGTGGCAGGTTACCGTTACCTGGATGAAATAGCGATATCGGACGCAGCTTTTGAAGTTACTGCGGAAAACTATTCCGAATTATTCCAATTAGCCGGAAAGGCTATGTTTGGGTTAATGCTGGATACCGATGAGATTGCCGCTGATCGCCAATTCGATGTCGAATTGAAGCAGGAGACAATGGAAGAGCTGCTATATGCTTATCTCAGTGAACTGCTTTATATAAAGGATGTTGAGAATGTCTTGCTTTCGAGATTCGATGTTACCGTAGGTGAGTCCGGCGTGACCGGAACCGTAAACGGGAAGAAATTTGCAGACCTCGAACAAGCTCCCAATGTCGACATAAAAGCGGTTACATTATATCGATTTGAGATAAAGAAATTGGAAGATGGCTATCAGGCTGTGGTTGTGGTTGATTTATAGGAGCGAGTTATGAAATTTACGAATCCAAATACATATACAAGAGAAATCCCGGTAAGCGAAAAGGAGGGAATGCGAGTCCCTGCGCGGATTTACGGATTACCGGATATCCTTAATTCGATCGATGATGGCGTCTATCAGCAGATAACGAATGTCGCTCGTCTACCCGGGATCAGGAAATATGCCTTTTGTATGCCGGACGGGCATCAGGGGTATGGTTTCCCGATAGGCGGAGTTGCCGCATTCGGTCTTGACGATGGAGTGATATCTCCCGGGGGTATCGGTTTTGACATAAATTGCGGTGTGCGATTGATGAGAACAAACCTCACCGAAAGCGAGATTAAACCTAAACTTAAGGACTTAATCGACTTACTCTTCAGAATCATCCCCGCCGGTGTTGGTAAATCAGGTATCATTACACCTAAACAGTCCGAATTTGAAAACCTCATGGTCAAAGGCGCTTCGTGGTGTAAAGAACGCGGATACGCTGCTGAGGGTGATTTGGAATGCATTGAAGATTATGGCTGTATTAAAGGAGGGGATCCGGCTAATGTCAGCGAAAAAGCTTTCAAACGGGGTATAGACCAGATCGGAACTCTTGGATCGGGGAATCATTATCTTGAAATTCAGAAAATTACCGGTCAGGATATATGGGACCAGGAAGTTGCCAAAAGGCTCGGTCTGGATCGGGAGAATCAAATCGCAGTAATGATTCATTGCGGATCCCGCGGATTCGGGCATCAAATCGCTACCGACTACCTGATGGAATTTACAAAGGCGATGAAAAAATATGGATTGGAAACCGGCGATAGGGAATTGGCATGCGCGCCATTTAGTTCACCGGAGGGTAAACGGTATTTCTCGGCAATGGCATGCGCTGCCAATACCGCATTCGTAAACCGGCAGGTGATCACTCATCGTGTTCGTCAGGGCTTTTCTGAGATTTTCAAAAAATCACCGGAGGAGCTGGGGCTCGGTTTGATTTACGATGTGGCGCATAATATCGCTAAAATCGAGGAATTCGATATTAATGGAAAGAGAGAAAAGCTGCTGGTACATCGCAAAGGCTCCACTCGCAATTTAGGTCCCTCATCGAAATTGCTCCCTGATAAGTACAAAGGGATCGGGCAGCCGGTTCTGGTCGGGGGTTCGATGCAGACCGGTTCATATTTGCTTGTGGGAACCGATGAATCAGAGCAAATTAGTTTTAATTCCACTGTACACGGAGCGGGAAGAACGATGTCCCGCACTCAGGCAAAGAAAAGGATACACGGCAAAGATCTCTTCAAACAGATGACGCAGGAAGGGATACATATAAGAACCGCATCATTCAAAGGACTGGCAGAGGAAGCCGGTTTTGCTTATAAAGATATAGACAGCGTGGTTAAATCTGTTGAAGCCGCCGGCATCTCCAAACCGGTTTTGAGGTTGAGACCGGTGGCCAATATCAAGGGTTAATTATAGCTGTAAACAGCAGATTACGGTATCAGCTGCAAGCCTTTTAGATACGCTGCTATACGGATTTAAAACTATATATTAATCAGAGATTAAAAATTGTCGATTTTATTTATAGTATACATATCTTAAGACTAATACATTATGGAGAAAAATATCTGTAATTAAGTAAGGATTGATTATGCCTCAAAAAAAGAGAGTTGGAATATTAACAGGGGGCGGTGATTGCCCCGGTTTGAACGCGGTTATCCGCGCGGTGGTGAGAAAAGGCGTTGTAAATTACGGATTCGAGATGATCGGAATCCTGGAGGGTTGGAAAGGTATTCTCGAAATAAATACAACATCCTTGACCCTCCGCGACGTTTCGGGAATCCTTCACAGGGGAGGAACAATCCTCAAAACTTCGCGCACCAATCCATTCAAAATGGAGGATGGGTTCCAGCGAATAGAACGCAACTTACAGGAACTCGGAATAAATTCACTTATCGCTGTTGGCGGTGAAGATACTCTTGGTGTTGCCAATAACCTTTTTGAAAAGGGTATTGATGTGGTGGGTGTTCCTAAAACGATTGATAATGATCTTTCCGGCACCGATTACACTTTCGGATTCGATACTGCAATAAATATCGCCACCGAAGCGATTGATAGGGTTCATACTACTGCCGAATCGCATAACCGTGTGATGGTGGTCGAGGTTATGGGAAGGCATACCGGATGGATCGCGGTTGAGGCCGGTATCGCCGGCGGCGCCGATATAATCCTGATTCCGGAAAGACCTATTGATATTAATGCGGTTATCAAGTCTATCCGAAAGCGGCATGAACGCGGTAAGGATTTCAGTATCGTAGTGGTTGCCGAAGGCGCCAAGTTCATGAAAAAAGCTGACGAAGAGGGCACACTTATTCTTCAGGATCAAAAAACCGATGAATTCGGGCATGTTCGTCTCGGCGGGATCGCAAATCTGGTTGCAAAAGAAATCGAAAAGGGAACCGGATATGAAACCCGTGTGGTAATCCTTGGCCATGTGCAGCGCGGCGGCTCGCCAACTGCATTTGACAGGGTGCTGGGTACTCGCTATGGTATCTCCGCTGTTGATCTGGTAGCTAAGAAGGAATTCGGTAAGATGGTTAGTCTTCAGGGAAATAAAGTTGTGCCGATACCCCTGGAGGAAGCTGTAAAGGAACCGAAATTAGTCGATCCCGACCTTTATGAAATAGCTGAAGTTTTCTACGGGTAACTGTTTGGAGCAGGATATTGGAGTTTGCTGGTTTCAATTCCGGATTCCCGTGCTATATAAATACTGGAATTTGCGCTTTCCTCCTGACAAATCCCTCATGGATTCGCCTCGATGATTATCGGTGTTCTATCACAAATGTATAACCCTTACCCGGATAATTCATAAAGATTAGTAGTTTGTAGCCGAAGGACAAGCCTTCGGCTACGGATTAATCGGTTTTATGAATTATCCGGGCTAACCAAATTCCCTCAATAAATTTTCGGATGCTTCGACCTCCGATAAAGCCTTACGCAGAACTATCTCCAGATCATCATAGCTAATTCCCAAAAACTCCCAGGCTTCCGGCGAAAAATTGGAGACGAAATAATTCCCGCTGTCTCCTAAATTCAGCGTATGGCTCAGAAGATTGGCTACATGCACGGCAGAAGCGAGAACTTCATATCCTTTGGCTCCGAGAGGAGTATGATGATTTCCGATAACTGTCGCCAGGCTCTCCGGGAGATTCCATTTCTGAGCTAATATTTCGCCAAATTGCTGGTGGTTTATTCCGAATGCTTCCTTTTCAGTTTCGAGATCTATCATCATAGAACCCCTGAAGTAAAACGAAGCGAATTTTTCCGGAACAGCAGTAAGAAACAACAGCCTTCCTATATCATGTAAAATCCCGCATAAAAACCCTTCGTTCTGAAGTTTCTTGTTTTTCATCAGCAGGTACTTGCCAATTATTCCTACGCCAAAGGAATGTCTCCAGAATTCACCCAAGTCGAGTCGTTTGTTTTTGAACTTGAATCTGCTAAGAACTGATGTTGTGAAAACGAGCTGTTGAACGGCGTTAAATCCCAACATGGTTATCGCCTCTTCCACGGACACGATTTTTCGAGCGAAACCATAAAACGGAGAATTAACCAGTTTTAAGATTCTTACCGTGAATGATTGGTCGGTTTCTATTATGGATGCGATCTCATGGCTACTGACATCCTCCTGCCCTAAACGAGCATTAAGGCGCTGAACAACTATCGGCGGCGAAGGAAGGTTGTTAAGCCCCTTGGATAAAAGCTCGGCCACCCGAGTCTGATCGGGCTTCTTGTCTACCGTTTGCGAGTCCATAATCTTATCCCCATTCCTATTCAGAGTATTCTTCCCTTTCCATCAATATCTTCTTCACTTTTTCTGCAATCCGCTCTACTTCCTCATAATGCATGACCAACGAAAGACATTGATCTATATGTTCAATTGCATTTGCAGATAGATGAGAACTGTTCGGATTCGAATCTGATTTATCACTGCCTGTTCCATTCATTTTAGAATCCTCCTATTAATCATTTTAGCTTACACATCCAGAATATAGGCGCCGTCGTCTGACATGTTCTTTTTGCTGATACCGGGATGTTCCACCTCTATTTGCTGCAGTAATTCCTGCTGTCGCTGGCATAAATGTTTAAGGTGCGCATTCTCCTTTTCCAAGCTTTTACTCCTCAATGCATTTCTTACTGATATAAGCAGTTCAAAATCATCCCATGGCTTGTTGAAAAACCTGTATATCTCTCCATTGTTGATAGCATTTTTGGCGATCTCGATATCTTTTAAACCGGTAAGCATAATCCTGATTACATCCGGAAACAGCTCGCGCACAGACTTCAAAAGCTCGGTTCCCGATCCTCCCGGCATACTCTCGTCCGTAATCATCAGATCAATGGTCTCTCTTGACAAAGTAGTTAATGCGTCTTTTGCCGATGTCGCCGTATGAATTTTATAACCTTCGGGTTTCAAGGCTCTTCGCAGCGACTTCAGGATCTCCTCGGAATCATCAACCAGCAGTATGTTGAAATGCTCCATTTCTCTCTCTCTCCGTTTTGGAATTTGTATAAACCCAAATACCTCCCCGAATGGGATTCACTTGGTCGATTTTCAATATTCGGTTAATTATCCCGCTTGTAATCTTGATACCCTTAGGCAAAAGGAACATTCCCTTCTCGGTATAGGAATCCATCGCTGTAATCATTCCTTCTCTCAATTCCTCCGGTTTGACCAATATCTTAAAGGAACTTTCCTTCCGATAAAAGGTTTTGCCAATCTCGCGGTCAACAAATCTCTTAACTAAATCAGGATCGAATCTACTGCCGGAATGCTTCACCAAAAACGCAGTCGCATCATTTATATCATCCTGATCAGGGTATTCATCCTTAAACGCTTCTACCTCGAATGCGCTCGCTATCGAAATTATCCTTGAACCGAAAGGTATCTTATCGCCTCTAAGTCGATCCGGATACCCGCTTCCATCCCAATTTTCGTGATGATGCCTGATTATAATCCCGATGTCCTCAAATCCGGATATAGATAAGACGATGCTCTGTCCGGTTACGGGGTGTTGTTGGATTTCGGAAATATCCGATGCCATATACTCTTTCCGCTTCTTTCTCAAAATATGTTCCGGCAATGCGATTTTACCGATGTCATGCAAAAAAGCGGCAACCACGATATCCTGGTAGCTCTTTTGATCTAAGTCGAAACCCTGGAGCATTTTCTTGGTGAGCATACCGATGCGCTGAGAGTGACTGCCTATATCCTTATAAACTAATTCAATAATTCCGGACAATGTCTTTACAATATCGATGAAACTCTTCTTCAACCCCTCATGCTGTTCGTTGATTTTGGCAATCTGCTGTTTAACTTTTTGCTCCAATTTGCTATTTAGTTCCTGCAGCTCATCATTCTGCCTGGCGGTCAATTCTTGAAGCCGCTTATTTTCCTCTCTGATTTCACAATAATCGAGTGATTCCTTGATTCTGCTCAGAAGCGTCTCGTCATCCCAGGGTTTATTTATGTAATATCTTATGGCTCCGCTGTTTATGGCTTCGATTGTCGCTTCTATATCAGCGTAGCCGGTAAGCAGGATTCTGATGGAATCGGGAGATATGTCAATAGATTTACGAAGGAACTCGACGCCTGTCATCTCCGGCATTCTCTGATCGGAGATAATAAGCGATACCTTTTCCTGCTTAAGTATTTCCAGCGCCTCATTTCCGTTCGTAGCTGAGAGCACTTTCACATTCAGGTTTTTCAATATCCTGCGAAGTACTTTTAAAATCCCTTCTTCATCATCTACCGTCAGTATATTATGAATCAACTCATCAGCCATCTGTAATTCCCATCATTTTTTCCGAATCCAAAGAAGTTTGAAAATATTTCAGCGAGTCTTTCCAGTGAAACAATCCTATAACCCCCACTCCTGTTGAAAGAGGTATGGCTATCAGTTCCATATCGTTACTCTCTTGCGAGCAGCATTTCTCCATTTTGCCCGTTTCCATTGCGTTCATAAGAGTTTTGTAGAATTCATCGGGGATTGCTGCGGTTATCGGCGCTCCTAAACATATTTTGCTGGAATCTATGAATGTCTGAACAGCATTGTTGATATATACCACTATTTCCTCTGAATCGATTCCTATAACACCGACCGGAAGGAAGTTCAGGATATTCTGAGCAATCTTTAGCGCTCGGTTTTTCAATTCCAAATCCCTGGTTCTTTCGGCAACTTTGACTTCCAGACTCTTGGTCAGTTCCGTTAGCTGCTTATTTCTCTCTTCTAATTTAACATATAACTCTCGATTCTCCTTCTGGAGTTTATGCTGTTCGAAGGCGCGCATAACCGTGGTCAGCAGTTCTTGATCATTCCAGGGCTTGGTTACGAACTTGTATACTTGGCCATCATTTATCGCCTCCACGATCGCTCCCGCATCCGCATAGCCGCTTAGAATCATCCTTATGGTCTCAGGATATTTTTCCTTGACCTTATATAGAAGCTCCACGCCGTTCATTTTTGGCATTCTGTAATCGGAGATAATTAGTCCGATATCATTCTCCTCGAATAATTCCAATGCCTTTTCTGCTGACTCAGCCTGCAGCAATTTATAATCGGTATCGATAAATAAACGCTTTAACGATTTGAGAATATTAGGCTCATCATCTACAACCAGTAATGTATCCTTAGGCATCCTTCACGCCCTCAATAGGTAATGTAATGGTAAACTCGCTCCCGACACCGACTTCACTTTGTACATCTATGGATCCATTATGCCTCTTGATTATATCGAAAACCAGACTCAATCCCAACCCGGTGCCCTTGCCAACCTCCTTGGTAGTAAAGAACGGTTCGAAAATCTTCTTCTGATTTTTCTCGGAAATGCCGCAGCCATTGTCTTTTATTGATACATAGATATGTTTGCTGTCAGCCCAAGTTTTGATTTTAACCAATCCATCATCCCCTTTAATGGCATGGCCGGCGTTGATCAGTAAATTCATAAATACCTGATTAAGCTGATTGGGGATACAATAAAGATCAGGCAATTCTCCGAATTCCTTTTCCACTTTACATTTATATTTTAACTCGTTCCAAACGATATTCAGGGTGCTATTAATGCCCTCATTGACGTCCGTATATTCCATCTCGGCGCGATCAACCCTGGAGAAACTCTTCAAATCCGCTACAATCTTCTTTACGCGGGATGTTCCCTCTATCGATTCATCGACTGCATCTTTGAAATCAGCAATGATTTCGTTAATATCCTCCAATTCCTCTTTATCAACATCCTTTGCGCTGCCAACAAATTTTGTCACTCGAGTTAAGTACTTTTTCATTGTGTTTAAATTGGAATTTACATACCCGATGGGATTGTTTATTTCGTGCGCTACTCCAGCCGCCAGAGTACCGATTGCCGCCAGCTTATCAGATTGCATTAACTGTTCCCTGCTTTGGTGGATCTCGGTTACATCCTGAATAGTACTCACCAAACCCAGCGCCGAACCGTTCTCATCTCTAATTGGGATTTTGGTAGTTACCACCCATTTGCGCTCTCCGTCATCTATTACCTGCTTCTCTTCATTTACGATCTCCCGGTTGGTTTCCATTACCTCCTTATCCAGCTTAGACCAGTTTTCCGCTTTTTTGGGAGGCAGGATCTCGCTATCTGTTTTGCCCAGGATTTCCGAAAGCTCCTTATCTATAGCTCTGCAAAATGCGATATTAGCCACGATATACCTATTCTCGCTATCTTTAACATATAAGAGCGCAGGAACGGCGTTTATTGTGGTCATATAATGCGCCACCGCGTGCTCCAGCATCTTTTCATGTTCTTCTTCCTTGGCACCCGATAGAGCGCCTTCGGTTGTCTTACTCCCGGAAAATTGAGGTATGCTTATATGCGGAGCATTACCGCTTCTGATAATATTAGAATCCACTGTATCTACCTCCCTGAATATTTAGAGCCGTTTTTTCGCAGATCCCCGTAAACAACTCCTGAGATAACAAATCAAAACGGTACAATTGCCGTAAATTGTGGAGTTTCGAACCCTAAATGACTCCTTATCTATTTTCGGAGTATTCAGAAGGCTTCTTTAATGTTTAAAAGAAGTTTAAAATACGACGATGTTGAAAACTTATACCACCGGATCGATAATAAAGTCAAATAATGGTTGGGTTCCCCAGACTCGCAAGTAGAAGCTAAATAACTCCATATTCCCTCGGTCAGCGCTACGGGCTCAGACAACCATATCGCCAGCGTATGAGAGACTGTCTCGAAAACTCAGAACGATTTCTTAGTGTCGCCCGCATTCCGCGGGACTCCCTGTAATGACTTTCAAAAAAGGTTCTAACGAGCTACCCAAATCGAATCGACGAAATAACGGTGGGAGTCATATAGGTGGGACTTGACGCTAAATCCATGTTTTGCAGCCAGCTCTTCGATATCCGATTCACGATATTTATGGGAATCCTCGGTATGAATCGACTCACCGGTGCGGAATCCGAATGAACGTTTTAATGCGCCGATATATACTTCCTGCTCTTTAAGACTGATGAGGTAACTTCGCATAACACTATCATCGGTATTGTACAGCCCTTCGAAGCGAAAAGCGGTTACATCGAAGTCCGCATCCAATTCTCTATTTATTCGCCGGAGGAGGTTGTAGTTGAATTCAGCGGTTACGTTTTCGGAATCGTTATAAGCTCGCCGTATCAATTCCGTCTCTTTTACAAGGTCAAAACCTATAATAACCATATCGTCACTTTTAAGATTTTGACGCAGGTTCTGTAAGAAAGCTTTGGTTTGAGCAGCATTGAAATTACCGATACTTGAACCCAGGAATAGCACCAGGTTTTTCTGATGGTACCGGTTTTTCAACCATTTAAGGTCCGTAACGTAGTTCGCAACGAGACAATCGACTGATTGGTCCGGGAAATCGGATTGGTAGTCGTTAGCCAGTTGTTCGAGCGCTGTATGGGAGATATCCACCGCAACATAGTGGAAATCAATCTTCAGTGTATGGAAATAATCCATCAGCGCTCCGGTTTTGCTGCCGTCGGCGGGTCCTAATTCGATTAGGTTTGCAGTTCCATCGGTCAGCAGATCGGCGATTCGATCCTTGTTACGCTCAAGGGCATCGGCTTCACACCTGGTAAGATAGTATTCCGGGAGTTCCGTTATCTTATTAAACAGTCGGCTTCCCTCGGCATCATAATGATAAGATGCCGGTATGTATTTCTGCTTAGCCGATAATCCCGCCATTACATCTTTGGCGAATATCTCCGTGTCGATATCCGGTGAGATTACGTCGTCGGAATCCTGTGAATAGATGACCTGTGCCATATCCTTTCCTCATTTAAAAATTAATCGGTTTAAGGCGATTCCGAAGAAAAGCGGCAGCGCTATCCACCGAAACGCCGTCAAGGTCTACGAGTTTATTAGCTTCACGCATATCATTATCATTAATATTTCCAATAAGAACTCGAAGCGGCTCTGTAAGTTCCATTTGTACGACCGCATCTGCGGAGAGCAGCAGGACTGCGTCATACGGAGGCAATGCCTGCCGGGTATCCTTCAGAATAACCAGGTCGTAAGCCGTAATACGGCCATCGGTGGAGTAAGCCGAGATGACATCCGCCTCTCCTTGAGAAATAGCCCTGTACATCAGTACCGGATCCATGGTTATTTTCTTCTTGAAATCAAGATGATAAGTTTCCCTAAGGGATTCCCATTCGGGGCGCAGGAAGAATTCGTAGTCACTGCCTATCAGGAGTTCGGGCGCGCGGGGAGTAAGATCTGCGATCGTTGTTAACCGGTATGCTCCGGCATCTTCGGCTCTTACCGCAAGACCATAGGTGTTCTCGAATCCGAGAGGACCGAGACACAATACATCATGTTTCTCGCGCAGCCATTCAGTCATCCGTTCGAGAACTTCCTTGCGTGAAGAAACATCCTTCCTGTTCATCACATTACTCCAGATTGTACCAGTATAATCGACATAGCAGTCAATCTCTCCCCTCACTATAGCTTCGAAAAGAACCATTGAACCCATCCCGCTGCGAATGTCTGTCTTTAAACCCGCCTCTGTCAAACGGTCGGAGATCATCTCCGCAAGTATATATTGCTCCGTAAATGGTTTTGAGCCGATAACTATGGTTTGAGTCGGTAAATTCGGTTCCGATGCGCTGATTATCATCGGCGATAAACCGGCGCCGATTAGAATCAGCAATGATATAACAGCTGCAGCGCCAAGCTTCCTGTTACGCCTGGAAGCAGCCATTTCAATCAAGCGAATCAATTGATCCAGAACAATAGCAAGCAGCGCCGCGGCTACACAGCCAACAATAATCGCTGCTACATTTTGGGTCTGTAATCCCGAAAAAACGAAGTTACCCAAGCTGGTAGCGCCGACCGGCGTCGCCAATGTAGCGGTTCCCACCACCCATACGGCGGCGGTGCGAATTCCTGCTATTAACACTGGAAGAGCAAGCGGTAACTCGATTTTATAAAGGATCTGTCTATCATTCATGCCAAGACCGCGGGCAGCCTCCACCACTGAACTATCGACATTGAGCACGCCGGTGACTGTGTTACGGAGGATGGGCAAAAAGCTGTAAATTATCAATGCGAGCAAAGCCGGGATGACACCGATTTTGCCCAGAAGCGGAACCATCAGCGCCAACAAGGCTATACCCGGTATGGTCTGGAGAACGCTGGCGACCGCAAGGGTGGGCCATTGCAGGGCTTTAATGCGAGTAACCAGCAAACCGAGAGGTACGCATACGAGAATCCCGGTAATCAACGCAATCAAAGTTAAAAGTAGATGATGCCCCAGATAATCAGGAAGCAATTTCAATTGCGCAGCAAATGATTCACCTATAACGGTTCACCTCCTGATTTAGCTATTTCAGTTATGATTTTCGCTTGACGCTGCGGCATCGATAGGAGCTCTTCGGCGTAGGCATTGCCCGGACCGGAAAGCAACTCCGCCGGTGTGTCGATTGCCACGATGGAACCGTCTCTCATTACAGCTATCCTGTCCGCCAGAATCAGCGCTTCCGCCATGTCATGGGTGACAAGAATAACCGTCAGCGATAGATCATGCTGAATTTTCCTGAACTCCTCAACCACACCGGCTCTGGTGATCGGATCAAGCGCGCCGAACGGTTCATCCATCAGCATGGTTTTGGGACCTCCAGCCAGGGCGCGAGCGAGTCCTACTCGTTGCTGTTGCCCGCCTGAGAGTTCCTCGGGACGGCGTTTTCTATATTCCCGTGCGCCAAGCCCGACCAAATTTAGAAGTTCATCGATACGATCTCCAATTCGTTTTACTGACCATCCCAGAAGGCTTGGAACAACGCCGATATTTTCCTCGACCGTCAGGTGCGGAAACAAGCCGATCTCCTGAATCACATATCCGATTGAGCGGCGGAGTGCAACCGGCGGAATACTCATGATGTCTCTATCATCGACCATAATCGTGCCTGAGGAAAGTTCGACCAGGCGGTTGATCATTTTAAGTGTTGAGGTTTTGCCGCAGCCGGATTCACCTACGAGCGCAAGCACTTCGCCTGAGGCAACATCGAAAGAGACATCCTTTACAGCCCATGTAAACCCGTCGCTATATGATTTGGATACGCCCCTTACAGAAATCATGCGGTAAACATATACTATGAAGCTATGGATGTAAAAACTTTTATGATAAAAGCTAACGGGATGCGGCGGCAGTTGCCGCAACCAGGTAATCGAAACCACAGCTTCCCGGCCGTGAGCGATCGTCCTCAAACTCATAACCTACATGAATCATAACAAAACCGAGAAGTACCATCGTTAGAATGCGGATAATTTCCCGAGCAATTTCCGCATCGCCTGTTATGAAATCCACATATTGCGAGACTACCAGACCGACGACCAGCAGAATAGAAAACAAGAAAAGCTATTTCAATCTTCTTTTAAATCCCTCCGGTATCTAATAGCTCGGTAGGTTACGACAACCAGCGTGATTGCGGTCATTGGTACGATCAGGGTCAGGATAATTGTCTTATATTCAGTCAATATAGATCCGGAAAATTCTTTAAGATAGAGCACAAATATATAAGCGAAATAATAGACGAGAAAGAGTATCCCCTCGAATCTCGACATTCGACGGTCGCTGATAAATATCGGCAAACAGGCGATCACCGAAACCATCATGACAGGCAAATCGAGGTTGATGATTTCACTGTCGATCGATAAAGGTTCGGAATAAAGTAAAGCCATAGCAACCGGTACCGCGATAATATTAAAGATACAACTGCCGATTATATTGCCGAACAACATTTCGTACTCTTTCTTGCGTACGGCAACTACGGAGGTCGCTATCTCCGGAAGCGATGTTCCCAAAGCGACGAGGGTAAGACTTATCACTAACTCGCTGATCCCGAAATTCGCAGCGATTCTCGCCGTCCCGCTAACCAGCCAATGAGAGCCGATCGTCAGCATCGCTATCGCGATTAAAATAAAAACTGACTTCTTAGCCAACATCATCGCGGTGAATGGTTCTGCCTCGGGTTCTTTTAATTCGGGCGCTATGACATTCGATCGTTCACTGGAGTATCGAAACAGGTAGACAAAATATCCGGCGAGAATAGCGAATAAGATTATCGCTTCATAATTGTGAATAGCATGGTCCAAGGTCATCAGGAAAAAGGTGACGCTGATCCCGAACAGAATCGGAATATCACGAAGGATCACTCTTAGATCGACATAAAGAGGACTGATAAGTGAAGCCAAACCCAAAACGAAAAGGATATTAAAGATATTGCTGCCGATGATATTACCCAGACCGATGTCCGCATGCTGCTCCAACACCCCGATGACGCCGATCGCAAGTTCCGGCGCGCTGGTTCCGAATGCAACTATAGTCATGCCTATTAACAGCCTGGATCCTCCGGTCAGTTTCGCCAGGCCAAGCGCACTCATTACAAAAAGCTCCGCTCCACCCAAAAGCAGCGCCAAACCGAGGATAAATAAAAAAAATTCGACTGCAGTATCCATAATCCGTGCTATACTTAAGGTTTAATTTATCGGTTCCGACAACCTTCCTTAATAAACCTGCTTTTTTTCTCCGGTAGTCACCTGGAGACTTGGTTATTTGAAAATGGGAAGGCAATTAGCCCAGAATCGCCGCCATGCGAAATTCAATTACAATAAAGTTTAAAAAAACTTCTTGACAAATGAAACAAAAAGTTACAATTCATATTACCACTAACTGTTGGTCATTATATGACCGTCGGTATGTTGGTTCGGGAGCGGATTAATCGTTCGGAGAATAAATGGGAACAGCGGAAAGAAAAGAACGAGAGAAAATTAGGCGTCAGAATGATATACTTGATGCGGCGGAGGATGTATTTTTCGAAAAGGGATTGAAGGAAGCCACAATGGAAGAAGTCGCGGAGAAGGCTGAATTCAGTAAGGGTACACTATACCTGTACTTCAGGAACAAGGAAGCGCTTTACCTGGGAATCAATTTGCGCGCGCTGGCGGCGCTCCGCAGGAAATTTGAACAAGCGATTAAGCCTTATGACAATGCCGGTTCAAAACTGCTGGCGATAGGTCGGGCATATATCGAGTACGCTGCGGAGTTTCCATATTATTTCAGGACAATGAATTTTGTGGAGACGATGCATATTGATATACCGGAGACAATTCCGGAAGACCCTCTTATGCGTGAATGCCATGAAACCGGCATGGGAGTACTTCAATTAATCGCAAATATTGTAAAAGACGGCAAGAAACAGGGATACTTTCGTCCGGAGTTAGATCCAATGAAAACCGCCATGATCCTCTGGGCTGCCGGAAACGGCGTTATTCAACTTAATCAGAACAAAGGAGCGCATTTTTGCGAATCACATGGATTTGAAAAGAACTTTCTTTTAGAAGAATACATGCAATTCTGCGCTCGCGCCCTGTTTATTAATCCACCTGAAATGCAACAATATCAATAATGGGCACGAACATGATAGTATTAGAGGTGAAATAATGGCAAATAATGACTATCAGTCACAATATGGACGACAGTTTATTACCCCGTTCAAATGGGCTATACTAATTCTTTTTACGATTGTATACTGGATGGTAATTTGTTCTCAGGTGCGGGCTGCAGCGCTTCAGGATTATATCGATGAAGCGCTCTCGGAAAATCTCGCTCTAAAACAGAAAAGAATCTCTTACGAAAAGAGCAGAGCGGCGCTTGCTGAGGCGCGCGGCGCCTATTTACCGTCAATCGATATCAGCGCAAGGTATAGTCGAGCCGGGGGAGGACGTACAATCGTAACCCCGGTTGGAGACCTGGTTAATCCAATTCATGGCACTCTTAATCAGCTTCTTGGCGAACAACGATTCCCGACTGATATTCCAAATGTCACCACGCCTCTGCTTCGCGAGGAAGAGCAGGAAACTAAAATAACGCTTACCCAGCCTTTGTTCCAGGCGGAAATATTCTACAATCAAAGGTCGCAACTTAATATGAGCCGCGCTTCGGAAGCAGAGCGCGACCGGTATGCCAGAGAACTGGTCGCCGATGTGAAAACCGCATATTTCAGCTATATCAGGACCCTGCAGGTAATGAAGCTATTGGAGGAGACAGAAGAACTCCTTAAGGAGAATTTGCGCGTATCCGAATCGTTGGTTAAACATGACAAAGCGACAATGGAGGCGGTGCACAGGGCGCAGGCGGAACTCAGCGACCTGACGCAGCAGCAGGCGGAGGCGGAACGCATTCAGGATCAAGCTCGCGCCTACTTCAATTTCCTTCTTAACCGACCATTGACCACTCAAATCGAGTTAGGAAAGTCGATAGTGACTCTCAGGCAATTAGACGATATGAGCTCACTTCAAGCGAGAGCGCAGGAAAACAGGGATGAACTTCGCCAGTTTCACTACACTCAACAAGGGTTGGGCGATCTCGTGAACTTATCGAAGGCTGCCTTTCTTCCCGAAGTATTCTTGGCTATCGACTATGGAATTGAAGGAGAGGAGTACAGGTTCGACACTGATAATGACTTCTGGATGGCGTCGGTAGGGCTGAAATGGAATCTCTTTAACGGATTTCAGGATAAATCACGGATCAGGCAGTATGAGCTTAAGAAGAATATGCTTCAGGCGCGCCAAGAGGAAGTGCGTAAGCAGATAGGTATTGAAACTCGTAATGCTTATCATTCAGTGCAGGTAGCAGCCCGGAAAATAGAAGCGGCTGCCGATCGTCTGGAGAGCGCGCGCGCATCATTCAAGATCGTGGAGAGTAAATTCGCTGAGGGAATGAGTCCTCAAATCGAGTATCTTGACGCACGCGCCAACTTAACTAATGCAGAAATAAATTATATCAGTGTACAACAGGAGTATCGGATAGCCCTGGCGGAGCTGGAACGGGTGACAGGAAGCTATCCATTAAATCCCGGGAGGTTTGATAATGAATAGAAACAGTGTGATAGTTATATCGATGTCAATTATATCTTTAGTGATCACCGCTTGCGGTGGAATGGATGATGTTTATCGGGAAGAACAGACGATTCCGGTTGAGGTTGCTGATGTTGAGTTCAAGGAGTTCGTGGTTCCGGTGCATACAAGCGGTCGGCTTTCGGTGGGTAAGGAGATGAGGTTATCGTTCAAGACAGGCGGAGTTGTTGAGGCATTTCAAGCTAATGAGGGCGACCGTGTGAGTAAGGGGCAGGTTCTCGCCAGTCTAAAATTAGCCGAGGTAAGGGCTCAGGCGGAGATGGCTAATAGCGCCTTAACAAAAGCTGAGCGAGACCTAAAGCGGGTACGCGGTTTGTATGCCGACAGCGCGGCAACACTTGAACAGCTTCAGAATGCTGAAACCGCGCTGCAGGTCGCCAGGGCAAAGGCGGAGATCGCCCGGTTTAATCTGGAACATTCCGTCATCAAGGCGCCCGCCGATGGGATAGTGTTAAAGCAGCTAATTGAAGTCAATGAATTGGTGGGTGCGGGAACACCCGTGCTTTATGTAGGCACCACTGAAGATGCGTCGACCATGGATACCGGGGTGCCGGACAGCGAAGTAGTGGGATTACGGTTAGGGGATTCGGCACAGGTTATCTTTGATGTGTATCCCTCAATTCCGGTGGAGGCTAAAGTAACAGAGATTGCGGAAAGTCCCGATCCGGTAACCGGAACCTACCAGGTGAAACTCTCTCTTGAACCAACCGAAGTTAAATTGCTATCGGGCTTTTCAGGCAAAGTAACAATTTACCCTAAGCCGGAGGGTCCCGAATATCTCGTACCTATTGATGCTGTGGTTCAGGCGGATGGTTACGGAGCTTCCGTTTTTGCTATCGATTCATCCGGTAAGTCTCGGAGAATTGACGTACGGGTGGAGAAGCTGCTCGGAGATCGTGTTGCCATTTCCAAAGGGCTTGAAGGGATCGAGCGCGTGATCACCCTGGGAGCTTCTTACGCAGCCGATGGTTCGTCGGTTGAGATTAGGAATCTTTCGACATCAGCTGAAGCGAGGCAATAGAATGAGTTTATCCGGGTTAGCAATTGAGAATCACAAATTCACCACAATAATAATCGCCTTGCTGGTGGTTTTCGGAATCACTTCCATCCTGACAATGCCGCGCTCGGAAGATCCTCTGGTAATCCCGTTGGGCACAAATGTTATTGTGATATATCCGGGCGCCAGCCCCGGGGAGTTAGAAGAGCTGGTTATTCAACCCATTGAAGAGGCGGTAAACGAGCTTGAGGATATCAAGAAGCTGGCGTCGGTGGCCAGAGATGGATATGCGCTTGTCGAAATTGAATTCGAAGCGGGTGTGGACATGGATGATAAATATTCCCGGATTGTACAAAAAGTGAACGGTATTCGGGATAATCTCCCCGAGAATATAGCCGACCTCGAAATCTGGCGCTGGTCTATATCCGATGTAGCTATTTTGCAGCTTAGTATTATCTCCGAACTTGCGAGTTACCGGGAACTGGAGAAAGAAGCCGATTTGCTCAAAGACCTGCTGGAAAAACAACCGGGGGTGAAGAAGGTTGAGATTTCGGCATTCCCCGAACAGGAAGTCCGTATCGCAGTCGATCTGGAGCGAATGGCGCAATATGGTATTCCGTTGACTGAGGTGGAACGGGCAATTGCAGCCGCCAATGCGAATATTCCGGGCGGATATATCGATATTGGGGCGCGGAGGTTCACCATAAAAACCAGCGGATCTTTTGAGTCGCTTGACGATATTCGAAAAGTAGCTGTGCGCTCTGATGGACAACAAATACTATATATTGACGATATCGCCGATGTCCATTTCGACTACGATGATAAAAGCCATTTAGCCCGTGTAAACGGGGAGCGCTCCGTATTTGTTACGGTAAAACAGAAGGAGCGCACTAATATATTTTCGGTAATGGACGGAGTTAAAAGCGCTATCTCGGAATACGAAACCGAACTGCCGGCTAAGATGGAGTTGAAAACTGTTTTCGATCAGTCGGAAAGCGTTTCCCGAAGGCTGAATGGATTCTTCGGTAACCTGTTTCAGGGGCTGTTTTTGGTTGGATTGGTCGTCCTGCTCGTCTCCAGCTTTCGCACCTCGGTCATAGTTATCCTCGCTATTCCGATTTCCATTCTTGTCGGATTGGGGCTGCTTGATCTAAGCGATTATGGTTTGCAGCAGATGACTATCGCCGGACTGGTAATCGCATTGGGACTCCTGGTGGATAATGCCATCGTTGTTACCGACAATATCACCCGGTTCATGCGTAAAGGAGAAGCTCCCAACGAAGCGGCGGTCAAAGGAACAGCCCAAATCAGCTGGGCGATTATCAGTTCGACGGTGACTACCGTATTGGCTTTCATTCCGATGATAATGCTTCCCGGCGTTACCGGTGATTTTATCCGTTCCATGCCGGCGACTGTTATATTCACGCTCATTGCTTCGCTTATAATCTCCCTAACGCTAACACCATATCTCTCAAGCAGATTCATCAAGCCCGGTTCGGTGCACCGGACCCGCAAACCGCGCAGGATACTCGATTCCTTTATCGCCGGGCATTATCGCAAAGTCCTGGAAACCGGACTGCGCAGACCGAAGGTGGTCCTTCTGCTGGCGGCAATTGTTTTCCTGGGAAGCCTTATGCTCTTTCCCGTGATCGGCGTAAGCTTTTTCCCGAAAGCTGAAAAACCTCAGTTTATGATCAATATTGACCTGCCCGAGGGGACTAATCTGGCTCAGACTGACGAGGCAGCTGCTTATGTCGATTCTACGCTTGAGAATCGTGATGACATCCGTCACTGGGCAACCAATGTCGGCGCAGGAAATCCACGCATATACTATAACATGTTTCAAAAAAGTTCCGCCAGCAATCACGCTCAGGTATACGTGGAACTGAATAACACCGATCTCGCCAGCCTTAGGACGACTATTTCAGACCTGCGAAAGGAATTTAAAAGATATCCGGGAGCGGAGATCAGGGTAAAGGAACTGGAGCAGGGACCTCCGATAGAAGCGCCGATAGCTATCAGAGTAATCGGTGAGAATATGGACACGCTGAGGAGTATTGCGGCTGATGTTGAGCGGATTATCGCTTCCGTACCAGGAACCATAAACATAGATAATCCGTTAGGAACCTCGAAAACCGATCTGAGGGTAAGAATTAATCGCGAGAAGGCGGCATCGGCGGGAGTGCTTTTGGTCGATATAGACCGTACCGTTCGAGCCGCCATAGCCGGACTGACAATAACCAATTATTATGATGCGGACGGCAAAGAATATGACATCGTAGTTAAACTTCCCGACAAGGAGGAAGATAAACTAACCGCTTTTGACCGAATTTATATTCCATCCCATTTAGGAAAGCCAGTACCGCTCAAACAGCTCGCTTCGCTTGAGTTTGCAGCCAGCCCTACCAGAATAAATCGGTATAATCTAAATCGCAATGTGATGGTAACAGCCGATGTTATCGGCGCAACCAATGCAAATGAAGCCACCATGAAGGTTATTGAGCAATTGGATGAGTACGATTGGCATAAAGGCTACTACTATCGCGTTGCAGGAGAGTTCGAAAGCCGACAGGAATCTTTTGGAGGAATGGGCCGCGCCGTAATAATCGCCCTGGTGGCGATATTTGCGGTGCTTGTCTTACAGTTCAGATCATATATACAACCCCTGATAGTTTTCGCCGCTATCCCCCTGGCATTGGTCGGTTCGATACTCGCGCTTTTTATAACCGGTAACACTTTTTCCTTCACAGCATTTATCGGAATCACGAGTTTGGTGGGGATAGTTATCAACAACTCCATCATACTGATCGATTATATAAACCAATTGCGACGGCGAGGAGTGGAAGCATTAGAAGCTATAAAGAAAGCCGGACAGACCAGATTCGCTCCGATACTTCTTACCACCTTAACTACTATCGGCGGACTCTTACCGCTTACCTTGCAGGGCGGCACACTATGGGCGCCTATGGGATGGGCAATCATCGGGGGTCTGGCAGTTTCGACATTTCTCACTTTGTTAGTAGTGCCGGCGCTTTATCGCGTGATAGCCGCTCGAAAGCCAATTGAGTAGTATACTTGTAATGTAACTGCTGCTATAAATGCCCCGGACCAAGCAGGGGCATGCGGCGTAAACGAAGGGAAGTTAACTCTGCACTAATCAATACTCAGTCAAATATTCTTTCAACATTCTGATAACTTTAGAAGATAGCTATTATGAAGGCTGCTCCGGATTCTCCTCACTATCAGAAGTAATCGTTAGTTCTGTTTCCGGTTCTTCTTCAACCGCTGCTTTCCAGGAAAACTCCAGCGAGAATTTCTCCTTTTCTTTTTTCCTCTTAGCTTCGACTTCCACCTTAACCTGCTGAGGAAGCTCCAATTCCACCGATTCGCCCTCTTGTTCAACCGTTACTCTACCTTCTCTCAGCTCGCTTAAGAATCTTTCCAGAAAATTTATCGCTTCCGGAACATCCATTATCTTTTCAAATTCGACTTTCTTTTTTTCCATAGTTCATCTCCTCGACTTTTAAGTTCATCTCTCTTTAAAAAATATACAATTATCAAGCTAATGTCAATAGTATTTCCGAAAGCTGATTTGGGTCAGCCTTTTTGGGTCTATTCTCACCTATTATTGGGCAATTTAATACCTCTATCCCTAATTCCCTCATTCGCCTCTCCTTTATCTCTCCATTATAAATCCCTTTTTTCTTATCGACTACGATATAATTCAGATAATCACACGGATTTAACTTCCCGGCATTATCCTTCATCAGGTAGTGGAGCAAGGTCTCAATCTGTTCATCAATCGGTAAACCGTAAGTTTCAGGGTCATCATAGGTATTGGGAACGAAAACCTTGGGACACCTCGTTTGTCCAATGGCGTCGCCAACACCCGCCGGCAGCAAATTAGCAATAATGCTGCTATAAAAGCTCCCCATAGGATAGCATATCAGCTGGGCGGATTTTATGAGATCGCGTACTTTATCCCTGATTGAAAGGACGGTTTCTTTTGGATTTCCTGCTTCGTCGGTGAGATAAACTCGGTTGATTTTCGAACTTATCGGCGGATGTTCCTTACCGGTAATCAGATGCTGCCCAACGATCGTCTCTCCGCTTTCCAGTTCGGCGACCAGATTCATGCTCTCATTAGTCACGGGGCGTACCGTGCCGCGCGCTTCCACCAATTTGGAGAATATGTAAATAACAGGGTCGAGATGTTTTTCGTTCTCAAGATATCCGGCCGTAAGAATCAAATTCCCGATACTCGCTCCCCGAAGATCAAAATCAGGAGGCATGTTGGATTGAAAAACGCTCAAATGGTGCTTGATGATCTTGCGCATAGGATCGATGATTGCCTGTATCATTCGGTTCTTCCCTTTCACCATTTCTGTAAGCTCTTCGCGGAGCTGACTATTGGGCGCATTTTGGGAAAACCTGAAGGAGAAAAGGCTGAATATTTCGGGATTTCCTAATATCGATTGATCCGCTAAAGCCATCAGCCGGTTGCGAACATCGCCGATTGCAGGCATATTGAAGGCATCTCTCAGCGCCGCCGAACTCCCTCCGGAATCAAAGGAAGTAACTATGTGAATAGAATTATAGGTATAGTCTATTAGAACCCGGCTGGTTTCCCGCAGAGCATTGCCGCCGCTGAAAAAAAGTACCTTGGGTCCCAATTGCGGACTTCTTTGATACAAATCCAGCCTGATTCGATCCGGTATATCAATTTCCCTGAATATCCTGATGCGCATCCGGAGACATCGCTTTCTGGTTTATTCTTGACTGGATAGGTAATACATACATGAATCCGCAGCCTTCTCGAAATCGATTCCTCCGGTTATTTCGAACATATCACACTGCTTCAAAATATCGGTATAGTCCTCCGGCGACGGACTATAGCTGTTAGCTCCCCTGTCCGGAAAATAAAATAATCCCGCGGACTTGATAAGAGCCGGCAGCAGGTCTTTCCTGGCTTCGGGATCAATCCTTCTTAAGGTCATCTCAGAACCGTTTCTCTCCCAATTAAGTATTGCCAGCCCCTTTAAGGGGCTCTTAAGCACAAACCTGTTAGCGCCAAAGCATTCATCGATAAATACGTCGTATTTGTCTTCAAGATACCACAGCTCATCGGACGAGAGACTGGAGAAGCGTTCCAACTCCTCTCCTGGTATAACTGAAGTCAAACGGGAATTATTCAAGGCGGTTCCCGGATTGATACGGGGAAGCTTGGCAACGCCGTACATGAACGGCTTTGACTCGTGATTTTCAATTATCAATCTATCGTTGCTGACAAATGACGCCCCTCTGCTAAGTAAATGCAGGGCTAACGTGGATTTACCGGTTCCGGAAAAACCGGCTAATCCAAGCCCCTTATCATTAAAAGCGACACCTGCCGCATGCCCTAATAAACCGCCGTTGTTGAGTTTAAAGTTAACGTATCGGTTGTTAATAAAATTGATAACCTGATTTGAGTTTGTGAGAGCAGGTCCGATCGCAATGTTAGTATCACCGCCGAAAATAAAAATCATGCCGGTTAAACGTTTGCGCACTATGCGGCAGCCCGGTAGATCGTGATATTCTTCCTTGATTCTACTCTTTCCGGGATCGGGTTCTTTGAGTTTGAATTCACACGGCAAATTCAACGGTTCCGATTCGATGGCGGTAATAACAATCCCGGGGGAAGGATTTTCTTTTACAAACGGTTTGAAATATCTGCGGAAGCAGCTTATCAATTCACCGGAATTGGAACGAATCTCTAAAGACATTGTATCGAATCGGAGCGTAATACGATGTTCTGTTGTATATTGCGAGTATATGTTCTCAATCAAATCCGATTTGGTCATTCGCCTATTTCCCTCAACCTAATTTGGATAAAACAAATTCCGCATAAAGTTCGGCGGCATCGATTCCGTTCGCTTCCAACAATCCTTTAAAACCGCCGAATGCAGAAACTTCGAAAACAGCGGGACCCTTGTCGGTCTCGACAACATCAACACAGGTAAAATCCAGTCCGAACAGTGATTGCGCCTTTGTTGCTACTTCGATTATCTCCTGCGACGGACTGCAGGATTGATATTTTCCGCCGAAGAATGTGCTGGTAGTCCATGAGTTTCCCTGATTACATCGGGCATACGTCGCCAAATACTCTCCCCCCAAAAAAGCAACTCCCAGATCGCGCCCGTTTAAGTCTATCCGTTTCTGGATATACATGATCGGATTTCGCAATTTATAGGCTTCTATCTGTTTTCTCGCTTCGGAACTGTCACTAATAACCCTCATACCACGGGCTTTGGATGTGTAAATCGGTTTGAAAACAGCTTCCCCGTATGACCGGACTGCATCAAGGGCTTCGTCAACATTAGCAGTAATTGTCGTCGGGGGCATCGGAATGCCTTCAACCCGTAAAGTAACCGTGCAGCTTAACCTGTCCAGAACACGCATGATAGAAAACGGGGATGAAAACACGGGCAGTCCTTTCTCATTCAGGTACCGCAGCATTTCCAGTCTGTCCTGGTGATCATGCGAGTATTCTCCGCCTATCTTCTTGATAATCAGAGCGTCCAGTTCGACCAGATTAATCCCCTCGTACCACGCATCTCCGGAGGTGAAGTCCAGTCGAACCTGATCCATCTCTATAAGTAAGCCGAAGCCGGTCAACCGGGAAACGGTTGTAGCCAGCCTTTCGGAAGACCATCCGTCTTTAGTTCCTACAACTCCGATCCTAACCATATTTCATCCCGATTATTAATAATAGAGGATAAAGTCCGGAAGCTTGAATTGCTCCCAGGCTTCCCCGCGCTGTTTGTGATTAATAACTTTCTCTAATAAATAGTGTGCCCTCAAATACATCTCATTGGAAAATTCCGGATTCAGCTCAAACCTGGTGGAAGTATAAAAGGAACGCGCCAAAGCCAGCGCCAAACGCGCTTCGAATTCCTTATCATTCCACTTCCGGGCTACTTGTAATGAGAAAGCATAGAAATTTCCGATTATCCAGTTTAGTTTATCTCTTATCTCGCTTTCAAAAACCGGTATCCTGAAGTTCGATATCAAGAATACGGAGATATCCTGCACGAAATCGAAATCGCGCGAACGATAGAGATCGATGTAGTAAAGTTTGTTCCGTTTATCGTCATAGATAATGTTGCTGATATTGAAATCGCCGTGGATCAAAACCGTCTGTGGGGCGTTCATTTCCGCTTCTATTTGAGAGCAGAATTCCAAGAGCTCCTTTGATGACTTTATCCTTGTGCCGCCGATATTCTGCTCAAATCGCGTGAATTCCGGATGCACCTCATTTATTTGATCCAGTCTGTCTCCAATCTGCTCCACATAATTTGTCCTGATCGGATTGTCCATCCTGGTTTTTTTCCATTGTTCGCTCACTGTGTCTGTGAGTAAATGAAAACCGTCTGCCATCCTGTCACCATCGACGCTAAAAATCACCTCATCGAATGTCCTCCCGGGCAGATACTGCACCAAAAGGGAGGCATAATCCTCATCCTCTTGATAATTAATCACTTTGGGCGCCAATCCGGGAAATAGCTCGTGCCACCTCTCCAGGTTAGCTTTCTCGCTGCGAACCTTATGCAATTTTCCTTCCTTGAAAATACTTCCCTGCGCGTGTGAATCGGATGTTCGTCTCGGCTCCACTCGACTTATCCTACATCCGGATTTGGTGCCCCAGATTGACTCAAATTCGATATCTCCGATGGAAACTTCGTATCCGGTGTCGTTGAGCATTTGCCGCAGCGAATGAAATTGCTGAATTTTCACCTTTTCCCCCAGAATCGCGAAAATCAAGGCTTCGCCGATATTCAGAAGAGAATCCCCTATTCTTTCCAGATATCTAAAAATAAAAAGAGTGGTTACCAGATTTTGAGTATTAAAACCTGCTTTTAACTCTTCCATGATTCGGTCGAAGTTCCCCTTATACATAGTATCTAATTCATACTCAATTTTACATACAGCTAAAGCATCAGACATATTCTTTTCCTCAAGGACAAAATCTATCCTATCCAGTCCCTCCTGTATTTTTTTGAACTGCTCCTTATAATGATACTGATTAATGAAGGATTGATTTTCGAGATGACCCATTTGACGAATCATGTTTACGAAATTATCCGCAATCCTCTCAAGATTTACACAGCATATCTGAATAGCTCTTATCTCATTTATCTCATCCGGAGGAAGGTTCTTAATGGTATTGATACGCGCAAAGCACTTGTTTTCTATAATCGTTTTGAGATTATCAATATAGTCGTCCCTACTATATATTTTATCATAAACGGAAGGATCGGGGGATTCGAAAAACTCAAGGGTTGCATTAAGCTGTTTGCGGGTTTCTATAATAATGAATTTGAAATTCTCTTTTATACCTTCAAAAGAGATCATAATCAGGAACTAATCTCAATATCATTGTCCACGGTGATATTAACCGGTCGAGGTTTTTTCCAGGATATTTTGATATTCATCTTGCTGGTATCGCCTTTGTTCTTAGCTTTTACCGAGAACTTCAGCAAATTAGCCGGTTTAAGACTGATATCATTACCATTGGAACTTAAAAAGATTCGACCCTTTTCCATTCCATCAAGCAAAGATTGAAGGAATTCCTTGATTGTCTCGGCATCCTGAACCGATTCATAATAGAACTCATCAGTTTGTGCCATAAAGCCTCCAGGTAACTGCTGCTACCAATTTATTATACGTTCTTTATATTCGTTTAAAATACTCAGTTTACTCATATTCGCTAATATTAAACGTTTCCGAATACTGAAATCCTCCCATGCCGATTGCACACCAATCTCCCGAGAAGCCTTCACCTTATCCTGAATATCAGGATCCTTTACTTTTTCTCCCATATGAGTGTCATCCCCCATCAATACAAGCAGCCTCCTATCGGAGCGCGTATTCTGCTTGTTCTTTTTATCAATTACGGAAATCAAAAACTCTGTATACTTTCTGGATTGAGGATTCCAAACCTCAATACCGTCAACATCGTAATCCGCCAGCAGGATAGGCCAGAACTGCTCGGGATGCGGAATCACGATAGCTCCTCCGATACCGCGCACTTCCTCAATCATCTCACGAGTGCGATAAAAATACTGCAATGGAAATTCAGCTTTTACTATCAATTTAACAGCATTGAGAAAAGCCTGAGCCCTGTTGATAAATCCGTTCCCATACAGGGGTCTTAAAGTATCGAAAAAATTACGAAGAAGCTTATTCTTAACCATCACTTCCGGCACCTGATCCTGGTATTTCGAAAGTATGTTGTGTATTTTCTTTACAGTAATCACAACGAAATGAATCAGCGTATTATCCGCTCCGGTATCGCGCGCCGCTAATTCCAGCCTTCCCTCGTCAGGTTTAATAATGGTATTTATAAAATCGAATAGCTGCGATGACCTGTACTTAAATGTATACGCCAGCATGGACTTAAACTTGTCCGCATTCTCCAACTTTGAGCTTTCAAAATGAAACAGAAGCTGAACTTTTTGATTGAACGCTTTGGAATAACAATCTACTTCCACCCCATGAAATCCGTTATAGCTCATTAAAACATTATGCTGGGTGGGTATTATCAACTGCGTCTTTAGGTCAGGGAATGTATTATTGACCCGGTTGGAGATTAGATCCATCGGTATGAATTCCGGGTGCCAATGAATTGCTAAAACCGTAGATTCCCTTGGAAAGAGATGCGGAGGAGTTTTCATCCGCTGAATTTGCTCCTGATTCAACTCGGTCGAAGTTATCTCAAAAAAGCTCTTCTCATCCCTTTCGGTAATCTCCTCGGTAATTTCCTCAGGAGTTAGATAAGCTCTCTTCTTTGTATCAGTATTTTCTATTAATTTCATTTTTTCTTATCCATCCAGATGTTGATACAGCTTACTTGTAAATAGCGTGACAACGCTCTTTGAGATGACTCAGCTTGGAACATTTCTCGCGAAGTAATTCGATATTTTCATGTTTATAAGCCTCGATGAACTCTCTGCATGCATTTAGATATTCCTTATAATACTCTTTTCCTTTATCCGGATAGGTTATCATCAGAGATGAATCGTGAAGAAATGATTCCACAACAACTTCCGGCGGAAACTGATTGTTTTCAATACACCTGCAAATAATTTTAAAATCGGCTTTCATTTTCTTTTTAAGAGCTTTATAACTCGGTTTTCCGCCGTTTTCAGATATTTCCCTTTTTTCGGTATGCGCTTTAACTGAAGCAGGGCGACCATTCTTTATTTTTATTTCCAGCTCCGCAGACTGCAGCCCTCTCTTGATACTTAACTTCAGCTTTTTGAATGAAGTTATATTCTCAGGGAAAATACCATTATCCTGGCTGCCGATTCCCTCCAGTTTATCTGCCAGCTCCCTGATTGCCTGAGGAAGCTCCTCGATTTTGATAACTCTTTCTATTTTTGTCTCTTTTTCGCCCATAAATCAATTGAATGATAATACATAAACACGGCGCAAGCTATATAATTATAAATTCGGCTACGCATCACCAGTACTCAACCCACCGAATTAATCAAGATAAGATAACCAATACCGGTGATTCTGAACAGATTACTATGTTAGCGTTTTGTTAGTTTTATGTTAATTGTAAATTAAACCCGGGGATCTACAGCATGTTCCGAGTTCATGGCGGAGTTTTTCCCTTTGGTAAGCTGCGCTAAAAGGTTATCCCAACTAAGATTTTCAATTATGTGGTTACGCGCATTAATCCTTAACTGACGATACTCCTCAGGTTTGGAATTCTTTAGTTCGTTGAAATTGAGGATCGCTTCTACCCATTTTTCCTTGTTTAAAGCCGGGAGAATAAGACCAGTTTCGTTTTCCTTGACAAGTTCCTTGGGTCCCCCTCGGTCGGATACGATTGCGGGCAATTCGCAGCACTGAGCCTCCAAAACTACCATTCCGAAAGTATCGGTGATACTCGGGAAGATAAGGGCATCTGCCTGGGAGTATATCAAAGGCAGTGTATCATACGGAACCTTACCGGTGAATCTCACTCTATCGTACTGCCGGAGCTCGTTTTCCATCTCACCCTTAAAGGGACCGTCACCGGTAATTATAAGATTGATAGAATATCCCCTTTCTATCAGCTCCTTGTACACATCTATCAAGAATTCGAGATTTTTATCTTTGGATACTCTGCCTACATAGAGAAGGTTCAGTCCTTCATCGAGATCGATCCTGGTGCCATCCCATTCCCAGGGTGGATGATACGCAAAAGCGTCGGTGTCAACATGGCGGGGAAATATGGACATTTTCGAGCGATCCAATCCGCGTTTTTCAAGTATGTCAATATAGGATTGGGTAGGCACTCTGATCTCATCCATCAACGAATAAAACCATCGAACAGCGGATTCCACGGTATTCACCGCCGATTCATCCCTGGCGATCTCTCCAAGCTCCAATGTGAAATCGGTATGATATATTCCCGTCACCGGAACAGACATTAATCTACCGATTAACAAACCAAGCATACCTATCGGACCGGGCGTGGAGATAAATATCTCATCCGGTTCAAAACCATGTAACGCCTTCATAGACTTGAGGAGCGATGGGATTTTAATGGTATACTGCTCGTAATATGGCAATTGGAAGGTGGCGACCTGGGGAAGGTTGATAGTGTTGGGGGGAAGATCATTGCTTATTTCTTCGTCCAGTAGAGAACTCACAAACTTAACATCGACGCCGCTGGAGTAGAATTTCCATCCCAAATACTTAAGCGTAATCGATACGCCGTTAAGATCGTTTAAGGTATCAGTAAACCATAGTATTTTTCGCTCCCGGGAGTTAGGACATGATTCCCGAAGTTCAGTGAGCATCTTCATATTATTGTTGAGATGTTTCAAACTCGTGAAAAATGGCACCAGCAAGAAAATCCCGGGAATAGCAGAAGAGATATTACCCAAAACCGAAAACACATCGTTCTTCTTCAGATTCGATTCAACCGAACTGAACAGGTTACCGAACATCTCATCGGTAATATCTGCGATCTTGCTGTAAAGGAGATCGAGGTTATTCTCGATAGAAGTGATCCTTTGCCTGCTTATCTCCCTTATCAATTCAGTAATCCGATTCTGATAGCCGTTGCCGTTCGATTGCCTGACAGCGAGAGTCAAACGGTCTACCAGAGAAACTCTCCTTTCGCCGAAAACCAATTCACCAAGATCCCCAAGAGGGAACATGTTAATAAGGGGCTGACTGTGAGCCCGGGAATAGTCATGGGCAACCTTATATACAGTGAATGCTAAAGACTGGTAGTCGTTGTGCCTGCCTTCGGCGAATGTCTTCCGATTGCGTATATGCGAAAGGAAATCGGGTATTGAATTGGCTCCGGTTAAGGTGTATGTGTGCCCCACATATATGCCGGCATGATCATCCGAACCGCCCGTAAAGCCTTTAACCCAGGGGTTGCTGCGCTGCAGTTTGATTTTATGTTTCTCCTGAAGTAAATCCATTTTCTCTTTGGTTAGATATTTCAGATAGTAATGCCAGGTATCATTATTGGTTCTGTTCCTACCTCCATTGATAGCCTCAAAGACATCGAACAACAAAACCAATTTTTCCAGATGCTCGATGCTTATTTTACCATTTACCGAATATGTAGCATGCGCTGCCGAATGCGCTAATTTCTGTTCAATCACATATTCGCGCAATTGATAGATATCTCTTCGAATTCTCTGGATTTCATCGAATTGTTCTCCATTTAGTCCAAAGATAAGAAGATGTATTTTGCAGTTATCTTCGGGGAAGTAGGTTGTGGTTTCCACACCGGTGAAGGCATCTTTGTACTTCTCATTTAACTCAACCGATCCTTTAATATTGTTATGATCAGTGACAGTAACGTAGGTCATCCCGCGCTCTTTAGCCATCTGATAGATGGTTTCCGGTTCGGTGTACGATTCCCTCGCCCCCAGTTTATTCAGAAACCATTCGCTCGGACGGTTTGAATATTTCGAATGAATATGCAGATCTACTTTAACCATTTCTCAATCCATATTTCTTTCTAACTCGGTCTGTTGCTTAATTCTCATAATTATCCTGTTAATCGGATTATATAGGACATGAGAATATCACAGGATTATTTTGATTTCATTAGTAATCGCTTAATATTTCCCCAATTTGTAAGTCAATCCCCATTCTTCAGCGCCGTTAATCCCTTCTTGACTGCACAAGCGGTTTTTATTATCCTGCCGTAAAGTGAAATTAAGAGAATGAGGAACGATCGTGGATAACTATGAGACTATTCGCCTGAATATCGAAGATGAGGCCGCAAAACTAAAACTCAACCGGCCGGAGATAGCTAATGCATTCAACGAAGTGATGATTGATGAGCTTAATATCGCTCTGGAGAATCTCAAGGGTAACAGCAATTTAAGGTCACTGGTCATAACCGGTGAGGGAAAATCATTTTGCGCTGGCGCCGACTTGAACTGGATGAGGAAAATGAAGGACTATTCCTATGAAGAAAACCTTCAGGATGCGCTGGCTTTGGCGGATTTGATGTATAATATCCATACATTCCCAAGGCCGGTAATCGGGAGGATCAACGGCGCTGCAATCGGCGGCGGCACCGGATTGGTTGCCGCCTGCGATATCGTGGTCGCCGCCGAGGACGCTAAATTCTCATTTTCGGAAGTGAAAATCGGGCTGGTTCCGGCATGCATCTCCCCCTATGTCGTTATGCGGGTCGGTCTGTCCCGCTCCAACCGACTTTTCCTCACCGGCGAGCGATTCAAAGCAAAAAAGGCTAAGGAATACGGATTGGTGGATATAGTTGCGGATAATGACGAACTTGACGAGGAGACAAACGTAATAGTCAAACAAGTATCCAATTCGGGACCGAACGCAATGGCGATATCGAAGGAACTCCTGCGTACAGTCGGAAATTTCGATTATGATTATCTCAAAAAATACACAGCGGAAGTTATCGCCAAACTGAGGATTTCCGATGAAGGTCAGGAAGGATTGGCGGCATTTTTGGAAAAACGGAAACCGGATTGGATTAAGGAGTAGATTTCGATCGGGTAGCCGATGATTCATCCTTCGGGAGTATCGGCAGCGTAGAGATTCTTGACTGCGAATCGAACCGAACTGTCCGAAATATCAACCGTCAGCGCTGGAGCGCTGTCCGGCGGCGGGTTATAAGCCGGTGTCGGGTTTCTCACTCATTTCATTCGCTCGGAACCCGACCGACCGAAATCATGTCGACTTTGAAGGGATAGAACAATTATGAATACGGCAAAAAAGAGTTTCTTACTAATCGTTATACTTCTTCTGATTTCCTCCGCTACGGCATCGGCTGACAAAATCCTTATTCCCATGGGTCTTACGCAGACCGATCATCTTAAAGCTTACGGGATTACCTATTGGATACTCACTGAGGGGCAGGATGCGGAATGGCTGCTGAATTACCGCGGCGGTTCATTCCTCACCCCGGGCATCGACGCAATTGCCGAAAGATGCAGACTGCTGGGGGTGAAATTCGAACTTGTCAGCCCATCTCAGGAAGCTCAGATAAGGGCGACAATCGAGGATAACAATATGGAAGCGGTGCTATTGGAAAAAGCGCCAAAGGTTGCTATTTATGCGCCGCCGAACAGTAAGGATGAGCCGTGGGATGATGCGGTTAACTTAGCGCTAACTTATGCCGAGATTCCCTTTGACATCGTATGGGACGATCAGATACTGGAAGGAGAGCTAAAAAATTACGACTGGCTTCATCTTCACCATGAGGATTTCACGGGACAATTCGGTAAGTTCTATGCATCCTACAGGAATACAATATGGTATAAGCGAAGCAAGCGCATAAACGAAGAGACCGCCGCGAGATTGGGATTCAATAGGGTCAGCCAGTTAAAATTGGCTGTTGCTAAGGAACTGAAAAAGTATATTGCGGGAGGCGGCTTCCTGTTTGCCATGTGTTCTGCAACCGACACCTACGATATCGCTCTGGCGGCAGAGGGAGTGGATATCGTTCCGTCGGAATTCGACGGCGATCCGCCGGACCCAAACTGCACCGAGAAACTCGATTATTCCAAATGCTTAGCTTTTGAGAATTTCACCCCGATTCTCGACCCGCTGGTATATGAGCATTCCGATATAGATACTTCGCCTACACGCCGCTCAAGCGTTCTGGGCGCTGAGGCGGACTATTTCATTCTGTTTGATTTTTCAGCTAAGTATGACCCCATACCGACTATGCTGGTGCAGAATCATGTGAACGCTGTCAACGGATTTTTGGGGCAATGCACCGGATATCATAAGCAATTCGTCAAGGACCATATCACTATAATGGGCGATTCTGAAGACAAAGGTGAAGTAAAATATCTTCACGGCAAATTTGGCGGCGGGTTTTTCTCCTGGCTGGGCGGACATGATCCTGAGGATTATCAGCACCGTATAGGTGATCCACCCACGGAGCTGGAGCTGCATAAGAATTCCCCCGGTTACCGTTTGATCTTGAATAATGTCCTCTTCCCGGCGGCGAAGAAAAAAGAGCGGAAAACATAATGATAGCTTTTGATTCTTTCCCACCATTTTGGGCGTGCTCTAATAGTCCGCAGCCGAAGGCGGAGAGACATGCATGTTTCTTTTAGCCCTCATCCCCTTGCCCCTTCTCCCACTAAATGAGAGAAGGGGGGCTGAGCGGATATCTTTTATTCATTAAAATCATAAGAGTCCTTCCTTATCCCCCTCTCCCGTTTAGCGGGAGAGGGGGCCTTGACGAAGTCAAGGCGGGTGAGGGAGTTCGGTCGTCTTTCCCTCTCTGTGATAGGGAGAGGGTGTCTCCTTCCGCCGGTCAGCGCTCCGGAATAATGTGGGCCGGGTTCCGGAATTCGGCGATAGCCGAATGGAGAAACCCGACATTGTCTCAAATCCGTCATTGCGAGCAAAGCGAAGCAATCCGGCTCCATCCTGCCCGCAACCCGTGTTAAAATGCGGAGATATGTAAACTCCGGATATCGATTTACTTTCCTCGCCAACATTCACCTTGATTATTGCGATATTTTTCGTATATTTCCATAAATTACTTACCCGAGGAGAACTATGAGTCGCAAGATTGTATTTTTATTCGTTATTTTGAGCTTAATGCTATACATTCCGGTTAACGCCGACTGGGAGACAGTAGGGGGAAATTCCATGAGAAATGGACAGTCGTATATTGCCGGTCCCGATTCGGAAGAATTGCTATGGGAAGGTTCGGAGTATGCGCTGTTTGCCGGTCAGATATATATAGATGGTGATAAGCTGGTCACGATGCGTTTCCAGTCCATTGACTACACACCTATCGTGTGCCATGATCTCTACACTGGAGAAATTCTTTGGGAGGTAGACTTTCCCGGCGAGAATAGCCGTTCGGTTCCGCGAGGTTTTCGCGACGGAAAAGTTTATGCCGTAAATTTTCAAGAGAGTCAACATGATACGCTATACGCTCTCGACGCCCATGATGGCTCAATTTTATGGACTTGTGAAAAGACGGTTCCTCTCGGGATTATCTGGGCGGTAGTTTTTGCGCCGAATGGCGATTTGATTATCCCCGGTTCCGGCGCGACCATCGTCAGGATAGATCATAACACCGGACAGATTATCTGGGAAACGCCGAGGGACTTACCTAATACCGGAGCGGAAGGTCTCTGCGTTTACGATAACACCATATATGGTTGGCAGGGGTATATCAATACTCCTAAGACATTAACAGCGTGGGACTTGGAAACCGGCGACGAAAAGTATTCCTCCGTAGGCTTACCGGGCGATGGCGATCAGGAGACAACTCCTTCCATCTCTCACGACGGTACTATATTCGCCCTGAGAGACGGGGGAAATCTGCATGCATTAACCGATACCGGGTCCGGCTTCACCGAACTATGGGATATCTCAATAGGACCTACCTCCACCTGGGTTCAGTTCGGTGTGGGACATGATGGTGTGCTATTGGCTCCGGATCGTAATTCACTGGTCAGCATCGACCCAGCTAACGGAAGCATTGTTCATAGATCGCCTGATTTAGTTAACACATCCACCTTAGTCCCCCGAATTACCATTGGCGGAGATGGAACTATATATCTGATTAACGGCGCCGCCTCTGAGGGAGCTTTTTATGCGCTTACTCCCGACCTGCAAATTTCCTGGTCAATAAACCTGCCCTATAACTATTACAGCGGACCAGCATTGGGAAGCGATGGGATTCTGGCTATCTCCGGCAATGGCACCACACTTAAAGTCTTTCAAACCGGGGGCGTACTTTGCACCGATATCGATATGATCCCGGATGATTATCCTATCACCGTTCCTCCTGGAGGTTCGTTCGGATTGACGGGCTATCTCGCTAATCCGCACGACGAGGGTTTAATTGCCGATGTTTGGGTCGGCGTGGTCTATCTCGGCGATTTCTTCCAGCTTCGTCGCTTTGCCGATATCCCCATAAATCCGGGGCAGACTTTGAATGCGCATCTTAATCAAACCGTCCCATATTACGCTCCGCAGGGAACCTATCAGTATGCTGCCTATACCGGCGATTATCAGGAAAACTCCGCCTGTGATTCTGTAATGTTCGACTTTACCGTTTCCGGCGAAGCTTCATCCTCCGGCTATAGCGAATGGTTGCTGGAAGGAGATTGGTTCTCCGACGAATATGCTGACAACAATTCCAAAATCGTCAGGAATTATCCCAATCCTTTTAATGCTGCAACAACGATAGAATTCAGCATGGATAAACCGGGCGCGGCCGTACTGGAGATATATAATTTGAATGGACAAAAAATCGCAACCCCGGTCGACAGGAGCTTTAGCGCCGGTACTCATCAGGTATCCTGGGATGCGTCAGCTTATTCATCGGGTGTTTACTTTTATAAGATCAAATCAACCGGCAAGACACATACCGGTCGGATGACTGTTTTGAAATAAAACTGAGACTGAAATCATAAATGGTAAGGAGAGAGTTAACATGAAAAATCTGGGTTACATGGAAGGAACTGATTCGGTGGTATTAACAACTGCCTTGACGGAAGGTTTCGAAACCTATCCTCTCTCAAATGGATGGGATAATCATGGAAAAAACCTTTCACACATTACAACCGGAGATAACCTTGCGGCGGTGATTGGATATCTTCATAAATTTACCGTGTTGTTCACACATCAGACCCTGGAGGGATTGTTGTCGCCGTTGAAAGCATGCGGGGTACCGCTTCTGGTTATCGTTCCTAAAAGCCAGCATGAAAAGGCAAAAGCGATTTTCGAAATCGAGGGTTTGAATTATAAGTTTGTCGATCCTGAGGATTTGATGGATGAAATACTTAAGTTGCCAAGGGATTAATAGTCGATTTTACTTGTGGTTACATAACGCTTGGTATTGCATCCTCTCCGACGGCCAGCCCTCCGGGCTGACGCAGTCATAGCGTTCCCGATCTAATGGGAGAGCTTCACCAGACCTCGGATGGCTGACCGGCGGATTATTTTAAGATGTTTTATATATCACCATTAGTAATCTAATACAGAGGAACGATTTTTTTACGCATTTTATCTAATTTGGACAATTCATAAAAACTATTAGTCCGTAGCCGAAGGCTTGTCCTTCGAGAGTTTAAAAACAATAAACCATTCCCGGAGCGGAATTGGGATCTTCAAAATACGCCGGAAGCGCAAGGCTTCCGATACCGATAACGATATTTATGAATAATACAAGCTAATTGGTTATCAGTTGGTCACTTACATGATTATAATTCGAATCCGTCGAGTCTCGATGAATACTATTTCTTCTGATTTCGAATACAATAATAATAATGTGCTATTAGTAATTTAACTTGACACTTCATTAATATATACTTATCTTAAATACAACGACTTCAAAGATGTATTTTGTCTTCAAAGAACATTAGAATCCCAATATTTATCCCTGAATTTATAACCACAGTTGAGGAGGTGATAGTCCTATAACACCCTTGCTGTCTTCTTACTAAATTATCTTCAACAAAAAAGGAGTTAAACATGAAAAGACTATCCTTTACCATTTTAGCATTAATCCTATCTTGCTTTGTTACTTCCTCGGTAGCAGGAACGCTCGATTCGGATTTGGAAAACAGACTTAATTCGATTTCTGACGATCATAGTGTTTCCGTACTGGTCTATTTATCCGAACAGGTTGACTTAAACGGCATCAGCCGGCAGATGGATAACCGGAAAGCTACTTTGAGAGAGAGACACGAAGTAGTTGTAACCTCGCTGCAGGATATTGCCAATCAATCGCAGGGCGATCTCATCAATTACCTTCAGGAGCAGAGCGAAGCCGGTAATGTAACCGATTTCCGTGCATTCTGGGTCACCAACTGTATTTACGTTGAGGCTTCAAAAACGTTGGTTGAGAGAATCGCTGAGCGTTCGGATGTCGCTAAGGTTTATTTCAACTACGAGATAGAATTAGTCGCTCCGGTTGAGATGAAAACCGACACACGCGACGATATTTTAACTCCCGAACCGGGGGTGGACGCAGTTCGCGCTCCTGAAGTATGGGACATGGGTTTTACCGGAAGCGGCGTACTGGTTGCGAATATGGATACCGGTGTCGATGGCGACCACCCGGCATTAGCCAGTCGCTGGGCGGGTGTTGCCGATCCTCGCTACGATGGTCATCCTGAATGGGCATGGTATGATCCCTACAATAACCAGAACGACTTCCCCTATGACAACCATGGTCATGGAACTCACACCATGGGTTCGGTATGCGGCGGCGCTCCCGGCGACCAGGTAGGCGTAGCTCCAGGAGCATACTGGATTGCTGCGGCTCCTATCGACAGAGGCGGCGGTATTCCGCGCACGGTTGCTGACGCAATTCTGTCGTTTGAATGGTTCGTTGATCCGGATGGAAATCCCGGGACCAACTGGGATGTTCCCGCGGTGATGTCCAACTCCTGGGGATTAACGACCGGTCACGGTTATCCCCCTTGCGACGAGCTTTTCTGGAGCTATCTGGATGCTTGTGAGGCGGCAGGGACGGTGATCTTATTCTCGGCAGGTAACGAAGGTTACTCCGGTTTAAGGCGTCCTGCAGACCGCGCTACGGACGAGTATCGCACCTGCGCGGTTGCGGCTGTCGACGCAAACCAGTCCGGCTGGCCTATCGCTTCCTTCTCTTCCCGTGGTCCGACTTATTGTACGCCCGATGGCAGCGCTGCTATAAAACCCGATATTGCTGCTCCCGGAGTGGATGTCCGTTCGTCTTATCCCGGCGGCGGATATACCCAGATGAGCGGTACTTCCATGGCTTCTCCTCATGTTAACGGCGTGGTTGCTCTGATTCGTCAGGCGAATCCGAATCTCCCCGTGGACATGGTCAAGCAGATCATCTATGATACCGCTTATGATCTTGGCGATCCCGGTGAAGACAATTCCTATGGTTGGGGTATGATTGACGCTTATGAAGCCGTTCAGTTAGCGCTTAGCTACCTCGAGGGCTACGGAGTCGTTCGCGGTCAGGTTACCGACGCTTTCACAGGCGACGGTTTACCCGGAATGATTACGGTAACCAATCACGATCCGGAAATCGTAGCGCACTGCAATAACGAAGGATTCTATTCCCTCTATGTCCCCGCGGACTCCGCCTGGGATTTAAGAGCGGAATATACCGATGATTATCAGCCGGCGTATGCGACCGTGACCGTTCCCGAGGACGATACCGTGTACCAGGACTTCGCATTATTGCCTCCTGATTTCGAGATTACGATGACACCCGATGATCCCCCGATCTATGTCCATCCCGGTGAATACTTCACCTACACCGGCACCCTCACCAACCAGACCGAGGATGATCTTACTACGGATGTTTGGATCATGCTGGAGGCTCCGGAGTACGGTACAGTCGGACCGCTCAAGCGCTATAACAACGTACCGATTGGCGCCGGCGAAACAATTAGCGTATCTAACATCAGGCAGAATGTGCCGAATATAGCTCCGATCGGGCTTTACGAATATATCGCCTACTGCGGGGATTATCCGGACGTAATCGAAGATCAATACTCGTTCACCTTTGTGGTCTGGCCTGAAGGCGGGGCTTTGGCTGAAGTGGTTATTCTCTGTGCCGACTACACCAACGACTGGTATGAAGCCAGGGATATGCTTCTGGAAGATCCCAATGTATTGGGTGTTGACTTCATCGATGTTCGTGAGTCCACACCGGAGTTAACCGACCTAATGCCCTACAATGTTGCCTTGGTATGGTCAAACTACACGTTCGCCAACACGAATGCCTTGGGTGACGTACTTGCTGACTTCGCCGACTTAGGCGGCGGTGTAGTAACCTGCGAATTTGCGCACTATGGCGGCTGGGCGCTCGGCGGACGTTACATGACCGATTACTCGCCGTTAGGCGTTGGCTCCAGTGGCTATAGTAATACCGATCTGATTGTCGATGATCCGAACCATCCGATTATGTTGGGAGTAACTTCGGGTTCGGAATACTATAACTATGATCCGCCCTTCACCGCTGAAAACTATACGATGGTCTGTCACTGGGATAATGGTCACAACGGAACCACAGTCAATGCAGATCATCCGAGGTGTGTAGCTATAAACAACTACTTCGGACAGAGCTATGCGCAGTGGACCGGCGATGTGGGTCAGATGATGGTTAATTCGGTGGTCTGGTCCGCCAACAACAGTTTCTCTATCGCATCGTTCGAGGGACCGGAAGGTTTCCTGGATGAATATGCGGTCGAAGAGAAGCGGGAAGTAAGCACAGTCGCTCGTATTAACAACAATTCGGAGCCGGCAACCAAAGCTCTGGGATTTCAGGAGAGAGGCGGTACCGAAGGTATTCCGACCTCATATTCCTTGTCGGATGCATATCCGAATCCGTTTAATGCGGCTGTTAAGCTGAACTTCGCACTACCTGAACAAACTGAAGTACGCCTCGATATTTATAATATGATGGGGCAAAAAGTGTCTACATTAGTTGATGGGCAGATGGAACCGGGAGTCCATTCGGTCACCTGGAACGCTGCTGATAACGCCTCCGGAATTTACTTCTATAAACTTACTACCGGCGGATTTACCTCAACTAAGAGAATGGCATTAGTTAAATAAAGCATGTTTATCGGGTCGGGAGTATCTTCCCGACCCGTTTAATACAATAAACCCTTCAAACATTATTCTGGAGATTTATTATGAGAAAGTCTCTAATCATTGTCTTTCTTTCTCTGCCTTTGATGTTATTACCGACTTTATCATGGGCAGGTTCAATTGACCAGGGATTGGAAGCGATCATGGAATCGTCGAATGACGATCAGGTTGTTTCGGCTCTGGTATATCTAAATGAGCAGGTGAATCTTGCAGCCCTCAATGATAGTTTCGATGCCAGAAAGGCTACTCGTCAAGAGCGTCATGAGGTTGTTGTTCGCTCCTTGCAGGAAGTTGCCTTGAACTCGCAGGGAAATATACTGGACTATTTATCAGACCTCGAAGCTGATAACAGAATCGAGGATTTCGATGCATATTGGGTATCCAATGTTATCAGAGTAAATGCAACCAAAGCTGAACTTACAAAAATAGCGGAACGCTCAGATGTTGCTAAGGTCTATTTTAACTATGAGATTGAATTAATCGAGCCGGTTGAAGTTGGCGAAGTTGAGCCCGGCGGCTCTAAGTCCGTTGAAATCGGACTGGAAGCTGTGAGAGCGCCCGAAGCCTGGGCTTTGGGATTCGACGGTACCGGCGTATTGGTATCTAATATGGACACCGGTGTCGATGGCGACCACCCGGCATTAGCCGACCGCTGGGCAGGCGTTGCCGATCCCCGTTATGACGGCCATCCCGAGTGGGCATGGTATGATCCTTACAACAACCAGAATGATTTCCCTTATGATAACCATGGTCATGGAACTCACACAATCGGTTCTGTGACCGGAGCTAGTGAGACTACCGGCGACACGGTCGGCGTAGCCCCGGGAGCGTTCTGGATATCCGCTGCGCCTATAGACCGAGGCGGCGGTATTCCGCGCACAGTTGCCGATGCTATCCTTTCATTTGAATGGTTTGTGGATCCGGATGGAAATCCCGAAACCAGTTGGGACGTTCCCCACGTAATGTCAAACTCCTGGGGATTAGTAACCGGTCATGGTTATCCTCCTTGCGATACTCTGTTCTGGAGCTATCTCGATGCTTGTGAGGCAGCCGGAACGGTAATCTTATTCTCTGCGGGCAACGAAGGTTATTCCGGGTTGCGCCGCCCTGCAGACCGCGCGACCGATGATTATCGCACCTGCGCGGTAGCGGCGGTCGATGCTAACCAGTCCGGCTGGCCTATCGCTTCGTTCTCTTCGCGCGGACCAACGTATTGTACCCTCGATGGAAACCCGGCAATTAAGCCCGATATCGCGGCGCCTGGCGTGAATGTGCGTTCCTGTTATCCCGGCGGCGGTTATACCCAGATGAGCGGCACCTCGATGGCTTCCCCGCATGTTAACGGTGTGGTAGCATTGGTAAGGCAAGCCAATCCGAACCTCCCGGTGGAACTCGTGAAGCAGATTATTTACGATACCGCTTATGATCTTGGCGATCCCGGCGAGGATAACTCCTACGGCTGGGGGATGATAGACGCCTATGAAGCAGTGCAGCTTGCGCTGAGTTACCTTGAAGGTTACGGGGTGATCGAAGGTTATGTATCCGATGAGGTTAACGGTGATCCGTTACCTGCAACCGTTACTATTACCAATCGCGATCCGCAGATCATATCCAACTGTAACTCGCAGGGTTACTACAAGATGTATGTCCCCGCCGATACGGTATGGGAAATGCGCGCGGATTATACCGATTACCTTCCTTCTTTTGCCAGCGTATCCGTAGCTGAAAACGATACGGTACAGCAGGACTTCCAGCTTGAGCCGAAGGTAGAGGTTATAATCAGAGCGTCATTCGGTAATCCGGAGGATTGCAGTTACAGGACATTCTATTTCCGCGGAAGCTGGGACGATGACGGGTTCTATAATCCGGATTGGCCGT
>CAZLVS010000023.1:0-57547 GCA_964563085.1 uncultured Ignavibacteria bacterium | reverse complement strand
TAACTTTGGATACCCCTTTTGATTACCTTTTTACACATAATTATTGACATTACCACCTGAAAAAGTCTTTATAATTCCTTTTCAGATGCTCCCTAATGACCTGATTTTGCGGCTCTTTCAATTTCGAATCCTCTTCGATTAACTTGAATGCTGACTTTCTGGCATCTTTCATCAGTTCTATATCGGAGGAGATACTGGCGAATTTAAATTCGGGGAATCCATGCTGGCGTGTTCCTAAAAACTCACCCGGTCCGCGAATTTTCAAGTCCATTTCCGCGATGGCGAAACCGTCATTGGTCGAAACCATGGCATCAATTCTTTGTTTCCCCTCCGGAGTGAGATTTCCGGTAATTTTCAAAATACATCGGGATTTCAATCCCCTTCTGCCAACTCTTCCTCTCAACTGATGAAGCTGCGAAAGCCCGTATCGTTCCGCTCCCACAACCACTATTAACGCAGCGCGCGGATTATCCATTCCGACTTCAATGACCGTGGTGGAAACAAGAATTTTAATTGCGCCTCGATTGAAAGCATTGAGCGTTTGTTCCTTCTCCTCTGTCGTGAGACGGCCATGCAGCAAACCGATACCATATCGACTGAGAGGTCCTCGGTTTAATTTTTCATACGCATCCGTAGCGGCGCGTAGATCAACTTTCTCCGACATTTCTACCAAAGGATAAACCACATAAACTTGCTCATCGCGCTCCACAGTTTTTAAAATCTCCTTGAAAACACGCCTTTCTCCCCCCTCCTCAATAACGATAGTATCAACCGGTTGTTTACCGGGAGGGAACTCATCGATTACGGAATAATCGTAGTCTCCGTATAATGTCATTGCTAATGTTCGAGGAATTGGCGTGGCGGTCATAAGCAACAAATGGGTATTGCGGTTGTTTTCGAGGAGCTGCAGTCGCTGCTCCACACCGAAACGGTGTTGCTCATCGATGACAGCCAATCCCAGTTTGTTAATCCTCACCTTTTTTTGTATCAATGCATGAGTCCCGATTACTATGCAGGACGTTTCGCCTTCGAGCTTTTCTCGTACCGAATCCTTGCCAGCCGTCCCGCTCGTCAACAAGAGCGTTTCCAGCTCCAGAGCTGAAAACAGCTTGCGAAGATTGATATAATGCTGTTCGGCTAATATCTCGGTGGGAACCATCAATGCCGCTTTGCAGCCGTTTTCCATGGCATAGACAGCAGCCAACGCCGCCACCACGGTCTTCCCCGATCCGACATCCCCCTGGATAAGCCGACGCATACAATATCCGGAACTCAGGTCCTTGAAAATCTCTGAAATTACATTCCGTTGCGCTTTGGTTAACTCGAAAGGCAAACTCTGCCCCAATTCTTTGACTAACTCCCCGGGTTTCCGGAACCTTATCCCCTCCTGAGCCATCTTATACCTGTTTTTGCGAATTGCCATTAATAGCTCGAGATAAAACAGCTCGGAGAATGCCAGACGGTTCCTGGCTCTCTGAAGAGCCTCTTTGGATTCGGGAAAATGGATAGTCGAAATTGCATCCCTTAAGGACATTAGATCAAATTCCCTCAAGATATCCTCGTTTAATTCATCCTCTATCGACGCGGAATATTTCTCCAGCGCCGCCGCAATTATTCTTCGGAATCCGCGGCTGTCGAGGTTGATTTCTTTCAACTTAGCCGTTGTCGGATATAATGGCACAATCCCTTTAGTGTGAATAGGTTGACTTTTATCGGAGACAAACTCGAATTCAGGATGCGGCATCTGGGGATAGACCATCTTGGAGGTCTTTCCGCTGATATAAAGTAAATCCCCTTCCTCAAAAAGCCCATCTACGTATTTAATACTTCTGAACCACACCAACTCCAGCGTTGCGGTTCTATCGGTTACATTAGTGATATATATCGGACCTCCCTTGCGCCGATATTTAATATCGTACGATTCCACCTCCGCCATAACCGTGGCTTTCTCATTCGGTTGAAGTTGATCTATTCTCTTCAATTTCGTCCTGTCGAGATAGTCACGGGGAATATAGAATAATAGATCCCGTACAGTACTAATCCCAAGCTCCTTTAGAATTTCTGCTCTTTTGGGACCTATTCCTTTAACATATTGTACGTCGCTGTTTATATCCTCAATTGGCTTATCGTTCATCTTAAAAATGCGGCTTTATGTTAAAAAATGGTTGCATTATTTTCGATAATACTTATAATGATTGTTTCTGACAAATAGAAAGATGAGGAAAATATGTCTAAAACATGTGAAATATGCGGTAAGAAACCTCTTTATGGTAATAAGATAAGCCATTCTCACAGGGCAACCCCCAGGAGATGGGAACCAAACTTGCAGAAAGTTCGGGCTTCGGTGGATGGCGTGAATAAACGAATATTAGTTTGCACCTCCTGTCTGAAAGCCGGAAAAGTTACAAAAGCCAAACCAAGAGTATATAAACCCGCATAGTTCTTTGATTCAACCCGACCATGTCGGGTTTTTTCTTGCCCGTTCATACCTGTTGTATAAACTCCCTTTCGAAAAGACTCCCTTAATTTTATCCCATGGAAACCTGTAGTCCAAACCTTTTTCACTGAAAAGAAGCGATTCAATATCTACATTCTGCCTTTTGAGCTCCGATTTAAGGTTTCTGCCCTCAATCGCATAAGCTCTCATTACCTCTCCTATCCTCTCATCACCCAATGAAAGGAGCGCTGATATGAAGGCTTCCCTGTATCCCGATATCGAGAACCTGCATTTGAGCTTTGTCAATTCCTGTCTTAAAATGCCTGTTCGCTCCCTGTAAAGTTTATTTGTCATAAATGGCGCAAACTGAAACGGCGTATGCGCTTTCGGTGTAAAAACCGAAAGCGATACCTGTAACTTGGTGGAATTCAGAACCTTCAAAATTCTTCCGCACAATGCCGCAATCGAATGAATATCATCATTGCTTTCACCCGGCAAACCTATCATAAAGTAAAGTTTAATAGAATTGAAACCAAGCTGGCTTATCCTTTGTGCACAAGCAATGAATTCCTCATCCGTTATCGCTTTACCAATTCCTGTGCGGAGAATGTCGTTCCCGGCTTCAGGTGCCAATGTTAAGCCTTTTACACCGGCGCCGTAGAGGGTCTTCAATATATCGTCATCGAGTAAATCCGCCCGCAGCGAAGAAATTCCCAACCTCATGCTGCGATTTGAATAATCAGAAACAATTCTACTAAAGTCGGGATGGTCCGAGACTATGGAACCGATTAAGCCAACTTTGTTCATCCCGGCGGTAGTCGAATCATCTCCTATTAACATACTCGTGTCCCTGTACAAAGGCCTGGTGCGGAGATTCCCTATAGCGCAGAAGCTGCATTTAAAGCGGCACCCGCGACATATATCTATTAGATACATATCTCCGAAATGAGCTTTGCTTGAAATAATCTGTGGGATTACCTCCGACAAATCATCCTCTCCACTAAAAGCTATCTCAATTCCGGACTCTTTAATCCCCGGTATCATAACCCCCTGAATTGACTGAACTTCTTCTAAAATTCGTTCCTTACCGGCGAGCACACCGGATTTATCTAAGATACCGGAGAATTGCCTGAAAAACCTCTCCCCCTCACCTAATACAAGAATATCAAAAAACGGCTTAAAAGGATAGGGATTAAGCGTAACAGCCGCGCCGCCCGCCATCCGCAGATTAGGGGACTTGTCGAGAATCCCTCCTTTATCCATTATTTTCAAAGCATTGATATTATCGAATTCATAAGGAATCGAAAAGGCAATTATGGGAAATCCCTTTAGCCTCCTTCCGGACTCGAATGACATACCAGCATAGTCGGGATACTTTTTAAAAAAGAAAAATCGCTCGAATCCACCATGCATACTGAAGAAATGCGCCAGGTGAGAAAATCCCAGATTAGCGATAGCGACTTCGTAATGATTGGGAAAACATACCGCTGCAATCGGTTTTACGAAGCTCGGATAGGGATTGATCTCACATTCAAGTAACTCAGCGACCAATTGGTTATATCCCTTAGACATAGCGACAAGATATCATATCGGGATGAAAAGGAAAGGCAAATTTACTTACCGTCCTGGGCTGCATATATGCGCTTTTGGAAAAACTCCCCAATGGTGAAACCTGCAACGCAATCACGATTAAATCCCGCAGTGCGGCACAGGTCGGGGCGCCTGCCTGTGAATTGAATACTGTTCTCGATACAATCTGTAGTGCGCTGACCGGCGGTGGGCTGTCAAACGGTGTCGGGTTTCTCGCTCATTTCATTCGCTCGAAACCCGACCTACGGCTCTCCGCGTCCTGATGAAGTTGAGGCAATGACCGCATTCCAATGAAGCGGTTCCTGCGCAATTTACTTCAGCAGCAGCATCCGCTTGGTTGCCGTTCTCTCGCCTGCCTGAAGGCGATAGAAATAAACGCCCGATGCTGCCGCTTTGCCGTTCTCGTCGCTTCCATCCCAGAATATCAGGTGCGAACCGACAGATTTAATTCCCTCATCAAATGTGCGAACCTTCTGACCCAGGATGTTATATATCTCCAGGGATACCTTGTCCTGTCTATCCAGTCCGTATGATATCGTGGTAGCCGGATTGAAAGGATTCGGGTAATTCTGATCCAGTGCGAATCTTTTTGGAGTATTTACATCCGCCTCATCATCAAGGTCCGCCACCGGGAAGGTGGAGATACGGATATTGTCAATAAACACTCCAAACGATGTGCCTTCCTCGTCGGTTACCATGCGGAAAACCAACTGTACGTTTTCATTACCTACTCCGATGAATTCATCCAGCGAATATTGGCGCTGCTGCCAGTTGTTTACGCCGGTGATCCTTCCCAGTTCGGTAAATGTATTTCCGCCGTCGTTGGTGACTTCAACCGCGCAGTAGTCTCCTTCCAGCAGCACAGCTTTGTACATGAAACTGATACTGCCATGTTCAAACGGCGTCATATTATAGCCGTCAAGAAGCGTCAGCGGATTATTCTCATTGTTGCCGTAATTATCTTCACTGTCGGTGATAGAGAAGTCGCCTTGGTAATGCTGAGTTTCGTCAAGCACCCAACCTGTGCCGAGATCCCATTTGTCCGTGCCGTTTTCGAAATCATCGACCAGCTCCTCGCGGGTCATCGTCAGCGTGAAATATCCATCCTCCGGGAAACGTCCGTCATTGGGATCATTCGCCATATCGGCGGCAGTGAAATAGAAGCTGATCACATCGCCCATTTCCAACTGCTGACCGGTATCGATATCGGCGAGGTATTCATCGGGATTGCCGCTCTGAAGCATCAGCACCGGTTCCTGTTCGCTGCCCTCATTGATTTTGTAATGTATATAAACCGAATTCGGATCTATATTATTTACGTCCGTAGCCGTGATAACGAAAGGACCGTAAGGTCCGAAAAGATCGATAGTCTCATCCGGAGCGGAAACCAGCTCGAATGCCGGCGGTATCACGTCCGGTCCGACATAGAAACTGAAGGTTTCATCCGGAGCGCTCTCGGGAGCAAGCCCTCGCACTCCGATCTCATCAACTCCGAGCAGGTAATAATTGACTGTCGTTCCCGAATTCTGAGCCGGTATCTCGGCGTAATAGGTATCCGCTTCGGTATGGGTCATAGTTAACGGCGCGAAACCTGAGCCGTTATCATAAAAACAGAGTATCGAATCGGGATTAAGATCGAATATGCCGAAGAATTCCGCCTCTACCGGTATCGGACTCTCGGTATCTTCGGTATCCAATAGCGGCGTATGTGTTATCTCCACATAAACACCGGGACCGATACCGTGCCTGTTGCCGAAGTTATAATATATCTCCGCGGCGTGAGGGGTGCCGTTCTCCAGGTTCCCGTCATCATCATCGACCACCAGAACATCATAAAAATAATCTTCGTAATTAGTGGAATACCCGTAACGAGCATAATGGAACAGGGAATCGACCAGCACGCGGTCATTGAGATCCTGACGTAAATGCCACAGTGCGCCGGACATGATCATACCATCGTGATGCGACTGCCCGATCCAATCCTCAGGGTAGCGATTATCGTTATCGCAGTTCCTCAGGAAGCTGTTGGGATTATTGGAATAAAACCCGCGCCCTATGAGCGGCTGATCGGTAATGGTAGCTGCGTAATAGTCCGACCATCCCTCATGCTGCGCGCCGTTGGGGCTGTATGGTTCATAAGTCCTGTGGGTAACCGCATGGCCATACTCGTGATATACCACATCGGCTATCTGAGCCGTATTGGAACAACCTCCGGCGGCTATATAGAAATTAATACCGTTGTAATCATAGTATGCGTTGCAGGCATCATTGATATTAACCCTGCAGTACATGTCGTAATCGAGTGAGGTCAAGCCCGGATCAATTATCTTAATCTCGCTGTGAGAAATAACATGATGATAAAATCCATCCCTTTCCGCAGGGTGGGAATTATCGTCGTCCCAGACTAAAATAACGTTGTCCCCGGGAGTTACCTCTTCATCAATACGAGCATCAGCCCCTGCCTGATTAAGCACTCGACTGAAAGGTCCCTTGAGCTCCGCCTCCAGATCAACCGGTTCGGTACCGCCCCACGGGATAATAAAATCGCCGTTTTCATCGGTTATCGCATCATCAGCGCCGTTCGCCGTTACCCGCAGGTCCTTAAACGGTTCTTCTACCCACTCATCGAAGGGGGTATCATGCTGTATCATACCGCTAACCGTGCCGGTGATATCCACATAACGGATGGTGTCATACCTGAGAAGGGTTCTACCGGAATGGGCATCCACGAAAATCTCGTGTCTGCCTCTTGGTTCCTCAACATTTACCAAGAACCTAAAGCAGAGCTTCCCGACATATTTATCTGCCTGAATTATCGGCAGTATCCAGAGTCCTTTGTTTTCATAACTGTCTCTGCCTTCAACGTATCCGATACCCGAAACGCCTATCGAGAGCGCTTCCGCTTCTGTCAGCGATGGCGCTGCATTGACCGATAAATCCGGTATGGTGGAGGTTCCGAAGAAGAACAGATTGCCATCATCGGTTATTCTCAATCGCAGCCGTCGATCGTAGACCGGAACATCATGGTAATACTGATCAAGCGTAACGAACCACTTGCTGCCAAGAAGATTCGCCTTACCGAGCTTTAAATCATCTACCGATGTACCGATAACATCAGCCAGATATTCGGCATATATCAGGGAAACGTCTTCGATATTATTCGCATTAACGAATCCGACGCCCTCTAAAGAAATGGGATGTCCGAATGCGTTTTCAGGCACCTGCGATATCTCATCGAAGGTTACCCTCCAATCGCCATTCTCTTTGACGAAATCCTTCCAATTAGAGGAATTCCGAATCATTGTCTGAACTTCAGGATTATCCGATATCGGTATATCCGTTCCTGTAAGATCAACTGAATAGTCTGCGCCATCCCTGGGCGCGAAACTGAAGGAGTGAGATGATATGAGCATAATCATCAATAAGGAAAGCAGCATCTTTTTGTACACGATTTTCTCCTTGTTAAGGATGGGATTAATTATTTCTTTTCCAATTATAATAAAATTTCCTAAATTAGCAAGTGTGAAACTGATAACAATTACTTTCAATTAGCGATATTGAATGCGAAAATATCGAATTGTAATCTCAGCCAGCCGCCGATGCGATTTAGTTGCGCATTATCCTGACTATCTTTGTCAATCACTGGCAAAATTCGCCCCTGATGATGTCCACACCGTTGTTCTATGGACTAAAAATCCTCACAACTTACTCAAGAACGACCGATTGAATCGGGAGCTGGGAAGATTCGATAACATTTACCTACTACTTACAATAACCGGCTTAGGCGGTTCCATTTTAGAACCGAATGTTCCTAACCTGCATGACATATTTAAATTTCTGCCGCCATTAGTCGAACGGCTGAAAACGGCTGAGCACATTGCGATCCGTTACGATCCGCTAATACATATTATTAACCCTGAGAAAACTTATGAAGTTTCAAATATAACAGAAAAAACAGCCGACAAAATCTTAGAAAATATGAGCTTAAATCGTATAACCAGGTTAATCACTTCGGTAGCCCAAAGCTATAAAAAGACCGAATCGCGCTTAAAAAAGCATGGATTGAGATTTCACGACGACTTCAAGCGGGAAGCGGAGAATTTTATCTGTGATTTACTGTCTAAGATGACGCTGGAAAGGAATATTAAACTAAGCTGCTGTGTTTCGCCGAACTTAACTACCGGGGGATGTATAGATTCGCGAATTCTAAGATCGATCCACCCGCTTCAACTGCCGGCTTCTTCGTCCAAAGATCGTTCCCAAAGAGAGTATTGTAATTGTACGAAATCGTATGATATCGGGCAATGGTTTTCATGCCCTCATGGATGTTTGTACTGCTACGGTAATCCAGCCCCCGTTTTTTAACGGCATTAACCTGTTCACTGCGTAAGAACGCATGCTGTTTCTATCCCGGGTAATTCTTAAACAGTTGGTTTCACAGCCGAAGGCTCTTCCTTCGGGCGTTCAATAGAAGCTGACATTTAAGGATCGGATTTGAAGATTTCGAAGAAAGCGCCGGAAACGCCGGCACGCCAAAGGCGCGTAAACCCTCCAGAGGCTGGCAAGCATTCCGCTACCGACAACGAAATTTGTGAACAATATAAGCTATCTGCGCGAATTCCTTAAAAAGAAGTCAATAGCCTGAGTGAACTCCTCTTTATTCCCGGTCTCGGTCGGGAATGAAATAATTGAGAAGGAACTGCTCCAACCCGAATCGCCATTAGCATAATGAGAGGTATAGCCATCGATTAATGGCTTTATTCGGTTCACCAGCGAAACCGCGCCTTTTTCGGGAGTTTCAACCAAAAGCAAACCTAATTTATCATCCTCGACGCCGGAAACATAATCGGTAATTCTCACCGACTTGCTGATAAGACCGCGCAGGCCTTCATAGATAGTATCCAGTAGTGTTTTGTCAGAATCTACCCCCTCGTCGAATTCATTGGGAAAACTGCCGTTTTTTCTGACGCTAACAATTACTAACGAGATAAATTCGCAATATCTCTCGGCTCGTTTAAGCTCCTGATGCGCTTTCAAACCAAAAATCCTATGGGACTTGAAAATCTCATGTAACGGACTATCAGGAGGTGTAAGCCTGACTTCCATTTCACCTTCCTTTAGTTAAAGGGATAAGTTGTTTCGTTTAATTAATACTTAATTTAATCTACTACTACCAGCAGAGCTTAAAACATTAATAAAAGCAGCAAAAAACATGCCACTAAGCGTTCGGCGTTAAGCCTGAACTATATTTATTCCGTAGAAATCAAAAAGTCCGCAAATGACTATAATGTCTATGATAGCAAAAAGAATTAAGTGACAGCTTTACTTAAAATTACAGCCACTATCTCAGCATAGAAAATGGTGTGCGAATTTTCAACAATTTTATGCATTCGAATTCACTTTAAGCGCAAAAACCTACATAAGTCAGTTGGATATCGAATAATCCTTTATCTTGTACAACAAGGAGCGATAGGAGATACCGAGAAGCTCTGCGGCTTTTCGTCTATTCCAGTTTGTTTTGTTAAGCACATCCTTAATCAGGTTTTTCTCCTCAAACTCCACCGCCTTGGCGACTCTCTTTTTCAATGAGTAGTCCCCGTCCTCCATTGGAGGAGTATAATTTGGAGAGGAGGCAGTTACTTTCTGATCGGAATTCTCCAAAAACGAGTAAACAATACTCTCCTCATTACGAACCACGATTTGCTTAATCAAGTTTTCAAGCTGCCTTACATTACCAGGCCAATCATAATCTGTGATAGTTTTTAATGCCTTGGCGGATAATGAGTTTACCTCTCTCTTATAAAGCTTGTTATATTTGTTGAGAAAATGATCCACCAGAAGGGGTATATCATCCCGTCGCTCGCGCAATGGCGGAATATTTATTGTTATCTCATTTAACCGATAAAACAGATCATCTCTGAATTCCTTGTTTTCAATCGCCTTTTCCAGGTTTCGATTGGTAGCGCATACAATACGCACATCCACCTTTATTGTCTTAACTCCGCCCACCCGCATGAATTCTCTTTGTTCCAACACCTGCAATAGCTTGGACTGGAGTTCCATCGGCATATCGCCGATCTCATCGAGAAACATGGTACCTTTGGAGGCAATTTCAAATCGTCCCGGCTTAGTCTTGTGAGCGCCGGTGAACGCGCCTTTCTCATATCCGAATAACTCCGCTTCCAATAGCTCTCTCGGGATGGCGGCGCAATTTACTTTAGTTATCGACTCGTTTTTCCTCTCGGAGAGATTATGAATCAGCCGAGCCACGATCTCCTTGCCCGTTCCGGATTCGCCCCTTATTAGAACTGTCAGCTCCGATGCCGCCACCTGTTCGATGATGCTCTTAACTTCTATCATGCCCGGATTATCCCCCACCAGCTCCTCGTAATGCGACTTGGCTTTGAGCTCGCTTCGTAATTTGGAGAGCTCTTGCTGAAGACGATTCTTCTCCAGGGCATTCTGAATATGGATTTCGACTTCCTTCACATCGAAAGGTTTAGTGATAAATTCCGATGCGCCTTTTTTTATCGATTTCACTATATTCTGGGTATCACCGTGCCCGGACAGCATTATAACATTAAGCTGCTTATCAAAGCTTTTCACATTTTCCAGGATCTCTATTCCGGACTTCCCGGGCATCTTAATATCCAATAACACCAGATCAGGTTTATTCTTAGCCAGAATCTCCATGCCCTCATCTCCGTCGCGCGCGGAGATGATTTCATAGTCATCGCTTAAACCTTCCGAGAGGATCCAGGGTACCTTTGGATCATCATCGATTACCAGAATTTTTACAGCTTGTTTCATAGGTTATATTTATTTCCTAAATTGGAAAATCCAAAATTATTCTCGTTCCTTTTCCTTCTTCACTCTCTATACCGATAAAACCGTCGTGAGATTGCATCACCCTCTTAACCAGCGCTAAGCCCAATCCGGTTCCCCCATCTTTTGTTGTATAATACCTTTCGAATACCTTGTTTATCTTATCTCTCGGAATTCCGCAGCCTTCATCGGAGATATCAACCCTCAGATAAGGTTCCGGCTGGACCTCGTTAGTGAATTGATGCACCGAAACCGACAGCGTGCCGCCGTTAGACATGCTTTCTATCGCATTGAGGATGATATTTAAGATCGATTCAAAAATCTCCGTCTGATTGATAAGTACTTTGGGTAGTTCGGGCTCGAAGTCCTTTACTACTTCAATTGAGTTTTTCCTTAGATCGGTTGACAGCAATGACAACGCTTTCTCAATGATCGGCATAATTTCGCTGTCCGATCTGGTATACTTCCCCGGATCACTGAAATCCAGCATTTCTCTGACCAAATCAGCCAATCGGTCTACTTCCTGCAGAGTTGACTGCAAAATATCGTTCCTCACCTGCGGATCATCCATTCTCGATTCCAAAATCTGAAGCGTGCCCTTTATATTGGTGAGAGGTTTTTTAAGATCATGGGTTAATTCCGAAATCATCTTACCCATTGTTAGTAGCTTGGTTCCGTTGATGATGCTCCGCTGTCTCTCATATAAAGACGCCGCCTGAGAGGCGATAATTGATATTAATCGTCGGGTTTCTTCGCTGTAGTTACCATCGCTGTAGCATCCGATACATAAAAATCCTGATATTGAATTTTCCACCGAAACCGGAACCGAAATAAAGCTGGAAAATTCCGATACAGTATTATCCAAAAAATATCCCTTCAGGAATTGTTCCACCCAAAGCTGTTGATCGAGTTTTTCGGGGGTGGCAGAATAATTCGATGGAATTTTTAATTCGGTCGACTGGAGGATTTTCGTATTTTCCTTATCCGGATCTTCTGCGAAGGTTACCTTTAATACCCCGTCGTCATTGATCGAGAAGAAATAACAGAAATCAGCTTTCACCATAGACTTAATGCCCTCAAACAGCGCCGAGAAAACTTCCGTTTCGGACTTCGACGATGAAAGACGGGTTGCTATACGATGCAGGATAGTCAGCTCGTTCAGTTTCTTTTTATTCTCCTCGAACAACCGAGCGTTTTCTATTGCTATCGCTGCGTGGGATGAGAATGTTTCCAATAGCCGAAGGTCATCAACCGTGAATTTCTCGTTCCCTTCCTTATTATTCAGGTTAATTACGCCCAGTAACTCGCTCCTGTGGATAATCGGAACGGAAATTGCCGACTCAGTCTCATAACGGTCGCGCTGGGAATGCTTGAAGCGATTATCATTGGAGATATTATCGATTATCACCGATTCTTTAATCTGGGCGACATACCCGGAGACACCCTCGCCAATCGGTACTCTCAAATTCTTCAGCGATTCCTCATCCAGCTCTATCCCGATGTAAGCCGAAATCCTCAGCCGCTTGTCGCTGTCATCAAGAAGCATGATGGAACCTGATTTAGCCCCTACCACGCTCGTGACCAAATTTATTATCTGCTCCAGTAGAGAGCTCAATTCAATCGTCTCCGAAAGCACCCCAGCCGATTTATAGAGGGCGTGAAGCTGATTTACTCTGTTTTGCAGGAGGCTATTGCTGGATGAGAGGAGCTCCAGAAGATGCTGTTTTTCCAATTGAGCGGCTCGAACGGTCAGTCCTTTCCCAATAGACCTTAAAAGCTCTTCGAACTCCAGCGGCTTGGTTATATAATCGAAAGCGCCCCTGTTTATAGCCGCCTTTGCCGTCTCCAAAGAGGCAAAACCTGTCATGAGGATAACTACTAAATGAGGATCAATCTCCTTTGCCTTTCTTAGTATGTCTATCCCGTCGGTAATCGGCATTTTGATATCGGTGATAATCATATCAAACCTGTTCGACTGTATTAACTGCAAAGCTTCATCTCCATTGCAGGTAACAATCACGTCATGATTTTCACGCTCCAATAGATTTTTCAGGGAGACGCACATCCTTTCTTCGTCGTCAACAACTAAAATCCTACCTTTGCTTATAGTAGAAATGTCGGTTGTACTTTGCATAATCAATCCTATACCTCCTCCCCCGGCTCTTTGAGCGGTAAAGAGATAGTAAAGGTTGCTCCTCTGTCCTCATTGTTCTTAACCGTTATCGATCCGCCATGATTTTTCACAATTCCATAAGAAACGGACAAACCTAATCCGGTTCCGTCATTACTTTCTTTGGTGGTAAAGAAGGGTTCGAAAATGCGGTTGATATACTCCTCGGGAATGCCCGTACCTCTATCGGATACGCTCAGCCTGAGGTAATCATTATCCAAACTCGAAGTTATCCTTATATCGCCCCCATCGGGCATCGCCTCTGTTGCATTAATTAGAATATTCATAATAACCTGGCGCAATTGCTCAGAGGAACCGGTAATTTTCTGGGATCCGTCAATCCCATTTTCCAACTGCACATTTACGCCGGCTTCTTCAAAGGAATTCGACATCACATTTATTATATCGTTAAGAAGCTCCCTGATATCAACCAGTGCAAACACATTTTTATACGGGCGATAGAAATCGAGGAGTTGATTAACAATTGAACTGATTCTGTTTACTTCATCGTGAATAACCGAGATATTATTCAACGCCTTTTCATTACCCTCAAGATCAAGTTTCATCATCAAGAGGTAATTCTTGATTATACCCAATGGATTATTTATTTCATGGGCAATCGACGCCGATAGTTTACCGAGCGCAGCCATTTTCTCAGACTCCAGCAGCCTCTGCTGAGTATTAGCTAACCGGCTGTGAGCCTCCTTTTCACTTCGATACAATCTGGCATTTTCGATAGCGACGGTTAACTGGTTTGCCAGAATGGAAAGAAATTCAAGATCATTTTCATGAAACGGCGCCTTCGATATCTTTTTGGTTAAGGTCATAATGCCGCGAATCTGGTTTTTCAGGATCATCGGAACCAGTAATTCGGTTTCCAGATTCCTTAACTTTTCAAGTTCGGACTGCCTCGTTTCCAAAGTCTGCGATACCTCGGAGATGGTCAACGGCCTTTTTTGGCTCAGCATCAGATGATAAAGACGTCGGTTAGGCTCGAAATGGAAATTTTCACCTTTGTACGAAAGCCCCTTGGTGCAGCATAGTTCAAGGGAGAAATCCTTGGGCATTTTAGTAGTCTTTTGCAATTGCTGAAACTCCGGTTTTGCCAGCATTATCGAGGCTCCTCCCACTCCCATCTGTCCGATTGAGGTTAACAGGATACCTTCGAGAAGTTGATCGGAAGTCAGCATCGAGTTTAGATGGACCGATATCTCGAAGATAGTATATAGATCAAATATCTTCCGTTTTAAGCGCTTGTTCGCATCGGTAAGTTCACTGACTTCTTCTTCCATTGAAGAACCTTGCGCTTGGGAAGTTGGCCTGAGTTTTCTACGTCTTTCCATTGGTATCCCGGAATTTCTCCAAATATGGTAAAAACATATCCATTACGCAACAGAAAAGTGAAACGAAATGCACATTTCTCTGTTTTAGCCACTTTTACTGCAATACTTAGAATTTATTTCGGTATATTCCTTAGCGTCAATTAGATTTAAGTACGGAAATAGGAATCTGTTTTCACATCATAAATGTGGTATAATGCTAATAACATAATTCTGTGGTAATTTCGTGGAAATATCGAACAATTTTCTGTTTACTACTATTTAACAATTTCTGCTTTTGATAGCAAGATACAATCAAGATACAAGGTCGGGTTCCGGAATTCGGCGATAGCCGAATGGAGAAACCCGACATGCTTTACAACTGTCATTGCGGGGAATCCTCAGAATGGGGGTGACGAAGCAATCCCTTTATCTACCCATGGAAAACCTGAGCTGGTAGAGATATGGTCGAAACCGTAAAGGTTTCGACCTCCAGCGGGATATATTTCTATAAGCTATCGGTTGGTGATAAAGTGTTCACGAAGCGGATGACGCTATTGAAATAAACCAATTTATCGTCTAAATTTAGAGCCGGGAGGAATTTCGGCTCGTTTTCTTGTCATTTCCAAATTGCAGTATGCGGGGGAGTAGAGCAATTAATATCTTGTATTAAAACCGGAATGGTTTTATTATTTCCGGATTAAGGGAATATGGCATGATTGGGTAATTAAAATTGATAATAAGCTATTTAAAAACGAAATTCGGAGGAATCGATGAATCTTGAAGAAGCGATCAAAATGGCATTGGATTATGAGAACAGAGTTAGAGATGCTTACAAAGACGCCGCCGCTAAAGCTAAGGATGATGTGGGAAAACGAGTGTTCAATGTACTTGGCGATGAAGAACAAAGGCACGTAGAATACCTGGAGGGTAAGCTTGCGGAATGGAGGCAGAATGGAAAAGTGACGCCCGAGGAACTGGATACGGTCGTGCCTTCCGAAGACGCGATAGCCAGAGGGGTGGAGAAACTGGATCATCATCTGTCCAAAACGGATCGCGGCTCTGAAATGGAGCTTCTAAGTAAGGCTCTGCAGCTGGAAGTAGAGACTTCGAATTTCTATCAGAAAATGGTGGATGAACTCGGTGACGAGGGCAAGTTATTCGAGCGTTTCCTGGAAATCGAAAAAGGGCATCAAGCTATCGTTCAGGCGGAGATGGATTACGCTAACCAAACCGGTTACCTTTTTGATTTCCAGGATTTTGGAATGGTGTAGAATCTCTTGCCGGGTAAACTGCGTAATCCACCATAAAAAGCAGCCGAAGACTGATTAATGGCTTTAAACTGAATAGATTAACATGCGCTACGGCGGTCAGCCCTCAGGTCCGATGCATCTCCTTTGGGTGCGGGCATGCGCCTTGTCCGGATGGAGTCATGGCAATGACAAAACCATAGGGCAAGCCTTCGGCTGCCGACTAATGTTTTGTATGAATTATCCGGGTTAGGTGGATTAATTGATTGCCGCTTCTTTTTTCGACGCAGTGAATAGAATCAGCTTTTCCTTCACTGGTTCGTTAGTGCATATCTTCCAGGCTTTGGCGTATAAGTCGAGCTGAGGCGCATATTTCTTGACCAGGTTTTCTATTTTGCCAGCATCCGTTTTATAGTCCACCAATATCCAGCCATCATTCTCATAAAAAATGAGATCGATTGTGCCCCTGACAATTGTGGGCTTGGGGAACCTATCTTTTTCGTCCAGTAAAACCTGGAAAGGCACCTCCGTAAAACATTTGTCGCTATTCCGAGCTCTCTGCCAGATTTCGGATTGCATGACTGCTCTCACCAGCTCTGCCGCTTCACTGGCATGGTCAGTATGGATATCGTTTTCCGTGAGTACCGCTTTAGCGGTTTCCTCAAGCTCGGTGATACCAATATCCATCGCAACCTGCAGCAATGTATGTATGGCAGTGCCCCATTGCATCCCATGTTCTCCCGTGGGTTCGATTTTGTTCTCGCTTGGTGCCGTCTCCGCAGCTGCCTCATAGCCGGCATCACCCGCGCAATATTCGGCGGCGACAGATTTCACCGTATTCGATAGATAAGTGGGACGGCATATAATTCGGTACTTACCGGTAATTTCATCGAGTTCCCAATTCATCTTCATGGTATCAATAATGTCTTCCGGCTCATTACCGACCGGCTTCACATCCGGATCACCGATCTCAAGCGCCCCGCTTAAATGTTCCTCGAAACATTGCCAGGGATTAAATCTCCGATGTCGTCCCGATGTCTGCAACGTAATCACCATTGCCGAACATGCCCGAGTAGTAGCCACATAACGTAATCTTAGTGTCTCCGCATCGCGGAATGCTTTTTCTGTATCCGCCAACTCGTCCCAGTGCGGAGGCTGCGCTAACTTCCTGTTTCCGTTTCCGAATACCGGCATATAACCTTTGACTTTGTCGCTGGAACGATCAATATGCAGTTCCGGTTCACGATTCTTCTCTCCAAAGGGATTAGCTAAGAAGACCACCGGCGCCTCCAGTCCCTTGGCTTTATGCAGATTCATTATTCTGACAACAGGAGTCTCCCGGGAACGGATTGAGATACCATCGTATTTTTCGTGCATATCGACCAGCTGCCCCAGATAATCAACAACCTGGGATACGCTCCAGGTGTTAGCTTGAGTGCTTCTCAGAATCTCAATTGCTTTCGCCAGGCTTCCCGCGGTCTGGTCGCCTTCAGGTGTTGAACAGCATTTCACCATCAAACCGAGGTCCGCTACTATCTTTTCGATAGCGGTGATAGGAGGATGCACCGAAAACCATCGAGCGTATTTTTTCAAACGAACAAAGCAGTCGCTAAATATCTGATAATCCGCCCCTGAAAGAGTATCCGGTACATTCGATGTATATATGAATTCCCCTCCCTGTTTTCTAAAGCGGTAGAGGGAAACATCACTGATCCCGAAAAGTTCGCTGCGAAGCGTCGCCACCAATGCGACCGGATTCTCCGGATGGACAACCGCATTAAGACAATGGTAAAGCAGCTTCAGTTCGAAGACCTCATTCAATGCGCTGCCGCCGGTCACCTGGTGCGGTATCCCGTACTCCTGAAGCTTGCGCGCGTATGCGCTTAGGTCTCGACGAGTCTTGGTAATGATCATGAAATCATCTGGACCGGCTTCGGGAGAGATACCGCCTTCTATCTGAGATTCTGTTCGGGAGATCAGCATTTTTAGGTCGATAGCATGCTTGATAACTCTGGCGATTCGGTCTGCTTCGTATTCCACAGCGAACTCTCGTTTTGCCAAATCTTTCGGTATAAGGAGGGAATAAACCATGGAATAATCAGCTTCATTGCCCTCAACTCTACCGGTTTGCAGGGGGACATACGCAGGGGATTGAGGAGAGTGAGTCGCCGGAAAGCGATTGGATATTGCCCCGGCCTGCTCCTCCCCGGATTCATCCGGCTCGAAGGTTCGGTTAACCCAGTCGATAACTGATCCGATCGTTCGGAAATTGGTCGAAAGCTGGATTATCAATCCATCGCCTTGTCCGGCGATGATATCCTTGACTTCATTATAGGTTACGATGTCGGCACGACGGAATCGATAAATAGACTGCTTGGGATCACCCACCACGAACAATGCTCCCGGTCGCGGTTTACATTTCCTCCAGTCGGTTTGGTGAATATTGTCCGCAGTTAACAGAAGCATTACCTCGGCTTGCACCGGATCGGTATCCTGGAATTCATCCACCAGTAAGTGCGTAAACCTGCGGCTGAAGTAACCGCGAACGTTCGGTTTATCCCTCAGAAGCTCCGCGGTTTTCATCAGGAGATCTTGAAAATTAAGCAAGCCGCGGGAGTATCGCAATTTATCGTACACCTCCTTTGCGCCTAACATCGAGCGAATAACAGGTCTATATCTAAGCTCAAACCATATACGCAGCAGCGGTTCGGCTACAGCTTCGCGGAAGTTCTCCCATCTGTCCCCGCCGGCTTTAGCTTCTTCCTTGGTAAAATCGCCCTTTATCCAGTCTTTTTGAACAAGTTTATAGCTTCGCGCAAACAAATCCAAAATTTCCATCAACTCAATCGGCTCCATGCGATGTTTGTAATGGGAGACGATGCGAGGTATTTTGATGTAATTGGAGATTAAGGTATCATTCCCCCATTCCGATGGCAGCCTGTATCGCAGCCTTTCCATGTGCTCGACATACCTCGTAACTTGATGCATGACAGGTTCCAAATCCGGCAGTTGCAAATCCTTATCCGGCAGCTCCCAATATTCAACATCCGGATAAACCGCGAAACGATGAAAAGTATCCGCAAGATGCGATAGCTGTAATCCGTATCGATTCAGTTCCGATGTGATGGTTTCCTTCTCGTCAGTGAGTAGCCGCGCACAATACAAGTCCCATGCTTCCGCCCGCAGACGAGAATCGGTCTCCTCGTCGGCCTCCGTAAACGATATATCCACATTAGCTTCAACCGGACGTTCGCGGAGTATCCGAGCGCAAAAAGAATGGATGGTGCCTACGAAACACTGCTCGATATTTTCCAATGCTCGGCTTAAATTATCCTTCTCTTCACCCCCGGTTTCCCTGATTGCTTTCTCCAGCTCGATCTGGAAGCGGGATATTAACTCAGCTGCTGCCTTGCGCGTAAATGTCACCGCCGCCATCGTCCGTACATGCCTACACTTCCCGCTTTCGATAAGCGCGATCATCCTTCCGATCATGCTGGTTGTCTTACCGGTACCGGCGGCAGCTTCTACAAGTATATTTTTATCCAGCTCGGTTAATATCATATCACGCTGATTTTGGTCCGCCAATGGGGGAAGCTTTTTATTCGACTTACTCATCTTCCTCCTCCGTGGGGTAATCCCTCAACATTTTTAAGGGATTCAACATCGCGTTGTCGGGATTCTGCAATTTAGCCGCAATGTAACCTGTTAGGACATCGTTGTCCTCCGCTGTGAATATGCAGTCACTGAACTTTACATCGTCTGAATCATCAGTGAATGGGAAACAGCCGGATGCCAGCAGATCACAGAGATTCTGCAGGACTTCTCTCCCCTGCTCTAACTGGTCGGCATCCCATTCGATACGCTCGCCATGTTCTCGCTGGCTTACGAAATAGTAACCGAACTTTTTTACACTCGATAGCGATTGGAGCTGTTGTAGGCGCGATTTCAGCATCTCAAGATACAAAACATTCTGGATACGACGACCATTATTGAATGGATCATTCACGTCGTAGTTGTAAGCGCTGCCGGTTTTATAATCCCAGACAGCCAACTGCATCCCATCGCTACGTTTAACTTCGTCTATCCTGTCGATCCTTCCGCGTGCCCGGATAACTTTGCGGGAAGGCAGCATAATTTCCATCGGTTCGATAACATCCAGAGGCGTCCCTTCCTCTTCAGGCATTAATCCCAGAGATACTTCGAAATGGAGTGGGATGTAATCTTTGCAATATATCTCTTCTTCATGGAGGAAAATCATAGCTGCCATTGTCAGTTCCCTAACCTGCTGATTATATACATCGGTGTTAGGAGGCGGCTGTATATCGCACCAGTCTTCAATTTCACTGTCTAAGATATCCCGCAGCGGCTTAATATCCCGATCAAATACCGGAATCAATTCTTGGCTTCTGAGTTGATACATAAACTTCCTGAATACGGAATGGAGCAGCTCCCCTTTCTGGAGTGCGTCCAGCCAAACGGCGGGATCGATTTCGTACTCTTCCGGCAACTCAATCCCCAGAACATATTTGAAGAAATACTCCATGGGGCACCTTCCCAGGGTTTCCAGTCTGCTTGCTGATAAAACCGGTGCGTCGGATTCGGTGGGATCGTGATCCGCGCCTGCTTCCGGCACATAGCCGTCATATTCGGTGAACCGGTCGCTTTCACGCGCCTCCTTTGCGATTGCCCCGCGCTTGAGGTGTGGAAACTGTTCATGCAATAAATCCTGTGCGTTGGAGTATCTTTCATCGCCGCTCAATTTCCATATCCACCACTCGTTTGAGTCCATGCACCGGCTCGATCTGTCCGGGGCAAACGACACGGGATCCGGTATCCATTCAATGAACTGTGCATAATCCCCCTCGGCATTTCCGGACAATATCCTGAAAGCTGATATCAAGACCGGACTGGGGAACATCTCCCTGTCATCGATTAGATTCCGACAGCAATAACCAAGCGTGATATAACCTCGCAGACGAGACAGCAGATAAGCAAAAACTTTCAACCGTTTCTCAACACGTTTCCGGGCTGTCGTCAGGTTACCGGATAATCCTTCCCGCTCATCATCGAGAAGTATCGGATCCTGTCCGCCCGAACCGGGGAAACGCGCGTCGTCGAGGCCGATTATGAATGTATGCTTTCTGCCTGAATGCCCTCCGACATGCAGGGGAGCGACATACAGACATCCGGGACGAGGTCCTTTCCCCTCGACTCCTTGAGAATTTACGATGTCAATCAGCCATTCAGGTATACTTAGACCCTCGATAGTATCATCCTCGAGATGATCCATTAGCTCCTTGGTTGTATCATCGAGATATTCCCTGGCATATTGGTCCATGCGATCAATCGAACGGACATTGCTACCGAGGAAATCGCGGATGCCGCTAAGAAACTGCTTGTTGTTATTTATATCCGTACAGCAAAACAGAAGTTGCTCTACGAGCCGTCTGATAACACCGAGTTTCTCTATTCTGCGGGCATATTCCTCTGTATTGCCCGTTTCGTCGTCTTGCTCCTCTGTTTTATAACGGTATTCGATACGCTTTTGATATGCTATAATCTCCTCATCGATTTTTGCGAGATATCTTTCTTTTCCCGCTCCGATCGGAACGGCTCTGAGTGTATTGGCGAGTTCAGCATAATTCACTTTCTCCGGCGAATCCGCCTCTATCATCAGCAAGCCATCCTGAATCATTCTCACCAGCGTTGCTTGCGGATAACCTTCTTCTATCCAGTTCAGCCAGGCGATCACCGCCCTGCCCGGGCGGGAGTATCGTATAGGAATCCCTTCGGCGAATGTGACATGTATTTCATCTTCATCCTCCGGATTCAGTCCGGACATGATTTCATATATCAGGGGAACGTATGTTTCGCGGTCAGTATGGATTATCTCGACGTCATCGAACGGTATATTCTGTTCATGGCAGCATCGCAACACTTCCTTAACTTCGTTTACCTCGCCGACCGCCCGGAATATTCGCGCAGTTTCGTCATCTGTAGGAAGCGGCGCGGACTTGGGATCGGAAATGAATTGCAGAAGCGATGCATCACTCGGTTGCCCCGATGGAAGCTCATCGGGTTTATCCACTTCAAGTATGACGCGCTGATCTTCGGGGATACTCTCCCAGTATTCCCGCTCCAATCCTTTAAGGTCATGCGCTATATCCTCTGGTATCAGGTAGACTGCATCGTCTCCCAATCCTCCGGTTTCACTTCGCATCCGATTGACGGCGATCCGCAGAGCATCGGCATAATCCACAAGTTTCCGGCGCTCCAATTCCGCTTCGTATAGCGCCAGCAGCTTCTTGATTTCGTTAGCCTTTAGAGCAACCTCGAAACCGGCGGCAGTTAGTGCATCTGAACTAATTCCGGCAAGCCGCAGATCATTGATGGAACCGACCAACCGTTCAATCAGCCCCTGGCTGATACTGAGATTAGTAAGATATCCCTTGCCCTCACGCTGCAGCCCGGCAAAAACACCATAAACGAGAATCTCCGCTTGAATCCCACTGAGGTATTTCGAACCTTGCCGCTGAATTTCCGGCAGAGCGATATCCAGCGCCGATTTCCTCAATGTATCGACATGCACATTAAGCGCCGGCTGCCCGGCACGCGTCACCGAATCCAGCCACTGATATCCCACCCGCAGAGTGGGGGCGATGAGGCGCTTGCGTGCGAAGAGGCTTCGCTCAAGTGCTAGAGCTAGTTTGAATGTTAGGTTATTCACTTTCGCTCGTAAGAATTGGTGTGATATTCCTATGCCCCCGATCCCTTGATGTAACTGTCTATTCTTCTATCAACATTGTCTCCGGGCAATTTCCATGATTCCAGTGCGAACTCTATCAATTTAATTTCTCGAATATCGTTTATTGCCCCTGAAAGATATTCGGGATAATACTTGCTTTTTCTTTTGTATTTTCTCCTTAAACGGTTTTTAGCCTTATCTAAAATCTTCTTTAGCTCGTTAACTTGAAACATACTATCGGATTCCTTTTCTATCATATCAACTTTTTTCTCAATATGATCGTTTTGGAATTGTATGTTTCTACGCAAATTCAAAAGTACTAAATTCCCGAGTCTCCTTTTTTCGAAGTGGTCCGCAGGAAATAACTTGCGTCTATTGTCTCTAGCCCAAATATGTTCGATGGATAAATAGTCCCCGCTTTGTCCATCTCTTCTGCTTTTAAGTACTTTTCGGACATCGAATGTTGTACTCTTCTTACTTTGAAGGTGCTCTTCATAACGGGCCAGAAAGTACCTTAACCCGTGCCATCTTTCATAGTCCTCAGGGTCATCTTTATCAATGGTAAGATTCTTTACAAGTGTGTCAGCTGAGCAATTGCTCAGCGTAAACTCAATTAATTTATCTTTCAGTTTACTCATAGCTGTGTCATCCATGGCGGTTCCATAGAATTCATTTGCATATCTGAATAGCTCTGCTTGCTTTGAATCAGCGCGTGAAGTAACCTTGGGAAGAACATATACACGAAAATTGAGTCGCTCCAATATATTCAGCAATTCTACGGTAGTTTTCGTGCTACATTTTCCTTGCATCATTTTTGTCATAATCAAGAGGTATAAGGGCATTATTGACGCTCTCACAGGATGACACCTTATATAGCCTAAAACCTTTATTAGGAGATCTTTCTTATTATCGCCTCTATCTGTGGAACAGAAAAAGTTATGGTTGTCTAAGAATGCCAGCGCCTTCGCGCTCTGAACCAAAAACTCGATATACTCTCGTATCTTCTCCGTGCTTTCATCAAGCGAATTGGTAGATATACCACTAATTGGATGCCACTCTTCTTTTAATTGCCTATAAACATGCCAGCTCTCGTCTTTGCTATGACTATAAAATACCAAATAGGTGTAGCGTAAGAATTGATTCTCTTCTTGTTTACTGGAAATCAGCGATTTGTTTAAGTATTTTAGGATTTCACTCCATTTATTATTAATAAAATCCCTTAGACTTTTCGATTCAAAAATTGTAGAGTAGTAAATAAAATAATTTTTTATTTTCTCTAATTCACTCAACCGCTTACCACGATTATTTATGACTTCGAACATAAGCCCCGCTTCCTTAAAATCATCAGGAGTAAAAAATATGAATTTCAAGCGATGGGTTAATATCTCTACAATCTTTTCGCTTTCGCTAAAGTCCTTGAGCCATTTTTCTATTTTCTCCTTTGCAGTTTTCAAGTTTTCATGGGAATTAACTTCGGGATCCGGTTTGTTATCGCGTATGATGTAGTCATAGTAGAAATCTTTTGATTCCTTGTTGTGCTTTAAAACAACTATACTATCACCGTTGATTTTCCTCTCAATATATTGCTCAAACAAGTAACTGTACTGTGGTACATTTCTATCGTGAATGCACTTAAGGATAATTAAGATAGTAGTCAGTCTTTGTTGACCATCCACGATATCGAACAAAGCGTCTCTTTCGTCCGATCTAATTGCTACGATGGTTCCTGTAAAATGCGTATTTTGGTTTTCCATCAATAACATAATATCATTTATTAAATCATCCACTTGTCGTGTATCCCAAGCATAGCCTCGCTGATAGTCAGGAATTTTGAACGTACGATTTTTGAAAATGGATTCTAACGACAGGTATTTTGCAGGATTTTCATCTTGATTTACCATTTAGTTCCTCCGTTAAATAGTGTTAATGAACAGCAGCTTCGGCGGTTGATTCTATCAATGTGCTGAATATATACGTTCGTACAATTGCCATTTTAGGAAATAAAATCATCCATTGCAGTTTACAGCTTTATTCTATCAGTCAACTTTACCAATTGAATGAATTACTCATCAGCATCGATGACTCGATTCGTAATATAGCATTTTCCATCATTAAATAAAACTATTTGCGCTTATTTTTTCTTAAAAATATGAAGTTACTGAACTATTCCCGGGTGAGATACTTCCCTAAAATCCCACTTAATCCGTCGATTTTTTTCGGAACCAACCGGATGCTTAAGGCGTTTAAATTCGAATATGAGGAATTTCAGCGATAGAAAACCAATCGTTATTATTATTTCGTTCGCTGTTTTGGCGGCATTTTCATTAATATCCGCAGGGGAGTTTTATGAAAACCACTGCGAAGACGAATGCGAATGCTCCGATTTGTGCATTTGCCTTAACTGCACTCATCATTTAATAGCGATAGGTGACACTAATCCCAATCTACACTCAGCTTATAATAATTTCACATGGGTAATCAACCGAATGCCAAGCCATTACCACAACGAATGGATCAGCGGCATCGATCACCCTCCAAGAATCTCTTAGGTACATCCCCGAAAATTAGTTGAAGACTGAGCTTGGAAGAGCCCTTTCCAAGCACGAATTATTTAGTAGTTATGGAGTTTTCATCATTTCTGAAAGGAGATGTAGTATGAGATTATCCTCAAAAGCCTTGTTTATAATAATTTTGTTTTTCTCGATTGCCATAGTTTCCGCATATTATTTTGGAAATTACGGTTCGCAGCATGACGAAACCGCCGACGTTACTCATACCGAGGAAATCGATCCCCACGCCGGACATAATAATCCTCCCGGGGAACATCCGGAAGCCGCCGCAGCTCATGGCGGTGAGGCGATAGATTGGTGCGCCGAACATTCTGTCCCCGAATCGGAATGCACCGTATGCCATCCGGAATTAGTGGCGCATTTCAAAGAGACCGGCGATTGGTGTGCGGGACACGGTATACCGGAATCGCACTGCCGCTTGTGTAACCCCGGAATCGAATTCCCGCAGGAGAAACTACTCAGGGAAGTTTCGATAGTATCGATGGAGGATGAGATTGAGATTTCCCTATTCTATCGCCCCAATTCCGATGTCTGCGCTACCAATGGCGCCTTGATACAGTTTGCATCAGCGAATACTGCCCGCAAAACCGGGCTAACTACCCGGTTGGTGCACAGCGCCGAAGAGGAAATGAGTATCGAAGCCCCGGCGGAAGTAGTTTTCGACGAGACCAAATCGAATGTGATAACATCCACGGTTAAAGCCTTGGTGTCGCGCTGGCTCGTATCTCCGGGGGATGCTGTCCGGAGAGGTGATATATTAGCGATATTGGAATCTCCGGAAATTGCCGAACTGCAAGCGGGATTGCTGAAGTCATACGCTGCCTATCAAGTCGAGCAGAAAGAGTTCGAACGGCACAAGGAACTTAAAAACAGGAATCTGATTAGCGATCAGGATTTTGAGCGGGAAGAAGCGCTTGCCGAACAGGCATTAACCGACTTGAACAGCTACAGGGGATTGTTGATATCTGCAGGGATGAATGAAGATGATATTGATTTGATCATCGAGGCAAAATCGGTTTCAAACAGGTTCCCGTTGCGAGCTCAGGCAAGCGGGGTGGTGGTTCAGCGAATAGCTCAACTTGGTGAGTTGATGGAAGCCGGCAGGGCATTTGCAATGATAGCGGATCCGCAACATATGTGGATTGAAGCGCGTCTTACCGAACAGCAGATACGGCAGGTTAAGGTCGGTCAGGCTCTGACATTTACCTCCGACGGATTCGGATTAAATCAGGCGGGCGCTAAAATTATCTGGGTGTCCCGATATATCGACCCGCATACTCGCACCGGAATTGTGCGCGCCGAAGTAGTCGATCCGAATGCCGAATTACATGCAGGGGAATTCGGCGTCGCCAGAATTTCACAATATGGAGAAGAACAGGTCATGCTTGTCCCCAAGGATGCGGTGCAGTGGGAAGGATGCTGTAACGTAGTTTTCGTCAAGGAATCCGATTCACGATATCGTCCTTACAAGGTGAAGCTGGTTTCAAGCAGCGGCGATTATTACCAGGCGTCCGATGGTGTAAATCCGGGTGATGAGGTGGTTGTCGATGGCGCATTTCTTCTGAAAACCGAACTGAAGAAATCGAGCCTCGGAGCCGGGTGCTGCGGTCTTGATCCGGTCGGTTAGGGTGTAGTATGTTAAAATATTTAGTTGAAACCATACTCAGATATCGCTATGCGGTTCTGGCGCTCACCTCGGTGTTAGTCGTCTTCGGACTTATCGCCCTGTGGAACCTGCCGTTCGATGCATTCCCGGACACAACCCCGGTAATGGTTCAGGTAAACGTTTCCGCGCCCGGCTGGTCACCGGAGGATATTGAGATACTGGTGACATATCCTATCGAACAAGCTCTTACCGGACTTGCCGGATTGGATGAAGTTCGTTCGGTAACGAAATACGGATTGTCTCAGATCACTACAATTTTTGAGGACGAGATCGATCTGTACCTTGCTCGCCAGCAGGTCAGCGAACGACTGGTATCGGTGGAATTGCCGGATGGCGTAGGCGCTCCCAAGCTGAGCCCGGTATCCACCGGCCTGGGCGAGATATTCCACTACATCATTATAAGTAACTCGGACGATGAAACCAAAGCGCGAACGGTACAGGATTGGGTGGTAAAGCCGCAGCTGCTTGCTGTCCCCGGTGTCGCCGAGGTGAATAGCTGGGGAGGTTTCGTCAAGCAGTATCAAATCCTGTTTAACCCCGCTAAAATAGCTAAATACGGTTTGACTCTTCACGAGGTGGTTTCGTCAGTGGAAACCGAACTGGGCAATGTGCCCGGAGGACAGATAAATAGAGGCGGGGAGATGACGCTGGTGAGGGGTATCGGCGTTGTTGAAACAATCGAAGAGATCAAGAATATTGTCATCGCTTCGGTGGAGGGTATTCCGATCTCGGTGAAGGATATTGCGGAGGCAGCAATCGGACATGAGATTCGGCGCGGCGCAACCACCTATAACGGTACAGGCGAGGCTGTGCTGGGATTGGGTTTTATGATCACCGGTGAGAATCCCGCTTCGGTTACACGTGAACTTTCGGAAAGACTGAAAGAGGCGCGCCAGGGAATACCGGAGGATATAGAATTAGAGCCGGTTTATGAACGCACTGAATTGGTCGATAAGGTGCTCTCAACGGTTGAACATAACCTTTTTTACGGTGCAGCGCTGGTAATTGCGATATTGTTCCTTTTCATGGGGAATCTGCGCGCTGGACTGATTGTGGCGTCCGCTATTCCGCTTTCGATGCTGTTTGCGTTCGACATGATGTCCAGAGTGGGTATTGTCGGCAGCCTGATGAGCCTGGGTGCTATAGATTTCGGACTCGCGGTTGATAACGCCGTTATCCAGGTCGAGAATTCGGTACGCCGTCTGACTCATTCGGAACCGTCGGCAAATCGTTTGCAGGTGATTCGTGACGCTATTTGGGAAGTCCGCAAACCGACCCTTTTCGGCGAATTGATAATTATCATCGTCTATCTTCCCATCTTAACTCTGCAGGGAGTGGAAGGCAAGCTGTTTCGCCCTATGGCGCTGACAGTTGTTTTTGTTTTAACCGGTTCATTGATTCTGTCTTTTACCGTGATGCCGGCATTGATCGGGACGTTTCTTAAGCGGAGTGTAACTGAACGTGAACCGAAATTCGTAAACTGGATAAGGATGGCTTACAAACCGGTACTTGATCTGGCGATAAAATACAGCCGCACAGTTATTATTGTTACCCTGCTTCTGATAATAGGAGGTATAGGTTTGTTCCGGCAGTTGGGATCGGAGTTCGTTCCGCGCCTTAGCGAAGGCACCATCGTAATCAACCTGGTGCGGCTGGCGGGAATCTCACTGGAGCAATCGGTTGAATATAACACCCGGATTGAGAAAAACTTATTGGAGAAATTCCCGGACGAAATCGATTTAATCTGGACAAGAACGGGCACCGCGGAATTATCCACAGACCCGATGGGTTTGGAGCTCTCGGATATGTTCATTTCGCTCAAACCTCGTGATCAATGGGTACGAGCCGGTACTCAGCAGGAGTTAGTTGATGCAATTGACGAAGAGCTTTCGGATATGCCGGGGCAGAACCGTATCTTCACTCAACCGATCGAGATGCGGATCAATGAGATGCTGTCCGGCATCCGGTCTGATATCGGGATTAAACTATTCGGTGATGAGCTTGATACACTCGAGCAAAAAGCGGAGGAGATAGCGGCTCTGGTCGAGTTAATCTCCGGAAGCGCTGATGTGACGGTGGAGCAGTTAACGGGTCAGCCCCAGATGAAACTCGCTGTGGATAGACACAGACTATCCAGATTCGGCTTGACAGCGCGGGATGTATTAACCGGTATAGAGAGTATCGGCGGGATAACAGTGGGAGATGTATTCGAAGGGCAGCGGCGGTTTGAGCTTGCTGTTCGAGTCGATACAACTCGTCTGTCAGGTGTCGAGGATATCAACAGAATTCTGCTTCGTTCATCAACCGGCGGCTTGGTGAGTTTGGATCGGGTTACTAAAATCATGCTTGATGAGGGACCTGCGTCGATAACGCGTGAGTGGAGTAAACGGCGGGTTGTTGTCCAGTGTAATGTACGTGAGAGAGATATGGGTTCGTTTGTAGATGAATTAAGGTCGAAATTGGATGAGCAGATTACTTTACCTAACGGCTATTTCATTCGGTTGGGCGGCCAGTTCGAGAATCTGGAGCGAGCGCGAATGCGATTAGCCATAGTGGTTCCGATAGCTTTGTTTTTAATTTTCGGGCTGCTTTACTGGACATACCGATCTGCTCGTGACGCTATCCTGATATTCTCCGGTGTGCCGTTGGCTACTTTGGGAGGCGTAGTAACTCTTGCATTGCGAGGGATGCCTTTTTCTATCTCGGCCGGTGTGGGATTTATCGCTCTATCGGGAATAGCAGTTTTGAACGGGTTGGTGTTGGTTTCCACTATCAAACGGCTGCGTTCGGAGGGACATAATATCACCGCCGCCATCAAAGAAAGCGCCATAACACGTCTGCGTCCGGTGCTGATGACCGCGTTGGTGGCGGCATTCGGCTTCGTGCCGATGGCGATTTCAACCGGAGTAGGCGCCGAAGTGCAGCGTCCCCTAGCTACGGTGGTAGTCGGCGGAATAATGACATCGACTATATTAACCCTGATAGTACTTCCGGCACTCTACCAGGTTTTCGGTAAACGTACTGTATCCGAGGTATAACTATAGGCGCTGGATTTAATCAGAATCATCTATTCGGGAGAACCTGCATATGTCTTAAACTTTATATGATATCTTGCGAACTAAAAGCAATGATGATAAGTTGGATAAATGTCTGAAAATATGAAACTAATCCTGACTTATGATTAAAATCGCAAAAGATGTAACCATAGCTGATAACGAGATCAGTTTCAGTTTCGGCGTCAGCAGCGGTCCCGGGGGGCAGAATGTCAATAAAGTCAGCACCCGCGTTACATTGCTATTCGATGTCCCTAACTCACCCAGCTTGACTGATGGGCAAAAAGAGTTGCTCTTTGATGAGTTGAAGACGCGCATTAATAAGGAGGGTGTCCTACGGGTGGTTTCACAGAAACACCGCAGCCAGGCGGCTAACCGGGAGGCGGTAATCGAGAAATTCAGGGAACTGCTTCGGAATGCCTTAAAAGAAAAGCCGGAACGTAAACCCACCAAAATCCCCAAGCGCGCTGATGAGAAACGTCTTGCCGAGAAAAAGCACCGCAGCAGATTAAAGCGGGAACGCTCAACGGATTTCGATACCGAGTAATAAACTACCCTTTGCTTATTAGCAGACACTGCGAAAAAGGTTAGATACTGGATGGCGCTATTTTGAAATACTTGGACTTGGCGAGCGTAGTCCAAAGATATTTCCGAAATTCTTAAGCGATAAGAAGTTTTTAACTCGCCTCAGGGGTGACGCCTATCTAATACTGCTCATTCAGACATCCGAATCCGTACACAACAGAGACTATGTGATTACCGGTCAACGGCACCGCCCCATCATAGGGATATTTCTGAAAAGCGTAGTCTAATCGCCAGAAGCTGTCTCCGTTTCTGAATCGCAAACCGAAACCTGCGCTGAACTGACGGAAGTTTACATCGTCATCTTTGGTTGCCGTGTAGCTCCCGCGCAATATCCAGCTAAACGGCATATCGTAGCGGAACCATTGTTCCACGCCGAACGAACCCAGTCCATATCCAACCTTTCGATCAACCACCGCTTGTTGTTTTATTCCTAATGCGAATGCAAACACTGTCGGTTCCCATGGATCCTGAGTGGTATAGGTTAGCGATGTGAGCGCGAGCCTGTCTAAATATTGATAAGCGCCTTCATACAACGGCGTCATCTTAGTCTGGAACAGGTTTCTTACCGTAAATCCCACGTTTACTTTCTCATTGGCGTCGTACAATAGCCCCAGATCGATATCAGCGCCTTTTCGTTTGCCAAAGTTAGATTCATAGGTGTACTTGAGATTTATACCGGCCGCCCACCAGGGATTGAGCAGTCGGGAGTATGAAAGTAATAGCTGATTAGTTGTATTTAATACCGTAGCAGAGTTTATGGAGCCCATTCTATAGAGATTCAACGCCATATTACCGACACCTTCGAACTCTTTGTAAGCGCTTACACACCCGGAAAACGGGAATTCACCGGAATTTCCCAATCCGTAATCGCTGATGCTGTTAAACATCGTGGAAACTTGGGCGCCATTGAGATATGCAATACCCGCCGGATTATGATATACTCCTGCCGGTTCATCCGCAAGGGCTGCAAAACCGTCGCCTATTGATGCTCCCCGCACCGATTTCTCATAAATGAACTCTGCCTTGGCATCTTTCCAACTAACAGATATTGTCAACATCAGAATTGTAATAGAAACTACGAACAGATAAAGGGGTTTTGAGCTTTTTTGCATAACCATGTAATCCTCCCATTTTCGCAAATGCAATGGCGCCTGAGACTATGAAGGATATCGTCATAATAATTCAAAATTTGAGCAAAACCGACCACCTCATACCAGCTGTCGCAAGATTTCATTTAAGCTGCCGTCCGAAAGTGATTCAACTTAGAAAATTGTTTTAAATTTGACAAATCGAGTGTAGATTTTGGGAACATAGCTGATTATCCCCAAGTTGCAAATACCTATGATTGAAATCAGATAGAAATTAATATTGCTATTTACAATACATTGAAAGGAGTTTTGAATATGAATACTCAAGTAACAGGAAAAGCACCGGAATTCAGAGGAGAGGCTGTAATGCCCAATTCCGAGTTAAAGGAAATTCAGCTTTCCGATTACAAGGGCAAATGGGTCGTCCTGTTTTTCTATCCCCTTGATTTCACCTTCGTCTGCCCGACTGAGATAACAGGCTTTAATGAGTATTATAAACAATTTACTGAGTCTAATGCTGAAATAATCGGCACTTCAATTGATTCGGTCTACAGCCACCTGGCATGGATTAACAACGGTTTGGGCAAATTGCAGTTCCCGCTTCTGTCCGATATCACCAAAGAGATCTCACGTGATTACGGCGTATTGCTGGAAGACAAAGGTATTGCCCTGCGCGGAACTTTCATTATCGATCCCGATGGCAACCTTCGATCCGCTGTTGTTAATGACACCGGAATCGGTCGAAATGTGGAAGAGACATTAAGAACTCTTCAGGCTTTACAGACCGGCGAGTTGACTCCCTGCGGATGGAAACCGGGCGAGAAGACTTTAGGCAAGTAATCACACACATAGCAAACACTCCTCCGAAAAACCCGCTCAACGGCGGGTTTTTCTATTTGCAGCGAACTGACTATCCATGAGATATATTCCTCACTCTTCCAATTTTTCTTGATTTTGGGAATCTGCCGTTCTATATTCGCTTCTTCATAAACAGCATAAAAACCGATACATATTCCTGAAATAAAGCCATGAAAAATAGTGTACCAAGGTTAAACCAGGTCAAATGCGATCTTTGCGGTACATGTCTGTCGATCTGTCCGCCCGACTGCCTGGAATTATATGAAAGATACCTGCATATTATCGAAGAGGAATGCACCTATTGCAAAAAATGCATCATAATCTGCCCAATGGACGCCCTGGAGGAAACCGATGAAGAATAAATATGATGTGGTGGTTGTCGGCGCCGGTCCCTCCGGTTCCACTGCGGCGCGCTTTGCAGCCGAAGGCGGCGCCGATGTGCTGCTGATAGAACGAAAACGCGATATAGGGATTCCGGTGAGATGCGCCGAAGGGGTGAGTGAAAAGCCTCTGGAGGAGTTTATCAAACCTCATCCTTCATTTATTCGCAATTATATCCGCGAAATCCGCCTGTTTCCGCCTAATGATAAATATGTTTTATTAACGCCCGTAAACAAGGGCTATATTTTGGACCGTCGTGTTTTCGACCGCGAATTAGCAAAGCTCGCCGTAAGAGAGGGAGCTGATTTGGCGACATCATGTATGGGAAAGAGCGCAGAACGTTGTAATGATGGGACTATTAATGTTAACATGCTCTACAAAGGGGAAAAGATATCCGTTAACTGCAAGATTATCATAGGCGCCGATGGCGTTGAATCACGTGTCGGACGATGGCTGGGGCTCAAAACGGTTACCGCCTTGCGAAACACCGAGGGAGCATTACAGTACGTATTGACGCATCCCGAAATTAATAATAGATATTGCGATTTTTACTTTGGGAAAGATGTTGCGCCGGGGGGTTATCTTTGGGTGTTCCCCGGAGACGATAGTGCAGCATCGGTGGGATTAGGATGCGCGGGTAATGCCATAAAAGGGAAATCACTGCGCGTTCTGTTAGATAGCTTTGTAGAGCGCAAATACCCAGGAGCGAAGATATTATCCGAAGTTGCCGGCGGCATCCCGGTTCAGGCAACCTTAAAACATATAACAGCGGATAATCTTATGCTCAGCGGTGACGCCGCGCGTCAGGTTAATCCCATGACCGGAGCCGGTATCATAAACGGTATGATCGGAGGTAAATTAGCGGGGCAAACCGCTGCCGAAGCTGTAAAAAGGGGAGACTGGACTGAAGAGGGGCTTAAGGATTATCCCGAAAAATGGCATGAGCGGATCGGCAAAAACCACGAGAGGTTCTACAGGATAAAGGAAGTTATCAATAAATTCTCCGACGAGACTTTTAATAAAATCAGCGATAGCATGAATTCTCTTCCGGGTGAAGATCGCACTTTGAAGCGCGTTTTTATGACCGCCTTGGTGCAGCATCCAACCCTGTTGATGGAACTGCGGCATCTGCTATAATTCTTATAGGGCGGTTTTAACAGGTGTGGCATTATAATTGTCCGGTCTTGCCCTCACCCGACTGTACAAAAACCCAACATGAGCGGCATGCTTAGCTCGTAGCCGCAGGCGTAGAGATAACCTGTATTACTCACAAATTTAGTTATCGGCAGCGGAAGCCTTGCGCTTCCGGCGTTTCTTTGAGATACTCAATTCCAATCTGTAAATGTTCTGCTTCTATTAAACTCCCGAAGGACAAGCCTTCGGCTACGGATTAAGGTTCTTTATGAATTATCCGGGATAAGTATGTCTTGTATCCATCAGCATGCTTATCCCCGCCTTCGGTGGGGCTATACATGCCATACGCCGGCTTTGACAATCTCTCATTCATACCGATCGGAGCGAGCGAGAAACCCCGATATCCTTTTACTAACATTAATCCTTTATTCATCTTTTTCCGAGACTATGCATATAATATAGTATTGTAGTTGATTTTCGTGGAAACTTGGATTAATATCTTTTCGTCTATGGATAAGACGATATATATAATATGCTGAATCACCGCCCAACATCATTTATAACCTTCCTGATAATCACTTTTCTCTTTGTATCGAACTGCTATGCTGCCGCTGAGGAAGACAAGGCGCCTCTGGAGCTTTTACATAGCGATCATCTCGAGATCAAAAATTATGAAGACAACACTATCGTAAATCTAATCGGAAACGTGCAGTTCAGGCAGGGCAAAACAGAAATCTCCAGCCAGAGAGCCGTATGGTATAAATCCGCGGGACAGGTAGTGTTAGTCGATAGCGTTTTTATGGACGACGGAGAAGGCGGGACGGTAAGTACCGACCGCGCCACATATTTCAGAAAGAACAAAAAGATTATCGCACGCGGAAATGTAGTAGCGACCACCGATTCCGGAAGAGTAATTTTGACAGGGGATAGGGGGGATTATCTTCGCGAACAGGAATACCTTCTTATGAAGGACAATCCTCAGTTAAAGGCAAGGGACGAAGGGGATACCTCCTGGGTAGTTATCGATGCCTTAAAACTGGAATATTTCGGCGATGCAGACATCGGCATTGCCACTGATTCGGTGAAGATAACCAAGGGAGATATGGTGGCAACGGCGGGCAAAGCTTACTTTTACAGGGAAGAAGAATATGTTCGGTTGGAAGAAACACCGATTGCGACCATTGAAGAATCCTGCCTTGAAGGAGACACTATTTTAGTTTATACCGCCAAAGATGAAGTATCCCATATCAGGGTGATTGGCAGTGCTGAAGCCGAATATGAACCCTCGCCGGATAGTCTGGGGAGAAAAGGTTCGGTGAGTATCCTTACCGGAGAATGGATCGACTTTTACCTTACCGATGAAAAACCGGATAGCGTATTAGTTGTCGAACGCGCCACCAGCTTCTATAAACCGGCGGAATCGGACACCACCAGCGGCATCAACGAAGCATCGGGAGATACCATCAGATTTTACATCGAGGATAAGGAACTGAGCCGAGCCTTGATTTTAGGAGGAGCCAGGGGGAATTACCGCTTCCGCCCCGAGGATGCGCCGCCGGATTCCGTGGTTGAAGATACGGTTCGCTACTTTTCCAATGACATCGATTATGCAGCAGATGATTCCTCTATCATCCTGATAGGTAATTCCAGAGTCATTTACCAAACCATGAATCTGGAGGCGCACAGGATCGTATTTGTTACTTCTCAGGATTACGTGTATGCCGAAGGCGATTCTATCCGGGAAGGCGATAGTACTTACTACAAAGGTCCCCCCATCCTGCAGGAAAATGAGGACAGAATTATCGGCTACAAGATGGAGTACAATATCGCCAATAAGAAAGGTAGAATTACCTATGGAGATACGCAATTCGAAGGGGGATTCTACGGCGGCGAGGATCTGCGGAAGGTGAGCGATGAGGTTTTGTATGTTAAGGATGGAATATATACTTCATGTAATCTGATGGAGCCCCATTACGGATTTTATTGCAAGAAAATGAAGCTTATCGCCAGGGATAAAGTGATCGCCAAACCGGTTATCATGTATATCGGGGACTTACCGGTGGCGGCGCTGCCGTTCTATGTGTTTCCGATCAAAAAAGGCAGGCATTCCGGATTCACGACTTTCGAGATAGGTAATTTTGAACGCGGAGAACGCTTCATACGAAATGTCGGATATTATTGGGCGGCATCCGAATACTGGGACGTAGAGGGGACTTTCGATTACTTCGAGGATTCTCATATCGCTCTTAATCTAACCGGACGATACGCATTGCGCTACAAATTGAGCGGACGTGTGAACACTTCGCTGGTTAACGAATCCCGATTCGCCGGCATGAGCAGGATTAAACGCCAGAGGTGGAGACTTAATTTCGGACATAATCAGACTATCAATGAGACCACTTCTCTGACTGCTTCCGGTACTTTTATGAGCGATAAGAGCTTTACCGATGATATCAGCTACGATCCGGAGGAGATCAGAAATCGACAATTATCATCGCATGCTTCACTTTCCAAGAGATTCGAAGACGCTTCACTGACTATCACGGTTAACCAGAATTGGAATCTCGACACCGACATCAGAACCGAGCAGCTTCCGACGATCAGGTACTCCCGGAGAAACCAGGCGCTGTTCCCTTACGAAGAACCGAAGAAAAATGTCGAGAAGCCTAAGAAATGGTATCATAATATCTATTACTCCTACTCGGCTGATGCTAAGAACTACCGACAGATTAACCGTTTTGAGGGTTCCGACGCCTGGAAGGAATATATGACCGCAAATCATAATTTCAGCCTATCCGCTCCGGTTACAGTCGGTGGTGTGTTAACTTTGACTCCTCGGGGCAGCTTCCAGGAAAGCTGGTATTACATCCCCGCGACCGCGGCAGCCGGGGAAGCCGGTTTGGAGACCAAAACATTCAAGAGGCGAGCCACTTATGATCTGGGCGCTTCAGCAACAACCAATCTTTATGGTATGTTCGCGCTCAACACCGGGATTGTGGAAGCCATCCGGCATGTTGTAACTCCTACCGTTGCCTATAGCTGGAAACCGGAGTTTAACAAGGACGTGGAGTATTACGATTTCACCGGCGTCGGCGGCGCAGGAACCAGAGTCAATTCCATGTCGTTCGGATTAAATAATCTGTTTCAAATGAAAGGGATGGTCAGGGGTAAAGAATATAAGCTCGATCTTGTATCCGTTAATATGAGTACAGGTTACAACTTCCTCAGCGAAGACAGGAGATGGTCGAACCTGAATACGAGTTTTAGTTCTAATTCGCTTGTGAGGAATTTTTCCTTATCCGGAAGCATGCAGCATAGTTTTTATTCCGAGGATCCCACCGATGTATCTCCGGATTTTCTTCATCCCAGGCTTATGAACTATAGCCTGTCCCTTAGTACTTCATTTTCGGGCAGCAGCGGCGAGCAATCGATAATCCCGGAATTCGCAGAAGAAGTAGAAGAGGAGGACACCGGGTATTTTGGTAGGAGACGTAGGCCTGAGATACCTACCCAAGCTCCATGGAGCGTAAGTATCAACGCGCGGTATTCCGAGAGCAGATTCGGCGAATCAAAAAGCATAACGCGTTGGTTAAATATCAGTTATCAAACTCCCGTAACGCCGGGTTGGCGCGTTAAGTGGAATTGCCGCTACGATGTGGATAAAAACCGAATATCGTCGCAAGAATTCCAGATCTCCAGGAATTTGCATTGCTGGGAGGGCAGTTTTATCTGGATTCCACAGGGGGTGCGATCAGGATATTACCTTAAAGTCAATGTAATCGAACTACCCGAAGTGAAGGTTGAGACCAGCGAAGGAGGCATAAGAGGTGGCGGATATTACTAATTTAGACAAAAAACAGCTAAAAACGCCGAAATTCAGGCATTTTTTGACATTTTTTCTTTGACAACTCTATCATTTGGTGCTAAGATTCCGCGGAATTCAACATATCCGATCACTGTAAAACGAAAGGGCTCAATCCCATGAAAGAACAGCTAATCGATAAGATCGCAGCCGATGCTAAAATCACAAAGAAGCAGGCAAAGACAGCCATGGAATCAATGTTGGAAGGAATCAAAGGAAATCTAAAGAAAGGTAACAAAATAACCTTCGTTGGTTTCGGGACTTTTTCGGTCAGCAAGCGCAAAGCTCGTACCGGAAGGAATCCCCGCACCGGAGAACCCCTCAAGATCAAAGCTTCCAAGGTTGCCACCTTTAAACCCGGTAAAGGATTAAAGGACGCTCTTAATCCGTAACATGTTTTAGCTGCAGGCGGATTGCTGATATCCGCCTGTTTTTCATCCAAATCCTAAGCGATTAATATCCCTCTTTTGGCGTCTGAAGATTTATACGCCTTTGGCGCGCTTATCCTGCTGGTTTCCGTATTGCGAGAAAGGCTTTTCGCCCACAAACATGAACGCTATGATGAGGTAGAGCGATGATAATAGTAACATCCGATTCCATCCCCGGGAAACGAATTGTCGAAGTTTACGGAATAGTACGAGGTAACACCATACGCGCTCGCCACTTAGGACGGGATTTAATGGCGGTTCTGCGAAATATCGTTGGCGGGGAAGTAAGTGATTACACCAAGATGATCGCCGAATCCCGGGAACAGGCGGTAGACAGGATGGTTGCCGAAGCGCATGCGCTTGGCGCCAATGCGATTGTAACCTTAAGGTTCAGCACATCTTCGATGATGCAGGGCGCCGCTGAACTGTTAGCATACGGAACCGCGGTGAAAGTGGAGGATGAGTAATAACATTTGAGATTACTATCAATTCTAAAGTCTTTTATACTTGATATTTTATGACGTCTTCTGTAATTTGTAAAAGCACAACCAGTAAAAGCCGTATAATTATGAGCAGGATTTTGTTTTCATGTATCAAATGATCTCAAGTCGAAGAATAGCTTCCCGTTTTGAAGCCAAAGAACGAATAGTTGTTTATCACGGCAATTGTTTGGAACTTTTAAAGGAAATACCAAATAGAGCAGTTCAATTGATTGTCACATCCCCCCCTTATAATATTGGGAAAGAGTACGAGAGTAAGTTGAAATTAAATACATATTTAGAGCAACAGAAACTTGTGATCAAAGAATGCGTCAGAGTATTATCTGAAAAGGGAAGCATTTGCTGGCAAGTAGGGAACTATGTTGACAGAGGCTCAATTGTACCTTTAGACACAGTGTTATACCCGGTTTTTGCTGACTTAGGACTAAAGATGCGGAACCGCATTATTTGGCGGTTTGAGCATGGTTTACATTGCAGGAAAAGGTTTTCAGGGAGATATGAAACAATAATCTGGTTCACTAAATCTGATAAATATAAATTCGATTTAGACCCAATTCGCATACCGCAGAAATATCCAGGCAAAAAGTTTTTTAAGGGTCCAAAGGCGGGACAATATTCCTGCAATCCAAAGGGCAAGAATCCCGGAGATGTCTGGGAAATTCCTAATGTAAAAAGCAATCATGTAGAAAAAACTGAGCATCCTTGCCAGTTTCCGGTTGAATTAATCGAACGTTTAGTTTTATCAATGACCGTAAAGGATGATTGGGTGCTTGATCCGTTTGTGGGAGTAGGTTCATCAATTATAGCCGCAATTAGGCACGGACGAAAGGCAGTAGGTGCTGAAATAGTTTCGAGATATATTGAAATCGCCAAAGAACGAATCAATAAGGAAATATCAGGCACGCTGAAAACTCGACCAATGGATCGTGAAATTTACGATCCCAAGAAGACAGGTAACAAATTAACAATCGCTCCTTGGAATCATCTCGGGGGAGAACAAGAGTCACTTCTCGGTAAAGACACTTGATGTACAGCACATGATTATTTCGGAAACTTATTCTCATTTAAACGGTCTGGAATTCTTACTCGTCCATAAGCCCGAGTTGTGGAAAGAGATAAGGGATGTTATATCTTCGGTAAATGCAGAAGAATGCCGGACAAAAGTATCCAAAGAAAAAAGTATGAAAGGCAAGTTGTTATTTAGCCCAGTTGATATGAATGTAAAATTCAAGGACCTTTTAAGGAAAAAGGATTGGAAAGAAAGCCGGGTCAGCTATTGGGTCACTAAGAGTGAGAAATTAATACGTGCAACACTACCTTTGACTGCTGAGCAGCAGCGGACGGAAATTGAGGCTGCTGGAGAAGTACCCATTTTTAGTTATAACCAGACTGATTTTGTAAAAGATAGAATTGCAATCGAAATTCAATTCGGCAAATACGCTTTTGTGGCATATGATTTATTCGTCAAGCATTTAGCATTCTATGTTGGCGACCAGATAGATGTTGGCATTGAAATATTACCCATGAAATCTCTTCAATGCCAAATGAGTTCCGGGGTTGCCTACTACGAAGGTGAATTCTATAATGTTGTCAGACAGGGGCGCGGCGTACCCGCCGTACCCTTGATTATCCTCGGAATCGAACCATAAAAACAGTTTGAAATCAGAGAAAAGAACTTGCTAAAATCGGTTCATAAGCTTAAATTTTAATTCGAATGCGCCCATAGCTCAATTGGATAGAGCGTCTGACTACGGATCAGAAGGTTGGGGGTTCGACTCCTCCTGGGCGTATTTTTTATTGGATTGCGGAAGCGAAAGCTTTCGCTTTTTTCATTTGGTTACTGGCGTTATCGCGCTCAGCCTCAAAAGCAGCAGAATATGTTCAAATTACATAAGCGCGCGGATTTCTGCTTGACATAGCCTTGTTTACTTTATAGATATGGGGATTAAATTTCAGGCGGCAAATATACTTTTCGCTTCGCTTGACGATATTCATTTGGGATGTCATAATTATATTAAACTTGGATTACGGCTAAGATCATGCTTAAGATTGGAACATCCGGATACAGCTTCGCCGATTGGGTGGGACCATTTTATCCCGCCGGAATCGAAAAAGGCAAGATGCTGGAATTTTATAAAGATCACTTCGATTGCGTGGAGATAAATTCCACCTACTATCGCATCCCGCATTCGGCGGTGTTTTATCATCTCAGCGAAAAGACTCAGGATGATTTTGATTTTATTGTCAAAGCGAACCAATATTTCACTCATAAAAGAGACGAAAAATCCGACAGCGCTGCAAAGCTTTTGGAGGCAACCAAACCTATTGAGGATTCGGGTAAGCTGAAAGGATTCCTGGCGCAGTTTCCCTGGTCGTTTAAACTAACAAAACCCAACTTAGAGTATTTGAAACGTCATGCCCATGATTTCGGAGATCATCCGCTTTTTGTGGAATTCAGGCATAATAGCTGGGTGCGGTCAGAAGTATACGATTTGCTCAGGGAACTCAATATAGGATACTGCAATGTCGATGAACCGCAGCTTAAGGGGATGATCGCTCCCCAGGATATAGCCACTGCCGATATCGGCTACGTTCGCTTTCATGGCAGAAATGCCGACAAATGGTGGGGAGGCGGGGGTGAACGCTACGACTATGATTACAGCCGCGAGGAGCTTTCTATGTGGACGAAATATATAAAGCGATTGAAAGAAGACACGAAAAGTGTATATCTTTTTTTCAACAACTGCCACCAGGGGCAGGCGGTTAAAAATGCAAAGCTGCTGAAAGAAATGTTTCAACAGGATATGGAGCTGTAATAAATGCTATGGTAATCAATCCTAAGATAAGACACACATTCGAGGAATTCTATCACTGGTTCGCTCATAAATTCAGGTTCAGCGAACATACGGTCTTGATTCTATTAGCGTTTTTGGTAGGGATAGCTACCGGCGTGGGAGCGGTAGCTTTCCGATGGCTGGTATTGACGATGAAAGACCTTTTCATCGGAACCGGTTTGGAAGTACTAAGCGGAAAAGGCACATTATTCCCGCGATACACCGTACCGCTGATCCCGATGATCGGCGGTTTTCTTGTAGGACCTATCACGTATTATTTCGCCCGCGAAGCGAAGGGACACGGCGTTCCCGAAGTAATGGCGGCGGTTGCATTAAAAGGCGGCGTTATACGGCCTCGTATGGTTTCGGCAAAAGCGCTATCATCGGCGTTATGCATAGGCACCGGCGGTTCGGCGGGGCGTGAAGGTCCCATCGTTGCCATAGGTTCAGCCATCGGTTCCACTATCGGTACACTTTTCCGAATGTCCGGCGAGCGTGTAAAAGTGCTGGTCGGATGCGGCGCGGCGGCCGGGATTTCCGCTGTGTTTAACGCGCCTATCGCCGGCGTGTTATTCGCACTGGAGATAATACTCGGCGACTTTGCTATCCACACATTTTCGCCGGTAATCCTTTCCTCGGTTATCGCCACGGTTATCTCCCATTATTTCATCGGCGATTTCCCAGCATTCGAGGTTCCGAAATACAACCTGGTTTCCGCCTGGGAGATCCCGATGTATTCTCTCCTCGGATTCTTCTGCGGAGCCATAGCGGTCTTGTTCACAACATTGCTCTACAAGTCCGAGGACATTTTCGAAGAAAAGGTTAAATTGCATCCAGCGGTAAAACCGGCGCTGGGCGGTTTGATGGTGGGCGTTATCGGCTTCTTTTTCCCGCAGATATTTTCCGATGGCTATGAAGTGATAACCGCCGCGCTCCATGGCAACCTCGCCTGGAACCTGCTGTTCATTTTGGTTTTCCTCAAAATAATTGCAACATCATTAACTCTGGGCAGCGGTAGTTCCGGGGGAATCTTCGCTCCATCATTATTCATCGGAGCCATGACAGGCGGTTCTTTCGGCATCCTGATGAATTCCCTGTTTCCCGCGGTCACCGCCTCTCCGGGCGCTTACGCACTGGTTGGTATGAGCGCAGTAGTTGCCGGAACCACACACGCGCCAATCACCGCGATTCTGATATTATTTGAGATGACCAACGATTATCGAATCATACTCCCCCTGATGATCGCATCGGTTTTTTCGACCCTGGTCGCTCACAGGCTGAAAAATGAATCAATATATACTTTAAAATTGATACGAAGAGGTATCAGGATTAAGGGCGGTAAGGATGTTATGCTCCTTGACAGTATCAGGGTCGCCGAGGTGATGAAAAAGAATTACAAATCCGTTCCGCCTGAGATGACATTGCGTCAACTTCTGCACTACATGGAGGAAAATGGCGATGATTGTTATCCGGTAATCGATCGCTACGGCGCCTTAAGGGGCGCGGTTGCCATGCAGGATGTGAGAACGATCATAACCAAAGAGGGGATGCAGGATTTAATCATCGTTTCGGATATTATCGGATCACAGCCGATAACGGTTAATCCCGAAAGTTCCCTCCGCGAAGCGCTGCAGTTATTCGGAATGCGGGATATATCCATATTACCGGTGGTTGATTCTCATCAGAAGGAGCATGTCGTTGGCGTATTATATCGGCGCGATGTTTTGAACACCTATCACCGAAGATTACTGCAAAAAGAAACCTCAGGGTAGAACCACTAAAATCTATGCTCTGGTTGCCGCACCCCAATTATTGTTAAGGTGAGTGAAATACCCGGATAATTCGTGAAAGGAATCTATCCGTAGCCGAAGGCTTGTCCTTCGGGAGCTTAATAGAAGTAGATCGTATACGGACTGGAATTGAGGGTTTCAAAAAGACGCCGGAAGCGCAAGGCTTCCGCTGCTAATAACGAAATCTATGCATAATACAGGCTATAAGAAATAAGCAAGGAGAATAGTCGGAAGTAACAGAGGGGGGCGGAACTGTTACCCACGGAAAATTCCCCTTGCATTTAAGCTAAACGTTCATGAGTAAGAAATGTTCCATCTTAATCATGTGCCGTGCAGACTATTGAGGGAGCTATTGCACCTCCTCAACTCATATAAAAAGAATCAGCATATCCGCGGCAACTGCTCTCCGGCAGACATATCGACTATTCTGGATGTTCCAAATTCATTTCTCATAGTAACAATCGCGGAATTTGAATCAAGCGCCTCGCCGATTACTTTCGAGTTCGGCATGGAACATTCTTTCTTGAGGATATTTAGAGTATCCTGTGCATCTGATTCCGGGACAAACGCGATGAATTTCCCTTCGTTAGCAATATGGATAGGATCAAATCCTAAAACTTCGCAGATGGCGGCGACTTCGGATTCAACAGGAACCTCCTTTTCCCGAACCTCAAAATGAAAACCGCCGGCGTTAGCGATCTCAACCAATGCCGATGCTAATCCTCCCCTGGTCAAATCGCGCAAGCAGTGTATTTTGATACGGGCGTCAAGAAGCTTCATTATTGCATGATTCAAAGGGGCTGAATCGCTTCGGATATCTGATTTTAAGGAAAAGTCATTTCGAGAGAGCAGCGCCGCCAGCCCATGTCTTCCGATATCGCCGTTTATAACTATGGTGTCTCCGGCTTTAATCGAGCTGGGATGAATATCATACCGGTGACGGATGAGCCCCACTCCGGATGTATTAATGAACAGCCCATCGCCTTTACCCTTCTCCACTACTTTGGTATCGCCAGTGACGATTCTTACGCGCGCATTTTCGCAGGCGGTTTGCATCGATTGCGCTATCTTGATCAGCATATCAGAAGGGAATCCTTCTTCTATTATAAAACCAGCGCTAATATACAGCGGCTCAGCGCCGGACATGGCAAGATCATTAACGGTACCGTAAACCGCCAATGAGCCTATGTCACCTCCGGGAAAAAACAATGGTTTGACTACATACGAATCGGTAGTGAATGCTATGCGCGAATCTTCGACATCGAATACGGCGCTGTCATGTTCGTTTATCCGGTCGCCATCCGAAAAGATGGACTGAAAAAGATCGCGTATCATTCTGTGCATCAGCTTCCCGCCGCCGCCGTGCGCCAGTGTGATAACCGGGTGATCGCCTGTAAATGAGGATAGAATTGAATTGCTGGCTTCGTTTTTCATCCGGAATATAATCAGAGTTTAAGAATGAAGATAAACCCGCTGCCAATTGGATTCGGAACCATTTCAACGATAGCCCTGCAGACGGGATAATCCGCAGGTCGAAATCCCCGACGACGCAACCCGATGATAACCCGCATCGTGTGTACCGGTCGGGGCGACCGCCGCCCCGAGATTAACAGAGTTCTATAAACTTAGGCACATCCGCCAGCACTCTGTTAACAGCGTCTTTCCAGAAATCAACTTTGGTCAGATCAACTCCCAGGTGTTTCCTCGCCACCTCTTCGCTGGTCATCTTGCCGGAGTCAGCAAGCAATGCGTGATATTTCTGCGCGAAATCGCTTCCCTCTTTCAGCGCCCGATCATAGACCCCATTGGCAAAGAGAAATCCAAAAGTATAGGGATAATTATAAAACGGAACCATAGTCAGATAGAAATGCAGCTTGGAGCACCAGAAAAGCGGATGAAGCCCTTCCTCCTCATCCAGAATTCCGAAAAACGCTTCCTTCTGAGCTTTGGTCATTAACTCGTTCAAGCGATCTTTGATCAAGGTACCTTCTTTGCGCTCTTCATGCATCCACGTATCAAAAAGGAACCGAGCGCGAATATTGCAGAAGAAGGTAAAACCGCCCTGCAGCTTTTGATCCAGAAGCATTAGCCTTTCCTCATCGGATTCAGCGGCGTTATAAGCGGCATCCGAGACCCTCAGTTCGTTGAAAATGGAGGCTGTTTCAGCTAATGTCATCGGATAATCCTGTGAGAAAGGGGCGATATCTTTGAGAACATATCCGTGATATCCATGTCCGAGTTCATGAGCCAGCGTTTCCAGGCTGGAATACGTGCCAGAGAATGTCATAAAGATACGTGATTCCTTTCTGAGCGGCATGCGGCCGCACCACGCGCCGCCACGCTTTCCGGCGCGGTCTTCGGCTTCCACCCAACGATTGTCAAGCGCCCGCCTGGTGAAATTCCCCATTTCATCCGAAAAGCTCCCGAGATGCTTTACGATAAAATCTCCCGCTTCTCCAAATGTGTACTTTTTGCCGGATTTGCCGATAGTGGCTGTCTGGTCATACCAGCAGAAGTTGTCGATATCGAGCAGTTTCTTCTTAGCGTCAGTATATTCCTTGATTTTGGCCCCGTCTTCAATCACGGCTTGCCACATAGCATTTAGCGTATCCTCGGTTATCCGGCTGTTCTGCAAAGATTCCTTAAGAAAAGAATCCCACCCTCGCTTTCTATAAACCGTGAGACGGAAACCAACCAATGAATTTAGCGCCATAGCAGCATATTCGGCGCGGGATTCCCATGCTGATTCCATTTTCTCGAAAGCATCTTTCCTGATAGCACGGTCGGGATTGGAGAGCCTGTTGGCGTTTTGCCCCAATGAAATGAGTTTTTTCTCCCCGTCTTCCTCAACCTCAACTCTCAAATCTCCAGCCATTTTGTCGTATAACATATTCCATGAGTGAAATCCGCTGACCGATAGTTCCAAGGCGAGTTTTTCCATCTCCTCAGGCATTTTATCCTTAGCCTCGTCGCGCATCTCGTGCAATTTAAATTCTATCTCTTTCAAGCCATCCATTGACAACAGCTTATTCCATTCGGAATCGCTTTGCCTGATTGAAAACGATTCTAAAGAAGCCCATAATCCTTTGAAGGTTGAGACATATTCATGCAGTTGGGATTGAATCTGAAGCGCTTTAGTATCATCCACGTTCTGGCTGGTCAGGCATTCGCAGAAGATATCGGCGTGATGTATACGCTCGGCGATACTCTGTAAATTCAGGATCCAATTTGCCCAATCCTGACGGTTAGAATCGTTGAGCTGCTTATCCAAGCTCTCAAGCTCCTTCTGGGATTTCTTTAAATCCGCTGCTATCTGTTTTCTAAAATCGGCAAACTGCTCGGAGTCCGAACCTCCGGGAAAGATCGACTCAATATCCCAGGTTGGCGCCGCGACTTTACTTGTATCATTAGCTGACATAAAATCTCCTTTGTCTTTTTAATTATTGGGAACTACAAATAATGAAAAAGGAAGAATAAAACAAGAAAAATCAACCCTGATCGCTTCTGTTGAAATCAGCGGATAACTGCCATTACTGAGTCGCAGGAGACGGCTGCGTTCTGCTTTTTACGTATAACTGCTCGAGGAAGGACAGAATATTGAACATAGTCCAATACAGCACCAATCCGGCGGGCATCCCTAAGAAAATAAAGGTCAGGACAACAGGCATAATATACACCATCATTTTCTGCTTGGGGTCCTTCATGGTCATTTTCTGCTGGATAAACATGGTCACGCCCATAATTATCGGAAGGACATAATAAGGATCGGGAATAGAAAGGTCTGTCAGCCACAACATGAAATCCGCACCACGCAGTTCGATTGTTGAGCGCAATACGCTATAAAGGGCAAAAAATAGCGGCATCTGGAGTAAAAGAGGTAAGCATCCGCCCAAAGGATTTACACCGTGCTCTTTATACAATTTCATGCTTTCCGCCTGCAGCTTTTTGGGATCTTTTTTATACTTTTCCTGAAGCTCTTTAATTTTAGGCTGTATTTCCTGCATCTTTGTCATCGAGGACATTGATTTACGCGATAGCGGCAGCAATAAAATCTTAATTATAATCGAAAATATTATAAGCGCAAAGCCATAGTTGGGGATAAATGTGTGCAGCTGAATCAGCAGCCACAGAATAGCAACAGAGAAAGGACGAAGAACAGACCATCCCATATCCACAATCGATTCCAGCTCGACACCATAATCCCTCAAGATAAAGTAATCGATCGGGCCGACGTAAACAGTAAACCTGTCGGAGACCTCGCCTCCGGTATCAGCAGGCATCCTGATACCATTGACCACCAGCTTCCTATCGATCCTTTCCGTTCCGAAAGTTTCCGGACTCTCCATTATCTCCACGTAAAATCCGGAACCGGGGTTTGATCTGGGCACAATAATGGAGGTAAAATACTTGGACTTGGTGGCTGTCCATGCAGTCTGCCCCGATTTTTCCTCGCGATTAACTTCGGCGCCATCGGCATCGTCAAAGTCGAGGACTTCGCCGCCAAACATGGCATAACCTTTTATATGGCTGTTATCCTCACTGGCCGCCGCCAGCTCTGTGATCGGCATCGGAGCATCCCAGGTTAAATAGTATTCATCATCGCATCCCAGCTCCGAACCGCCCTCAATGATTACGTCCATATCGAAAGAATACTGGTCGTATCTGAATCTGTAAATTTTCCTTATCGCCTCTCCCGCACCGGCAGACCATTCAAAACTGATCTCGCCCTCAGGTTTGCCGGCGGAAAGCTCCAGATTCTCCGATTCCGTACTGTAGTTGGTTATTTCGGATAAGAGATAGTCATCACCGCACTTTAACTTGAGGGAACTTGCGCCATTGAATTCCGCCAGATCGATTTCACCATCCCCTTCGCGGCTGTATTTTTTCAGTTCGAATGACACCAGCGCCCCTCCCCGCGAGGAAAATTGGGCATGATAAAGGTCGGTGTCTACTTCGACTATCCTCTCGGTTAGAGTATCGGCAGCGGCAGTGAGTAGATGGTTCTCTATAGGTCGTGTTCGCTCCGGTTCACTCTGCCTGACAAACTCGGTATCCTGCGGCGCTTCGGTATAAACCGTGTCTTTGGTAATCGTCGGTTGCTGCTGCACATCCGATGGCGGATTAATAAGCTGTGTATAAAACGGGAGTAATAGGAATATTAACCCGATCAGTATAAATGCAATTATCGTCCTTTTATCCATAACTCTCCCTACTACGCCGGATCCACTCCCCCTCTATTCCAGGGGTTGCAGCGAAGTATTCTGTAGATAGCCTTTCCGCCGCCTCTTAACAGCCCATATTTCTCAACAGCATCGATTGCATAGTCCGAACAGGACGGATGGAAGCGGCAGCTATTTGGCGGAAAAGCGTGGCTGATAGTATACTGATAAAACTTGATTATATTTATTACGATTGCTTTAAGATATCTATTAATCATCTCGATGTGTAAGTTCGATCAGGGATATAAGTTCCGCTCTAATCTCGGAATTCTTAAGCCGAGCCGCTTTTGGTTCAGCGATTGTTAATACCATACTTCCTTCGGGGAAATCTTTCTTATTGCGGCGCAAAACCTCACGAATTACTCTTTTTACTCTATTCCTCTCCACTGCTGATTTGAATCCCTTTTTCAGGTTTATACCGAACTTGGTTATCTGCTGTCTCTCTTCAGTGTAAACCGACAAGAGAAATGAATCGGATTTGTTGTACTTACCTTTATACTTTACTTTTGCGAATTCTTTACGAGATTTAATATGAATCCTCTTCGGAAATCCATATTGTTTGGTACTTCTCATTAAAACGCCTAATGAGTAAGTCGAGTCCTGTTTTTCGCTCGTCTTCTTTTCAGAATCCTGCGCCCGGCTTTAGCGGACATTCGTTTTCTGAAACCGTGATCCCGTTTCTTCTTTACATTTGATGGTTGAAATGTTCTTTTCATGGAAATCTCCTTATGATTTCTAACTTGGAATAAACTCTCAATATAAATTTGTTTGTCGACAAGTCAAGCAAATTCGTTTAGTCGTATTAGCCTTGCATTATGATTTAGAATACTTGTCGCCAGCAAACTGCCGACACACGCTCCGCTTTTTTGGGGGCGCCATCCGAATAAGCCTGGACTGTTTGCAAGATTCTCTATTGCCAATTATTATCCCGCAATTTATAGTTATGCAGAACTGAATTTTAAACGATGAGGTTTGAGGAATATTTTTAGATATCTCCTTCCGATTATTCTGCTGATTCCTGAAATCACGGTTGGCGGAGTCGGGGATGATTTGATCCGATCATTCACCAAGGCTGATTTCAGACCGGTTTTTCTCAGGGATACCTGGGCGCCTGTGGACCCCTTCCGGGACAAAGTATCCTTCGGGTATGTCCGTTTACCCGCGAAAGAGAAGCATCCGTCGCTGTATTTCACGGGGGACGAAATACACCTTCTCCGATCCAGGGTGAATCGCCGACCGATGTCGCTGTGGTATGGTAGAATTCAGCAAAAGGCAGTGGATGGTCTGAGCGTTGATTTCAACAGTCCGACCCTAAGCGAGATTGACAGAGCGTTATATGCGGAAGCCCTGTCATTTGAGTACGTCATCTCTTCTAATGGAAATTATCGAGTTCGAGCCATTGGCGCGTTGCGCAATATATCGGATCCGCCTGAAATACATGACCTGGAAGGAGGACGCCCGGTGGACGGTTTCGGTGATTTCGTGTACGCTTCCCAGGTTATGCTCATCTACTTGAGCGCTTATGATATGATACAACCTCATCTGCCTCCTGAAGACGACAAATTGATACGGGACAAGCTGGCTGCCGAAATCAACCAGCTTTATACCAATCTGCCCATAGCGACTCCCAATAATCATAAAACAGTAATGGCAGCCGCAGTAGGATTAGGGGCGATAACACTATCCGATATGAAGCGGTATAGAGGAAACAGCCCACAGCAATGGGTGGATGCCGCGATAATGGATTTGGAAGTAGGATTATCCGAAATTGCTCCGGATGGATCCTACAAGGAGGGACCTTTCTATGCCGAGTTCATCGCTCAGCAGACCTTTCCTTTCTTTATAGCCCTGAGGAATACAACCGGTTATGATGCTTTTCATCACTGGCGAGTCCAGCGATTTTGCGATTTTTTGGCCGCTGTCAAGAAGCCGTCGGGGAAGATAGGTAAATGGGATGATTCCAATAGCCCGGCGATGGTTTATCATCCGTTCATCCCCGGATACTTACGGAGGTCGGAATGGTATCGGGATGATTTCGATAACTACGCATACCCGGCATTGAAGGACTATAATCTTGCCGGCGCTATAGCCTCTTATGACGAGAATGTTGTTTCTCAGCCTGATAGAGAAGCTGCGCGGTTTTTCCCGGATGGCGGCATTGCGGTTTTTAAACCGGACTCGCCAAACAGTCTCTACGGTTTACTTTTGGGCGAACCGAAATCTCAGTTCTCCACCGGACATGAGCATATTGATCCCGGCCATATCACCATATCCGCTTATGGGACTGATTTTCTCATCGCTCCCGGCTACGGACCTTTGGGTACCGATTCGAAAGATCGCGGATACTACCTTCTCCCGGAATCCAACAACATTATCACTATTAATGGGAGGGGACCAAACCGAAATCCGATAATCAACGATATCGATAAGATAACTCTGCGTAATTGTTTCAGCTCCGATGCGATATCATCAGCGGAGGTTAGGATGAGCTATCGTGGCGCTGATATCTCCCGGAAACTGTTTTCCATGGACGATGAATTCTTTCTCTTAATGGATGAAATTTCCGCTGATGATTCGGTTAGGATCGGAGTGAATTTTCTTACGTCGATTCAACAAATAGAAGCCTTGACAAACGGATTTGCAATTCACTCCGAGAAGGCTTCTCTGAATGTGCATCATCTAACAACAGACGCATATCCTGAAATTAATCTTGGTTTCGGTGTGGGTGCGCCAAGCGGCGACAAGCAGATAGTCACCAATACAATTGTAAGTGAATTCGAAGCCGATAATATTGCAATCCCCACCTTATTGCTCCCCAAAAACAATGAAAAATCATACCGACTACTCGAGGAGCAAATCGGCATTTCGGCTCGAGTTTATCAATTGCGGGATTCATTTAGGGAATATTCGTTTATGGTCAATCCGGATAAGGAGAAATTGAGTCATCATGATGTAATTTCCGATGCGGAATTTGTGCTCACCGACTTCACATCTCTGGAAAGCGATTTCCTCATGCAAAATGGGCGTTATCTTAATTATCGAGATGAGGTGGTTATTGAATCCGACACTACTATCGGGCTTTATTTCAAGCGATCGCATGCAGGCGGTCTGGGTTATATATGGGGTCCCGATACCAGCTATACCGTTAAAATATATCTTAATGGAGTTGATTCAGGACCGGTGTTCTTTAATGATATCGGAGTCGCCTATGAGATGACTGATGGTTACGCGGTACTCCAATTGCGAGGTTCGGGGACATTGAAGTTAGGATTCACGTCTGATAGAATCACGACTATAGAAAAATATCGCCATCCCGCTCCGCTGCTGCCATCTATTGCACAGCCCTGGAATCGATACCATTACCCGCGATACCTCAATCCAGCTCAGGCAACGGGGCTTGAGATGGAGATAGCTGATACAATGGTGGCGACTACTGCGGAAATGATTGATAACATGGTTCTCGATAATTATCCTTATGCCTCACGGGAACTCACGGAATGGGGAATCAGCTTCGCCGGTCAGTTCGATAAATTGAATGTCGGAATAGCCCAGGAAACCTCCAACCAATTCTATCTGGGTGATATATCGGTGGTAATGGAACAGGAGGGAGTGATTTCCGAGAAGGGATTCTACATGCGCCGGTTAAATATGGAAATTCATCCAGGTGAGAACTATTTGAGACTCAATCGCCGCGAGCTGGTGATGGGTGGTTATGATTTTCGCTCTGAATACTGGAATCGTAACGGAATCGGATTGCGAGCGGGGGCGGCGAGGTTATATGGCAGTGATTCGTATTCTTCCGGCATCAGTTATCGCAGGAGAAATCTATTATCGAATATTGACCTTATCTGGAACGATGATTGTATCAACTACTTTTCTTCAATATACTCCACTCGAATGTTCACGAGTTTGTCCGGCATGATTGCCGATGACAATCCGGATAATTTCCATCTGAGGTCCGGGTTTCACTCCGAGTATCTATCTCCCTTTATCAGTTACTCGATTATGGATAGTATACATTGCATCACCGGAGGATCACGGTTTCATCCGGATACACACAGCGAATTCGGTATTTCTGTTTCGGGAAATATCGAGGATAACCTTTATACCAACGAGCGTTTTGACTTCGATTTCCGTACGAGACAGGATAGGATTTTCTTGAGTGGATTTAATACATTCAACAGTTATCGCGACGATTTAACCGGTCACCTTATCGGCTCTTATACCGATGAATCCGGATCTTATCGAACCGGTTTCAACTACCTGGTTGATACTGGCAAAGACGAGAATATGGCGTCGGTTGATTATTTCTTTGCACAGGCAACAGAGCAGTTCGTCAAGGGTAATCTTTCGTTGATGATTTCCAACGACAGGCGTGCGGATAGGATCAATCGGTTATACGGTTGGTCGGTAACCGGATTGTATTCGCGCGAAGTAATCCCGAACATCAAGGCATTCGGCGGAACCGGGTTTAATCTCACCGATGCTGATTTATCCTCGGTTTCAGCCGGTATGTCGTATTACAGGGCTATACTGATCAGCGCCGATGCGAATCTGATATTGGGCAGCGATGATGATATATTGATATGCAGCTATGCTATTGGTTATGATTTCTCCGGATTCGGGCGTTTGGATTTGGGTTCCTATTACATTTACGCCGGGGATTTCCCCAATCTCGAAGCCAACAGTTATCAATTCAAATTATCTCATCAAAGCCGGGCTTCTTCTCCCGGTATTATATATGGATATGATCGGATGTACGGGAGGTATGTGGAGGGGTACATTTCATTAACATTCTGATAGCAGTGGAAATTATTCTATCTTCACAATGTTTAGCTCTCCTCCATTCTCCTCAAGGGCTCTGATGAGAACACTCCTGTGGCACATTTGATGCTCTCTTTCATAACAGAGAAATGCAGAGGTTCTTTCCCTTAATGCCGCATCAACCTCACTTAGGATATCTTTGTTTTCCTGAAGATAGGCATAGTAACGGTTTAGGCATTGCTCCAATCCAAGATTAGCCTCCATTCGATACGGATTCCCTGCTTGTTTGATATGTATATATTTTATACCCGCATCTTCAAGCTGTTTTGACAAGGCATTTTTGCTGAACTCTTTTCGCCTTGAGTATGGGTTTTCCCTTATATCAATTAATTGCTCCACTTCTTCTTTCAGCAACAGGTCTATAAGGTCATTAATTGTTCGCCCCTGGTAACCAATGCTGATAAGTTTTGCACTCATTATAGATTCGCTCGGTTTCGTTTATTACCTTATTCCTCGAATGTGCGGTAAAGCTCCGCCGAATCATAACCGAATACTTCCTTGAATTTATCGATTGCGACAGGGATTACATCGTCAACCTCGATTCGCTCATCCAACATCGAGGATATGGAGCCGACCGGAGCATCGGTGATTCCGCAGGGATTGATCAGGTTAAAGTAAGATAAATCAGTGGATACGTTGAGGGCGAAACCGTGGAAACTGATCCATCGTTTCACCGCCACTCCGATAGCTGCCAGCTTGATATTGCCCACCCATGCACCGGTGAAACCTTCTCTTCGGCCGGCTTCAAGCCCGAATTCTTTCAGGATTTCTATCAGCATCTCTTCGATATCTCTGAGGAATTTATGCATGTCCCGTCCGCGATTATTCATATCGATAATTATGTAACCGACAAGCTGCCCCGGACCGTGATAAGTCACATCTCCGCCCCTCTCGATTTTGTGAAGCTGAACGCCTTTGGCTTCCAGCATCTCGGCATTAGCCAGAATATTGGCTTGCCTGCCGCCTCGTCCAAAAGTAATCACCGGATTGTGTTCGAGTAGTATAAGCGCATCGCCGCGCTTGCCGGCAGCGCATTGGGAAACGAATTGATGTTGTATATCAAGGGCTTCGGCATAATCCAGATGCCCGGGTGTGTAGACATCAATTTTCGGCATCTATTCTCCGTTTTATGATTGTAGGCGAACTGTCATCCTGCGGATATCTCAATATTGATCTAAACATAATGTGAAAGAAGCCGGTTCCTCTTTTTGGCTTAACATAAATATAATTGTTATTCCGATAGCATTCAAGTAAGTACGCGGTCAGGAATAATCCAAAGGCTCACCAGTGTCTGCTCTGCTTGGAAGTATAATCTTCCATTTAATAACTTGACAGATTTTATAAATGGCATTTATTGATAATAATAAACGATTACGAAATCCACCGATTTCTACATTACTTAAACTCAGTGGAAAACAAATACAGCGGCATGCAAAAGAAATTAATCATAACTGTCTTTAGTATCATATTCGCCTTGATGACGCTGCAAGATGCTGCCTCGCAAGGGATTATCTGGCAAAAAACCATGGGCGGTTATGAGTTCGATGAAGCTACGTCTATCCGGCAGACAGCGGATGGCGGTTATATAACTCTCGGCAGGAGTTCATCTTACGGCGCCGGAGGTTTGGATTATTACCTGGTGAAATTAGATGCGGCTGGTGATACGCTCTGGAGCAGGACTTACGGCGGCGCCGAAAATGAGTTCGCCAACTGTGTCCGGCAAACATCGGACGGAGGCTATATACTGGTGGGATTTTCGGATAGTTACGGACCGGGCAACGGCGATTATTATATCGTGAAAACAGATGAAATCGGCGATACAATCTGGACACGCGCTTATGGTTTCCCCACCAAAGGTGACTATGCCGTGTCGATCGTGGAAAATATGTATAATGAATATATTGTTATCGGATATCAATGGATTGTAACAGGTTACGACACCTGGGCTATAAAGCTGGATTCTTCCGGCGACAGCTTGTGGTCGCGGACTTTCGATTATGACCAAACCGATGTGGTCAGAGGGTTTAAACAGGCTGATGATGGAGGTTATATTATAGCAGGTTACCGGGGTACATCCGAGAATCTCGACTTTTGCCTGATTAAAACCGATGCCGAGCTAAATGTAGAATGGACTAACACTTACGGCGGGGAGATGAAGGAATATGCTCAAGCGGTTGCGGTTACCGAGGATGGAGGATACCTGGCTGCCGGATATAAGCGTGATGATTCCGGTTTTTCGGATATTTACCTGGTCAGAACCGATCAATATGGAGAAATCTCGTGGGAGAAAGTATATGTAGCTCCCAGGGATGATGTCGTTAAGTCTGTGGAATCGTTGGCGGATGGCGGATTTATAATTGCCGGCGGTACCGATTCTTTCAATAATGGTATTTACGATGTTCTCTTATTGAAAGTGGATCACCTCGGCGATGTCGCCTGGGAGCATTCTTACGGCGGCAGCCAGATGGATACCGGGAATGAGATTATCGTGAATCATGCCGGAAATTATGTAATAGCCGGCGGAACCAGATCATACGGAGAGGGGGATATCGACTTTTATATCTTCGAAGTAGCTCCGCTTGATTTTGCGATTTCGATCTACCCCGATGATTATCCGATTTCTGTCAATCCGGGGGGGAGTTTTACTTATCATGGCTTTCTGACCAACAACACTGGAAATACCGCCAGTACCGATGTCTGGATTAAGGTGAGGATGTCGGATGGTTCTTATTATGGGCCTGTCGAAGGCTGGGCGAATATCCTTCTTGAAGGCGGGGAGACGATACATTACCATCCTATTGTCCAGAATATACCGGATTATGCACCATTAGGAGACTACGCCTATATCTCGTACACCGGCGAATATCCTCAGATTGTCGATTCCACCGATTTGACTTTTTCGGTAGTTGAAGGTGTCGGCGATGGTGCACCCAACTCGGAATGGTTACTTACCGGCTGGGGAAACGATTTGCAAAACGAATCCCAATTATCCCGTGCGATAATTGTCAATAATTATCCTAACCCTTTTAACATTACCGCAAACATTGAATTCGTATTGCCCACCGAAAGAGAAGTAAACCTGAGGGTATATAACATCCTGGGGCAGGAGGTTGCAGTATTAGCAGCAGGTATGCACAAGGCTGGACATCATAGAATCGTATGGAATGCCTATGAATACTCCGGCGGGGTGTACTTCTACAAATTAAGCGCTGGCGGCAAAGTACTCACCAAACGGATGACATTGCTGAAATAATGGTTGGGTAATGCGGCGTCGGGTGAGTGCGCCCGACGCAAAGGTCCGGTAGGGTGGGTCGCCGTTGTATAAGAGAGCGCTTAAGAATGCTTCGTCCTCTGTGTTTGATCAATGTGGTCGATGCTTGCACTATTCGACCCACCATCTACCTGTTACCGACTTTTATGCACAATCGGTCGGCGCTCCGGCGCCGACGGTTGTGTTGATGGCCGTTCGCGGCAGATATCCCCGCCGAAGGCGGACAAGCTCGTCTGCCGCCCTCCAAATACGCCCCTTCCGGAATTTACTGTTTTACGACTATTCCCAATCCATCTCTTATAGGAATAATCGACGAGAGGATACCTTCGGTTTCGAACATCTTGCGGTTAAATTCGATCACGCCCCTGGTCGATTCATTCGGATCATCCTCGAAAATCCTCCCCGACCATAAAACATTGTCGGTGATAAATATTCCGCCTTTTCTAAGCTTTGGAAGCGCTAAATCGAATGCTTCGGGATAACCATGTTTGTCAACATCATTATAGATAATGTCAAACGGCATATCGAGCTCTTTGGTAATTTCAAGAGAGTCGCCTACGCGAAAATCGAGCATCGAACTAAGGTTAACTCGGTCGAAGTACTTGACTGCCATTTCCTTATATTCTTTGGAATTATCCGTGCAGATAATTTTGCCATCCGCAGGCATTCCGCCTGCAAACCACAATGCCGAATAACCGAATCCCGACCCAAGTTCAAGTACTTTCTTAGCGCCCATTATGGCGGCTATTTGCTGTAAAAAGGGACCGACCATAGGTCCAATTATCGGGAACTTATTCTCCCGGGCATAATCCTCCATTTCAGTCAGGATTGCATCGAACTTTCGCTGAATGGAACTCCGGGAATGGAGTTCTTTGATATAGTCGTTAATCTTTGAATTGGTTACTTCCATTTATTTTCTCCTTAATTCATATACATGCAATTTGGGTATTCTCTAACCAGGCGCAGACCGTTCTTGTTTCAGTTATTTTCCGGTAATTTGTCCCACTGGAAAAAGCAGGTTTGCAGGTTGACAAATATAAATATATCCTTAAATTTGATTATAGACAATTAATTTAGCTAATCCCAGAGGAGAGGGTAATGTAAATTAAAGTGTGTAAAAGTGGCGTAAAAGAGACAAAAGGTGTATC
>CAZLVS010000022.1:0-60140 GCA_964563085.1 uncultured Ignavibacteria bacterium | reverse complement strand
ACTTCGAGAATTGTGTATCTGGGCATCCAGTAACTAAACCGTAGAGAAATTCTATTATCATGCACTGCATGAAATCAGACGCCATGGGAAAAGCAGCATGCCTGGAAACGCCTGCTCCTAAAATGTAAAACTGTTTTTGATGCCATATTAAGAACTCAAAATATTAATTGCCAACAACAAGAGCGAAAATTAATATTGCCAATCCTCATGTTTGACTGGAAACCGATTTAGTTCGTCTCTGTAAAACCGCCATTTTGGCATAACCTTGTCCATTAGCGATTTGAATTTATCATTATGGCTTCTTTCCAATAAGTGAACCATTTCATGCACGATGATATATTCCAAACATTCCACGGGCTTTTTCGCTAATTCTAAATTCAGCCAAATACGTCTCGCAGCAATATTGCAGGAACCCCACTTGGTTCGCATTTTTTTAACACCGAATTCGTTTATATGCACTTTTATTTTTTTCTCCCACTTAGCAATTAAAGGGGGGATTGCTTCTTTAAGCCTCTCACGATACCATCGATCCATTATCGCTTTTCTTTTTGCAAGATTAGCGCCGGGACGGACATATAAGTCGATATGCCGATGCTTCAAAACGACTTTAGGAGCAACATCCTGCTCGATCACTCTTAGTAAATATCGCTTGCCCTTGAAATAATGGCTTTCTCTGTTGATAAACTCCCGGGGAGCTTCTCTATCCTGATCTCTAAACTTCCGCTGATGCTTTCTAATCCAACTAAGTTTTGATATAGCGTAAACCCGAATTGTATCCAAGTTCATGCTAAGCGGCGCGGAAATACGAACTCTGCCGGTTGGCGGGTGCACGCTCAGGTGAATATTTTTGATGTTTTTTTGAACAACGTCGATCTGAATATCGCCTATTTTCAACCGTTTCATATCAATATTCGCTTTGCTGCTTTGCTATTGAGAAAATTCTTTCAACTTCGGATTCATTTCGTAGAATCTCGTATAGCTTACTTTTAATAATCCGCTCTCTAATTTCATTCCCTCTCCAATTATCCGGTCTATTCGCGATGATGCAATCGTGAAGCGCTAACGCCAGTTCCTCGTTTTCGTGCAGGTTATTATAAAGCGCTCTTTTGGCGGGGGTATCTAACCTTTCCGGCGTTTTTTCGGTTCTACCTTCGCTCACATTTTTGGCGAGTTCAGCAATTTGTTTTAAATATTCCTGGTAATTAATGGCATTGGCTTTACGCTGATTGATAATTTCTTTAAGTAGTTTCGACATCTCCTCAAAAAACGCCGGATCGATTAAATGACTTTTGATAATTTTCTGACGGACATTATTTTCAATAGTCTCCGCAACCGCTTCCTTGTTACTTCGAATACCCTTTGGCAGGCTATTAATTGCGTCTGCAATGCCTGTTTTCACTATCAGATCAACCAGCGACAAGTCATCAAACGGCGATATCTTTTTCGGGTCTTCCGCCTGAATATAATTGTCAATTAGGTGTCGCATATCGGCTTCATAGGTCTTGAGATCGAGAACTTCGCCGCTTGCTCTTCTGATCTCCTCACGGAGTTTTAAAGCAAAATCAAGCTGTCTTTTAATGTCCATGATTTCTTGCTGGGTATAACCAGCGGCTTCCAATTCATCGGCGATGTTGGCATACGCCCGGATTAGCGCAACAATTGATTTATAGAGGGTTGTGCGCAATACTTCGCGGCTCTTTAGATCTTCGGCGATTTCGGGATTACCGCAGAAATAACGGATGTGTTCCATTGTCCCCTTTGGAGGTTCGACCGGTTCGCATAATAGAGCGAATTTTTCAAGAGCTTCTTCTAAACGTTCGCATCCTTTGGTTAACCGATCCTTTAAAAGCACATCACAGTCTTCCCGCTCGTATTCATCATAATGTAACTCCGAAGTGTAAACCTTTACCGCATCATCAACCTTTTCAAAAAGGTCTTTGTAATCCACTATATAACCAAAAGCTTTATCTTCGGTATCCAGCCGGTTAACCCGGCAGATAGCCTGGAAAAGCCCATGATCCTGCATAGATTTATCAATATAAAGATAGGTGCAGCTGGGAGCGTCGAAGCCCACAAGAAGCTTATCCACCACAACCAGCAACCGCATGTTGCACGGTTCCTTTACAAATTTCTCCTTGGCGTCATCCTCATAACTTTCCGCGTTCTTACCCCCCAATAAAGCCGTGTAGGCGCTATGGATAAATTCCTTCTCTGTTTCGGTATTCGCCCCGGTATTCTCGGTAGTAATATCTCGTGTACTTGGATTATAGGAAGTTACTAATGCGCATTTCCCTTTCAACTCCGTAGTCTGGAAAAGCTCATAGTAACGGCATGCTTCGTAGATGCTGGACGCCACCAGCATGGCATTTCCCCGCTCCGAACTTAATCGCGGCTTGACGCTGAAATCAAAGTAGATGTCGCTTACAACCCTTTCCATTCGGGATCGCGAGCTGAGTACTTTCTTCATTGTACCCCATTTTTTCTTCAGCTCCGATTTTTGAAAATCATTTAAACCTTTGGTTTTAGAGTCAAACCAGGCGTCGATTCGCTCCGGCGACGTAATCTTCTGCTCGATATCCCGAGCTTCATAAATCAGGTCCAGCACAACCTCATCTTCAACCGCTTCGTTGAATTTATAGGTGTGGATATACTTGCCGAATACTTCCAGGCTTTTCTTGTCCTTTTTAAGTAGCGGCGTGCCTGTAAAACCGATAAAAACCGCATCGGGAAGCATGGCTTTCATGGTGCGGTGAAGCTTACCGCTCTGGGTACGGTGGCATTCATCCACGAAAATAAAAAGCTCCCCAACCGCTTTAGTTGGCTGGTTTTTCAACTCCTTTATGAATTCCTCAAAGTTATCCACGTCCTTCTTGCCGAATTTATGCACTAAGGAACAGAGCAATCTCGGTTTAGCCTGCGCCAGTTGTTTCATTAAATCGCGACCGCTGCTGGTGCGGCTAATCTTCTCACCTGCGTCCCTGAAGACTCTTTCGATCTGCTTATCCAACTCATCCCTATCGGTAATGATGGCGACCCGGGCGTGAGGATTATTCTCCAGTATCCATTTGGCTAAAATAACCATGACAATACTTTTCCCGCTTCCCTGGGTGTGCCAAATTATACCGCCCTGCCGTTTGCGCGCATATTTCTGCGCCTCTTTAACCGCGAAATATTGATGAACGCGCGGCAGTTTTTTAATTCCGCCATCGAATACTACAAAGTCATATATGAGTTCCAACAACCGTTTTTTGCTGCACATTTTGAGCAAGTATTTATCGAGCCGCAGCCGGCTGTCGTCATCTATATCTTCCTTCCAGCTAAGGTAATACTTCTCCGGCGTGCCGATTGTCCCATACCGCAAACCCTCGGTATCGTTCCCCGCGAAAACAAACTGAATAGTGGAGAAAAAGGCTTCGATGAATTCCTTCCTCTGATTGACTATGTTTTGCCTGATCCCGTCCCCAATGGACACGGTGCTTCTCTTGAGTTCTAAAACCGCCGTCGCTATTCCATTTACATATAGTACAATATCGGGGCGTTTTTCGCGCTCCCCCATTACGGTGACTTCTTCAGCGATGCCGAAATGGTTTTTCTCGGGATTGTTCCAGTCAATAAGATGGACATTTTGGTAATTATCGCCCGCCTCCGCTCTTACCGGAACGCCGTACCGGAGCAAGCTGTATACTTTCTTGTTATTGGTATACAGGCTTTCGTTATAGTTTTTAGCGGTATTCTGTAATTTATCCAGGGCTTTATTGATCTGTAAAGCGCTATATCCCTGTTGAGTAAGATACTCGTTGAGTATCCCCGCCGCTATATTGCTATTATTAGGGCAATCCGCCCAATTACCGAGATAATCGTAATTGAGTTCCTCCACAAACAACTGCACCACCCGATTTTGAGTCTCCCTCTCCAATTGCCCTACGTTTCCGCTCATTATTTTCCCCTGCGATTTTCCTGTGTTCTGTACATTATATCCAATAAAGCTCTTTGTACCAATTTATCTATCCATTTAGCGAGGCGTTGCCGGATTGTTCAGCCAGTCACGGAGTCTATATTTCTTTCCTTTAACGTCTATAACTATCAAACTAGCCTTATCCTTCCGGTGAGTAGTTCCTGCATCATGCCTTGTTTGATCTGTTTATATTTAGCGAGTTTGCTTTCCAATGCCGTTATCTCCGCATCCATATCTGAGATGATGCCGGCGATGCGGGTTTGTTCTTTAATATCTGGTGGAAACCAAATAGTCATTTCTCTGAATTTCGAGAGTGATATCACATATCTTTTTCCTGATCCCTCGCAAACGGTTTCCGCCTGGTCGAGGAAATACCTTGTTTTGAAAATATAAGTTCTAAAAGCCAAACTCCAATTTTCAAATAATCTTAATCGAGTCAAATGATAACTATAAACAGCATCAGAAATATCCTCCATAGCCACGGCGGAAATAGCGATATCATACTGCATTTCGGACGAGGGTGTGAAAAATATATCGCCCTTTTCAACCGCACAATTATGTGCTTTATTTGCTGGTGCTGTGACAAAGTGACTAAGTTCTTTGGAATAAATAAAATCCCTGTTGAATACATCCAGATAATTTACCAACCTTACCGTTACTTCATCTGGATTAATTTTCTTATCAACGCCAGCGCCTGAAATCTTACCTAACTCCCCCAGTTTTTTCACCACCCAGCTCTCTTTGGGTTTAAGTAGTTCCTGCATGGCGCCCTGTTTGATCAAGCGTTTCTTGGCGATTAGTTTTTCCAGCGCTTGTATCAGTGCATCGGTATCGCTCAGAACCGTGGCTATGGCTTCCTGCTCCGCCTTTGGGGGAAGAGGGATAGTAATTTCCGCCAAATTATTCGGATAAATATGAACTACTGCGTCGCCCTGTGCAAATTGGGATTTTTGTCTTGCGATCAATTCATGATTCAATAAGAATCCCAAAAAAAGAGAATCACTGTTTACTGGCGATAAGATAATTACATCACCGCTGGCATATGCTTCCCTATCATCCAAAAATGCAGCACACTTGCCAATTTCCTCTTTGGTTTCACCGGAACCAGCAAAGAGTATATCACCTTTATAAATCCTTTGACTTTCTTTGGCGACATCCATACTAACAAATGAAGAGAACACCTTTATATACTCACGATGTCGTGTATATAATTCCCCATATCGAACACACGGGCAACCGTCTGTGACAATTTCATCCTTCTTGATACCTTTACCCTTTCTGAACGAACCGATCCTTCCTAAATTTTCTATCTCCCAATCCTCAGGTATCACGCCGATCTCGGTTTGCTTGTAACCTTTCCTTACTCCCATGAAAATCCCATCTTTTCAAGGTGGGCGATGACTTTCTTTTCCAGTTCCTTAACCTTATCAACCTGCCGGGGCAAGGGCGTGTCATATCGTTCCGCCAACTCCTTTATACGCTGGGTTAACCGCTGGCTGATTCTGTCCATTTCCCCCTGTATCTCTTGGGCTAAGGAAGCCATCCATTTATCATCCACCGCCAGCGTTTTAATCTCATCCTCTGTGAGCTTGGGGTACTTAGCATAGAGCTTTTCATCCAGTTCCCGCTGGGATTCTTTGATTTTTTTCTTCATAGCCGTTTGCCTGTCGGTCAGCTTGAGGTAGGAGTTCAATACTTCAGCTTCCTCTTCGCTGTTCTCCTCTCCCTTAAGCTCTTTCAGGCGGCTTTGCACATTGCCCTTGTTTATCTTATCCATCTCCGCAAAGAAACCGTCCTCGCCACCGTGTTCTTCCTCCAATTCCGTAAGCCGGGCGGTAATGGTTTCGCCTTCGGCTTCCATCGCTTCAATGGCTTGTTGTTCTTTAAGGAAAAAGCGATTGATAACCAACTCTTTCGGAATAAGATCGCAAGTCCAACCCTTATCAACCATTTTCTTTTGCTTGTTTTCCACCGTTATGCGGTCGGTTTCGGCTTTCCAGCCATCGGCGGCGATAATATAACAGTCGTCCTGCATCACTTCCGCCCAATAATCCATGAGATGCTGATAAACATCGTATTTATCAATCAGCTTTCTTCCCTCATACATCTTCAGGACATTGGCGGAAAGTTCCAGGATCACTTCCTTCGGCTTGGCGCCGGGTTGCAGAGTCTTCAAATATTTAACGCTCTGCTTTCGCCACTTTTTAAAGACCTTATCCATTTCCCCGGTGTAAGATGTAAATTCGGGATGTTCATAGATAGTTTGCTTGATAGCATCCTTATCGATCTTCAAAGCCGAGTAATTTTTGCGTTTACTTTTACCGAAAAGAGCTTGCTTTAGCGTGGGGAACACTTCCCAGAACCTCTGCAGAGCTTTTATGTCGGCATCGGGAATATCTCCCAGCAAGTGGGCTTCTATGTCCTGAATATCTTCCGGTTCCGAACTGTCGATATAACGGGGAATATTGAGGTTGTAATCATTGGCTTCGATTTCCGAAAGCGGTATCATTCGCGAATATTTTTCGATCTGGATCTGATTATTAAAAACCTCTACTATCTTATGGATGTCCCTACTGCGAAGCCGGTTTTTGGGACCATCCTTCATAAAGCCTTTACTGGCGTCTATCATAAAAATGCTATCGCGCTTATGAGCGTTTTCCTTATCCAGGACCACAATACAAGCCGGAATGCCGGTTCCATAAAAAAGGTTGGCAGGCAGACCGATAATGCCCTTTATATATCCTCTGCGAAGGATATTTTTACGTATTTCCGCCTCGACGTTCCCTCTGAATAAAACCCCGTGAGGAAGGATACAAGCTCCTTTGCCTTTACTTTTCAGCGAGCGGATAATATGCAGCAGGTAGGCGTAATCGCCGTTCTTATTGGGAGGAATACCGAAATCTTTAAATCTGCCATGAATATCGCCCACCGCATCCAAGCCGTTCCCCCAGCGTTTATCGCTGAATGGAGGATTGGCGACTACGTAATCAAAAGTCTTAAGGGAACCATGACCGTCAAGATTCAGAGGATTGGCGAGGGTATTGCCCTGCTTTACCTCTGCGGTGGGATTATCATGCAAAACCATATTCATTCGAGCCAAACCAGCGGTGGCAGATTCCTTTTCCTGCCCGTAAATAGTAGGCTTATTATCGGCTTCATCAGCTACTTTTAAAAGCAAGGAACCTGATCCGCAGGTGGGATCATACACAGTTGTGGAAGCCGTAGCGTTGGCGGGGCTAATGCCGATAATTTTCGCCATAATGCGGCTGACTTCCGCCGGAGTATAAAATTGCCCTTTGCTCTTGCCGCTTTCGGTGGCAAAATTGCGCATTAAGTACTCATAAGCATCGCCCATGAGATCATCATCCGCCGCGCGGTTTTTGCTGAAATCCAGTTCCTTCTTTTCAAAAATGGCGATAAGATTACTCAAACGTTCAACCATCTCCTTACCGCTGCCCAGTTTACCGGCATCGTTGAAATCCGGCATGTCCGACAATTGATTCTTATCGGCAATAGGAGCTATGATTTTCTTATTGATATCATCGCCGATGGTGGGTTTGCCCTTGAGCGCCGCCATATCCTTGAAACTTGATCCTTTGGGAACTGTGATGGCGGCAAAAGGCACGCCGGTATACTTGTCGCTGATATATTTGATAAATAACATAACCAGCACATAATCCTTGTATTGGCTGGCATCCATGCCCCCTCGTAATTCATCGCAGCTCGACCAAAGGGAGCTATATAATTCGCTTTTCTTAACCGCCATTTAGAACGCTACTCCCAAAGTCATTTGTGAAATCGAATTATTTATGAAAACGCCTTTCCCTGAAATATCTATATCAACATCATAGCAATCTTGATTAGAATTAGAATGAAATCCTCCGAGTTGATATCGCATTTCCAAGCCAAACTGAAAATCTAAAACAAGAATAGCAAACCAGACCCTTTGAATCAAGAAGAAAGTGAGGAGGCAGTATGATTAATGTATAAGGGTTTTATTCGAAATTACGATTGCAAATCATACGTATGCTATGGTAAATTAGGGATGCAATTGGCAATCAATAAATAAGATTCAGAGTTATGACCCGGAATGCAGAACAAAAAGCTCTAAAGCGACCAAAGTTTTCAAAACAATATGCAGAATATAGACGGTTAGAGAAAGCTTCGCCAAGGGATGTCAAAGAGAAGCTTGATGAGCTTGCAAGAGATTTCTCGCTTGGAAAGTATTCCGAGAAAGAATATCGCCAATTTAGGGCTCCTTTTTGGCAAGAATATTATACGGAGCTGAACCGAAGGGGAGAATTAGAATCTCCAGAGCAATATATTCTGCCGCCCAGCGAAGAGACTGAACGGTTATATTCAATCATTGAGAAAATCGATCTTGGCAAGCTGCAATTTGGATCGGAAAACGCCTACCGCTATGAAATACTGGAAAGATGCATCAGGGATGCTTCGGAACATATTCTGAGCAAGGAGATAATTCCCTATCTTGAGCAAAATGATCCAGTTAAGGTTTACAATCGGTTGCTCTATACGGCTTTTATCGCCCATAGAAGGTCTCCCTTTCTAACCTTGTCCGAATTGGCGGAGAGAATCAATGAATTCTCGTTTCTACTGAAAAAACATAAGGATGAAATAACCAAAACTGGTCATGCGGCATTTTATTATCCTCATTATGATTTACTTGCTGAAAAAAACAGCCCTCAAATTGCCTACAGAGGCAATAATTCACCGGGCTCCACCGTTTCTTATAATCAACAATACCACAATATGTTACAAGGAATTTACGGTTATTTTATTGCTGTTGATGGCGATAGAATTTCGAGTTATGTCAACAGCGAATATATACGACATTATGGGAGTATCAGTTGGTAGATAAGCGGCATCCCAAGCAGGATAAATCAACCCGAATGCGTGAACTTGAGAAAGCCGTTAAATGGTTTTCCACGAAGTACGGAATTAGGGAGAATGATACGCTTATATTATTAGAACGAATTGCGTTAATGAACCAAACCGATATTGCAATAAATATCAATACAACGATTAAAGTACTATCAATGATTTTTGAAGGACTAAATGATTCGATACATGATAAGACCAAAACGATAGAAATTATGAAACGGGAAAGTATCGCAGACATTCTTCGTAAATTTGTCCTTACGTTGCTTCTTAATTCCTTTTTTCCCCGTTTTTTCCACTCTCACGATGAGATCGTGGTTATCATTCAGGACTTCATTCAGCTACTGTCTATTAATCGGAGGAAGATAGTCCAAACTGGTTACTCGCCTGCCGTAGTATATAATCAAGGGTTTCTGAATCTTATTGGCAATACATATCCTACACGAGTTCCGAAAGCTATTTATGAGTTAAACCAACTAACGGGAGAAAGGAAGAAACTTGAATGTATATCCTGCGCGGATCGTGTCGTAATCGATCCAGCGCACAAATTAACTTCTTCACAGAACGGCATACTTAACTACGAATGGGCGGGTAACGATCCAGAACATGCCCCTCTTATAAAAGGATTAGAAGCTCATCTAAATGAAAATCATATTGAAGGATTTCCAGACTATGATATCGCTTGGATAGAAAACGCAAGGGAGGGAATATTACAGATAAAGATCGATATGCTTCGTAAGTTAATTGATGCTTTTCGTTCCGGGAAAGAAGAAGAGCTGTGGAATGAGTATTTTAGTACGATCTCGACACATTTCACGGAATTTGACACAATATTCCTCATTCATTTAGAGTCAACATTCTATGGTTCTAATTCATTAAAAGATGAAGTGGTTAAATTAACACGGATTCTAAAACGACAGCCTATCAATCCGTTTGAAACATTAAGATTAAATGGAGGGGGATTATGGGGAATTTTTTGCCTGATATGGTTTTATCAACAGGAGATTAAGACTGGAGTATTATCACGTCTTGGTGAAATGCTTGCAGGAGTAGTGGTTGATGAAACAACCGGAAGAAAAAGGTTACCTTCTTGGAATTATTTTGATTATTTAGGTAAACCGGAAAGAGGCGTTTTAGACAAAGCGTTAGACGAAATGTGGAAAGAGGGTGAGAAGTTTTGGGCTTTATCCAGCAAGTTTCGGGAATTCGCTAGTAAAGTTATTGAAGATAATTTGAACATCTCGGAATTGCCGCTCAATGTTACAGTCAAATTAAGGAATGCCGTAGAACTGCAAACTTGGGTTGGTGCTATGGCAATGACTGGTGAGGAATTCCTTAACAAGGGAAGGGCGTTACCCAAGGTTAGTGACATTATGGCATATATTTCTACAAGCGACAATGTAACCATAAAACAATTTACACTAATTCCCGGCTTGAAATTCAGCGAGGTCGAGATTGTATTTATCTCAAACGATAGTATCAGAATAACAGCGAGAAGTAAATCAGTAACGTTTCACTATGCGGAAATCGGATTTAAGGATAACCGCAAAGTAGACCAACCTAATACCAGTTGGGAGCTTTTACGGAACTTCGCTCGGAATCAAGGATGTATTGACAAGGATTCGGATACTGATAGCTATCTAAGAAAAGAACTACCCAAAAAAATCAGTAATCTGAAAAAGCAGCTAAAAGCGATTTTCCCTTTCATCGAAGATGATCCGTTTCATGGCTATTCAATGAGGAAAGGTTATAAGGCAAAGTTTAATATCAGGGATGATTCTGAACATGATGCGCACCTGAAATCTATAGAAAGGATAAAAGGCTTCAACGACTAATCATCCTTATGATTTTTCATAAGAAATCAAAGGCAATTTCTTCGAATACTTCCGTTATCTAAGTCCAAGAATCATACTCAGTTATAAATTAATTATAAAAATATCTCCGAAATTCCGGGCTGTTTTAGGAATTATCACTAAATGAAGGTAGAGCTTTCGACTCGGTGATTTAACCTTAAACAATTCCGTACGGAACCACAAATCCCCAAGGTGCATTACCGAGTCTGCCCTTGGGGATTTCATTTTAGCGAGAGTAATGGCAGAACCGGAAACTGACATAATTCAGATCACCAAAGATTTCTGGCGTGAACGAACCGGAGAGGAAATCTCCGCAACCGAAGCGCAGGAGATTGTGGATAATGTATCGAATTTTTTTCGGATTCTGTCGGAATGGGATCAAGAAGATAAGGAAAAGCAAAATGCAGCCAATTAATCTTAAAGAACTATTCGGAAACAAATATCGAATTGAACATGATCCGGCAGCGGCGTATGAGCAAGGCGGAAAACGTGATCCATGGTTGTTTATCATCCCCTGTAAGTATGGTCATATCTATCCGCATTCGGATAAACTGCTGGCGGTCTGGATAGACGGTTCCAATATCCGTAAGCGGTTTATGGATGCTTTCCCCGACCTTGAATGTGCTAACTGGTCTGATACCGGTGAGGCGATATTTCTGTTTCCGCCGGGGATTTTTGAGGGGATAGCAAAGATATTGAAGCCTAAGAAGCGACCGGGAGTGAGGAAGCTTTCACCGGAACATCGTGAAAAACTTACTACCGCCGGTACGGATGCACTTAAGAAGCATAAAAAATCAATTGTTCTCGGCAGTTTAGAACACCAAGAAACGATTTTATGAGGGATAGGCGACATGGACTCGGTTGACCTTCAGTATGCCCATGAATTAGCTGGCAAAATGTCACTAAAACTCGGTGTGGATGCTCAGCTAATCAAGCCATGTATTGGCGTTATGTTTAACACTTCATTTACGAAAGGGGGAGCGCCGGATCGCAGCTTAGTCGCAAGTATTTTGGCGAGTGAAATGAAGCGGATGGGTATTTCACAAGAAAAGGCGACAGACTATATTTTAAAGTGGAATGAACCCAATAATCCTCCCAAATCGCAATCCGAAATTCTAAGCACAATCCGAACTGCTTATCGAAAAGATTACAACTACTCCTGTAGGCACTGGGCTTTTGAAGGCTGTTGTGTCGGAAAAGATATGTGCGTATATTATAAGGGAGCGCTGAGCAAGCGGAAATACTACAACAATCGAGTTTTTTATAATTATCGATGGCAGTTGATTCTCAGTAGTGCTCAACATCTGATATATCATAGTCTGATTGAACTTGAAAGAAAGCGCGGAGTTGGAGCGGGGGGATTAATTATCGCAAATCACAAGCAGATTGCATATTTTTCCGGAATAACTCCAAAGTATATTGGCGTTTCTTTACAGAACTTGCAATCGTTTGGACTAATCAAATATAAGGCAGGTATTCCAAGAAAATGGGAAGGGAAGGCTTCGGAAATCCGAAGGATTGTTCCAATTCCAAAACCGAAGTCGGAGCATTTGAAGAAAATTCCGGCTTGGATTAATGCTGATAGGTAGAAGCGACATTTGACCATAAGTAAAAGTGACAAATGACCATACATATAATAGTACGTAATAAATATATAAAGAGCTTAGCTCAGGAAACTGCAGACTATGGATAAAATACTGATAAGAGAATAAAAAACAGAAAAAGCTTGACTTCTATCAATAGAATATGTATACTCCTGTATAGGGTTCTAATTATATGGAAAGCGAATTTAGAAAATATATAACAATCGGTGAAGCTGCGGAATATTTGAACGTCTGCATTATGACCTTAAGAAGATGGGATAAAGCAGGCAAACTCAAAGCGGTTAGGCATCCGATTAACAATTACAGGCTTTATCGGAAAGTGGATTTAGAAAAGCTCGCCAAGAAAATTAAGTAGGTTGCTACGATGAATAAGAAAAGTAAATCAACTGCAAAATCGGCTGTTTTATACGCAAGGGTTTCCTCTAAGGAGCAAGAAAAAGAAGGCTTCTCGATACCTTCCCAGCTAAAGACCCTGAGAAATTATGCGCTTGATAATGGGATCGCTATAGCTGAGGAATTCACGGATGTAGAAACGGCAAAAAGAACCGGAAGAACCAATTTCGGCAAAATGCTGAAGTACCTCAAGGGTAGTTCCGATTGTAAAGCGATTTTAGTTGAAAAGACCGACCGCTTATATAGAAATATCAAAGACTGGGTGACCTTAGATGAGTTCGATGTTGAGATACACTTCGTAAAAGAAGGCTGCATAATATCGAGAGATTCTCATTCCTCTGAGAAATTCCTACATGGTATCAAGGTTTTAATGGCAAAAAACTATATTGATAATTTATCAGAGGAAGTTAAAAAAGGTCACTTGGAAAAAGCTGAGCAAGGTGAATACCCTTCCCATGCTCCGGTAGGCTATAAGAGCAATAAGGAAACCCATAAGATCGATGTTGATCCTGAGAGAGCTTCTTTGGTTGCGGAATTATTCAAGCTCTATGCCCCCGGAAATTACTCCCTTCAGCAAATATCGAAGTGGGCTAATCAATCCGGTTTGTATTCGAGGAATTCACTTAGGATAAACAAAGCAGGAATACATAGGATTTTAAACAATCCTATCTACTACGGTGAATTCATCTGGAAGGGGAAAAGGTATCTCGGTAAACATGCGCCCATTATTCGTAAAGAGCTATTCGATCAGGTTCAAGATGTTTTCCGGCAGGCTAACCATCCAAAAGAATCAAAACGGGCTTTGCCGTTTGCTGGATTAGTGAAGTGCGCTAAATGCGGATGTTCTTATACTCCCGATATTAAAAAGGGGAAATATGTCTATTACAAGTGTACCCAGCATAAGGGAAAATGCGATAACGGATATGTTAGGGAAGAAAGGCTTGCGGAGCTGTTTGCTGACGTAGTTAAAAAGATCAGACTTGATGACCATGCGGTAGATTACATCAAAGCAGCGTTACAAGATAGTCAGCAAGATAAGATACGCTTCCACGAGGATGCTGTAAATAGCCTTCAGAAGCGGTATAGACACATTCAGGGGGTTTTAGACAGGGCGTATGAGGATAAGCTATTGGGGAAGGTTACAGAGGATTTCTGGGAGCGGAAATCAAGCGAATGGAATTCGGAGCTACTTGATATTCAGCATCAAATAAACTCCCATCAAAACGCTAACATGAAATACTACGAAACCGGTATTCGGATTTTAGAACTCGCTAACCGTGCTTATGACTTATACTTAACCGATAACAGGCAAAAGCAGCGGGAACTACTGCAATCCATATTATCGAACTGCAGTTATGACAACGGAACTCTTTATCCCACATACAAAAAGCCCTTTGACATACTCGCCAAAGGGCTTCAATTGACATCTATACGGGGTTGACGAGACTCGAACTCGCGGCCTCCTGCGTGACAGGCAGGCGTTCTAACCAAACTGAACTACAACCCCGAAAAATCTTTAATTTTTAATGGTCTATGGCTTTCTAATCAGGTCCTTTATCGCCTTTTTACTCTTCCAAGACTTTATCTGTTTCTCTCTTTTTAACGCTTCGCTTTTATCACCGCAGCTTTCTTTGTGAACAATTACCCATGGCCCATTTTTCTTTGTGCTCTGGGTCCATCTATCATTATGTCTCTTTAATCTTAATTCGGGATCAGCGGAGCTTCCGATATAATATTTCCCTGTTTTCTCGCTTTGGATAATATAAACATAATATTCCATATTATCCTTTCTCAATCGGGTTGACGAGACTTCCCGATACAATCGGGACGGCCTCCTGCGTGACAGGCAGGCGTTCTAACCAAACTGAACTACAACCCCGAAAAGCTTATCTGACTTGTCAATCCGGCAGTTTCCTACATATCAACTGCGGAGCCATGTATCGCTTAATCAAGCGATAACCAAATGGGCGATACTGGAGTCGAACCAGTGACCTCCTGCTTGTAAGGCAGGCGCTCTAACCAGCTGAGCTAACCGCCCGAAAACCAGCGAAAAATATTTAACTCCCTCGCAGGAGGCAGCCCAAACAATGAATTTATAAAATCGCCTCCGTATGTCAAGAAAATTATTGGATGTATTCGCAAAAATCTTCTTCCGAAGACCGAATAACGCTCGGCTATCAGGGCGGGCTTATCTGCAACCGTTTCTTAGAATTTTCGGCGAAATTCTTACCAATCTTAGTTTAGCGACATTCGGAAGTTTATTCCAGTAGAGCGATTAGAACATGATTTAAAATGAATGGCTAATCAATTCCTAATATAACGTTCTCGTCTTTCTAACCGTCGCAATGTAGAATTCTTGTTCTCGGATTATCAGTATAAGTGTTCAAGAGGATTATATTGCCATATATAGATTTAAGCGAAAATGAAGAAGTATCGTTCAATCAAGGATTGAAAAGGTCAAAAGTTACCGATGAGAGAACAGATCTAAAAAATCATCTTGTATTCCTGATGCACAAACATCCCAATAGTATCGGCGGCGTCCAGCGTCATAGCGCACGTTTAAGCGATGGATTATCGCATGATTTCGATGTTCAAAAGGTTTGCTGGAAGGGACCGGAATGGGGGGTGCCGTTCTATTTTCCGACGTTTTTTTTTTAAATCTATCCGCAACGGCACAAATCTTATCCACTGCGACGACGCGGTTACCGGATTGGTCGGGGCGCAGATCACTCGCGTAACCAGCAAAAAGGTAGTAGCAACTGTGCATGGACTTGATGTTATTCTGCCGATACCGTGGTATCAAAGACGGTTAAGGTCGGCTTTGCAGTTAATTGATAGCGTCGTATGCGTCAGTCAGGCTACTGCCGAAGAGGTTAGAAAGCGCGGGGTGGATGATGCAAAGATAACGGTAATCCCGAACGCTGCTGAGAAAGTCGATATTTATACACCCCGAAATAATCTTTTATATCAGCGTCTTAAAAATGCCATCGGAGTAGATCTAAAGGGGAAAAAGGTATTATTCAGCTTAGGAAGACCGCTCAGACGCAAGGGATTTGACAAATTTATCACGGATGTTTTTGAGAATCTGCCAGGTGATTTCGTTTACATAATAGCTGGCCCTAAGCCTAAGATGCCCGGTTGGTTAAAACGTTCAAGGTCTTTTTTAAACGATGATTACAAGAAGTGGATTTCATTGGCTTCGGGATCGGACACAGTCCATGACAATCTTATCGGCTTAAGCAGTCATCCCCGCGTATTCTATATCAATGGTGTTACCGACGAACTGCGCGACTCGCTATTTGCAGTCAGCGATTTATTTATCATGCCGAATCAATCGGTTGAAGGGGATATGGAAGGTTTCGGGATAGTCGCTCTGGAAGCTGCCGTCAGGGGGATTCCGGTCATAGCATCCGGAATCGAAGGAATAACAGATGCGGTGATAGAAGGGGAGAACGGATTCTGTGTGCCCGCAGGCGACTCCAAGAGGATGTCCGATATAATTATCGAATTGAGTAATAACTCTGAAAACCTGAAATATCTGGGACAAAGGGCAAAGGTATTTACAGAGAAACGCTTCTGTATCGAATCGATCATAGAACAATATAAACACTTATTCGAGAACATAATCGAAAGCAATCACTCAGAGCAGACAGCCGACCTCAACACGTTTACTTTATAGAACCGATATATATGCAATTATTAAACCAGAGAGCCATTAGTATCAGAAGACTGGTGCAAATAATTGCAATATTCATACCGTTAGCAATTGCCGGCAACTTCACCTTCATCGCGATTACAACTGAATCTCAGGCGCTGGGCAGTTTGGGCAGCTGCAGAATTGAATACCTTGCCCTCGCTTGTTTTGCGGTGCTTGTCCCCTGGGCGGCGCATAGCGCCAGAATTGTGCTATGGGGTAAAGCGTTCAATAGGAATATCAGTTCAATGCAAGCGCTAAAAACGGCGATGGCTACTGATGTGGGGGCGGCAGCTACCCCAACCTTAGCCGGAGGCGGCTATATCAAAGCGTTTCTTCTGGCTAAGTATGGTTTCAGCTCCGGTGAAGCAGCCCTTATGATGATACTGGGAACGATGGAGGATGCCATGTTTTTCGCTATAGCGTTACCTCTATCACTATTTATCTCCAGAGCCTGGGAGAATCCCCATGTCATTCAGGCAGTGGATAAAGTAATTACCAAGCTTCCCTGGATAGTCGGAATAGCGATAGTCGCCATACTGCTGCTGAGCATTCTGAGAAGAATAAAAGCGCCGAGCTCATTCAAACCGATGTTCGCGGCTAAAGGGTTCTTGGCGCGGGCTCTTCAATGGATAGACAAACTCAAGAATGAATTCATCGATGCCGGTGAGTTTGTATTGAGGAATGGTAAATTAACATTCATGCTTTGTATGCTTATAGGAGGGATAGGATGGATAGGTCGATACGGCGCCATAAGTCTTCTCTTACTCGGTTTGGGATATCATGTCGATCCTGTCCTGCATTTTCTTCTTCAATGGGTGGTGTTCACCACGATGACGATGGTGCCCACACCCGGCGCAGTCGGAGGCGCTGAAATTTCATTCGCCCTGATTTACAGCAGCTTTCTACCGATGAGTGTTATACCGATACTCACGGGAGTATGGAGATTTGTGACATTCTACATGACTATTATAATGGCATCTCTATTCCTATCATTTGCGAACTTTGGTTTTCAACGATCGGAAAAAGTAATAAAACGCGAATAAACGCCTGAGAAAGCGCTTGTTAAGAGATGAATTAATCTACGGAGACAGGAGCCAATCGTATAGAGATGCCGCTATTTCAACAAAGTCATCCGCTTGATGAGTATCCTTCCACCGACCGACAGTCTGTAAAAATATGTACCCGATGAGTAATCGGAAGCATCCCAGGTTACACTGTGGGTTCCGGCAGTTAGCCTGCTGTCGATGATTGTGACCACTTTCTGTCCGAGCAGATTGTAGATATCCAATCTTACGTTTTCTGTTTCGGACAATGTAAATTCAATTTGGGATTTTGCATTAAAAGGATTAGGGTAGTTTTCCGCATGTAACTCACCGCTGGATGTAAACGTGGGGGAATCGTCTTCGAACCAGCCATTAAGTGTCCATTCGGTTCTTCCGTTACCCTTTATTCCGGGGATAATCGCGAATTCAAAGAAGGATGAATCCTCGATAAATGATTGATACTCTCCGCAGTAACCTATATACGAATAGATCCCCAAAGGCGCGCCCTGGGGGATCTCCTGAGTAACGATGGTTTCGATGACCTGTTCAGGCGCAAGACTGATATTTCTGTAATGATGTAAGGGACCAAACAGCCCATATCCCGGCATATCCAGCATCACCCAGAACTCGGTAGTTTGGGGTAAAGGCGTTGCATTCGCCAGCGTTCCGTTATAATCGAAACTCTCGCCCTGCCTTACGATGACCGGAGAAGTATCCGGGACTACTTCAAGCGATAGGAGAGGGTTTGAGGTTACATAATAGGAGAAGGTGTCGGAAAAAGTGGAATCTCCGAGGTCATCGAATACCGATACATAATAAGTAACGAGAGTGTTATTCGACTGCCCCGGTATAGTTGCGAAAAATGAATCCGCCTGATTGGACATCGGTACTATTGTGTAGCCCCCGCCATTGTCGTAATGAAGATCCGCATGATCGACAGACAAAGTTATATTAGGGTCTTCCAGTATTGTGGATACCACGCATTGCTCTCCTACTTGCGGTTCATCAGGGCTTCTGAATACTTCTGTTATAATTGGAAGTTGATTAACTTGATAGGAGAGAGTATCGGATACGGTAGAATCGCCGAGGTTATCCGTCGCCGTGATGTAATAATTTACAATTATACCTTCGGGCAATCCCGGTAAGGTATAGTAAAACGAATCCTCTATACCCTCCATCTCCCGAAAACTGTAACCGTTTCCGAAATCAGCGTAGATATTCACACTTTCGATCCAAAAATTGTCGGTAACAGTGGCGGATACCTGGCACTCCTCCCCGATAGCGGGGACGGGAGGATCATTTACGATATCAGTAATTTCCGGAAGCGGATTGGGCGGATTAATATCGCTTTCCCACCAGGAGATATCATCGGCCGTAAATGCCGCTCCGATAATATCGATATCGCCCTCGCTGTCGAGATCGACTGCATAAACCGAATGCGCATAAGCGAAACTATCGTCGATGATATGCTTGGTAAATACCTGACTGCCGTTGTTTTCCCACCAGGCGACCTGATCATCCTCCCAGGCGGCGCCGATTATGTCGATGTCATTGTCACCATCCAGGTCGACCGCATAAACATCTTGCGCGCCGTTATATAAGGTATCGATTTCATGCATGATGAAGTTTTGAGCGCCATCGTTTTCCCACCAGCTTATTTTGTCGGCGTACCTTCCGGCTGCTATTATATCGACGTCGCTGTCATTATCCATATCGACAGCGTAAAGGGCGGTTGCGCCATCGAAGTCGGTAGTAATATCATGGCGAATGAAAACCATATTTCCATCATTTTCCCACCAGGATATCGCATCCAGTGAGGAAGAGACTGCGACCACATCCAAATCCCCATCACCATCGATATCCACCGCCGTAGCGGCACGAGCCCCGTTGAAATCGGCGTCTATGTCATGTTCTAAAAAAGCCTGTTCCCCATCATTCTCCCACCATGTTATCCTTCCCGCGACAGCCGCCGCGCCCAATACATCCGTATCCCCATCTCCATCCATATCAGCGGCATAAACCGAGGTGGCTCCGTCGAAATCGCTGCTGATATCATGCTGGATGAATCCCTCGGTATTCAGGTTTTTCCACCAGGTGATTTTGTCGCCGTAACTGGCAGCGCCCAACAAATCGATATCCCCGTCACCATCAACGTCGGAGGCGTATACGTCCCAGGCATTATCAAAAGAATCCGTGACCACGAACTTATTGAAAATCTGCTCGCCATTATTTATCCACACAGCGATCTCGTCTCCTATTGATGATGCCCCCACAATATCCTTATGATAATCTCCGTTAATATCAGCGGAAATAACCACCCAGGCTCCATCGAACTCCCCATCGATTATATGCTCAGTCCAGTTAATCTCAACAGCGTTTGCAGAAGCTGACAGCACGATAAGACAAATAGTTACAGCGATTTTTTTAAACATGGTGTTCTCCTTATTTCCGTCCCTGAAGGCGCCGCTTATATAATCAATATTGGTTAAACTATATGCATAAAAAACAGGTGTTTTGTTAAATGCGCAGATTGAAGACCTTTTCGAAATCAAGGTTAAGATAGCGGTAACCTCGCGAGAAGTCAAGGATAAGGTTGTATATAAAGCAATTAACCCGGGTAATTCATAAAAGCTATTGGTCCGCAGCCGAAGGCTTGTGCTTCGGGAGTTTAAAGACATTTAGACCGTTGACGGAGCGGTATTGGGATCTTCAGAAATGCGCCGGGAGCGCAGGGCTTCCGCTGCCGATAACGATATTTGTGAATAATACAGGTTAAGAGTGCAACTCGTGCCTTTAAATTACATGGTTTACAAACCGGTGGTCAGCCCTCCAGGGCCGACACAAGGTTTGCCGATTTAAAGCGGATGGTGCTCACTTCAGTTGCGGCATTAACATAACGTCAGCGCGAGAGAGTCATTCCCATAGTTCGCCGGAGATTGCTCCGTCGCGGCGCTCCGATCCAACCCCGCATTCTGCGGGACGCAGCCGGGGCGATGACAGAGCTTGAATCCATTGCGAGCCAGAGGCTTGCCAAAGGCGCGGCAATCTCCTTTTATCATGCAATGTTTTAAATTGGGGTTTTGAGCCAACCTCGGGAGCGCTGACCATCGGGTCCTGAAGTCAGGATATTTTGTATATTACTATAAGTTATATTTACATTTCTGACTTGCGGTTTGCTGCCGATAAATGATATATTAATCGGCAAATATATGGGAATGCTGTTTGGTCTATCCAATCGGCGGCAATATTAACACAAGGAGCAAGCTATGAAAACTTTCGTTCTGATGACCAAACTATCGCCGGAAATCGCTATGAAAATGAAAGACCGGGGGAAACTGGGGCGGAAATGGCTGGAACAGGTCAAGAAGAAATGTCCGGAGGTCAAATTTATCGCTCATTATGGTTTGCTGGGACCGTATGATTTCATGGATATATACGAAGCTCCCGACGAGGAAACCGCCTGCAAAGTATCTATGATCAGTATGCAGCATGGGGCTTTTACTGCCGAAAGCTGGATTACCATCCCTTACAAACAGATAGTGCAGTTAGCTGATGAAATCTAAATAGACAGGTTTGAGAATTGAACCGCGTCCCGGATCTATCCGATATACGCACGGCAGCGGAAAGAATCAGTCCCTATGCTCATAGAACGCCGATTTTGACATGCCGGGGCATTGACGAGAAAGTCAATGCCCACCTGTATTTCAAGTGCGAAAATTTCCAAAAGGTAGGCGCTTTTAAATTCCGGGGCGCTGCAAATGCTGTCTTTTCGCTGAGTGAGACCGAAATCTCCAGGGGCGTCGCCACTCATTCCTCCGGTAACCATGCGGCGGCATTGGCGCTGGCGGCGCGTAATCGAGGCGCTAAAGCTTATGCAGTGATGCCGCGCACCTCTCCGCAGGTGAAGAAGGATGCGGTCGCCGGATATGGCGCTGAAATAATCTATTGCGAACCGACCCTGCAATCCCGGGAATCCACCTTAGATGAAATAGTGAAGAAAACCGGCGCCGCTTTTATTCATCCCTACAACGATGAGCGGATTATTGCCGGCGCCGGAACCGCCGGATTGGAGTTGATAGAGGAGATTCCCGATCTCGATATTGTAATGACGCCGGTGGGCGGAGGGGGACTTCTCAGCGGAACTTCAATCTCTGTTAAAGAACTCTCACCGCAGACATTAGTCATTGCCGCCGAACCGGAGGGAGCCGATGACGCTTATCGATCGCTTAAGGAAGATAGAATTATACCATCAGTTAATCCTGAAACAATTGCTGATGGGCTTTTGACATCACTGGGGGAGAAAACATTCGCCGTAATTCGTAAACGCGTGGATCAAATCATTACGGTAAGCGATGATGCTATAATCACCGCTATGCGCTTGATCTGGGAACGGATGAAAATCGTTGTGGAACCGTCAGCGGCGGTAACTTTGGGGGGATTACTGGAAAAAAGATTCGATCATGCCAAAAAGCGGATCGGGATCATAATTTCGGGCGGCAATGTGGATCTGAACCACCTTCCATGGCTGTAGAAACAATTTAATCCCTTTGATCCTTTCGTATTATGTTCTGTCGCAACGGATTGACCGCAGACGTTCTTTCGATACGCTCACTGCGGAACACGCCGGTTCGGCGCTTAGTTAATTAAGGTTAAAAAGGAGGATAAAATATGAACGAGAGAAAAATCTTGAGCTCGGAAGAAATAGAAAAGGAGCTGCAGGATCTGCCCGGATGGGCAATCGAAGAGGGAATGTTGTGCAAGGAGATGAAATTCAAAAATTTTATCGATGCCTTCGGATTAATCTCCAAAGTCGCCATACTTGCAGAAAAAATGAACCATCATCCCAATTGGTTTAATAGTTACAATAATGTAAAGTTCCTTCTATACACTCATTCCGAAAACGGCATCACCAGGAAAGATATTCAATTGGCTTCGGCTATCGAAGTCTTGTTGAAGAACGATTGATGCATTGGTGCGGTAGGGAGCAAAATCGGTTCAACCTTATCGAAAATTTCAAATCCAGGTCTGCGGTCAGTCTGGCCGCAGGTTTTTCTATGGTTATTATTCAAATTGCAGACAATGACATTGCTCTTTTTTAGCCCCGATAATTCATAAAAAAAATAATCGGTAGCCGAAGGCTTGTCCTTCGGGAGTTCAATAGAAGCAGGTCATTTACAGATTGGAATTGAGTATCTCAAAGAAACGCCGGAAGCGCAAGGCATCCGCTACCGAAAACGAATTTATGAAAAATCCGGGTTAGAGCTTTGATTCGACCTTGGGCAAGCCCTCCGCTTCATAATAATATAAGCTGATTATCCCTCATCAAGATCCCGGTAGTCCTTGATATTGGCTTCTTCCACCAGTTTACGATACCAATCATTCCAGAGCTTTTCCTGTTTGGCGGCATAAAGATCTTGATATATAGAATCATGCTGGGCTTCGTACATCTCTTCATTAACGCTGGTTTTATCTGCGAGTTTTAAAACGTAAACACCGCCTTGGGTTTTAACAGCTTTGGATACCGGCTCGTCTTCGGTGAGATTGAAAGCAATCGCCTTGAAGATAGCTTGATCCATTACGCCGCCCCCCAAAAACTCTGAACGATTGAAATCCTCTTGAGTCCTGACTTCTACATCGTAACGCGCGGCGAGGTTGTTAAATTGGTCCGGATTTGCCTTCGCTTCCCGAGCAAACTCCTGAGCCTTTTCATATTTCCGCTCCAGGTCTTTTTCGGTTTCGTATTTCATCCCTACCATCTTCTTGATTTCCTCGAATTCAGGCATCCTTTCCTTAATTTTCCTGGTAACGCAAACCATCAAATGTCCGCTCCGTATCTCGTAAAGGTCGCTGACATCCCCGACATCGGCTTGGTGCGCCCAGCTTAACACTTCCTGCGAACTCTGCCCAGCCTCGGTCAACCTGTCGTTTGCAGCCAGCGGTTCGGTCTCCGAAATCCGGGCTCCGAGATCGGAAGCCATATCTCTAAATTCACCCACGCTGCCGGCTTCTTTCAATTCCTTGATCCTGTATTCGTATTCGGTAGACGCTTCTTCGGAAGCAGGTACTCGGATTAAGATATGTTTTGCCTTCAATTCGGTGTAAACGCCGTCTTCGTCCTCCTTTTCCCGCGTATCTTCTAACAATGCAATATGATATCCGAATCGCGATCTGAAAGGCCTGGTAACCTCGCCTTTTTCAATTGCCAGCAACTGCTCTGTGAATTCGGGCACGAATCCTTCGCCTCGGTTCCAGGGAAGATCCCCGCCCCCGCCCGGGCTATCCTGAGTATACTCATTAGCCAGTTCGGAAAAATCCTCACCCGCGAGATATCTCTCCCTGGCGGTATTCAGAAGATTTATAATCGAATCCTCAACAGAAGGTTGGACATACGGGAAGAATACCGCTGTCGTTAAAACCACTTTTGGAGGTTCCTGCAGATATAAAAACATATCCTTATTGTTGTTATAGAATTCTTTTAATACTTCGTCCGGCTCATCGCTCTCTTTAGGTGTTCGTGATGGTCTGAAAAAGACATAATCAACCGATACCTCTTCATTGTTCTTCAGAAATTCGTAGCGTATTTCGTCCTCATTGACATAAATCGGAGACAAAGCCAATTTCTGCAGTTTCGCCAGAGAGAGCTGGTTACGTACGTAGTTTTCGATCGGAAGCCAATTCGCTTCCGGATTCGCCATCATCGATAAATATTTATTGTAATCGAATTGACCATTCGTTTGAAATGCCTCGTTAGCCTGTATCTCGGGTGGAGGCGATTTGGTCATAAATTCCACTAACTCCTTGTTGGTAACTTTGACATTGAGCTCCTCAACCTGTTGACTGAAAAGTATTTCGGTCGAAATTCTATTCCACACTTGGTTATGAATTTGCCTGGCGCGTTCGTCCGAGATCTCTCCATCAGGCGATTCCTGCAAAGCAGCATCGTACTCCTGCCTGTATAATGATTCATAGTACATCCGGCTGATTTCGACTCCTCCTATTTCACCGACGATATTTGGATCGCGACCGCTCTCGAATCCGCCCAAACCCCAGGCAAAAACGATTGTACCGACAAATGCCACTATCACGACCCAAAGGACACCCCTTGTATATTCGCGCATTTTCTTCATTACCATTTCTAAATTTCCTCCAAACTGGTTTCAGATAAGCTACTATTATAAAAATTCGAGCCGCCTATCGCAATAACATTTTCATTCCGTAACATTATTTTATATTATATTGTCGTTACTAATACAACGAAAATAAGAGTAGATGATGAAATTAAACATTGCGCATATCATAATTCTGATAGCCTTTGCGCCGGCAGCTATTCTTGCTGATAATTGGCGCGCTCCGGTTGACGGAACGATTCAAAGCTCCTCGTTGTTCGGAGATTACCGACCCGGACATTTCCATGCCGGTATCGATATCCGCACCCGCGGAGTGACCGGGAAAAAACTCTACGCTTGCTCCGATGGATACATCGAACGGGTTAAAACCTCTTTCGACGGTTACGGACGCGCAGTATATTTGCGGAGTGATTCCGGCTTCGTTTTCGTATATGCCCATCTCAGTAGATTGTTTCCCGAGCTTCAGCAAACCATATATGATCAGCAAATTAAAAACGAAAATTATAAGCAGGATATCTATTTTACTTCCAGCGAATTTCGAGTGATGAAGGGAGATTTAATCGGTTACTCCGGTCAGGCCGGACCGGGGGGACCGCATCTTCATTTTGAGGTCAGAACCCCCGACAATATTCCGACCAATCCATTATTATACGAAAATCTCAGGCTCAGGGATAATGCGGCTCCGGTATTTGGTTCACTGGTCATACTGGAATTCCGCGAGCAGTTTCATCCGGGGGATATCGCCTCTAAAATCGCTTACGATTGTGAAAAGGAAAAAAGGGGAACTCAATACCTGATTAAAGGGAAGGTTAACGCCTCAGGCCGATTCGGGATCGAACTGAACGCTTATGATCAGATTGACGGCTACTACGGTAAATTCGGAGTCTATGACCTTAAGTTCTTTTTTGACAATCGGTTAATCTACCATTACCGCGCCGATTCGCTTGATTTCGCCAGTTTGACTCAGTCTAATTACGTCAGGGATTATCAACTCTGGTATCAAGGTGTGAGAAAGCACAATAATCCTAAGATGGTTGACAAAGACCGGTACAATTATTACCGTTTGTTCAGAGTCATTGGAGATGCTCAACCGACTATAAAATCCGGCATGTACAATGGACTTTTTTCCATTTATCCTGATGACAGCCTTTATGCGAATTATGTTCCGACCGGTATACACGAAATTAGAATTGAAGCCAGAGATATTTATGGTAATCTTTCCACTTTGAAAGCATCCCTGAATGTGACGGAACCGGGTTCGCTCCAGGCAGCCGATATATTGCCCGAAGATGTGGGGGAACAGGAAGCTTCCTTCGGCGGTATCGTATTCCTATATGGATTGATCCACGCCGATATCACGCCCAAAAATCTATATTATCCGGAGAAATTCTCGGCATCGGTTTTAAATCAGAGCAGGATGCAGAATGATGTCTATATTTTAAGGGAATTTGAGATATTCCCCCGGTTTACTTTCTTCAGAGAAAAATGTACTCTCAGTACTAAAATCGGGGACTCGCTGTATTCTCCTGAAAAATATTGTATCGGCTGGCAGGATATTGATGGCAAATTCGTTTTTGCGGGCAATGAACTATGCGATGATTCACTTTCGGTCTCCTGTGAAATTAAATCAACCGGAAAGTTTGCGCTTGCCGCCGACTATGATCCCCCGAAACTTACGCTCATGGAACCCCGCAATGGAACTAAATTAAAGGCGAGTAATGAGTTTGCGATCCGTTATAAGCTGACAGATAATTTCGCCGGTTTGGGAAGCGAAGAGGATTTGGATTTATATCTGGATGGCGATTGGGTACCCGCTGAGTATGATCCCGATAGGGATCTGGTGGAATTTATTCCGCTCGGAGAATTGGGGAGGGGGAAACACACTTTGCTGCTGAGAGTTAGAGATATGTGTGACAATGAATCGAGACTGGAGAGTTATTTTATAATAGAATGAGATGATTCCTCTAAGAGATGACAATCCCACGGAGCGTTTTCCGGTTTTCACGATATCTTTGATTGTAATCAATGTTCTGGTATTCTTCTATCAGTTCTCATTAGGGAAGGAAAGCGGTGTATTTATATATAATTACGGTATGATACCTTATTTGGTCACTCATCCTAATGAGATTGTTGAAGGCATATATTTTCCTGCGGAATTGACGCTTTTTACCTCCATGTTTTTACACGGAGGATTTATGCATTTAGCCGGAAATATGCTGTACTTGTGGATTTTTGGCAACAATATCGAAGATAAGCTGGGGCATATCGGATTTTTGATATTCTATGTTATCTGCGGAGTGCTGGCGGGATTGGCGCATCTGATTACGGCGCCCAACTCCCAAATTCCCACTGTTGGCGCCTCAGGGGCAATTGCAGGAGTGCTGGGCGCCTATTTAATAAAATTTCCCCGAGCCAGGATACTTACACTTATATGGCTTGGTTTTTTCGTGAGGTTGGTTTATATACCAGCGATAGTCGTACTGGGATTTTGGTTTATTTTTCAGTTGTTATTCGGATTACCTACATTGGGAGTGGAACAAGGGGGAGGAGTAGCATATTTCGCTCATATCGGGGGATTCGTAGCCGGATTATTATTTTTCTTGCTGATATCGCTTTTCAGGAAACCCCGATATTGAACTTAAAGCCGGCGTTTGTGCATAGCAATTGGAAACCGCATTGTTCACTGGCTTAACCTGTATTATTCATAAATTTAGTTATTGGCAGCGGAAGCCTGGCGCTTCCGGCGTTTCTTTGAGATACTCAATTCCAATCTGTCAACGATCTGCTTTTATTAAGCTCCCGAAGGACAAGCCTTTGGCTGCGGATTAATGTTTCTTGTGAATTATTCCGTTAATTTTCACCAAGCATTTTTATGAAGAGTTTCAGGAGGTGGGAATCGAAACCGCTTGCAAAGGTGATCATTTCTTTTAGAGCCGGTAAAGGTTCCGATGCATTACGGTGGGGACGGCTTGAAGTGATTGCATCGTAAACATCGGCGATGGCAACGATTTTAGCCAATGGGTGAATCTCTTTACTTTTCTTCATATTAGGATAGCCGGTGCCGTCGTTTCTCTCATGGTGATCACCGACAATTTTCAGGATACTCTCGGAGATAAATCCGGTTTCTTTCAGGATCGTGACCCCCCAAATCACATGCTTTTTTATTATGGCGTATTCTTTATCGGTGAGATTCTCTTGTTTATTTTTGATATGTGCCGGGACCGCTCGCATTCCGATATCATGAAGCAGCGCTCCCATTCCCAGGATCAGAAGCCGGTCATCGTCATTCAATTTTGTTCTCAAACCTAATGATAATGACAGCATTATGACGTTCAAAGTGTGGTTATGCAGGGACAGGTCATGGGGAATAACCATTTGGAAGTCTTTAATCGCAGTTTCTTCATTTCCCAGAAAATGAGTTAACTTTTCCACTATTCTGTAACATCGCTTGATTGCTTCGTTATCTTTTGGGGATTCGAATATGCTCTCAATAAATGTTCTACTTGTATCAATCAGGACCCGTAATTTCTCATCCAGTCCCTGGGAACTATCTCTCAAAGCGCTGGAAAGACATCGTTCCAAATAATTATGAAGATTACCCGTGTCAGATTTTTTTATATAAAGCTGTTCGCGCTGCTCACCTGTGATCTCGTTAAGAAAGTCTTCGGTAACCTTTGAATTGATCGGACGCAGAAGCTCAACTTCATCGCCATTGGAATAATAAAGCTCAAAGGTTAGTATCTTATTCTCAATAAGATGGTTAGGATTTAGCTTTGCCAGTAAGGATTGTTCCAATTTTTAATAACTCCCGATGTTTTTCCAAATCTCTGTTTAGCCTGCATTATTCACAAATTTAGTTATTGGCAGCGGAAGCCTGGCGCTTCCGGCGTTTCTTTGTAATCCTCAATTCCAATCTGTAAATGATCTACTTCTATTGAACTCCCGAAGGACAAGCCTTCGGCTGCGGATTAAAGGGTTTTATGGATTATCCCGGTTAGTAGAAATCCTCTAACCGGAATTATTCACGAATTTCGTTATCGGTAACCGAAGGCTCTCTATGAATTATTCGGGTTAGTACTCCTGACAACGGTTATTAACAGTTACTACTATGCTCTGAAAGGTTCATATCTCTTGTCTTATTTTCGGATTGAAATGATAATAATTTACGAAGAATCTAATGGGGAATACGGATTATTTTAAAGGAAGATATGCCGATGCATCAAAATCGGGTTCGTAATTGATATTATTTTCTAACATCAGGTTTCCCGCTATAGCCACCATGGCGCCGTTATCTCCGCATAGCGACTGGTCGGGATAATAACAGCCGATACCGGTTTTAGCGGATAACCTGTCCATTTCCTTTCTAAGCAGCCTATTTTGAGCGACGCCGCCAACGATGGCGAATCGGGAACAGCGGGTATACTCAATCGCATCCACTAATTTTGTTACCAGCATTTTCACCGCGGCTTGCCTGAAGCCGGCAGCGATATCCGCCGGGTCGTAATCGGTATCCTCGAGCTCCTTTATCTTGAGAGCGACGGCGGTTTTTATACCCGAGAAGGAGAAATCCCAACGTCCCTTTTTAAGCTTTACGGTAGGAAACCGGAAAGTTTTGGGGTCGCCTCTCTCTGCCAGGCCATCCAACTTAGCACCTCCGGGATAAGTCAGACCCAATAAATTGGCGACCTTATCAAACGCTTCCCCCGCGGCGTCGTCCCTGGAACTCCCGAGAATTTCGTATTTTCCGAAACCGTTAACCACAACCAGCGATGTGTGCCCTCCCGAAACCACCAGACACAAGAGCGGGAACTCAATCCCTGGATCAGTAAACGCCGTTGAGATATGCGCTTCGAGATGATTCACGCCAATAACAGGAATCCCCAAAGATAATCCTAAATTCCGCGCATAAGAAACGCCTACGAGAAGGCAGCCGACCAATCCGGGACCGCGTGTGACAGCAATGGCTGACAGATCTCCAAAACTGATTTCCGCCCTCTCCAGCGCTTCATCGACAGTCGGAACTATATGTCGGATATGCTCGCGGCTGGCTATCTCCGGCACAACCCCGCCATACCGGCTGTGCGCCGATTGGGTGAGGATGATATTGGATAATATCTCCGATTCGGAAACAACGCCGGCGGCGGTTTCGTCACAAGATGTTTCAATTCCGAGAATGTACATTATCAGGACAAGGAAAGTATGGTTTTTTATGAGGTTTGGCGGTTAAGACTCCTTAACCATTTCCAGACGAATAAACTTGGGATAGATAACTTCCATAACCGATAGCGATTCGGATTTGGGAAGCAAGATGCGAGAGGCATCCACGGGATATTCAAAACTGCCTGCGCTGTATCCGGTTAAATCCAGATTAAGAGCCAGCGCATCCTCCTCAAAACATGTCAGCAGACTTTTGCCTTTACCGCTTAGACGAACCGTAACTTCCGGTATGGATTCGGTACCAAGCTCCAAACCTTGAGGTAGTTGTATGACCGTATTGGTGACGTCGAAATTGTATTCATAATGCTTCTCTGTCACGGTATGAAACCAGAGCAGAGAAGCGAAGAATACCGCTCCGATCTTCATCGGGAGGTTGTTCAGTAATATTTTTCCCATCCTGTTCTAACCAAGTTCTAATAAATATGTCGGATTACTTCAATTGGAGTTGATTAGATCAACATAATAACATTATTTCGATGACTGAGTTATTGTTTTACCGAAAGATACTTCGCCATTATCTATACGCAAAGAAAATCCGCAATCCGGATTAGAACATACCCATGCCTTATAAGTAATTGGCGCTCCGCCGCGGCCATAGTCTGATAATGGTAAAAGATGTCCGCTTAAACATTTTTGACACTGCGGGTATGGACTTTTTGACATCACGCCCTCCTTCAAGTTACTCTAAACTTACTCCAATAATCCAAGAGACCTCTATCCTTACAGAACAATATATGCACCGGTTAAAGTTGGGCAAAGCTATTGAGAAAATAAAACACATTCGTAACCATTTGTCAAATAGAAATTCAAATGAGTATTCTTTTCAATATAGAGGCAGCTGGCGAGGTATCTCGGTAAATCTGCAGGTAGATTTATCGTTTATCAAACCAAATCTAAGCCCGGCGGAATAGAATGAACAATGTGATCGAACTTTCGTATGATTATAACTTGAATATTTTTCTTGCGATGGGAAAGGAGCTTGTATATAATAATTCACCGGTGGAAATGGGGTTGTAGCTCAGTTGGGAGAGCGCCTGAATCGCACTCAGGAGGTCGGGAGTTCGAATCTCCTCAACTCCATATTACACAAATATAACGAAGTGAAGTCTTGCAGCACTTTTGTGCTAGACGGGGAGCTAGCGGTGCCCTGTAACCCGGAATCCGCTATACCGGGGTCGAATTCCCACCCGAGGCCGGAAGCAGTGTGCAGGCTTGGCGCAAGTGGCGTTGATGGTTGGGTCCCGCACAACCGAAGATCGCCGAACCCCGTCAGGACCGGAAGGTAGCAGCGGTAAGCGAACCCTCGGTGTGTTGTGGGGCAGCTCAACCTGAGTTAACTACGTCGAACTGCACTCCCGTGGATGGTCAGAGGTGGGTGCACTCTTTTTATTTAACTATGGCTTATCAAGTAATTGCTCTTAAATATCGACCTCGAGATTTCTCGGAAGTGGTAGCTCAGGGGCATATTATCAACCCGCTGCGCAATGCTGTCGTTGCCGGCAAGGTTCATCATGGCTACCTTTTCACCGGTCCTCGCGGCACGGGCAAAACCACGACAGCGAGAATATTATCCAAAGCGTTAAATTGTGAGAATCCGCAGGATGGTGAACCGTGTAACCAATGCACTCCCTGCGTGGAGATTACACGCACCAACAGCCCCAATGTTATCGAGATCGACGCCGCCTCCAATAGGGGTATTGACGATATAAGGGAGCTTAGAGAAGCGATCCGATATTCACCTATTGGCGCAAAGTATAAGATATACATCATCGATGAAGTGCATCAGCTTACTTCGGAAGCTTTCAACGCCCTGCTGAAGACCTTGGAAGAGCCGCCGCCTCACGGCGTATTTATTTTAGCGACGACAGAGCCTCAAAAGGTCCCCGCTACCATCATGTCCCGCTGCTTGAGGTTCGATTTTAGATTGGTGCCATTGCCGAAACTTATCGAAACCGTTACCGCGATCTGCGAAAGAGAGGATGTGGAGATAGAAACGGAGGGAATTGAAGCCATCTGCGCCAAAGCCGACGGAAGCATACGGGACGCATTTTCACTGTTGGATCAGGTGCTTTCCACCGGCGCCAAGAAAATCGATACTCAAACCGCCACCGAGGTTTTGGGTTTGGTGGACAAAAATGTGCTTCTCGGGATATCCGAGGCGATCGCCGCATCGCAACCGGTAAAGACGGTCGGTTATTTCAATGAATTCGTGAGGATGGGAGGGAATACCGAGTATTTCGTCGATAGCCTTAATCGTCATTTTCGTGACCTGTTCGTTATCAAACTGAATCCCGACCGGGAGTCTATCGAGGGGATCTCCGATGATATGATTGCCAGTTGTCGACCGATAGCGGAGAGACTGGATGAAGGGCAGATACTGCGCGGGATGAATATCCTGGCGGAATTATACGCGGGTTTGCGCCGCAAAACGGCTGACGCCCTGATATCGGTGGAGTTATCACTGATTAAAATGGCAAACTTGAGCAAGACCGTTGACATCGAGAGACTCCTCAGAGCTCAGCCGACTGAGAGCGCCGGTAATCCCCATCCGAAGGAAGCAGACCTTTTCGGTGGATCCGAGAAAGATAATCCCGGAACTGAGGTGAGCGCGGAACCGGAAAATAAAAAAGATAATCCGCATCCGAAACCGGTAGTGACCGAAGCAAAACCGGCTCCGGCGGAGTTGACTTTGGAATTCGCGCGGGAGAGCTGGCCCGAGTTGATCAAGGAGCTGGGTAAGAAACGGAAGACGCTGTGGGCGCAACTCAACGGCAGCAATCCGGTTTCATTAGAGAACAACTGTATGACAATTGTGGTTGAACATGAAGGTATCTCGAAGTACGCATCGACTCCTAACAGCAAACAGGTTTTAGACGATCTTGTGGTTAAATATTTCGGTAAACCTTTGCGATTGGATTATACCACGCACCGGGAGATGTCGACATCAACGGGTGCGGCTGAGATCGAAATACAGGAGTCGAAAAGAGGAGTTACCGGGGATAAGGTAGTGGATAGCGTTCTTGATGAATTAGGCGGACGCTTGGTCAACTGGGAACCCAAAGAAAGAAAAGACGAAGAGTGATTCAATAAAGGAGAGATTATGGCTAAAGGCATGGGCGACATGTTCAAGCAGGTGCAGAAGATGCAGAAGAAGATGATGGAGCTGCAGGAAGAGCTGGAGAATATGACTGTCGAAGGCACCTCAGGCGGCGGTATGGTGCGCGCCATATCGAACGGCAAGGGCGACCTTACCGAAATCAAGATCGAGCCCGAAGCGGTTGATCCCGAAGATATCGAAATGCTCGAGGATTTGATTTTAGCGGCGGTGAACCAGTCTCGCGAAAGAGCTAACGAGCTGCAGCAGGAGCAGATGTCCAAATTAACAGGCGGCTTAAATATCCCCGGTATGCCCGGGATGCCTATGTAATGTATACATCACCCCTGTTGGAAAAACTCATCAAGCAATTCGCCCGGATGCCCGGTATCGGGTATAAAACCGCCCGAAGGTTGGCTTTTTATGTTCTTAAACTGCCGGACGAGAAAGCGAAAGAATTGGCGGATACTATTGTCGAGATCAAATCGAAGGTTTCCGAGTGTTCGGTATGCGGAAATATCACAGAGATGGATCCATGCCCCATCTGCGCCGATCCACAGCGGGATCAGTCCGTTGTCTGCGTTGTGGAACAACCCTCCGACGTTTTCGCACTGGAGAAAACCAACGAATACAAGGGCGTTTTTCATATTCTGGGCGGCGCGCTTTCGCCGCTGGACGGTATAGGTCCCGAGGATCTGAAAATAAAATCGCTTCTTAAAAGGATACCTGAAGGAATCAAAGAAGTCATAATCGCCACCAATCCCGATACGGAAGGGGAAGCCACCTCCATTTATTTGCTGGAGTTGCTAAAACCGCTAAATATAAAAGTTACCAGGATCGCCCGAGGACTACCGACAGGAGGCGATTTGGAATTCGCTGATATCACCACTCTTTCCAGAGCCCTTCAGAATAGAACCACGATGTAGTTTTTCGACTTGCGCAAATCTCCATGATACGTTAATCCGGATAGTTCATAACGACAATCAGTCCGTAGCCGAAAATCTGCGCGCCCCTGGCGTGCTTGACCTTCGGATTACAAATTTCATAAAGCCTTACGGACTGTGCAATCCGTAGCCTTGGATGACTGCGGGAACTAACCGTATTATTCAAAGTTTTGCCCGCGGCAGCGGAAGCCTGGCGCTTTCGCTGCCAATAATGATATTTGTGAATAATACAGGCTAACCACAACAACATTTCAGACCGTTGGGTGAAGCAACCCGACAGCATAAATGCATACCATCAAAGCACGCCCAAACAAGTTTGAGTATGCCGCCCGGTCTGGGCGCTGTAAAATGGCGTCGGGTTTCTCGCGCGCTTCGCCCCGATTAATCGGGAACGCAGCCTGCTGTTCGCTGCATTCCGATGGGGTTGAGGTAATGATAGGGGGGAAAAAAAGCGGTTGGTTTCCCAACCGCTTCAACACTTAGCTCTTTTTCTTCCGCTTCGGTGAATGCGCATAGCAGTACTTAGCCGGAGGAGTTACCATAAGTTTGCACCTTTTACCCTCTTTGGTCTTCCCCGCGCAACGCACTTTTTTCACTGTTTTCTTCTTTGCGGCTTTTTTCTTCTTTGTGGCTTTCTTCGTAGCTTTTTTCTTAGCAGGCATATAGCGCTCCTTTTTGAGGTGTATTATTGTCTAATAGTCATGTTTTTCTATCACAGAACAAAAAGCTTGTCAACAAAAAATTGAAAGAAATTTAGTAAAACACTCATTTTTTTGAAATGATGTTTAACGTATGACCGGTGGTAAAGGTGCCGGAGTAGGGTAGTTATCGATGTGTATACTCAAGGGGATCTTCGATGCCTGCTTGTGTGAAGCCTCTTAAACGTAACCTGCATGCATCACACTTTCCACAAGCTAAACCATTTGACGAAGGATCATAACAAGTATGGGTCAGGGAATAATCAACACCCAGCGCCATTCCTTTTTTAATGATGTCCGCTTTGGTCATGGTACTCAAGGGGGTGTGTATTGTAATCCGTTGTTTACCTTCAACACCGGCTTTGGTCGCCAAATGCGCCATGTGCCGGAATGCTTCGATAAACTCGGGACGGCAATCGGGGTAACCGCTGTAATCGACCGCATTCACTCCGATAAATATATGTTCCGCCTCTAAAACTTCAGCCCATGCCAGGGCATAGGACAGAAAAATCGTGTTTCTCGCCGGTACATACGTAATCGGTATCTCCGAGCGCATCGATTCTTCGACCCTATCCTTCGGAATCGGCATATCATCGGTTAATGCAGAACCTCCTATCGCATTAAGGTCGCTCTTGATTATAAGATGCTTGTTAACCCCGAAATATTCGGCAACCGCTTTAGCTGCCCTTATCTCAAAATTATGACGTTGGCCGTATCGAAATGACAATGCGTATAATCTATATCTCAGGCTCTTAGCGATAGCCAGGGTCGTAGTGGAGTCCAGCCCTCCGCTTAACAACACCACTGCTTTCTTCTTGTTAATCATAACTAAACTCTAAATATACGGTAACGACTTCAATACCATACCGTCCGATTTCCCGAGTCTAATAATATACTCTATGTAAGGGGATAACATAACATTAAAACGTTTCAAATCGCAATCACCGTTTAAAATTAAAGGTACAGGGGCATCCTCTACAATCTCTCCATCGGAGAATATCATTATTCTATCGCATGCCGCTAATAGAAACTCCAGGTTATGAGATATGATGAAAACAGTTTTGGATTCGCTCTTTATTTTCTCGATAAGCTGTATAAGGTAATCCATTCCAGCGCCATCCAAACCGGATGTGGGTTCATCCAGAATGATCACACCAGGTTTCAAAGCTAATGTGATTGCAATACCGACTCTACGTTTTTCACCGCCGGAAAGCGAGAAAGGATCGCGTTTGGCGAATCGATCGGGATTTAATCCTACCATGTTCAAGGAATCGGCGACCGAACGCTCAATGTTCTTCTTGCTCTCTCCGCGCAGTTTCAGCCCGAATGCTATTTCATCGGAAACAGTATCGCAAAAGAACTGTTTCTCGGGAAACTGGAAAGAAATTCCAATGTTCCTCTTCAGTTCAACAGGGGGATTCTTCCTTATTATCTTTCCTGCAAAGGTGATAGTCCCCTCATCGGGATACATCAAAAAAGCCATCAGGTATGCCAGGGTGCTCTTTCCGGAACCGGTAGAGCCGACCGCGCCGATAATATTCCTCCTTTGAATGGAGCCGTTTATGTTCTTTAAAGCCGCAATTACCTCTCCCCAGGGCAATCGGTATGAATAGGCAATCCGTGAAAATTCATAAATCTTCTGCTTATCGGTTTCGTGGTGTTCATCCCCTCTGTTTCGCTTAGGTTCTACGACTTCTCTTATCTCAAGCTTTTTGGCTTTGATTAGTTTGGGTACTGACACGAAATCAGCGTCGTCTGCAAGGGCTGTTGCGAATACTTCTTCCGGTGTATTATCGTAACATATCTTTCCCTCGTTAATTATAATCAACCTCTCCGCCAACTGAGCCTCTTCGGCGAACTGTGTAATATGGATTATGGTAGGTCTTGCATGTGTGCCGCTCTCGGAACCGCTAAACTTACGTTTGCCTCGGTAAATATCCTCAACCAACCCCATAATGCGCGACCGCGCACCCGGGTCGAGAAGGGAAGTAGGTTCATCCAGTATCAAACACTCCGGTTCCATGATGAGAACCGACGCAATTAGCAATCTCTGTCGCTCTCCGCCGGATAATGTATGCGGAGGACGGTTCAGAAGGTGTTCTAATTCAAAAACCCCAATCACTTTATCGACTCTTTTCCGTATCAAAGACTGTGGGATGGCTCGATTCTCGAGCGCGAATGCCAACTCGCTTTCGACTGTCATACCTACCATCTGGTTATCAGGATTCTGAAACACCATCCCGACTCTCTCCGACAATTGTTCGGGATATGAATCGGGATGGACAGTCACGTCATCGAAGGAGAAATCGCCGGTAAATCCGCCTGCAATTCCGGAGATTATTTTAGCCAGTGTGGATTTCCCCGAGCCGTTAGGACCCATTATCGCCACATACTCTCCGGCATTAATTCGTAAATTGATCCCATTGAGGGATTTGATTTCTTCCCCCGAAGTCATATAACTATGTGTGAGATTCTTGATAGATATCATTTACTGAGAATTTCGAAAGCGCCGTTTATATCATCCACCGCAATTATATTCATCTTATCCGAAGGCGGTATGGAAGAGGCGTTCGCTTTTGGAATGATTAGATTATCGAATCCCAATCGTACGGCTTCGGCAGACCGTCTTTCCGCATTAGCCACGCCGCGAACTTCGCCGGATAACCCCAATTCGCCGAAAATCGCGGTATTCACAGGAAGCTCAATATTTCTTACGCTGCTATAAAGAGCCGCGGCAACCGGTAGATCCACGGCGGCTTCTTCGGCTCGAACTCCCCCCAACATCTTGACGAATATATCCATGCCGGCAAGCTGAAGCCCGCCCTTTTTTTCGCAGATAGCCGCTATCAACGAAAGCTTTCGACCGTCCAAACCGACGGATACTCGTTGAGGAACATTATAGTTACTAAAAACCACTAATCCCTGAACTTCAATCAAGAACGGTCGGGAACCTTCCATCATCGGCGAGATCACCGATCCGCTTCCCATGGTTGAATCACTGAGGAAAATACCCGATGGATCGCGCACCTCAACCAATCCCCGGGATTTCATTTCGAATATCCCGATCTCTCCCGCAGGCCCGAAGCGATTCTTGACCCCCCGGATAATCCTAAAGAGAAAATCCCTATCTCCTTCGAAATAAAGAACACTGTCCACCATGTGCTCCAGTAATTTGGGGCCGGCAATATTGCCCTCTTTGGTTATATGTCCCGCCAATATAAATATGGTTCCGGTCTTCTTTGCATATTCAATAAATGACGCCGTGCATTCCCTTATCTGTCCGACTGTGCCGGGATATCCTCCAATGTCGGGATTATATATAGTCTGGATCGAATCGATTAAGACCAGCGTCGGTTTTAAACCGGTGATGTAATCTGTAATGTCATATATGTTCGTTTCGGTTGCAATCAAGATACTCGAATCATTGATACCGAGCCGGTCGGCTCGATTCTTGACCTGAACGGTTGATTCCTCCCCCGTAACATAAAGAACCTTGCTGTCCAAATTACTTAGATTCTGCGCCACCTGCAAAAGAAGCGTCGATTTCCCTATTCCCGGTTCGCCGCCTATCAGGTTCACCGAACCATGAGCAAAGCCTCCGCCAAGCACCCGGTCGAGTTCGCCATAGCCGCTGGAGAACTTCCTGAAATCCTCCGAACCTATCTCGGAAAGCGATACGGCGTCAATTCGCTTATCAGCGCTAATCGCGCTGCGCCGAGACCTATCCCCGGCCAACTGCTCAGCCATCGAATCCCAACTCCCGCATTGAGGGCACTTCCCAAGCCATTTGAGGGAACTGTGTCCGCAGTTTTCACAAACGAAGGAGGTTTTTTGTTTTTTTGCGCTCATCCTAATTACTCAACATTGATGATTTCATCTCACTGCCGACATCATACCGAGATACCCGGCAGAGATTTCTTCCCTCCCCGCTTTCGCCGCAGTATAGAGGAATACCATTTTCGTCCGTCCAGAAAAATCTCTCCCAACGTCCGTGGAGATCTTCGATTCGGTATAAATTTCCGACTATCTTCCCCCCCGGAACATTAATTGAATCACTCTCGAGGAACGTATAACGGAATTTCGCATCCAACACTTTCAGTGTAAGTGCTTCCACCAGTATTGTATTTACGACCTTTGTTTGACCTTTCTGAAGTTGAAGATTATTTAAAATCGGTATTTTAAATGCGAGAAGGTCAAAATGAACAACATAGTCCAGAGTATCGGTAAAGGTATATCTCTCGCTCCTGCCATCCCCGAATGATAACGCACAGGAGTAAATATTATCTTCATATTCGATAAGTAACGTGCGAGTCAGCCCTCCGCTATGGCATCTGAATTTGGCAAATTCGATTTTCCAATCCGGTCGGACAACAAATTCGGCATCATGCTGATACTTATATCCCCTGTCTATTATAGCGTCAGAATATATAAGCAGTCTTTTGGAATCCGGGGATTGGATTGTTATGGTCTCTTCTCCAATCGGCGATGCCTTGTTATAAAGCCTATATCCTCCCTCAAACAGAATTGGCTGATAGCCCGCCTTTTGGCGCTTATCCTCCGATTCGCCGCTGCAGCCAAGGAGAAGAAACATGAAGAATACAGTTAATCCTAATATACTAAATCGTACTCTCATAATCCGAAAACAAAAAAGGTCGGTAGCTACCGACCTTTTAGGGAATATGTATTTAACTACTCAGTAGTCAGCAAGCTGAACATTACATCGAAGGTTATGTAATGAATAAAATACTCCTCCGATGTATCATATATATTATACCTTACCAATAGATCGGCTTTTCCTGTGTGCCAACCAAACCCGAAATTCACACCGGGAGCCCATTCTTCTGGTATAATATTCGGAGCGCTGGGATCGCCCGGGATGTAAAAGTAAGGTATGAAACTGCTGATACCCGCTTCAACGAAGGAACAGGGAGCTTCATCTCTTATATATATCCTCGGGGAAAGCGACAACGAGTGTATCCGGTATTCGGCATATCCGCCGGTATATCCGGTTGGCGGCGACACAAAATGGGTGTCGAACCATCTGAAATTGTAATGTCCCGCTAATGCGAACTTCTCAGTAACTTGATACTCGATTTGAACGCCGCCGCTCCAGCCAACTGCTGCTGCCAGCGTATACTGGTCAGAAAAATCAAGCAAGGGTACATTGAATCCCCCGCCTAATCCAAAATCGAAGGTACCCGGCTCAAATGCAAAAGTCGATGGACTCAATAATAGGCAAATTGTGACAGCTATTCCTACAATTCCGGTAACATGTCCTCTCACATATACCTCCTTCATCACCTTTATGTCGATTGTCTCTTCTTTTCCACGATAATCAATATTTTAAATTACTTGAACGTTAATCTAATCTATCCTGAAATCCTTTGCAAATATTTTTTAGAAGTTTCCTAAATTAATTATAACTTGCCAAATAGCCGTAAAATCGCCCTATGGATATTATGGGGAAACTTCGCTGACGGTAAATATAACAATAAGCATCTACCGGAATAAGTGTTCATCGAAGATTCCTCAAGCGCCTTTATCTGCTCGCTATTAAGAGATCCCGTTTGAAACCAGATATCCTTAATATCGAAGTCCTCACATTCCTTTAGCGCCCGTTCGGAGTTAGACGGCGAAGTAACCACCACCGCGGCGTCTGCTTTTTCGGGCAGAGATTCCAGAGAACCATACACATTTTCCCCTCCGGTTCCATTCGGATTTATTCCGTATGCCGAATAACCCGAATTTTTCAGATGCTCCAGTATCAGATTCCCGAATTTCTTCTTCTTTAGGGATACGCCAAAGACCGCGCAGGTTTTTTCTTTATCGAGAAATCGTTGATATGACGACATAGAACTACTCCATCGCTTGATATCTATCCGGGTCCTCAAAGAAATCCAGAACCACCGATTTCAAGAGTATTTTAGCGGAATGCGCAGCGCCGGCAGGAATATAATAACTATCTCCCGACTTGAGAATCTTCCGGTCTCCTTCGATAGCCAGCGCCATCTTTCCCGCCAGTACGATTCCCCACTGTGCCCCATGACTGTGCTCCGGTATTTCGCCAATCGGATCGATCTCAAAAAACACCGCCTGACCGTGTTGGGAAGGCAATAGGTACCCTGTAACTCCCTCGAGTGGAATGTTTGCTCGAGGGAGTTTTTTAATAAATTCGGGTAGCTGATAATCCATGTGATTACTCTAAGTCGAAGGCAATCAACGTAGTTGTCTTTACCAGTCCCTCTATCTCATGGATATCTTCGGTGATTATCTGAGATAACGAGTTGTGGTTGGGTGCGTCCACCTCTACCACGATGTCATAAGCCCCAGCAACAGCCGTGGCTTTCTTGATTCGCGGATTACTGCCCAGCAATGCCACCGCCTCCCTCACCTTACCCGGCGCAACTTCCATCAGAACATAAGAGGTCTGCATGGTATCTCCTTTTCATTTAAGGTTACAATATCACTCAATTATGATTTTCCGAACCGTATCGGGATTATTGGAATCGTATTCCTTATCGTAATATGACATCACATAAATCGTATTATCGCCGGTGTTTTTCAGAGCGTGAGGGATACCGGCAGCTATCGCAATCCGCACCAACTCCGTATCACCCACATCCCTGCAGCCTGTTTCGCCATCAATTATATAATAAAACCGGTATCCGCCGCCGAAAACGAATATCACCTCATTAGCATAAGCATGATAATGGTTACCTCGAACTGCGCCTGCTTTTACCGAAGTGATATGCAGATGGCCGAAGCCTTCTTCTCCGATTAAGTACTCGGGTAATGGATTTACCACCCAGCCCCGATGGTCCTCATATCCATCCTGTTTAAGATCAAAAATTTTTACAGCATCCATCAAATTTAAAAATAACCGATTCTGAGTTGTTTTTCAAGCTAATTTTGCCGGATTAGACCGCTTTTCGTTGAATTTCGATTTTTTTTTCAAGCGAGAATTCGTTCATTTACGGTCTGAAATTGAAGGTTACAAAAAACGCCGGAAGTACAAGGCTTCCGCTGCCGATTACGAAATTTATGAATAATCCGGGCTAATAGTCCCGCTCTATCCAAAATCCGCAGAATTGAGTTAATTTCAAAAGGTGTGGAAATTAACTCCAGCCCTAATCTCTTATAAAATAACCTACTTTACTCTATCCCGAGCAAAGATTACTTGACATTATTTTTATATACATTTAAGTTTATCTCAACTAATATCGTTATATATATTTTTACTCTGATTATGAAATTGCTGCCATTTCCAAATATTATACCATAAGGAGGGGATTTGAAAGAAATTCTCTTGGAGATAATTGAATATCTCAAAAGCAAAAAGGCGGATTATGCAGACGCCCGATTTGTTTCAACCATACGAGAATCGATCAGCGTAAAAAATGGCGAGGTTGAGGCATTATCCAACAACCAATCCAAAGGGGTTGGTATTCGGGTGATTGCAAAGGGCGCCTGGGGTTTCGCCTCCACGACGGTTGTAACAAAATCCGAGATAAAAAGGGCGGCCAACATGGCTTTACAGATAGCCAAAGCTTCCGCGATGACAATTAAGGAAAAGGTAAAGTTATGCGAAGTTGAACCTTACGTGGATACTTTTAATACCCCCTATAAGGAAAACCCGTTTGCGGTGCCCTTAACCGAAAAGCTCGATCTTCTAATAAGGGTAACCAGAGAACTGAAATCCCATAAAAGTGTTAAGACTGCCGATGCCGCACTGGATTTCTGGAAAACCAACAAGATTTTCGTCTCCACGGAGGGGGCATTAATTGAACAAAATATACTTGAATCCGGCGGCGGATACACCGCAATCGCAGTTGAAGGGAACGAAACGCAGTGGCGTTCCTACCCCAATTCCCATCGTGGTGATTTTATCACCGGCGGTTATGAATATATCCGAGAACTGGATTTACTCAAACATGTGGATAGGGTACAGCATGAAGCCGTTGCGCTGCTAAAGGCGCCTCCATGTCCATCTCTTGAAGCCACAATCATTATCGAAGGCTCCCAGTTAGCGCTTCAAGTTCATGAATCCTGCGGACATCCGATAGAACTCGACAGGGTTTTGGGCACCGAGATTTCACTTGCGGGCGGTAGTTTTCTCACTGTGGATAAAATGAATAATTACCAGTACGGTTCCCCGATTGTCAACATCGTCCAGGATGCGACCTGCGATAGAGGTTTGGGTAGTTTCGGTTATGATGACGAAGGAGTTAAAGCCCAGAAAACCGATGTGGTTCGCAGCGGGCAGTTTGCGGGTTACCTGACATCCAGGGAAACAGCTCCGGTTATAGGGCAGACATCCAATGGCTGTATGAGAGCGGACGGATTCAATAGAATACCCTTGATTAGAATGACAAATATAAATTTGGAACCGGGGGAGGGTTCGTTGGACGAGTTGATAGCGGACACCAAGCATGGGTATCTCCTCGATACCAATAAAAGCTGGTCTATTGATGATAAGCGGCTTAATTTCCAGTTCGGAGTGGAAGCCGCCTGGGAGATTTCCGACGGCAGGAAAAGAAGAATGTTGAAAAATCCCGTATATACCGGTATCACGCCGGAATTCTGGAGAAGCTGTGATGCAATTTGCGGCAGCTCGGAATGGCATATCTGGGGCGTTCCCACTTGTGGTAAGGGACAGCCGATGCAAACGGCGCACGTGGCTCACGGAACTTCCCCGGCAAGATTTAACGGCGTAAAGATTGGAGTGTCAAAATGATAGGAAAAGATAAGATATTTTCGACACTCAGTCAGGTTCTTAAAAAATCGCCTTCGGAAGCGACTGAGGCTGTTTTTATCGGTACCTCGACTGGTTTAACCCGTTTTGCGAATTCTTACATTCATCAGAATGTATTTGAAACATCCAGCCAGATATTCTTCCGGGTTGCTTTAGGCAGAAAGCTCGGAGTTGTTTCCACAACGTCGCTGGTCAAAGAAGATTTGGACAGAGCGTTACTCACCGCATATCACATAGCCGAGAATCAGCCGGAAACTCCGGGTTTCGACGGTTTTGCGCCTAAAGCGAAACACGAAAAAATCAGGACTCATTACCCGTCTACAGCGACTTTCACGCCGGTTCAGCGAGCCGAAAAGATAATGAAAGTTTTTAAGATTGCTGACAAAAAGGGATTCACCGTCGCAGGCAGTCTTGCCACAGGGGAATCGGAAGTAGCGGTTCTGAACACAAACGGAGTAGAGGCATATCAACCATTCACTTCCGCCGCAGCCAATATTACCGTAATGGGTGATAATGCATCCGGCTATTCGGAGGCTCTTTCACGGGAGATTAGAAAAATCAATTTCAATAAACTCGGGGAGATAGCCGCCAAGAAATGTATGGATTCCAGAGATCCTCAGGAGTTGCCGCCCGGAAAATATACCGTCATTCTCGAACCGAAAGCGGTTGCCGAGATTCTTGAGTGGATGAATTATACCGGCTTCGGCGCCCAGAGTATTGAAGATGGCACCGGGTTTCTTCACGAGAGGTCGGGGAAGAAAGTAATGGGCGACAATATCTCCATTTATGATGATGCTTTAGATACCAATGGAATGGCTGCGCCTTTTGATTTTGAGGGCGTCCCCAAGAAAAAGGTTTACTTCGTGAAGAAAGGTATCGGCGAGGATGTGGTTTACAATCGCATTGCCGCTAACAAAGCAGGGAAAAAATCCACCGGGCATGCTCTTCCACCCGGTTCCGGCAGCAGCTGTTTCAGCTTGAATACGTTTGTCGCATCGGGAAAGAATACGCTCAACAGCATGATTTCCAACACCGAAAAAGGCATTCTGGTGACCCGGTTCCATTATATCAACGGACTTATCGACACCCGCAATGCGGTCATGACCGGTATGACGCGGGATGGCACCTTTCTGGTCAAAAGCGGCAAAGTCGCTGAGGGCATAAAAAACCTGAGATTTACCGAAAATATGCTAAAGGCGTTCTCACGGGTTAAGATGATCAGCAGGGAGCAACAGGCGATTAACACCTGGTGGTCTGATGTGGGATGCGTGGTTGCGCCGGCGATGATGATTACTAATTTTAATTTTAGCGGCAAGACGGAGTTTTAACGGATTGCAAACCGTTTAACGAAAAGCAGACCGATATCCCGATGAAAAACCTGAATGACGGATTTGAACCTGTAAGCGCATGCGGCGCTGAATATTGCTATGATTGAATCACTGCTTGGATTCTGCCATTTAAAATCGATAGTCAGAAAGAACGGCTTATCGTTGCTTCTTAGTTTCTTCTTTCTGCTAATTAGCGCCGAGCCGGCTTGGGCAACGGTCTTCGGCATTCGGCTGGGATTTTTCAATTCCGGATTGCTGCCAAGCGAATATCAAAATATTGCCTCTGAAAGGTTTACGGGAGCTTATCTCGGGCAGTATTTCTCCGGGGATCACCTAATTTACCTGGGATTATCCTACGACAACATCAAATTCGAAAGCAGGGAACCGAGTAAAGAAATATCCGGAAGAATTTATCAGCCATTTGTGGGGCTTCGGTATACCCTGCAATCAGTTTCAAAACAGAATCTAAATCCCTATCTGTGCGGGGAGTATTTTAGAAGTTATACTAACCTCAATGGCGGTAATCTATACACCGCTAAGGAGCTGGGTAACCTGAAAGATGCTTACTCTCCCTGGGGTTTCGCCTTTGGCTTCGGGGCATCATACAGCATTAACAATGCTCTAATCTTTGGGGCGGAGACCGGATTAAAGTGGTTTTATTCTGATGTCGCATTGGTTGGAGAGGATCCGGCATTGGCTCAGTATAAAGACTACCGACAAATTCGGCATTATATTCTCCTATACTTGGATTTCTTGTTATAGTATTTTGAAACACGGGATTTTCAATATTCGTATATTAGATGGAAGCGAATTAATCAGGTAATTTATGGACTTAAAAATTTCTGCACTATTTTTAACCTGTCTACTAACAGTTGGTCTCTTTATAAACAGCAGCGCCGGACAGAATCGACTAACCATGGAGGATTTGAACGAAGGAGAACTGGAGGCTCGCGGATTTGAGATATCCCGGGATAGCGAACTGAGAATATCTGCCATAGGGGCGAAATACAAACCATCGGGGGACGCCCTGAGGGCGTATGCCTGGATAGTCGATTCGCAAACCCGTGAGGAAATTTGGAGGATGAAGTCCAATAATGTCGAGCAGCCGGATGAGGATAAACTGCTGGTGGAATTTAACGAGGAGATATATTTCTACAGAGGCGCTTACGAAGTCTATTATTACATATTGGACGGCAAGTTTTCCCATGTAGAAATCAATGGCGCCAAAGAGGTTTTTGATTTCCTGAGGGAATTACTGTCCAGCGATAAGGGTACTGACTGGAAAAAGCTGCAGGAGCGGCTCCGGATTGAGATCAGAGGCGATGAGGATTATTTTAAACCGAGAGATGATAAGAAGGATTTCGAACCCCTTATCGCAGCGAAACCTCTTCTGCAATTCACACAGCTTCCGGACGATTACTATCATAAGGAGTATTTCAGCCTGAATAAGGATACTGAGCTTCATATTTACCTTATAGGCGAGTATTCAAAATATGGTCACAGGATGGTGGATGGCGCCTGGATCGTGAGTCTCGAGAGCGGAACTCGTATTTGGGAGCCTAATCAATGGAATACCGAGTTAGCCGGGGGAGCTCTGAAGAATCGTGTGTTCAACGACGATGTCAGGCTATCCGCCGGACAGTATGTATTGCATGTGATGACAGATGATTCCCATAGCTTCGCGAAGTGGAACGCCATGCCGCCGTCGGACCCCTACTTCTGGGGAATCACCATTTTCCCGGCAGCCAGAGATGACATAAAGGCATTTGAAAAAATCGAGGATCCTCATAGCTCCAAACCGCTGCTTGCTATAACCGGGGTAGGCGACAGGGCATACAGGATGCAAAGTTTTCAATTGAACGACGATGCGAAGTTAAGGATTTATTGCTTCGGTGAATACGATAACCGCGATAACAGCTTCTCCGATTACGGATGGATCGAACATGATGACACCCGCGAAGCTGTCTGGAAAATAACCTATGACAACTCAGTTTTTGCCGGTGGAGCTTCCAAAAACCGGGTGTTCGATGGAATGGTGTCATTGCCAAAAGGTCGATATACCGCTTATTACATGACCGATAACAACCACTCCTATAACCACTGGAATCAATCCCCTCCATACGATCCCAAAAGCTACGGAATATCGATATTCGCAGCAAGTGACGATTTCGACAGGCGGGATTTTAAACTGGTCGATTCCCGTACAGAAAGCGGTAGTGCGCTGGTTAAATTGATTCGTCTCGGAGACGACGCTCGAGTTTCCCGCCGGTTTTCGCTGGAAAAACCGACCAGGATCCATATCTATGCAATAGGCGAGGGCGACCGTCACGGTATGTATGACTATGGATGGATAGAGAAAACGACTGACCAGTTAGTAATATGGGAGATGACCTACCGGAACACCAGGCCCGCCGGCGGAGCAAGTAAAAACAGGCTGTTTGACGGGGAGATAATGCTGGACAAAGGTGACTACGCAGTTCACTTCGTTACCGACGAATCGCACTCCTTTGAGGAATGGAATGCTCCCAAGCCCCGCGATCCGGTCAATTGGGGAATAGTAATCACCGCGCGGGAATAATCCGGCGTCGCCGAAGATCGACGCAATGACAGAATTGAAGGTCATTGCCAATCCGAGGCTTGTGGAGGACAAAGCGCCTTCTTTTTTGGCAAAGCTGTTAATTGGGGCTGCAAAACAACCTCCAGGATGTTTATCTCACGATACGCGATGGATCGTTTTCATTGCATTAGCCCGTATTATTCACAAATATCGTTGTCGGCAGCGGAAGCCTTGCGCTTCCGGCGTATTTTTGAAGATCCCAATACCGCTCCGTCAATAGTCTATTGTCTTTAAACTCCCGAAGAACGAGCCTTCGGCTGCAGACAAATAGTTTTTATGAATTATCCGGGTTAGCGATATTGCCGGATAGCGCTCCCGGAAATTTGTAGATTGACAAGATGGAAATATTAGTTATACTTAATTTGAGGTTTTAACTATGTTATTAGCGATCGATATCGGCAACACCCATACGGTTACCGGTTTATTCAACAAGGATATCCTTGTAAACTATTTTCGAATTTCCTCCCGCGATTCTATCACTGCAGATGAAGCCGGTCTGGATATAAGAAATCTCTTCTCATTTAATGAAACGTCTTTGAGTCAGCTTGACGGGGCGATTTTATGCTCGGTGGTGCCGACCTTAACATCGGTTTATAACTCCGCGATAAAGAAATATTTCGATCTTAAGCCGTATATACTCACGCATGATACTGATACAGGGATTGCAATAGATTACGAAATCCCCAATCAAGTTGGCGCCGACCGTATCGCCGATGCGGTGGCGGCATATAACAAGTACGGCGGACCCTCTATTGTGGTGGATTTCGGAACTGCTATAACCGTGGATGCAATTTCTTCCGATGGCAGATACCTGGGAGGGGCTATCGCGCCGGGTATCGAGGCTTCGTTGACCGGGCTGTCCCGCCGCGCCGCTCAGCTTTTCCAGGTTCCTTTGTTTCCTCCGAAACGAGCATTGGGAAAAAACACTGTGGAGAGTATTCAATCGGGTATTATCTATGGAGCTGTCGGTTTAATTGATGAGCTGGTCACCAGAATCAAGAGCGAAATCGATGAGCCGGTGAAGAAGGTGGTGGCTACCGGCGGATTGGCTGAGATGGTCTTCGGCATCTCCAAGACAATTGACGAAATAGATTCCACTTTGACGCTCAACGGACTGCGCATCGTATATGAAAGGTTAAACGAAGATTTTTCGGAGGCGGTATGAGAAAGATAGCAATAGTTTTAGCGTTTGTTCTCTCGTTTTCAGCGGGTGTTTACGCTGCGGATTATATGAGTCCTGAAGAGATTCAGCGTATCTGGGGAGACGGTACAGAGGGTGAAATCACTTTGCCCGACAGGATCGGTATGCCGGGCTACATGATAAGCCCGACCGACTGGATGGACGAATATTCCGAAGCGGCGGCATTTATTCAGAGCCTGCAATATACCGAACCGGATACCAATTTCGGCGGAATGATGGAGGCGGAACATCTTTTGGATATTATCCAAACAGATAATACGTCAGAGGCGGTCTGGATTTGGTGTCGGTACAAACAGCTTACCGGCGATGACCAGTATTATCAGAATATCGAGCATGCCTGGACATATATCTATAATTGGCCCGCATGGAGGGAAGAAGGAGGATCACATCCCAGCAACGGATATTACCGTTACTATGTTGGCGGCTGGGGGCTATTAGCTGAAATGATATTTCGGGAAACGTACGGAAGCGATATTCACCGCGTCTATGCGGATTCGGTTGCGGAATATATGATATCCAACACTTTATCGTTGAGTACGCTCAATGCGATGGTCTATGCCTGGGCGATGGGATGTTTGTATCAGTATGGTTTAGACGTAGGAGTGCAGGAATATGTAGATTACGCGGATTCCGCTTCTACGGCGATAAAGGAATGGGTCGATGTCGCTCCAACGGTGAGGCTGCGGCTGGAACAATGGGCAATGGCCGGCGGAGCGATAGCCTGGGGCCTGCAGAATTCTTACTTCAAGCTGTATCCCGATGAGGCTTTCGGTTGGTATACTGAGAATATGCCGTATATGGATACTATCGACAGCATAGGCAGCTGGCATCTGGCGCATAATGCGTGGTATGCGCTCGGGCACTGGACGGCTTTTGAAGTCACTGACGACTCATTGTATTACTATAATCACGCCTACCTGACCGATACGATCTTAGTCAGGGATGGAGATAATGACGGCGGTATTCCTTCGGAATTCAAGGAAACCGATGATGAGGATGAATCCTGGTGCACCGCTTATCTTGGATTCATGTGCCTTAATCTTCTCCTCTCGCCGCCAACCTCGGTTGATGATGGCGAAGAAAATACTCCGAATGACTATGTATTGCTGAAAAACTACCCCGATCCGTTTAACAACCGAACGGTAATAGAGTACTCCGGATTCCCCCGGGGAGAGATGATCTTAAATATCTATGACTTGCTTGGACGGAGAGTGGATACAATATATCCCGGTTACAGCAAAGACGGACATGGCAGGATTCAGTGGAGACCCGATGGTGTATCCTCGGGCGTCTATTTCTTGAGACTAACATCCATGGAGGAGTCAAGAGTCATTAAGGCGACATTAGTGAAATGAGCTTAGCTATGTAAGCTCTTGGGATTTATTAACATCATTCGCCGCCGTTACCGGAAATTAGTTGGCAAATGCAGGATAGGTTAACGGCTTTGAACCAAGTAAATTGTCGTTAGCTCCGGCGGTCAGCCCTTTTTGCTGAGGAAAACTTACTGTCAGCGTATGAGCCTTGACCGGATTATGTTTATCATTATCGTACCGCATACATCCGCGCCACAGGCGCGCAATCCTTCGGGTATGGACTAAGAGTCTTTACGAATTATACGGGGTAACTCATTCAGTGTGAGTACGTTCCGCCCTGGGTTCTTGCTCCGGCCGACAGGTCAACTACGGGGCTTTGACGAACCGATTAAGCTTGACAATCAATACCCGATATATTATCATGTCGGCTTAATTATACGGAATGGATAATAAATAATGGCTAAGAAAGAGATTCCTAAACGATTTCAACCGGATGCAATCGAAAATAAATGGCGTCAACATTGGGAGAAAGGCGGCTTTTTCGGAGCCGATCCAAATACCAGGCGGAAAGTGTTTTCGATGGTCATTCCGCCGCCCAATGTCACTGATATACTTCATTTGGGCCATGCCCTCAATAACACTCTTCAGGATGTTCTGGTTCGTTATCATCGGATGAACGGTTATGAAACCGAATGGCTTCCGGGCGTTGACCATGCGGGTATCGCCACTCAGGTTGTAGTGGAGAAGCAGCTCTTGCGGCAAGGCACCTCGCGGCAAAAATTGGGACGAAAGAAGTTTTTGGATCGTGTCTGGGAATGGAAGAACAAGAATGGTGATAACATCATCAACCAGTTGAAGATGATGGGGTGTTCTTGTGACTGGGAGCGCACCCGTTTCACCATGGACGAGCAGTTGTCCAGGGCGGTTTTGGAAGTTTTTGTTCATCTTTATAATAAGGGACTGATCTATCGAGGTAAGTATATCGTTAATATGTGCCCCCGCTGCCATACTTCCTTATCCGATGACGAACTGGAGAGAAACGACAAGCAGGGGCATTTGTGGCATATTAGATATAAGATAAAGGGCTCGGATGACTATCTGATCGTAGCGACTACCAGGCCGGAAACTATGCTCGGCGATACCGGAGTTGCTGTCAATCCCGATGATGAGCGGTATAAAAGGTTTATCGGCAAATCCGCAATCCTGCCGTTGATGGACAGAGAGATTCCCATCATCGCTGATAGTTATGTGGATATGGAGTTCGGCACCGGAGCGCTCAAGGTTACGCCGGCTCATGACGCCAACGATTTCGAGATCGGGCTTCGCCATGAACTGGAGACCGTTAATGTCATGAACACGGACGGAACTATCAATGAGAACGGCGGTAAATTTCGGGGGATGGACAGGTATGATGCTCGTAAGAAAATCGTAGCTGAGCTCGGTAAATCAGGGCTTCTTGAAAAGATCGAAGATTATAACGTACCGATCGCCGAATGCTACCGGTGTCATACCGAGGTTGAACCGAGCCTGTCAGAGCAATGGTTCGTTAAGATGTCGGCTTTGGCGAAACCGGCTATCGAAGCGGTGGAAAGCGGTACGATAAAGTTTATTCCCGACCATTGGAGTAAAACCTATCTTCATTGGATGCACAATATTCGTGATTGGTGCATATCACGCCAGTTATGGTGGGGACATCGAATACCGGTTTATTACTGTGAGGATTGTGATAAGGAAATCGTCGCTCGCGAGAAGCCTACCGAGTGCCCCGCTTGTGAAAGCAGCGATATCCGTCAGGATGAGGATGTTCTTGATACCTGGTTTTCCTCCTGGCTCTGGCCGTTTTCAACATTCGGCTGGCCTGATAAAACCCCGGAGATAAAGACCTTTTATCCTACTAAATCCCTTTTTACCGCAAACGAGATTATCTTTCTCTGGGTTGCGCGGATGGTAATGGCTGGATATGAGTTCATGGGCAAACCGCCGTTCAGAGATGTTTTAATTCACGGTACCGTACGCGATTCAAAGGGCGTTAAAATGTCCAAGTCGCTCGGTAATGGTATCGATCCGCTGGAGATAATACGGGATTACGGAACTGATGCACTGCGTTCAACATTGCTGCTGCTTACGCCCGAAGGGCAGGATCCCTTCATTTCCAAGCAGAGTTTCGAACTCGGGCGGAATTTCGCCAACAAGATATGGAACGCCGCTCGTTTGGCGATGATGAATATGGAGGGATTCGAACTGTCTGATAAACGGGAAACGCCGGCGCCGTCAGACGCCGCTGACCGATGGATACTCTCCCGATTAGCCGAAACCTCCGATTTTGTAAACAAGTGTTTCGTTGAATACAGGTTCAATACCGCAGCAAAGGCGCTCTATGATTTTATCTGGCGGGATTTCTGCGATTGGTATCTGGAAATAATCAAACCGCGAGTCTATTCCGACGGCGATAACGAGCCCGACGATACGGCGCGTCATATTATGTTCTACGTTTTGGATGGCATCCTCAGGATGCAGCATTCATTCATGCCATTTATTACCGAGGAGTTGTGGAAAACGTTATACGATACGGTGGGGGCTGAACGACCGCGGGAGAGCTTGAGTATTGCGCCCTGGCTGGATGTTCCCGGATCATACCGGGATACCGAGTTAGAAGCGAGATTCTCGGCAGTGCAGGAGCTGATCGGGGCGATCAGGAATATTCGTTCGGAGATGAATGTTCCTCCCGGCAAGAAGGCGGATGTCTCAATAAAGCCTTCGATTGATACTGTTGCCAGGTGGTTCGAGGAAAGCGCTGATTATATCAAGCTGCTGGCGAAAGTTAATGAGCTGACTATAGATAAAGCGGTCTCAAAACCTTTCCAATCCGCTTCGAGAGTTATAAAGGACGCCGAGATCTATGTTCCGCTGGCGGGACTGATTGATGTTGATATCGAAAAGGACAGGCTGCAAAAGGAATTCGATAAGTTAGAAACCCTCCTTGACAAATCCACCAAGAAGCTGGAGAATCGTGATTTCGTTGCCAAGGCTCCAAAGGAAGTTATCGAAAAGGAGCGGGAGAAGAACAAGGATTATCAGGAGAGGTTGGAGAAGATCGGTAAAAACCTGGAAGGGCTGATTGGCTGGTGATAAAAACATAGCATTTTGCTTGACCGGGCTGCTGTTCGGCTCTCAACGGCTTTGTCGGGATTAATGGGCTGAAATTCTTGAGATTTCAATGGTATCGTGTAAATTATCTTTGGAAACCCGTTTACGAACAAACAGCTCTATCTCGACTAAAAAGTAGTAAATAAGTCGAAAGGAAACCCCGAAAATGAAAAGATTCATATTTATTCTCATGGTGTTCATTTTGGTAAGTGATGTTTTTTCAGCAGATTCAAAAGACGTGGCGATCACCATCTATAACGATAATCTCGCACTGGTCCGAGAGGTGCGTCCGATAGAGTTTCAGAAGGGTATATTTGATTACCGATACACCGATGTTCCTTCAAAGATAGATCCTACATCGGTTCATTTCAGTCCCCGGAAATCTGCGAACAAAATCGCAATATTGGAGCAAAACTACCAGTACGATCTGGTGAGTTCCGATAAGATTTTTGAAAAGTATATCGATAACAAAATTTCGGCAATCGGTAAAAACGGACAAGCTTATGAAGGAACTCTGCTATCATACTCCAGCGGTTCGATTGTTGTACAGGGGAATGACGGTTCATTAAGCGTTGTCCGTACAAACGAGTTAACCGATTTCCGTTTCGAGAAGCTTCCGAAGGGTTTGCTCACCAAACCTACGCTGGTTTGGAAGTTCGACAGCGATGCCAGCGGTGCAATCGATTGTGAAACCAGCTTCCTGACCGAGGGAATCAACTGGCATGCCGAGTATGTCGCGGTGGTAGCCGAAGATGATAAATCCCTGGAGCTTTCCGGTTGGGTCTCTATCGATAATAGGTCGGGAGGTTCATTTAATGATGCTCGGGTGAAGCTGATGGCAGGTGAGATACATCGAGCGGAGCCGCAGCCTGATTTCCCTCTTAAATTGGGAGCGCGGATGGCGCGCGATGCTGAGGCGGCTCCGCAATTCGAGGAAAAAGAGTTCTTTGAGTATCATCTTTACACGCTCCAGAGAAAAGCGACTATTCTAAACAACGAGATCAAGCAGATTACGCTATTCCCTTCCTCTGAAACAAGGGCGGAAAAGGTGTTTACTTTCGAGGGACAGGGATATCGTCGTAACCGGGGTCAACTTCAGAACGCCAAAGTTACGCTTGAGTTCAAGAATAGCTCCTCCGAGGGCTTAGGTATGCCTTTGCCCAAGGGAAAGGTGAGAGTTTATAAAATGGACAGCGACAAATCATTGGAGTTTATCGGAGAAGACAATATAGACCACACCCCCAAAGATGAGATGGTCAGGATTTACGTTGGCGATGCGTTCGATGTACTCGGCGAGCGAAAACGGGCAGATCGTAATGTAATCTCCGAGCGAGTATCGGAGGAAACCATCGAAATCAGCCTGCGGAATCACAAATCTGAAGATGTTGAAGTCGTGGTGGTGGAAAGGCTCTATGGATGGGGCGATTGGGAGATCATAAAGAAAAGCCATGATTATCATAAGAAAGATGCCAATACCATCGAATTTACGGTTCCGGTAGAATCCGATGGTGAAACCGTGATAAATTATACTGTGAGATATAGAAGATAAGATTTGAAGATCATTATTGTTGTTAATAATACTTGAGGAGGTAAGTCTTGAAGACCAAATTATTCACAGCTATCATCGCAATACTATTTATCAGTCTGTTCGTAGTTTCGTGCGCAGATAAGAATCTCAGGCAGGGTAAGATACTCATGCAGAATGAGTATCGGGATTACGAGGGCGCTATTGAGCAGTTTGAGTTGTCCTTGGAGACGAATCCAGAGAACGTCGAAGCCTGGCTTCTTAAGGGGGAAGCGCATGGTGAACTGGAGCAATGGAAGAAGATGGATGAATCTTTTAACAAGGTAGTAGAATTGGATCACAGCTACAAGGAGGAAATTGATAAATACCGTGAACAGAAATGGAAAAGGGTCTTCGATAGGGGGAATGCGGAGAATGACAAAAAGAATTACAACGCCGCATTGGAGTTATTCGAGACCTGTATGATTATAGATGGGAGCAAATTCGAGTCCTATTATAATGCGGCTATTGCGGCTAACATGCTGGATATGCCCAAGAAAGCTTATGAATACAGCAAAACCGCTTACGAGATGAATCCGGAGTCGGCCGGCAACGCCAAGCTCTTTGCGGAAGTCTGCTATAAACAGGATCGCTTCGATGAAGCCATAGCAGCCTTTAAGGAAGCCAGGGCACTGGACGAGTCCACCACCTTTATCGATATGCGCCTTGCTCGTATCTATGAAAATGAGGGGGATTTTGAAAATGCAGCCATGCATTACGAGATGGCTCTCAAAAGCGCTCCTGAAAACCCTGATTTATGGTTTAATCTCGGGGTTATGTATCTTCAAAAATTGGAGGATTTAGGAAAAGCTGAAAACGCCTTTGCTAAAGCTATGCAGTATAAACCGGAAGATGTTGATGCCGCATTCAACCGAATCCTGGTGTTAGCGAGAATGGATAAGCATCAAGAAGCCATTGAAGTGCTTGAGGACCTGGAAAAGAGGGATCCCAAAAACTGTGATATATATGATCTTGGCGCCTCGATCTATCAAGAGTTGGGCAATAAACAGAAAGTTAACGAATATATCCGTAAGGGAAGGGAATGCGAGGAGTAGCCATCTTTTGAGAAAGTCTGATTAACTTCCGAAAGCCAGCTTTTGCGGCTGCCGATTCAAAACTCAGCAGCCGTTTTTTCTTATTAAATTGTGTCAGTACAATTCGTTTTTTGGAATCAGTATCAGGTTAACCGGTATCCCGCTGGACAAGAATGAGCCAGAGGTATGCAAGTGACCCGCCTACCTATACTTGATAACTACCGTAAACAATTATTTTGTTGACTTTTTCTGACGGATAATTATATTGCTTAACCGCTGTCGATAATCGATCCGGCGGGCTTCAGCCCCCATTGGAGACCGAATTTTGCAACGGCGCTTATGGTTGATAATAAATAAATAATAATACAGCATCAGGAGCAATCCATGAAAAAATTATTGACATCCCTGGTTAGTCTTGTACTTCTCGGCTTTTTCCTTTCTATCGGCGCAATCGCCGGCGATGAAGTAACCGCAACCGCAGGTGAACCTGGCCTCAAACCCGCTTTGCAGTCATGCTACCAGGCGACTATGAAAGTTGACGGCATGAAGGGCGACGACTGCGTCAACAAAGTAAAAGCCGCATTGGCGGGTATCGAAGGGGTGGAAAAATGCGATGTTAGTCTTGAGGAATCACGCGCTACTGTCGTTTTTGACAAGTCAAAAACAGAAGATAAGCAGATAATTGCAGCGGTGGAAAAAGCCGGATATCAGGTTCAACTCGGTGAGTTGAATTCGGTTGGGGAGCATAACATACCGGGGGGGTGTGTAATGGAGAAATCGCATTCTACGGATCAGAAAAAAGGATGTTCATTGAAATGTGCGAGGATATGCGCCGGCAGAGCAACGGCTGAAAAAGCGAAAACTGATCAAAAATAGCACAGCAATTATCGAATTCTAAGGCGGAGAGTTTGGAACTCCGCCTTATTTTTTATAGTATTAGCTATAGGCGAACAAATCTTATACGATGCAATATAAAGGATAAGGAGGATTTTTTTATTGACAGAAGCGCTCTAAGGATTAAATTGAATTCTTTATGTGGACAACAGATATGAATACCAAATACCGAATTATCAGCAACGGAGTTTTAATCGCTGCCGCGCTTCTGTTATTCCTTGCCAACGGCGCCTATGCTGCTAAATATTCCGGCGAGTTCTTAGAGTTAGGGGTTTCCGCCCGAGCGCTTGGTATGGGAGGGGCTTTCACGGCGGTGGTCGATGATGCTGCAACATCGTATTACAACCCCGCAGCCTTAGCCAACATAGAGCGAAAATCAGCGCTTTTTATGCATACTGAAGCTTTCGGCAGCCTGATTAACCATGACTATATCGGAGGTGTTTTACCACTCAGGAACAGGAATGCCGGTTTAGGATTTGCACTGATGCGTTTGGGCGGCGGTGATATTAAATTGACTGAACTATCCGACAATCCTGATTTTGCTGGAATGAATCCTTACGATGACAATATTTATGTAGTTTCTCGCATAGGAAAACATGCCGATTATACCGGTTTGGTTTCCTATGGTGTGATGTGGAAAGAAAATATTTCCGTTGGTGTTACGGGAAAATTAATATATAGGAAACTTGTAGATGAATCAGCTTTCGGTATGGGGATTGACCTGGGTATGAAATATCGGATGCTGGATAATCTAAGGTTTGCGGCGGTGTTGAAAGATGCCAGCGCTACATTTTTATCGTATTCAAGCGGCGCTACCGAATCTATCTATCCCGGCTTAAACTTGGGGTGCGCCTATGAAATGGGCAAATCCGATTTCGATTTCCTTCTGGCATCAGACGCCAGGATAAAATTCGAGCATCGCAGCGAAACCGCGCAGGTATCTTTAGGTGGGGCATCGGCGGATTTCTTTTTAGGAGGCGAAGTAACATTCAAAAAACGTGTGTCGGGTCGAATTGGCGCCTACAGGGGCGATCTTACGGCGGGAGCAGGTCTGCGTTTGGGCAGGTTTACTCTGGATGCCGCTTATCTGAGCCATGATGATCTCGACAACAGTTACCGCATTAATCTTGGCGGGTATTTTTAGGCATACTTCCCTGTCGAAAACAAGAATCATTATTCAATAGAGGTGTTTTAAGGAATGCATGCAAAAAAACAACTAATTTCGTTTATTGTAGTTCTTATCGGTGTTTCCGCAATTCTGGCGTCGTGCGGACCGAAATGGCAGATTGAAGGACGCCGTATTATAGCTTATGTTAATCAGGAGCCGATTCATTACGCTACCTTCGATTCGGTTATGAAGGACAGACGGGTTTCTTCCAATTATTCCAAAACCGACATGGAGCTAAAAAGGGAAGCTCTCAACGAGTATATCGACGAGAAGCTTATTGAGCAGCAGGTCGATTCCGTTTATCAAGCCTTGAAGTCGAATCCGGAGTTCGATGAGAAAGTGCATGATTACCTTGAGAAACCAGTTCTTAAGCTGATGTATCAGAAGGAGATCGCCGAGGTGGTGGAGGTAACCGACGAGGAAGCTCAGCAGTATTACGATGAGAACATCGATCGCTACACTCTTCCCGAGCAGGTGCGAGCCAGTCATGTTCTGATAAAAGTCGATGCTGATTCTACCGACAGCGCCAGCAAGATTAAAGCGGAGGAACGAAAAGCTAAGAAAGAGGCAGAAGAGGTTTATAGAAAGGCTAAAGCCGGCGAGGATTTCGCCGAGCTGGCGGGGAAATATTCCGATGATCCCGGTTCCGGCAAGCGCGGCGGCGATCTCGGATTTTTCGGCAGAGGCCGAATGGTTAGCGAATTCGAGGAAAAAGCTTTCTCCATGGAGGAAGGCGAGATATCCGAACCTGTTAAGTCCCAGTTCGGCTATCACATCATTAAAGTTGTTGAGAAGAAGCCCGAAGAGGTAAAACCGTTCGATGAAACCCGTAAGGAGCAGATAATCCAGATGGAGAAAGCCCGTAAAGAGCGCGAAATGGCGCAAGCCTTTGTAGATAGTATCAAGGAAGCAGCTGATTATCAATTCAACGAGGAACTTCTCAACAACGATGAAGACACTTCCTGGACGAGCGATACTTACGTGATGATTATAAACGGCCGCGACACTTTGAAATATGCCGAGTACCAGGAACAGAAGCCGAAATATATGCGGTTTAAGAGTATTGACTCATTGTCGATCGATGACAAGAAGGATATGCTTAAAACCCTGGCTGTAACCCCTGTCCTGACTCAGCTCGCATCTGATAAGGGATATTACCAGGATTCCACCATGGTGGAGCAAGCCGACCAGTACACGAGAACCCAGGCAAGAAACCGGGTGGAAGATTTCCAGACAGCCAAGGATTATGAGCCGTCGGATTCGGCATTGCAGGCATATTTCGACGAGCATATCAACGAGTTCGTCGTGGAAAAACCGCTGCATGTCTATCATATCATTTTCACCGATTCATCCATGGCTGCGATAATCGCCGACTCTCTTAAGAACGGCGCTGATTTTGTGGAGATGGCAAAGCGCTATTATCCCGGCGAACCGGAGATTCGAGAAGTGGCTTACGATCTCGACTTCATCTCCGACAAGGAGATGCCGCAACCGTTCTGGGAAGCCGCAAATTCGCTCCAGGTTGGCGAAATTTCCGAACCGGTCAAAACCGAATGGGGATGGCATGTGATTAAACTGGTTAGCCGCAAACGCTCTAAAACTTTCGAACAGGTGAAAAGCCGTATCAGGAACGCGCTGAAGAAGGAATCCGACGAGAAGGCTAAGGAAGAATACATGGAGAAATTGCGCGCTAACGCTGATATCAAGATCAATGAGGACTTGGTTGAGGAGTATGTGATTACCGAACGGAGCGGTCCTATTAAGAAAAAGGTGTCCGAAGAAGGTTAAATCCGGTAAATTTATGTGATAAAAGCGGCGTAATGCCGCTTTTTTTATTGCCATTATTCCGATGCGGTTGTATTGTTTCCTGCGATGCCGATCACCTATCGAAATGAAGTCTATCGAAAACTAATACACCTCGGCTCTCTCTCCATGCCGATCGGTTACCATCTTTTCGGCAAGATACCATCTATCATCGTAATATCCTTTGCCTTGTTAGTCTCGCTTTACATCGACCTCAGCAGAATTTATTCACTTCCGGGAAAGCACTTTTTGGTAAATCTAATCGGTCCTGTGCTTCGGGAGCATGAGTTCGAGAGATTGGGCGGGGCGTTTTACATTCTGCTGGCAGGATTGATAGCTATAATATTTTTGGATGTGCCGACCGCCGCCGCCGCCATGGGCTTCGTGATTGTCGGAGATGTCGTTGCTGCTTTAACCGGCAGGCGATGGGGGGAAACCCGTCTTCCGGGCACCAGGAAATCCCTCGAAGGGAGTATCGGATGTTTACTGGCGTGCATTCTGGTTGCTTATATTACCCCGGGGATTCCATTCATTGTGGCGTTAACCGGAGCGGTGGTCGCCACAATCGCCGAAGCCTACTCCGGCAAAATCGATGACAATATCGCGGTGGTGATAGCGTCGGGATTGGTTATGTATTTGGTGGGGTGAGGGGGAAACTTTTGCCTTTCTGCGTAATGTGCATGAAAATTTCTAATTCCGGGAGCGTATAAACCTTCAGTTAAGTTATTATACTTAAGGACTGCTTCGCTCCGCTCGCAATGACGTTTTTTCACTTATGCGCCCGGAGCATCAACA
>CAZLVS010000021.1:0-64066 GCA_964563085.1 uncultured Ignavibacteria bacterium | reverse complement strand
CAAACTGACCGCAGGCGACAAGGTCTTCACCAAGAAGATGAGCTTGCTGAAGTAATACGCTCAACCAAATAAGATTCAATCCCGCGCCTTAGCGCGGGGTTGCAATCAGCAAAGGGCGGGTCGGGATTATTTCCCGGCCCGTATTTTAATTTATCCCGATTTCATCTTCTTCCTGTTTTCCGATAATTCTTGACATCTGTGCAAAAATCCCTAATTTTCAACTATATAATTTGCTCCCGAACCGATAATGTTTCTTCAAGTTCGAAGTAAGCACTTACAATCCCTTATTATCAACCACGGAGGTGACATGCCCAGAATCATCGCATTAACATTAACTTTTGGCTTATTTCTTTCTACAACTCAGCTTTCGGTATCACAGCAATTACCAAGCCTGGCGGAAATCGAAACCAAGATAAATGACAGAGGGCTTGACTGGGTGATAAGTACCAGCCCAGACGTCCATGTATACAGGGATTATGTGCGTACCGCTCAGAATACGGAAATAACTATTCCGGAAGAACTGCAGGCGATATATGATGAGCTGAATAGTCAACCGGAACCTGAGCTGATCCTCGATATCGATATATTCGATTGGAGAGACTCAAGCTGCGTCACCCCTGTTAGAAACCAGGGGGGATGCGGGTCCTGCTGGGCATTTGCGGCTGTTGGGGCATTCGAGAGCGCTATTTTAGTGACAGATGGGATTGAATACGATCTTTCCGAGCAGCAGATTCTCTCCTGCAATAATCGTGGTTCCAGCTGCGCCGGAGGGAGTATGCAGCATGCTTATGATCTCATGAGGTTTTATGGGGCTGTAAGTGAAAGTTGTATGCCCTATCAAGCCAATGATAACATTCCATGTACTCAAACCGATTGCGAGGTACTTGCGGAATTGGACAGCATCTACATGGCTGCAAATAATGTCAATGCTATAAAGAACGCGCTTTTGGATGGTCCTGTATCAACCGTCTTTACTGTTTATGGGGATTTTTATGGTTATGGCGGCGGCTGCTATTCGCATGAAGATACCGATCCCCCGAATCACGCCGTTGTGATTGTCGGCTGGGATGATAATATGTGCAATGGAGAAGGCGCCTGGATTATCAAAAACAGTTGGGGTTCCGGGTGGGGACTGGACGGTTACTGCTATATAAAATACAATTCATCCGGTATCGGTCAGAGTACCCAAAGACCGATATACTATGGAAATAGGGATCTGGCATTCTCGTTCCCTGACGGATTACCGGTAAGTATAGATCCGAACGACGAAACGTCAGTTCGACTGGAGGTTCTGCCCTCCAATGCCAATCCGGTTCCCGGCAGCGCAAAACTGCATTATTACATCGGCGGATTCTTCGAAATCGAATTGCCTTTGCAGGTTGTGGAACCGAATGTTTATAATATCGCCTTCCCCACTTTCGGATGCGGAACGGTAATCGACTACTACCTGTCAGCCGAATCAGACCATGGCAATGTACAATATTATCCTTATGGCAATCCCCATCGATGGGCAAATACGATTTCTGCTTCGGAGCTCGACATAGTATTCCAGGATAATTTCCAGACCGACCATGGATGGGTAGTTGAAAACGAATATGTCGATGATGGCGCCTGGGAGCGCGCTATACCCGGTACTTATGGCGTATACGGCGAGCCGACATCTGACTACGACGGTTCGGGTTATTGCTATGTCACCGATAATGCCGCCGGCGAGTCAGATCTGGACGGCGGACCAACCAAATTTATTTCGCCCACGATCGATCTCAGCCAATATCAAAATGGTTACATAAGTTTTGCCCGTTGGATATCCTCATTTAACAGCGGCTATGATGACCTTAGAGCTTACGCTTCTGATGATGATGGATTTACCTGGGAATTACTCGATTACTACAAGGATCGAGGCGGCTGGACCGAAGAAAAGCTCAGCTTAACCGGCGAGCTGCAGCTGACCGAACAGATGAAGCTGCAATTCTCGGTAAGCGACCGCCCCGATAACACCTGGACAGAAGCGGCTGTGGACGCTATTGCTATCTACGGCGGAAACTGCGCCGAGGCTCCTAACGTCTCCATCAGCATGATCGCTCACGAAGTTCTGGAGACAATAGAAGCCGGAAGCTCATTCGGATTCACCGGTGTTCTCAACGGCAATATCGACCGCCCCTGGGTGGTGGATGCCTGGGTCATGATGGACGTTCCCGGCACCGGAATGTACGGCCCTATGGCGAGGGCTTACAATATCGTCTTGGGTCCGCACTACAGCTATGTAGATGAAACCCTCTCGCAGAATATCCCCGTTTACGCGCCGCCCGGGAATTATCGTTATGTTGCATATTGCGGCGAATACCCGGATTCACCGATCGATTCGGCAGTGCTTGAGTTCGAGGTTGTGGAGGGTTCCGGTTCGGGCGTCAACGACTGGACGACCGGGGGGATGGATTTGATAGCCGCCAATGGATTCGGTATGGAGACACTAATATCGGTTGAGAATACGCCTAATCCCTTCAATGCTACCACCCGGATAGAATACGTTCTCTCCGATGATAGCGATGTTCGGGTGGATATCTTCAATCTGATGGGGCAGAGAGTAGCCACATTGGTTGACGAACGCCAAAGCGCAGGAATCAAAACCGTTAGTTGGGATGCATCGGATTACTCCAGCGGTATTTATTTCTATAGATTATCTATTGATAGGGATGTCTTCATTAAGAAAATGACGCTGCTAAAATAGAAATAATCCATGTAAGTCTGTTTTGGCAATTTCAGTAAGCAGTAAATAATCTAATGGCAGATATATAAATCTGCCATTACTATTTAGTGAAGACTATCACTTGTCTTTATCTATACAAAGGAGGATTTATGAAAAGCTATCGCAAGGAATTATGGTTCGAAGTTAAACAGAGACGGGAGTTGATTAATATTACGCCGCAGGTTGAGGATTGCCTTAAGGAAAGCGGTATAAAGGAGGGCTTGCTGCTTTGCAATGCCATGCATATTACAGCCAGCGTCTTTATCAACGATGATGAGTCCGGTTTACATCATGATTATGAGGTTTGGCTGGAAAAATTGGCGCCGGAGAAACCTTATTCTCAATATCGCCATAACGGATTCGAAGACAATGCCGATGCGCATTTGAAGCGAACTATAATGGGACGGGAAGTTGTAGTTGCCATTACCGATGGGAAGTTGGATTTCGGACCGTGGGAACGGATATTCTATGGAGAGTTCGACGGCAAACGAAGAAAAAGAGTTCTGGTCAAAATTATCGGTGAGTGAGTTGCTAAAGTAATATCCGCAAAAGCTGATGATTTATGAGATTTTAAATGTTGTGCTATTATACCGAATCAGAGCCTACCTGCGCGCTCACCTATATTGAGAAAGAGATGGCGCTCGTTCCTCTTTATTTACCGCAACAGGATTTAAAACCAGTCTATTTCCGCTTCGATTCAATGTAAAGCTCTGAGCTATCGTTTGCTTTATACGAGTCAGCGTTACTTTCACGCTTCCGGTGCTGGAATTAACCAGCGTCGCCAACGCCTTAAAATCTCTCTGCAGCTCGGGATTTTCCAGCCAGTTTACCGCAATAACACGCTTTTTGTCTCCCCGGAATTTCCCCTGAACGAATGCCAGAAGTTCATCCAGCACCTCTCTGGCTTGCTGTTTGGATTCTTTGGGCGATAATCTTTCCTCAGTATATACTTCCAGGGCTTCATCAGGAATAACATTATTCTGCGGATCCAACTCTTCGATAGATTCTGTGATTTTGTAATTCTGGAGGTTCCAACGCCTTTTTGCTTCTGCGAATACAATGGTTAGCTGGTCTACAATATTTCCCCGGACAGCAAGTATCAACTCATCTCCTCCCGGTGTTGAAGAGTACTCCCCGATTAAGTCAAACATGGCATATTCTAATTCCTCCAGGAGTTCGCTGTTTAATTTCTCGCTTTGTCCTGCGAACACCGAAGTTCCCAATTCCTCAACATACTCGCTTATCCGGCAAAGCGCGTAACGGTTACCCTGGCAGAATTCCTTGATACACAGAATGAACTCATTGCCCTGTATATCGATCCACTCCTCGATCTTGGACTGGATTTTGTGTTCTAACCTTTTCTTACTCATTACTGCTCCCTTTACTATACCCCTTTTACAGGGGCGCCAGGATTATTTCCTCAACGCGCAACTTTGTCGCTCTTCGGTTTGTATCCCCCAACTTTTTCTCTTGGATAGAGATGATGAGGATCGGATTCGGTGCCGCTTCCACCGGCATCGAGTCTTTCACATACCTGCGGATTGCCGGGATTATTTCCATCGCCCGGATACCAGCAGTTGCGGCTGGTTTGACCGGACTCATCATACGGATTGATTCCTCCAAGGCTACTAAAGTTATCTAAGCCTCCAAATGGGCCCATAACCATGAGGACTCCCACTCCTATAGCTACGATTGTCGTATAGTTCATTGGAACCTCCTTATCTATGTTTATTGTTTTCTATGTTTCGCGTTTTTAATTTCTCTATCTGACTTAAAATGATATTCTGAAACTGGCTATACTTCCTCAAATTATGAAGCGACTCGTCTTTGGTAAAGAATGAAATAATATCTTCATTATCAGTCCAATTGGGAAACTTTTTTATTAATTTCTCTACCCAAGTCATCGCCTCTTCGAGTTCATTGTATCGAGAACACCAACCAATGATGTTTTCTAATGGCGATAGAGCGTTCTTATTAACGAAATATGCAGCTAAATAGAATATTTTGCTGTATTCTTTAAACCCTTCACTTAATGCTAAGATCCCCATATTGTTCAAGACGGCAGAAACATGGCTCGGGGCATTTTTCTTCAAAGCTACCTCCATCGCATCGCCTGCAACCCTTTTAATCCTTTCATAATCATTGAATGGTCTATCCAGCATTTCAATTACCATTTTAAGGCTGTAGAGTCTTGGTTCATCGGGATACTCAATCATTCGCTTTTCCAGTTCCTCCATTGCCTCTTCTAATTTCTCATCCCTTACAAGCGAACTTATATCTTTTACTATTGGACCCAGTTCTTCAGGTTCAGTTTCGGCAATCGCGTCGAGATTTTCGTCCGGAGAATCTTCGTGATGCTCAAACTTCACCGAATTCATTACATCCTCTTTGCCGACATGTAGTTCATTCCAATGTGGATTGAGCTTAACTGTCCGCTCTGCCAGCTCCTTCCGCAGCCGCAATTCTTTTTCGCTCGGTTTACGTTTCATCGTGTTTTGTTTCGTTATAGCGGTCATTGATTTTTCGACCATCTTTTAATAGAGTGAATATTTTATTCCTTCTACTATTAGATCGAAAATTAACACATATTTGTTCCAAAAATAATCCGTAAAAACGTAAGTTATTATCCTTCAATAATATTAATCGACAATTTTTCTTAAATAATGGAACAAAAAAGTTACTTTTTAGAATATCCACCTAACAAATTCAAAATTATCAATTACTTTGAATCCGCAAAATTCCCGGTTATTTGAGAGAAGCATCGGTTTAGCTTCTCAAGTTCTTCTTCTTACCCATAATATTAATAATACATCAAGGTCGGTTTTACAAACCAAAACTTCAAATCAGACCAGGTAATCTGTGATTCGATTCGGGCTGCGTTTCAAATTGGCGGGAGTATAATTTTAACAACTCGTATTTTATTATAAATAATAAAATCCCAATTGTACGCATAAGGTGATTTGCATAAACAAGTCGATATAATATATCCATAAATTAACGCTCTGTATTTACTGCAATAATATCAAGTGCAGCAAAACGCAAAAATCAGTTTTGATAACGATAAGAAATTTAATGCGTTTGGAGTTAAACTAAAACACCTAAAATGACAATGGGAAAATTGTTCTGCATTTAAAGTATTTTCAAATAAAATACTTGACAAGTATATAATTAACAATATATATTATTACTGAAATTGAAATAGTTTTTCATACATGGTTGTTATAATTCAAGGTCAAAGTCAGCGCTTATTATTTTTGTATAAAGCTGATTTTGGTGGTTGACCGAAATTGGTGGAGTGGGGTTACCTTCAGTTGGAACCTAAAAAGGAGGTTGTGATGAGAACCATCTCAATTATTAATCAGAAGGGGGGATGCGGTAAAACAACTACTGCCGTTAATCTCGGCGCTTGTTTAGCCGAATCGAATCGAAACGTTTTGCTGGTCGATTTGGATCCGCAGGGACATAGCACTATATCCTTTGACTATCAACCGGATAAGTTGAAGTATACCGCCTACGATCTGTTCTCTCCCGGTAAAGCAGGTTCGTTTTCGTGGAACAATGTCCTCTACGAACTCAATGATAACCTGCGGCTGCTTCCCGCCAATCTGCTATTATCCTTCGTAGAAAGGGAGTTGACGGATTTTCAAGGTAAGGAAAGGATTTTGCTTACAAGGATAATGGAGATTGACAAACCGCTTGATTACGTCATCATCGATTGCCCGCCATCGTTAGGTTTGCTTACAGTTAACGCTCTCAATGCGTCCTCCGAAGCTATCGTGCCGGTCGAGCCGAGTTTTTTCGCGCTCCATGGATTGAAGAAGCTGTTGGAGACAGTTCGTTTGCAGGAGGAAAAAACTGGGCACCTGATTAAGGTTAAAGCATTGGCGACTATCTTCAACACGCGCACCAGGTTTTCCCGAGACCTCCTTAAAGAAATCCAGGACCATTTTGGCGAAAGCATGTACCGGACAACCATAAGGATGTCGGTGGCATTGCGCGAAGCCGCCAGTTTCGGCAAACCGATATGCGACTATAAGAAAAACAGCTTTGCATACCAAGACTATAAAGATTTGACCGACGAGATTATCGAACAGGAGGACTTCCAGCTTCATAAATCCGAAGAGAAAACTTTGAAACCGTTGCCGATGGACGACGGAGTTTTATTCCGATACAAAGACGGCGATGCAGCCGCTGTTATGCTGGCGGGTGATTTTAACAACTGGTCGCCGGATAGATGCCGCTTGAATAAAAAGGAAATGTCCGGTGTATGGGAGAAAACGCTGTCACTGGATCCCGGTACATACCAATACCGCTATGTGGTCGACGGTGAATGGATAGCTGATCCCAACAATCCGATAAAAGCTGACGACAACCTGGGAGGATTCAATTCGGTAATAACCATAAGCTAAAGCCATTGTACTCCCCCGCAAGATTATCTCCACCCCCGTTTCGATATGGATTGAATTGTCTAATTTTCTCTTGTCAACGACCATAATTATCCTTACTATCCAAAAAACGATTAACCAGACACTGGAGGAATGATGAGTAAATATATCCTGGTATTTTTTCTGGCGCTAACCCTGAGTTTAACATTTGTTTCATGCGGCAATTCCGGAGAAAAAGATATGAATGAAGAAGCATCGCAAACCCCCGAATATTCACCGCCGGAGGAACCGTATGTGATGGATAAGAATCCTCATCTGATTATCGAAACCGACATGGGTGACATGGAAATGGAGCTTTTCTTAAAGGAGAGCCCCATGACTGCAAGCAATTTCCTGTACTTGGTGCGGGAAGGATTCTACGACGGTTTGATATGGCATCGGGTGATTCCCGACTTCGTGATACAAACAGGCGACCCCACCGGAACCGGCATGGGCGGTCCCGGATATACTATAGACTTCGAGGTTAACGACAAGAAACATGTGCCGGGTGCGGTTGCGATGGCGCGCAGCAGGGATCCTAATTCTGCGGGCAGCCAGTTTTATATCGCTTTAACGGCTCTTCCGCAGCTCGATGCCGGCGGCTATTGTGTCTTTGGAGTGTTAGCATCAGGATTGGAGGCAGCAAAGAAAATAGCGGCGGTCGAAACAGACAGCAGAGACAAGCCTCTGGAGCCGGTGCATCTGACTCGCATTTATGAAAAGAACGCATTCACTCAATAAATAGCCACCGGGCGGAATCACGGCTCAGCGAGAGTAATTAGCGTTTTTCAACACTCCCGCGGTTCTTACCTGCTGACAATTTTAACGAGGATTCTAATCGTTGAAGAGACTATTGTTTTTCTCGGATTCTCTGATTTGTTTCTTCGCTTTTTTCAATGTTTGGCTGGTATCAGGAAGCTCTGGTTTCTTACCTTTAAAAATATCCTCGATCGTGATAATCTGCAAAACAGGATATTCGCGGCCGCCGGGAAGCTCCCACTTACCTGCCGCGGCGGCTTCCTTTAGCATGCCCTTGGTAGGTTTTTTGAGTGCCAATAGAACGCCCAGGGGAGCCTCTTCGCGTTTCATCACTGCCTTTAGGGCTCGAACATCCTTAGGGTGGTAACCGCCTCCTTTTACTTCGATAATGATTCGATGATAATTCAGGTTAAAATCCTGAAAGTAAAGCAAACCGTCGATCCCCGTATCGCCGCCTCCACCGCTTTTGTATGGCTGCCCTCCAAGGAGCGAAACTGCCCAGCTTTCAAACTGAAGCGGAGACTGGAAGAACATCTCTTTAGCATCCTCTACCGATTTCGGCTCGCCGACCACATCGAATTTCGTATCCGGAAAATGGTCTTTCATGCGTTTCTTTATCAGAGCTATCGCAAGATGCGTAATATCGATACCGATCCATTTTCTATCCAACTTCTCTGCCGCAACCACGGCAGTACCGCAACCGCAGAAGGGATCGAGCACCACATCTCCTTCACTGGATGAGGCTTTAATGATTCTTTCCAAAAGAGCAACCGGCTTTTGCGTGGGGTAGCCAAGTCTTTCGGTACTGTGAGCGCTAACCGGAGATATATCATCCCATATTGCCTGAGCAGGAACGCCTGACATCTCGTCAATAAACTGCTTAAACCGAGGAACTCGGTTCTTGCTAAAAACGATTAGTCCATTATCATAAAGTAAATCTAATTTATCTATAATACTCATCTTAGCTGCATTTACTTCTCCAACTAAAGCATTTACAGCTCTTTTGGGAACAGACCAATGCCTATTTCTGTCGGTTGGGTTATACCCGCGCCATTCTTTTCCTGACTCGCCCTTCGTCGTACCTGCACCTGTCAGGGTTATTAGCTGGTACTTTCTACCATTTTCTTCATGCCTGAAAAATCTGGAACTATAATCTTGTGAATAAGGCACATATACAATATTAAACTTATAGCTGTTACTTTTCGAATAAAAAAGTATCTCGTCGTAATTACTTCCGAATCTCCTTGGATCATTATGCGCAAATGTTCGCTTCCATATTATATCATTGCGGAAATTAAGTACCCCAAATATTTGATCCATAAGTACTTTTAAATAGTGATTTGCAGTAGGATCACAATGTAAGTAAATCGATCCCGTATCTTTTAAGACTCTATGGAGTTCCACTAACCTAATCGCCATCATCGTAATATAAGCCATTAAGTTGGTGGTCCCCATGAACTCCTTGAACGCCTTCATCATATCCTTGAGTTCGATTGAATACTTTCCCTGCATAATTTCATCGAAGGCGTCCTGAGTCTCACTACTCCAGGTCCAGGTGTCCTCGAACGCCTGTATCTGCGCCGAGGATGATTTACCGGTTTTATCCTGAAACATAACATTATATGCCCGTTGGGAATTAAAAGGGGGATCGAGGTATATTAGATCAACCGATTCGTCGGGTATATATTTGCGGAGGATTTCTAAATTATCGCCGTAATATAAGGTGTTCATATTAACAATATACATCTAATTAGGATTAATGTCAGTTATTAACTCATGGATTTCCTTCAAAAATTCCAAAGGTTTACCCTTGTTGCATACCGCTCTATTCCCTTGCCAAATACCCGATTGCATCTTATCATTCCCCCATGCGTGATTTCGGTTTAAATGATACCATTGCAGCTATCGCCACCGCGCCCGGCGAAGGCGCGCTGGCTATTGTGCGGCTTTCCGGTAAGGATGCTATCTCTATCGCCGATAAGGTCTTCCGCGGTAAAGCGCGATTGAGCGAACTTCCGGCAGGTTCGGCGCGTTTCGGTAAGATTGCCGACATCAACAGCGCGGTTATCGATGAAGCAGTTGCGGTGGTGATGCGAAACCCTCATTCATACACCGGCGAAGATTCGGTGGAGATTACCTGCCACGGCGGTTACCTGTCGTCATCGCGGATACTGCAAACGGTTCTGCAGCTGGGGGCGCGGCAGGCGGAACGAGGCGAATTCACACTGCGGGCATTCCTCAATAATCGTATTGACCTGACTCAAGCCGAAGCTGTTACCGAACTGGTATCATCGCGGGGGGAACTGCGGCACAGAATGGCGCTGGAACAACTCTCCGGTAAACTTCATGAACGTCTTCGAGTGATAATCGAAGAGCTCAAGCAAATAGCCGCACTGGTGGAGCTCGGGATCGATTTCGCGGAAGAAAATATCGAACTGCAGTCGTGCGACGAGCTCAACAACGGAGTCAATAAGCTGTTGAACGAACTCAGGGAGCTTGCGCAGGGATACCATACCGGCAAAGTGATAAAAGAAGGCTATCGCGTAGCGATTGCGGGTAAGGTGAACGTGGGGAAGTCATCGCTGCTGAATAAACTGCTGGATATGGAACGGGCGATCGTTACCGAAATCCCGGGTACTACTCGTGACAGTATCACCGAGACCATCACCGTCAATGGTCTGGAGATTCATCTCACTGATACTGCCGGTATGAGGGATAAATCTGAACGTGTAGAGAGTATCGGTATCGAACGAGCAGCGGAAATAATCGCATCCTCCGATCTCGTGCTGCTAATGTTTGATCCCACGACCGGATTTGATGAAGATGATACGAGAGTCCTTAAGGCGTTGAGTGATGCACCCAAGATCGCCGTTCTGAATAAGTGCGACCTGTATAGGGATGATGATATCGAAAAGGTTTGCTCGGAATTTCCGTTTGATATCGATATGGTGATTTCGGCGCTGACAGGGGAAAATATCGAAGCACTTAAGCAGTCGATTTATAACATCGCTCTGGGGGAAGATGAACATGTCGGCAGGGAAATAGTGATCACAAATCGCAGGCATTATCAAGCTGTCTCGATTGCAATCACTGAACTGGCAAACGCGGCGGAATGCCAGGAAGGAAGCGAATACCTCGCAGACCATCTTCGCGCCGCATTGAACAAACTTGGGGAGATAACCGGCGAAATCACCACCGAGGATATCCTGAATTCGATATTCGATGAGTTTTGTATCGGGAAGTAGAGATTGGGGTATTCCTGTAATCACATATAATATTGACAAATCGAAAGCGAAGTAATATTATTTGTATACAATGATAACTTACGTAAATTCCAATTTATTTACATCCCCCGCCAAAGTCCTCGTTAATACCGTTAACACTGAAGGGGTTATGGGAAAGGGTATAGCCAAGGACTTCAAGACGCTATTCCCGGAAATGTTCAAGGAATACCAGATAAAATGCGAAAATGGGGAGCTGGATATTGGCAAACTCCATTTATTTAAAACTCCGAATAAATGGATTCTAAACTTCCCGACGAAAAAGCATTGGCGCCAGCGATCGAAGATTGAATACATAGAAGCAGGACTAAGGAAATTTAGACTAGTGCAGCTTCCCTGGAGGATATTCAGCATATCATTCCCCCGTTTAGGATGTGGAAATGGGGAGTTAGATTGGGAATCGCAGGCAAAACCGCTTATGGAAAAACATCTATCGAGCTTGCCGTTGGATGCTTTTATTCATTTGAGTGGACCCGATATTGGTATTCCCGAACATAAGAATAAAGCGGAGATGAAAAAGTGGTTAACAAGTGAACCTGAATCGTTACCTTTTTCAGAAGTGTGGGAGGATATTAAGCAGGCATTGAATGGACACAATTCATTGAAGAGCATCAATAGTGAGGTTTTTAATTCAATTATAGTTGAGGATCCTGTCGGTTTAAAGATAGAACGCAAGGACGATACATTCACTATACCCTATGAAGAGCTTCTGACCCTTTGGCAAACCTTACGAGAAAAGGGAGTATTAACTATATATGATATGTACCGAGAATTGGACAGAGAATATGAGTATATATTCAAGGTCTTTTCGCTTCTGGAGTATGTAAAGCCGATTTTCGCATCGTCTAAGAGGGACTTAGATAGAGAACCTCAATCGCCCGGTTTGTTATATGTGGCGCGTACATCCAGACGCCAGATTGAATTAATTCCTTTCTAGTCGAGACGTATATTTGAAATATATATCTGATAGGGCTGAGATTGCAGAGTTCATTGATGATCTTCGTAAAGAACCCTGGCTTGGCGCGGCAAGGAGATGGTGGCCCAAGTACGTTTTTCATTTCACTGACATTTTGAATGCTGTGCAGATAATAAAGGAGGGCTATCTACATAGTAGAACAAAATTGGAGATTGAAAACAAATTATTGCATGATAACGCGAGTCCACAAATTATTTCTCAGACCGACGACGAATACAAAAAATGGGGGCGATTTTATTTCAGACCGCGCACGCCCACACAGTACTGTAATGAGGGTTTCCGACCTAAGGATAAACTTGAACTTGGCGCTCATTGTCCCTTTCCCGTTTATTTCATGTTTGATTCGAAGGAGGTGCTGTCCTATGCCGGCACGAAATTCTCCAGTGGTTCTTTAGCAAAGCATAGTGTCGTGGGAATCGGTGGCGATTCCACGTTTCTAAAATCCATCCCCTTTGAAATGATCTATCATAACTTGCCGATTGACCAAGGGGAAGATAAAATTGAGATTAAATTCAGAAGACATGCAGAGGTTGTTTTTCCGGGAAGTATATCTTTGGATGCATTGAAATATATCGTTTGCCGGTCGAAGGCTGAATTGGAAACACTCATAAATCTCCTCGGTATAAAAGCAAGCAACTTCAAAATAGTACAAGATAGAAGACTATTCGAATGCAAGTGGACGTATGTATCCAAAGTTGATTTGTCTCATAGTCAAATCAAGATATTTTTCAATGACGATACGAGCACCCCCGGTCCATTTGATCTGAAAGCGAAAGTAGTTAACTTGATAGATCAGAGCACCCAGAAGAAACATATCTCGGATTATTACACCATCCGCAGTCCTTTAATCCTAAATTTCCGAAGTCCTAAAAGTACTTATCGTATCATAGTTGAACTTGACGGTTACCTTGCATTCCGAGGCGATTATCGAGAGTAAATATAATTTACAAATATGGTAGCTGCCAATTACTTCTGAGAATTGTTTCCCTGCTTGACTTTCCTTCTGCTTGAATGGTATATTCCCAGCTTACAACTATGTTACGGGAGATAATATGGAAGAACAGTCGGAATTAATTCAAAACCGTTATAATAAATTAGAGCAGATTCAGGAGATGGGAATCAATCCGTTTCCGTACAGGTTTGAACGGACTCATCTCTCCAGCGAAATTATAGATTTGTGGGAGAAGGCTGAGAGTTCCGGCGAGACCGAAAAAGCCGCATTGGAAAGGGTGTCTGTCGCGGGTCGGTTGATGACAATTCGCGGTCACGGTAAATCAACATTTGCTCACATACTCGACGGCACCGGGCAGATTCAGGTTTATATACGTTTCGATGCCGTTGGCGAAGAGCAATATAGTTTCTTCAAGAAACTGGTTGATATGGGAGACTTCATAGGCGTCGAGGGCGCCGTTTTCAGAACCAAGATGGGAGAGATTACCGTAAAGGCAGATAGCGTTACGTTACTATCCAAATCGCTTTATCCGCTTCCGGAGAAATGGCACGGTCTGGTGGATAAGGAAGCTCGTTATCGTCAGCGATACCTTGATTTAATCAGCAATCCCGAAGTAAAGCAGGTCTTTGTGAAGCGGACCGCCATGTATAAAGCGATCCGTGAGTTTCTGGACGGCGAGGGATGTTTTGAAGTGGAAACACCGATTTTACAGTCGCTCTATGGCGGAGCGTTCGCCAGACCTTTCAAGACCCATCACAATGCATTGGATATAGATATGTATTTAAGGATAGCCGATGAACTTTACTTAAAGCGTTTGATAATCGGCGGCATCGAAAGAGTCTATGAATTCGGTAAGGATTTCCGCAATGAGGGGATCGATCGTTCGCACAATCCGGAGTTCACCATGGGCGAGTTATATTGCGCTTACTGGGATTACAACGATATGATGGTTTGTTTTGAGCGAATGATGGAATATGTCGCCAGGAAAGTCTGCGGGTCAACGGAAATTACCTATCGCGAAAATAGTATCTCAATGAAAGCTCCGTTCAAGCGTATAAGTATGTTGGATTCAATCCAAGAAAAAACCGGAGTTGATCTGAATGGAACGGATTATGAACAGGCAAAAGATGCTGCGGATAAGCTTGGTGTGGATGTGAAGAATAAGCTGAACCGGGGTCAGGTGGTCGAAGAGATTTTCGGGGAAAAAGTTCAGCCCGATTTGATTCAGCCAACGTTTATTACGGATTTCCCCGCGGATATATCGCCATTGGCGAAACCGCATCGGGAAAAGGAAGGATTCTCCGAGCGGTTCGAGGTTTATATCGGCGGTGAAGAGATGGGCAACGCATTTTCGGAATTAAATGACCCTCGTATCCAGCGCCGGAAATTCGAGGAATTGCAAAAGCTCCGTCAGAAGGGCGATGAAGAAGCGCCGCCGTTGGATGAGGATTTCTTACGCGCGATGGAATACGGCATGCCGCCGACAGCCGGTTTGGGATTCGGACTGGACAGGATGGCGATGCTTTTAACAGACTCGCATTCAATAAGGGATGTAATCTTTTTCCCGTTTATGAGACCGTTGAGTGAAGCTGAATGAAGTATAAATTCAGTAATTGCTTTTCTCTTTCGAGAAATCGATACTATCCCTAAAATGCGCAGCGACGGCAAGTCCACTTCTCTCGAGAGGAGTCACACATCGCCGGCTCATCGAGATGAAGCGATCCCCCCTCAAGCGGGGTGAAATGAAGCGCGGTTTAATTCAAATCTCATGAATGGAGACTACTAAGATATAACATGCAATACGAATTCTTCATAGCTTCCCGTTATATGCGTTCGCGGGAGAAGAGCCGCTTCATATCGATCGTGACTTTCATCTCAATCGGCGGGATTGCGGTTGGGGTTGCGGCATTGATAATTGTATTGTCAGTGATGAACGGCTTTGAATCCGATATTCGTGAGAAGATTGTCGGCACCACCTCACATATTACGGTATCATCGTTTGATCGCCAGGGATTGCAGCCAAATGATTCCCTGTACGATAAAATATTCAGCGTGGAAGGCGTAGTAGGCGCTTCGCCTGTGGTTCAAGGAAAAATCGCTATCTCTTCGCCCTATGGTTCCGATGGGATCGTGGTTCGAGGAGTAGATCCTGATAGGAATAAAACGGTGTCCGATATTCGTAAAAGCATGATTGTTGGTTCTTTCGAATTCGGTGATCAAGAGAAGCCGGGCATTGTACTTGGTGTTAGTCTTGCGGATAATCTTAATGTTAACGTAGGTGACAGGGTAACCGTATTTTCCCTGAACGAAGCGGATTTCGATCCGCTGACCAGCAGACCTGTCGCTAATTATTATTATGTCGAAGGATTGTTTGAGACCGGTATGTATGAGTATGACGGATCGCTGGCTTATATGGCTCTGCAGGAAGCCCAATGGCTGTTTGGGATGGGCGACCAGGTCAGTTTTATAGACGTGAAAACTGAGAATATCTACCGGGCGGCATCGATCGCTAAAAAGATTGATGATAACCTGGGGTATCTATATTTCGCTTCGGATTGGAGCAGAACACATAAGAACCTTTTCTCCTGGATGACGCTGGAAAAATGGGCGATGTTTTTAGCTCTTTCCCTGATTATTGCGGTTGCCGGTTTCAATATTATTTCCAATTTGATAATGATAGTTTTGGAGAAAAAGAAAGATATAGGCATATTACGGGCATTGGGGGCGCAAAGAAAGTCAATACGTAAAATATTTATCATCAAGGGATTGATAGTGGGGATAATAGGCTTATTGAGCGGGACTACACTTGGCTTGTTCCTTTGCTTTCTTCAAAACAGATATTCAATAATATCATTGCCAGCTGAAATCTACTTTATAAATAAGCTTCCGGTCAAAATCGATCCCATCGATCTGCTGGGAATAATACTCATCACTTTCATAATAACCTATATCGCGTCCCTATATCCCGCTAACCGAGCGGCATCATTAGCTCCTGCCGAAGTAATCCGCTATGAATAGGCGTTAGACTATTCTAAACCGGATTATAAATTGACAACATGCATTATGAGTGCTATGAATATATTCAGGCGTAAGAAAAAAAGGTTAAAATTATCAGATAAATGAAGAATCCCCTACTTTCTGCCGAAAAAGTAACAAAGAACTATCGCAGCGGAAACACAATTTTGGAGGTCCTCAAAGGAGTTGATCTCAGTTTAGACGAAGGCGAGATTGCGGTTTTACTGGGAGCTTCGGGAAGCGGGAAAAGCACCCTATTGAACATTCTTGCGGGAATAGACAAACCGGATTCTGGAAAGGTCTTTTTGAATAATGATGAATTGACATCGTTTATCGATAATCGTTTGACCAAGAAGCGGAACCGGGAATTGGGTTTCGTATTCCAGTTTCACCATTTATTGAAAGACTTCACAGTATTGGAAAACGTGATGCTGCCGGGACTGATTGCCGGAACGGATATAAAAAAGGTTCGTATAAAAGCGATGGAGCTGTTGGAAGAGTTAGGATTACCGGACAGGGCGAGCCATAAACCCGGGGAGATATCCGGCGGTGAGGCGCAAAGGGTGGCGGTTGCTCGCGCCTTAATAAATAATCCGCGGATTGTATTTGCGGACGAACCAACCGGGAATCTGGACAGAGCTAATGGCAAAGTACTTTTAAATTTGCTTGAGCAGCTCAATCAGCGATATCGTCTGACTTTTCTAATAGCCACACATAATGAGGAACTTCTGGAACAATCGAGGCAGTTATTATTAAAGGATGGTATAATCTACGAAAACTGACCTTTTTAAGAAGGATATGATATAATGCTTTGTCAAGATTGCAGCAAAAATGAAGCCAGCAGACATTTTACTCAGATTATAAACAACGAGTCAGTGGAATTACATCTATGCAAGAGTTGTGCGGAAAAGAGGGGTTTTCACAACCCGTTTAAGATACCGTTTCCACTCGCCGAGTTTCTTACGGGGATGATTAAGGAGAAAGGGGGACATACCGACAAAGCCCTTGAATCACTTAAATGCCCCAATTGTGGTTTGACATTTACTCAATTCTCAAAAATAGGCCGCCTCGGATGTGGCAGCTGCTATACCGCTTTCCGCACTCAGATGAAGGATTTACTGAGGAAAATACATGGCTCTTACGAACATCATGGGAAAACTCCCTCAACTACGCTTAAGGATTTGAAACCTTTGCGGGAAGAGCGCAAGTTAAGGGAAGAACTGCGGCAGGCTATCGAAAGAGAGGATTTTGAAGCCGCCGCTAAAATTCGCGACAAACTGAAGGAATTGCTGGAACCTGCCAATAGGTAGAGTATCAGGAGGTATGAATGTTTGAAGATATGATAAATCGTTCAACTGCTTGGCTGGAGGGAAGCGGCGCGGAAGCCGAAATCGTGCTATCTTCAAGAGTGAGATTAGCTCGTAATATTTCCGGAGTCAATTTTCCTCCCAACGCATCCGAAGAGGAATTGGAGCAGGTGCTATCGACTGCCGTTGATCTTTTCAATGCCGAAAAGCCGAATCTTAAAGGCAAGGTTATTTTTGTTAAAGATTTAAGCGACGTTGACCGCAGTTTTCTGGTGGAAAGACATCTGGTATCGCCGGAATTTATGCAGGATTTTCCCGGAAGAGGTTTGTATATAAATAAAAATGAGAATGTCTGTGTAATGATAAACGAGGAGGACCATCTGCGGATGCAGGCGATATCCTCCGGCTTGGCTATCGAAGATGCATTCGATGAAGCCAACAAGCTCGATGAGATAATTTCGGGGAAAATAGAGTTTGATTTCGATTCCGATTTCGGCTACCTGACTTCATGCCCCACAAACGTGGGAACAGGTTTGCGCGCTTCGGTGTTAATACATCTTCCGGGATTGGTCCTTACCCGGGATATTGACAATGTTATTTCAAAAATTACCAAGCTTGGTTTGGCTGTAAGGGGATTTTATGGAGAGGGAACCGATATTTTCGGAAATCTATTCCAGATATCCAATCAAACCACGCTGGGTAGAAGTGAAGAGGATATTGTGGAAAGCCTGCAGCAGGTTACCGACCAGTTGATCGAATACGAAAACGGAGCTCGCAATCGGCTTTTCCACGATGCCAGAGATCAGTTGGAAGATAAAATATGGAGAGCTTACGGTGTGCTGCTGCATGCAAGAGTGTTGGCGAGCGATGAGGTTATGAATTTACTTTCCGCAGTCAGGCTTGGTTGTGGGATGGGAATAATCAAGGATGTGTCCCTGACGACCATAAATGAGCTGCTTCTACTCTCGCAACCCGCTCATCTGCAGAAGTTTTTAAATAAAGAAATGAGCGCCGAGGAACGTGACATATCCAGGGCGGATCTCGTGCGTGATAAGTTATCCAAGGCTGCGAAATAGCGTGAGAAATAATAAAGGAGTTGATAAATAATGAATGAAATGTTCACAGAACGAGCCCGAAAAGCAATCGAGTACGCTCGGGACGAGGCGGCGCGATTGAAGCATGATTATATCGGTACCGAGCATCTTCTCCTCGGCTTGATAAAGCTGGGAGATGGTAGAGCGGTTGAGATGTTAGCTAATGTCGGAATCGAGCTGTCAGAGCTGAAACAATCGATTGAGGAATTCGTTCAGCCATCGGGCGGAACGATGACCCTCGGGCAGCTGCCGCTTACCGCCCGCGCCAAAAAGACACTGGAGGTTTCGGGCAACGAAGCTCGAGCTTTGAAATCCAAGGATATCGATACCGAACATATTCTTCTGGCGTTGTTGAAGGATGAGGAAGGCGTGGCTGCTCAGGTTCTGGCGATGTATGAACTCGATTATAAGGAAGCTTATGAGGAGCTTCGTAACATACAGTCCGGAAAACCATCTTCCTATACGCGCAAGCGAAAGAAGTCCAAGACTCCGGCGCTGGATCATTTCGGAAGGGATTTAACTGAGCTGGCAAGACGCAGCAAACTTGATCCCATCATCGGTCGGGATAATGAGATCGAACGTGTTACTCAAATCCTCTCCCGCCGCAAGAAGAATAATCCGGTGCTTATAGGAGAGCCGGGCGTCGGTAAAACCGCAATTGCCGAGGGTTTAGCCCAGAGAATTGTTGCTAACAAGGTTCCTCAAACCTTGGAAAATAAACGGCTGGTAACTCTCGATATGGCGTCTCTGGTCGCCGGAACCAAATATCGTGGTCAGTTCGAAGAGAGATTGAAAACCGTCATGAATGAGATAATGAATTCCAAGGATATTATCATTTTCATCGACGAGTTACATACAATAGTTGGAGCCGGTGGAGCGGAGGGTTCGCTGGATGCATCCAATATCTTCAAACCGGCATTATCCCGCGGAGAGCTGCAGTGTATTGGCGCCACCACGCTGAATGAATATCGTAAATACATAGAGAAGGATGGCGCGCTGGAGCGGAGATTCCAGACAGTGACGGTTGATCCGCCCACCAAGCAGGATACCATCGAAATCCTCAAGGGATTGCGGGAAAGATACGAAGAACATCATAAAGTCGAGATTACCGATGAGGCGATCGAGGCGGCGGTAAGTTTGTCCGACAGATATATCTCCGGCAAGTTCCAGCCCGATAAAGCGATCGATGTTGTGGACGAAACCGGAAGCCATGCTCATCTAACGGTTTATACCAAACCGCGCAGCTTCACCGATCTGGAAGAGGTAATTACCAAAATCCAGCATGAGAAAGAGCAAGCGGTTAAGAATCAGGAGTTCGAAAAGGCGGCTCAGCTTAGAGATGAACTCAAGTTCAAGAAGGATGAACTGGAGAATCTGAAAAAGCAGTGGGAAGAGAACAAAAACAAGCAGCGTGTGAAGCTCTCTTCTGAGGATATTGCCAGGGTTATCTCCAAAATCACCGGCATCCCGGTATTTAGGATGGAAGAAGCCGAATCCCAGAAACTGCTGAGAATGGAAGAAGAACTAGGTAAGGTTATTATCGGACAAAATGACGCTATACGCTCGATATCCAAAGCATTGCGTCGAGCCCGCGCGGGACTGAAGGATCCTCGCAGACCGATCGGTTCGTTCATATTCCTGGGTCCGACCGGTGTCGGCAAAACAGAGTTAGCTAAGAAATTAGCCGGATTCCTTTTTGAGGATGAAGATTCGTTGGTGCGTATTGACATGTCGGAATATATGGAGAAATTCTCGGTTTCCCGCCTTCTGGGAGCCCCTCCCGGATATGTCGGGTATGAGGAAGGCGGACAGCTTACCGAGAAAGTCAGGCGTAAACCTTACTCGGTGGTTCTGCTCGATGAAATCGAAAAAGCGCACCCCGAGGTTTATAACATATTGCTGCAGTTGTTCGATGACGGACAACTCACCGACAGCTTCGGAAGGAAAGTCGATTTCCGCAATACTGCCATTATCATGACATCGAACATGGGGGCGCGTCAGATCAAATCTCAGAAATCGATGGGATTCCAGAAGAGCGATGAAGCTTCTTCATACGAGCAGATGAAGGTAACCATCAATGACGAGCTTAAGAAGACATTTAATCCGGAGCTTCTGAACAGAATCGACGAAACCATAATATTCCGAGCTCTGAATAAAGAAGATGTTCTTAAAATCGTGGATGTTATGCTGCTTGATATCGACAAACGTTTGGCGGATAAAGGCTATACTATCCGCTTGACCAAAGAGGGACGTTCGTTCCTGGCTGATAAGGGATTCGATCCCGCTTATGGAGCGCGACCTCTCAAACGGGCTCTCCAGAAATACCTGGAAGACCCGCTTTCCGAGGAAGTGCTTAAGGGAACCTTTGAGAATTCGAAAAATATCCTTATCGATAAGAAGGACGAAGAATCACTTACATTCGATGTCGATGTCGAACAGGAAAATGCGGTCACGTAGCTGACCGGATACTGTATGAGTGATGGAACTTTACTCGCCGTCAGGTTGCAGAACCTGACGGCTTTTTAATGCATAACCTGTATTATTCGCAAATATCGTTATCGGCAGCGGAAGCCTTGCGCTTCCGGCGCATCTCCGAAGACCCCAATACCGCTCCGTCAATGATCTAATGTCTTTAAACTCCCGAAGAACAAGCCTTCTGCTGCGGACTAATAGTTTTTATGAATTACCCGGGATAAAAAGAGAATCTCAGCGATGCTCCAATCATACGTCGTCTCCGCATATTATGATATGGAGCTTATTCGCTATTCAGAAACCACTCCGGAGCTTTTTCTCTCACTGTCTCGGCTATTATTCTGTCTTCCACATCCAGCGCGCCCCTCTCAATAAGAGCATCCAATGCTCTATGCAGTAAAACCATTTTATCCCTTACGGGGATCAAAGCGGGGTAATATTCGTTATTATAAAAGATCCTGAAACGCTTCCGCATGTTTTCGGTTGCGAGCATTTTGTCGATCTTCTTTTCTATCTCCTTCTCATCCAGGTCTCTCAATTCTTCCTTGGGGGAAATCATCAGGCTGATGCTTTCATCGATCCCATTCAAACACTTAAACTTCATCTCCCAGTGCTGTATCACGCCCAGTGAATTAATGGTCATAACGTTTACGGTTACCAGATCTTTTTCCCTGTCCGCAGTCGCCCCCTTCATCGGCGGATAAAAGAAGCTATCCGATATAGCGCCGAAAGCGCTAATTCCGCCTGCGAACGGATCCTCGAAAATATCCTTCACCGTGAAATACGGCTTTTGCTCGAAACGCGCATCCTGGATAGACATATATTCATCCTCAGTGTAATGAAACCTTTCCCTCCATACTTCCTCAGGGGAGAGGTCCTTTCTCGTAAGTGTGGTCTGGCTGGCTAACATGCCTATCGCCTGACCATTTCTCCAGATCAAAGGCAGCGCGCCCACCGCCCATTCCGCAGAACCGCCAATCTCGCCGATCATGGAATAAAGAGGCTTGCCGTCGGGAAAAACGATATCAGTTTCACCCATTACGAAGCAGGGAAACAGGTCGCCATCCTTGTCAAATGGAGTGCAAATACCAGCATTGTTCAGTTCATCCATAGCTACTTTATGCCGAGACCTATCCAAAAAAAAGGCGGTTAGCTCTTTCATATTCGACAAATGATAGGAGTCGGCGATTACTTCCGCCGCATCCAGCAAACTCGCTTCCCGCGGATTGAACTCTTGAAAATACTCACCGCTCATCCAGCGCTGCACATAGATATCAGGTAAATGCCGCTTAACACCCGACTCGGTCAAGAACAAAGCGGTGAAAGAAGAATGGTCGCCTTTGATCGACTTACCGGTTCCGTCGATAACATCGTTGCCCATCGACATCATGGTTACGCTGGGATCAAGGGATATACCGTACTGAGCTCGGTGATCATCTTTGCCGAACAGCGCTCCGACCGCAATAGTGGGATTCCCGCCGGCTTCTTTCCCGGGTTTAACGCGAACGCCTTCGGTAATGGTAGAAGCGATAACCACTTCCTCCCCGGGAGCCATCATTTCGGTCGTAGTTTGCAGAACTTCAGCCATCATCAGCGCTGCGGTGCGGTCATTGGCTCGCTTCAACTTATTTATAACCTTCTTAGACTGCTCTTCTTTGGGTATCTTCTTTAGGCTGCCAAATCCGTGCAGACCTACCGCAAGCGCGGATAATGCCGCTGACAAGACAGCCGATTCGCGAATCTGCCGGTTGCGGAATGCGCCCAGGTTGGAGCGGTTGTTAATTCTGTCATCCAGCGTTGTTACATTCCAGTCCTGTAATTGGATTTTATAGTTGTCTAAAACCGTGCGATGCCGGTGGTTGAATTCAGCGACTTCATTTACGCGCATCGGTTCCGGTTTCTTATCCCCCCGGTATTCCAAGCGTTTATCCGCTATATTAAACCTAAGATCACTATTCATCCTTCTATCCTTCTATATGTGGTTAGCTTCTTACTCCCGCCGTTACCCATAATGGGCTTCGGGTAAAGGCTCTTAGACCTTAGCCGTCTTTAATATATACGATAAAATATCATAATGGCAAGTGAATTCCTATGATACTTCCGATATTGGTCCGCTGACAAATGCGACAGACCTTAATATCTGCCTAAAGCCGTAGGTCGGGTTCCGGAATTCGGCGATAGCCGAATGGAGAAACCCGACAATGAGCTTACTGCCGACATTTATTCCCCCCTTCAGAGGGGTGGATTCGTCCCGCGGAACGAGCGGCGAAGACGGGGTGTGTTGATTTATGTGGCGTCAAACGTCCTCGTATGACGCCTTCGGTCAGACGACAATGTCTGACCGCATGTGAGGATTACGCTTGACTGTTTAAAGATTATAAAATATTTTTAAGGTAGATTACATATTTTATTCAGCCCCTACTTTCTATCGCAAAACAGGAGATTATTATGGACGTATTAATCAAAAATGGTATTATAACCACCGCAGATGGCAGTTATAAAGCGGATCTGGCTATCGAGAAGGATAAGATTGCGGCTATTGCTCGCAATATCGAGGGGGAGCATGGTAAGGTAATAGATGCCTCCGGTAAACTCGTGATGCCGGGAGCGATCGATGTTCACGTACACCTGCAGCTGCCTTTCTGTGGAACGGTTTCCGCTGATGATTTCGAAAACGGCACCAAAGCGGCGGCTTGTGGAGGCGTAACTTCGGTAATAGATTTTGCCATTCAGAAAAAAGGGGAAACATTAATCGATGCTGTCGATGCCCGTAAGGCGGAAGCCGATGGTAAGGTTTGCATTGACTATGCGCTTCATGCGGTACCTACCGACTGGGGGCAAAATACACCGGCGGAAATGGAAAAGCTGGCTTCCGATGGTATCACTTCCTTCAAAATGTTTATGATATACGCCAGGGAGGGTATGATATCCGATGATGACGCCCTTTTCTCGGCGTTGGAAACCGTCTCCGGATTCGGCGGGGTGGTGGGCGTTCATGCCGAATCTGTCAGGGTTCTGGACTTGCTTATCGAACGATTTCATAACGAAGAGGATATGAAAAAATACGGGGCGTTTTGTCATGTCCTCAGCCGTCCGAATTTTACCGAATACGAGGCGATTTCCCGTGCGGTTACCTGGGCGGAGGCGACCGGAGGTAAACTTTACATCGTGCACATGTCCACCGGCGAGGGGGCCGAAATTGTATCGAAAGCTCACGAACGAGGGGTTAAAGTATTCGCCGAGACCTGTCCCCAATATCTGCTGTTGGATGATTCGGTATTTCGCCGGAAGGATGGTCATCTTTACGCTACCTGCCCTCAGATTAAAACCAAAAGGGATGCTGATCGATTGTGGGAAGGATTAGCGACAGGGGATGTTTCCACCATTGCTACAGACACCTGTACATTCACCACCGAACAGAAAGCTATGTGGGAAGGTGATTTTACCAGAATACCGTTCGGACTTCCCGGCGTTGAAACCCTCTTGCCTCTCGCTTATTCCTATGGCGTAGTGAGTAATAGGATCTCATTGCAGAAATTGATCCAAACCGTCTCCACCAATCCAGCGAAAATCATGGGAATGTATCCTGAGAAAGGTTCCCTGGCGGTGGACACTGATGCTGATTTGGTTATCTTCGATCCGGATCGGCAAATAAAGCTTTCCCACAAAAACCTGCAGACCAATTGTGACTGGTCGCCATTTGAAGGATTTGAACTTAACGGGTACCCGGATGTAACTATCTGCCGTGGCAAGGTAGTCGTCGAAAAAGGTAAATATACCGGAGAGATAGGCTTCGGCAAATTCATAAAAAGGCGGCCTGGATATGATGAATTGTAACTTGTTGACCGTCCCTGTGAGCTGCTGACAGAAATTCCTTCGGACGTAGGTTTACATAAATCGAATCCTTAATTCGACTTTTAAAGAAAAGAATGTCGGGAATTCCCGACATTCCGTCAAAACCGTCATTGCGAGCGAAGCGAAACGGAGAAACCCGACATTCCGTCAAAACCGTCATTGCGAGCGAAGCGAAGCAATCCACATACCCCGGAAGCGCAAGGCTTCCGCTGCCAATAACGATATTTGTGAATAATACAGGCTAACACAATCGCTCATTCAACAGCGCTACGGGAAATTATTAAAACCATGCAGGATTTGACCTATCCGCCTTTCCAAACTCGGATCAATATATTTGACATAATACGTCCATATTAATATCTTCACGCTATCACAATCAATCCGAACGAATTACTCGCGTTTCGAGTATAATTGTGTATACATATTAGACAGGAGAATAACTATGTTTATAATGATGAATAGAATGACTGCCCCGCCGGATTTACGGGAGGAATTCGCCGAAGGGCACCAACGCATCGGCGAGTTCAAGGACGAGAATGGCAAATTGCGATTGAATTCGAGGATTGAGAAGTATGAAGTATTCGCGTGTTAATTCAGAGAAATCGAGTAACTATTCTGAAAACGTAAGCAGGCGGAAATCTTCCGGATTGTGGGGTAAGTTTAAAGGGATAATCCGGCAGTTCAAGTCAGATATACGCGATCCTCTACCGGGCGCCGAAGAGATGACCCGATTTGGAAGGATTAAAGCGCGGTTCAAACTGCTTTATAAAAAATACGGCTGGAAATTACTGCTTGCGGTATTCTGTTATTATTTAATCCGCGATACGATTCTTTATATTATAATTCCATATCTCATTGCCACGAAGCTGATTATTAATTAACCTCAGCGCGCCTCCGGTAAAAAGAAGTGTCAAATCCTGGATAGTCTTGACTCACGATCCCGTCGGGTGAGGGCTCCCACGGCGCCATTATAACGCGGCAGACGAGGACATCCGCGCCGCACGGAAATCATCAAGCGTAGGTCGAAATCCTTGTAGTTTCAACAAAACAATTATTCCACTGAATTTTTGGAATAGACTATTTTGCCGTCGCAGATGGTGCAGACAGCTTTTCCTCTCAGCTTATATCCGATATAGGGCGAATTCCTCGATTTACTCCTAAACTGAGAAGCATCAACAGTCCATTCCAGCTCGGGATCAATTATGGTTACGTCTGCAAGAGAGCCCGCTTGGAATCCATAGTAAGGTAAATTTAATATCCGGGTAGGATGAATCGTCATTTTCTCCAGAAGCCTTTCGATCGTAAGCACGCCCTTATGCACTAAGTTGGTAAGCGACAAACCGACGGATGTTTCCAGACCAATCATCCCGAATGGCGCTTCGTTGAACTCCACATCTTTCTCCTCGGGGGAATGCGGAGCGTGGTCGGATGCTGCACAGTCAATAGTCCCATCTTTCAAACCTTCATGCACAGCTTCCACATCTTCCTGAGCCCGTATGGGTGGATTGACTATCAGGTTAGTGTCGAATGAGCGCAGCAGTTCATCGGTCAGCGAAAAATGGTGCGGTGTCGCTTCCGCCGTAACTTTTATCCCTTCCTCTTTGGCTTTCCTGACCAGGTTCACGCTTCCTTTGGTGGAAATATGAGCGATATGTATGGGGGTTTTGGTAAACTTGCACAGGTAAATATCCCTGGCTACCATGATATCCTCGGCTATCGATGGTATGCCCTTAATACCCAGCACAGTCGAGATATAACCTTCGTTGACTTTACCGTTTTTTGAAAGGTTCATATCCTCTGCATGGGAAATAACCGGAATCCCGAACATACCGGCATATTCCATCCCGCTGCGCATCAATTGCGCATTCATCACGCTCTTTCCATCGTCGGTTATCGCCACTATTCCGGCATCGACCATGTCGCCGATTTCCGACAATTGTTTCCCCTCAAGATCGCGTGATATGGAACCTATCACGAATACCCGCGCCGAAGCGAACCTGCTTCGACTGAGTATGAAGCGCACCACTTCCTGCGAATCGATCACCGGCGTGGTATTGGGCATGCAGCAGACCGCGGTAAAACCGCCTGCCGAAGCGGCTTCGCAGCCGGTAATTATCGTTTCCTCATCTTCCCTGCCCGGTTCCCTGAGATGCACGTGCATATCAACCAAACCGGGTGAGATAATCTTCTTACCCGCATCGATAAACCGAGCATTCTTATCGACACTGTCGGGATCAGCTTTCCGCTTCTCAAATGATTCTATCTTATTATCGGATACATATAAAGCGCCTGCGCCGGAATAATCGTTATATCGATCGATAACATTATCTCCGGTCACTATTAAATCAGTCATGGCGTTAACACTCCTTCTTCATCGGCAATCGGTTCTTTAGCCATCAGTAGATACAGCACCGCCATCCGAACGGCTACACCATTGGTTACCTGCTCCAGTATAACGGAATCGGAAGATTCGGCAACATCCACAGTTATTTCCACGCCGCGGTTCATAGGTCCCGGATGCATAATAGTGAATCCGGGATTCAGCCGTTTCAATCTCGAAGCATCGATCCCATATAGCAGCGTATATTCCCTGAGTGTAGGGAAATATCCGGCATCCTGCCTTTCGCGCTGAATTCTCAGGATGTTCACTATGTCCACTCCTTCCAGCGCCTTATCCAGATTCGAAAACACCTCAACTTCGGTTTTTTCAATCTCATAAGGCAGCAAAGTGGACGGTCCGCAGACCGCTACCTGCGCCCCCAGCTTCTTCAATCCCCATATATTGGAACGAGCAACGCGACTATGCTTGATATCGCCTACTATTAATACTCGCAGGTCCTTAACTCTTCCATACCGCTCCCTTATCGTGAATAAATCCAAAAGTCCCTGAGTAGGATGTTCATGAGCGCCGTCACCGGCATTTATCACCTTGGAATCACAGCACTTTGTCAGGAAATTCGCCGCTCCCGGCGATGAATGCCGAAGCACCACCATATCGGTGCGCATCGCTTCGATATTCTGGATAGTATCCTTTAGCGATTCCCCTTTCTGCACCGATGATGTCACCCTGGAAAAGCTCAAGGTGTCGGCGGATAATCTCTTTTCAGCCAGTTCAAATGATATCCTGGTTCGGGTCGAGGGCTCGTAAAACAGGTTTACTACCGTTATACCGCGAAGAGTCGGCACCTTTTTGATATCCCGGTCGATAACCTCGCGGAACGATCTCGCCGTATCAAGAATCGATATTATCTCCTCGGCAGTCAGGCTTTCAAGGTCGAGAAGATGGCCGCCTCGGATTCCCATCACTCCTCCGCAGGTTTTTCAATGTAAACTCCGTCCGCCCCGTCCTGCTCTTCCATCTTCACCACCACACGCTCGGAAAGCGATGTGGGGATATTCTTGCCGACATAATCAGCTCGGATTGGCAGTTCACGATGCCCGCGGTCGATTAAAACCGCAAGCTGAATACATTTCGGCCTGCCGAAATCGATAATGGCATCCAGCGCCGCCCTTGCGGTGCGTCCGGTGAAAAGCACATCATCGACCAGAATAACAACCTTGTTGCTGACCCGAAAAATGATCTCGGTCTTTTGAACCACCGGTTGTTCAAGACGAGTGTGAACGTCATCGCGGTAGAGCGTAATATCGAGCAAACCGAGCGGCAGCGAAATATTCTCGATCTTCTCAATCGCCGAGACCAGGCGTTCGGCAAGGACCGCTCCCCGGGTTCGAATCCCGATAACCGCCATATCCTCCACGCCCTTGTTACGCTCGATAATCTCGTGAGCGATACGAGTGATGGTTCTGGAAAAAGAGGGCGCATCCATTACCTCAATTAGTTTTTTCTCTTCACTCATTTATTCCACCATTATTTTGAGTAAAAAAAATACCGTCCCATTGCTAATGAACGGCATATATCGTATTTTTCTCTCATAATAACCCTTCCCGGCATCTCGGTACCAGTTTTAAAGGTGAATTTCCGGCTGTAAAGATAATGTTAACCATAACTTTGTCAAGGGAATTTTTTCCGGTAACGCGTCGAAACCGAGGGATTTCGACCTGCGGTAGACGGGCTTGCCCGCCTCTGGCGCGGGACATCTGCCGCGCTAGCCCCCTCACCCGTCCCGACTCCGTCGGAACATCCTCTCCCTCGTCAGGGAGAAGGCATATGGATTCCTGCGGAATCCATATAGGCAGCAAGCTGCCGACCTACCGGTTACGCAGCTTCCTGAAGAATTCCGATAAGATGGCTCCGCATTCCTCCGCCATGATTCCGCCTTCCACCTCCATTACATGATTCAGCCTGTTATCGGTGGGAATCTGATACAATGTAACCGCCGCGCCGGCTTTGGGATCGTACGCCCCGAAAACAAGTCTTTCCACCCGCGCTAAGCTCAGGGCGCCGCAGCACATAGCGCAGGGCTCCAATGTCACATAAGCAGTGCATCTCTCCAGTCTTCTGCTCGAAAGATAATTCGCCGCCGCTGTGATAGCTAATATCTCCGCATGCGCGGTAGGATCCTGCAGCGATTCTATCTGATTATGTCCTCTTCCGATTACGACGCCATCCAGAACCACAACACATCCCACCGGAACCTCCTTCGATTCCAGCCCCTTATAAGCTTCCCGAAGGGCGAAATTCATGAAGTACTCGTCGTCGCCTATCATATATTCCTCAATCAACGGCAGAGATTACGCCGTTTGTAATTTCAAACTTCTTTATTTTCCCCAAATCGTCGGGGATATCAAATTCATGCGCCGATGCCATTACCGCCTGGCCTATCGATTTCGATATCTCCAATAAGTTCACTGACCTAATACCATCCAACTCGCTAATGGCTTCATCTAAGATCAAAAGCGGTTTCTCACCTCGGATTTTCTCCATGAATTCAAATGCGGAAAATTTCATCGCCAGCATAGCGCATCGCTGCTGCCCTCGTGAGCCGTAATCTCGAAGTGAAATACCTTTGACCTTTATATCGATATCATCCCGATGCGGTCCGACTATCGATTGACGAGTTCTTATCTCTCTCTGCAGTTTGTCCGATAGCTGCTCCATTAAACCGCTGGCTATTTCGGACTGGTTTTCAACAGGATAGTTACTGCGATAGGAATAAGAAACCTCCTGAGCGCCGAAGAACTCGCCATATATCTCCTCTCCCCTTTCGGTTAAGTAATCCAGAAACTGCAGCCTTCGGTTCACAATCTCAACCGCATAATCTATCAACTGCTTATTCCAAACAAATAACTGCTTCTTATCAACAGTATCATCCTTCAGATAAGCATTTTTCTGCTTCAGTACTTTATTATAATAAAAAAGGGAACTCAGATATGACGGATAGCAGTGGGAGAGAAGCGAATCCAAAAACCTTCTGCGGCTCTCCGGAGAGCCTGCGGTTAACTCAATATCGTCTGGAACCACGCTTATTACCGCGGATACTTCCAGCAAGCGGGAGATCTTCTGCTCGCGTATCTCATCGATGTAAAGACGCTTTTTCCCCTTCCGGTCAAAACCGATTTCGATTTTATGCTCCCCCTCTTTATCCTCGACAATTCCCCGCAGCCGAGAATATTCAAAGCCCTCGCTTATAAGCACGCTTTCTTTGATACTGCGAAAAGAACGCCCCGATAAAAGAAAAAACAACGCTTCGAGGACACTCGTCTTTCCCGAAGCGTTGTTTCCCACTACTAAGTTTATCCTGTTATCTAAATCTATCGCCGCACCGGCGAGATTTCTAAAGTTATTAATCTCAAAAGACTTTACTATCAAGAGCCGATTACAAAATCTACTCTGCTAACCTCAGAGGCATAATAAGAAAGCAGTAGTCTTGATTTTCCGGGTGTGAAGTCGAATTGATTAACGCAGCGGCTGTTCCCGTAGTGAATTCCATCACAGCCTGATCGGTTTCAACATGCTTCATTATATCAATAAGATAGATGGCATTATATCCAATCTCTAATTCCTCGCCCTGATAATCCATAGCAATTTCGTCGCGCCCTTCGCCTCCGATATCGTAATTGGTCGCCATCGCTTCAATAGACTCAGCTCCAAACACCAGCTTGATCTGGTGAGTAATATTATTCGATAGAATCGACACTCTCCTGATCAGCGCCAAAAACTCATCTTTATCGAATACGGCTCGTTTATTATGCTCCTTCGGTATTACCTGTTCGAAATTAGGATAAGGACCATCTATCAAACGGGTGGTCAGAATAGTATCTCCCAGGTTCAACACCAAATTATCGGAGGCGAAGACAACGCCGATCTCATCCGGAGCATCACCAGATAGCTTACTAAAATACTCCAGCGCTTTAGGAGGAACAATCACTCCCTTTTCGATACCTTTAACCTCCAAACCTGATTGTTCGACTTTCGCCAATATATGACCGTTGGTTGCAACCATAGTCAATACCCCCTCATCACATTTCCACAGAACACCGTTCAAGGCAGGTCTGGTTTCATCCCTGGAGACAGCAAAGATAGATTTGCTAATCATCCCTTTGATCACATCAGTGTCGATCTTTACCTCATCGGTAAAATCGATCTTCGGAAATCGAGGAAATTCATCGGCATTTATACCGGCGATCTTATAAAGCCCCCGTTCGCTCTTAACCTCTATTCTTTTGTCAACACCGGTAATCACCACATCCCCCTCGGGTAGCTCCCTTATAAGGTCTGCAAACATTCTACCCGGCACCGTCAGAGTGCCTTTATTCTTTACATCCGCTCCTAATTCGCTGGTTATAGCGACATCCAGGTCGGTAGCTCTCATTTTAACCTTATCCTTGTCAGCCTCCAGGAGGATATTAGAGAGGACCGGCAACGTAGAGCGAACAGGTACAATATTAAGAACCTTTTGAACCAGAGAATTCAATTTGTCCTTTGAGATGGTAAATTTCATATTTTGCTCCGAGCTCTCGTTTTCTTATTATTATTCTTTATTTATATAAATAACAACAATAATAATAATAATGTGAAAATGTTAATAAACTCAAGTTTTATTTTCTAAAGGTATCATTTTTATCGGGTTATAAGAGTGAAAATAGTCAACAATCCGCGTTCTGGCTGTTGATATTCTGTTATTAAATTCACTGTTTTCCACCGAAAGATTCCTACTGCGTTTTATCAAAATGTTTTCCACCGCTTTAGTACATGGTTATCAACACCCTAAGTATAAAGACTGTTGATAATATCATCGATTTGTGATTTGTATTCCTGATCGGTCTTAATTCTATCGGAAACCTGGTTGACAGCGTGGATAACCGTAGAATGATCCCGTCCGCTGAACTCGCTTCCGATCTGCTTGAGTGAAGCATTAGTGAGTTTGCGCGATAGATACATGGCTGCGCTCCGCGCATTTACCAAATCCTGAGTCTTCTTTTTTGATACTATTGCAGCTTCAGGTATTTTAAATGATTTGGCAACCTTTCTGATGATAGTATCAATAGTGAGCTGCTTGCTGGCTTCCGGGATAGTGTCTCTAAGTATTTTTGAAGCAACTTCTATGGTGATAGGCTTTTTAGTTAAGGAAGCGTAAGCCAGTAATCTTATGAGAGATCCCTCTAATTCCCTTATGTTGTTAGTAATATGTTCGGCGATATAGACAACTACGTTATCCGGGATATCCATGTTATCCGCTGCGCTTTTATTTTTTATAATAGCGATTCTGGTCTCTAAATCAGGGGGTTGTATGTCGGTAACTAAACCCCAATGAAATCTGGAAAGCAATCGCTCCTCAAGTCCTCCTATATCCTTAGGCGCTCTGTCCGAGGTTAATATAATCTGTTTTCCAGTCTGATATAATACGTTGAAAGTATGAAAGAACTGAACCTGTGTCGACTCCTTTCCCGCAAAGAATTGGATATCATCCAGAAGCAGAAGATCTACATTCCGATAGAAATTCACGAACTCATTGGTTGACTTTGATGATATGGAACTGATAAAATCGGAAGTGAATTTCTCGGAACTGATATAAAGTGTTTTCATGTTAGGATAAACTTCCTGCACAAAGTTTCCCACCGCCTGCACCAAATGAGTTTTACCCAGTCCAACTCCCCCGTAAATGTATAGAGGATTATATTTGGTTTTGCCCGGGGCTTCGGCGACAGCCATGGCGGCAGCTTGCGCGAATTGATTTGATTCACCAACGACGAAGTTATCGAATGAATACCGCAAATTTAAACTTGAAGTTTTTATGTAAGCCCTCTGCGCAGCTTCGGAAGCTTCGTTGACAGGCTTGTTCTCGATCCGAAATGTTTTTTCATCCGGCTGAGAGTTGTTGGAGTTGACATTGAAAACTATGTCATAATCCTTGCCTGTAACGATTTGAAGCGCTTCGGTAATCAAATTCGAGTAATGCTCGTCCAACCATTCGGAAACGAATTTATTAGGTACTGAAATATTAAAGTTATTCCCCTCAATATTCAATCCCCCTGTCTGCGAGAACCAGGTCGTATAGCTTTGGGGTTTGATCCTTGAGGAGACAAACCTGAGGCAGTCGTCCCAAATTGACTGACAGTTAGCATCGACCATATAAATCCACCAATTTTTAAAAGTTAAAAGAAACAGCGATACTCTACTAAGCTACTACTAAACCTCCTTTACTTATCCACATTTTCGTGTTTACACAAAATTTCTACAACCACAAGCAAGCAAATAAGTTATGCTTCACGTTGAAAAGTAATCAACAGGTTTTCCACATATTGTTAATTTGGGAGTCCGCCCAATGACATGAGAAAAATATTAAAGCATCGGCGCCCCGGTGTCAAGTCCATTATGGGACTGAAAACTCATAAACTTTTAACAAGCGGTTTTGTTTTGGATTACGTGAGTAGATTTTTTCGTAAAATTCCATTTCGAGTCCTCCAGATCACTAAAATAGAGTTTTTCTCGTCTATAATCTGTAATTACCTGTTAAACATTAAATTAGGACTTTTTATTTTTTCGTAAAAACGAGATAGCGCTCTTTAAGAGTTCCAGTTCTTTTATTATAGTAGATGATAACTGTATCCCGGTTTATATGATTCACGGATTTATCCACTGCCTGTCGAAAGCTCATTGTGCCTCTGAATAGTATGAACTTGTAAGTATTCGGAAAGTTACGGATAATATCCTGATAATCTCCTTGGTTTACCGCTAAATTTTGTAGATTCAGTTTCCTTTTCACCATCTCCAGGAAGCCGTATTTGCGCGAGGCTCTCTCCAAAAGAGTAACCTGCGAATTATGGAGCAAGATCGCCAGGGGAATTCCGGGCAGACCTCCTCCGCTCCCGACATCCAATAATGTCACCTTAGCTTTTAAGCTGTGAAACGGAGTGTCATTTTCTACATATTTTTCCATCATAAAAAGGACATCAAGCGAGTCAAGAATATGGTTCTCGAATATTATATTTATATCCTTTTTGGACACGAGCTTTAACCTATCGGAATAATGCCGCAGCAGCGAGATATATCGGTCCAGAAGCTCGATTTGTTCGTCGGAGACCGCGATGCCCAGTCCGGAGTATCTCCCTTTAATTTCAGCTATGTTGATGTCGTTTAGGTTTTCCATGGTTATAACAACATATTGTTGTTAACGCAATCAAGCAACATTTTCTACGTTTCAACGGAATCAGCTTGCGAATTTTAAAAAGAAACTATATCCTGTGACGATAGTAGAAATATCAGCGCATGTCCGCTGCTATCACAAGCTCGATAACTTCAAAGTTCAGATAGGAGATAAGGATGTTGAAAGTCTTTTCATCATGTTTGCTGATTTTATTGTTGATCACAGCCTCCGCAATGTCCAAACCGGTTTACGATTTCAAGCTGCAGGATTTCGACGGCAGCACAGTGCAGCTTTCGGATTTTAAAGGCAAAGTAGTTCTGCTGGATTTCTGGGCTTCCTGGTGCGCGCCCTGTAAACGCGCTTTCCCCTATTTGGTGTCGTTGAATAAAAAGTACGGCGACGATGACTTTTTATTGGTCGGGGTTAATGTGGACCGCAAAGTCGACCTGCCCAAGTTTAAGAAGCTCCTGGACTATTTCAAGGTGGATTATCTAAATGTCGTCGGCACCAATATCGGAGTTAGATACGGTGTTAGTGCGTTGCCTACGACAATCCTCCTTAATCCGGCGATGGAAGAAGAGGCAAGGTTTATTGGACTAACCCGGCAATCCGAGAAGAAGCTGGAGAATAAGATCCAGGAATTACTGTATAAAAAAGAGCAGCCGGTCTATATCTGCTTGGATTATTTTAAAGTTTTCGGCGATAATGTTGATTCTGAATTAGGGGATGATATCCGACGTTCCCTGTTTAAGTCGTTGAACGACTACAATCCAAAATTCAGAATAAACTTTTCGGTTCCCGGAGATACTTCCAATACTAAATGTCATTACAGCCTCTCCGGTTCGCTTTCTGCGAATGCCGGAAAAGGACGACTGGTGGTTACCGTATATGATGGCGAAAACGGTTTGGAGCTGGATAACGCCTCCGAATTCGGAAAGCTGGAAACTATCAATGCCATGGTTGATGTATTGGTTTCCAGAATAGGCCCGAAATTGGTGAATAAGTAGACAGTGCCGAGTCACCGAATATTCACAGCAATCAACGAAAATCGGGGCAATTCAGGACTTATTTTTTTTCCGAGGAGTACAGCCCGATAACGTTTCCGTCAAGATCCGAGAACATAGCCAATGTTCCCACATCCGGCACCGCCTTAGGGGGCATGATAGTCTTTCCTCCGGCCTGCTCAACCTTATCCAAATAAGCCCGAGGATCATCCACCGTTATGTAAAAGGTAACACTCGGCTCTTGACCCTCCTGAACAGGACCGATTCCGCCGCCTATGGAATTTTCCTCCTGTGCCGATGTCATGGCATAAGACATTTCTTCATGGATTTTGAATTCCCATCCAAAAACCTTGCTGTAGAAATCCTTAGCCTTTTTGTAATCACGAGAATTTACTTCCCAATGCTGAACTGCTGGTTTCATTTTTTCCTCCGTTAAATTCCTTAAGTTTAAAATCTGTGATTTACGTCCCCATATAAAACGTATTTATTAATAATTAAATTCTTACTGAATAGGTTCTCTTTTGATGAAAAATTTCAACTCTTGAGCTGACTTAACCTGTATTATTCACGAATTTAGTTAACGGTAGCGGAAGCCTTGCGCTTCCGGCGTCTCTTTGTAATCCTCAATTCCAATCTGTTAACCATGTACTTTTATTAAGCTCCAGAAGGAGAAGCCTTCGGCTGCCGATTAATCGGTTTTATGAATTATCCGGGTTAATTTGCTGCTATCCCATAGTCCTTTCAAAACCGCTCCGTGGATGAGATATTCGTAAGCGATTCCCGGCAAGCCGATACCGCCTTTTGCCAGCTTCCTGAGCGGATTATATATGATAGGATGTAGCGCTATTTGAAGAGTAAACCTTATCAGGGGAGAGGTTGCAAATATTTTATATACCGGAATTTCTTTACCTGCCCGCGGATGTTTTTCCATGAAAAGCGGCAATCCCTCCAGGCCGAGTTTATACCGTTTCTCCAGCATAATTTCGAGTGATGGTTTAGTGATATGTTCAGCGAGGGCAGAAGGGAGGTAGGCTATCCGGCAGCCTGCGTGATGCAGTCGATAACCGAATTCCAGGTCTTCGCCGACATTATGATGCTCTGTCAGGAAGTTAATATCGAATCCGTTCAGTCTTTCGAAAATGGAGCGGGGCAGGGAGAAATTCCAGCTTACGAAGTACCTGAACGGTACTCTTTCGGTATCAGGATTTCGAGCTGCGCCGCGGGACTGCAGGTAACGGCTGAAAGCATCTTGATGACTATATATAACTTTGCCTATTGCCGCGGAATTCTCTTTATGCTGCCGGTGGAATCCCACATGATTCTGTACAAATCTCTGCGATAATTTGAGATCGCCATCAACGAATATAAGGATGTCCCCGGATGCGTTTTTCGCGCCGAGGTTCCTGGCGCCGGCTCTGCCCAGGTTGCGTTCGGAATTGATGACAATTAAGTTTTCAATTGCGGGAAGCGAACTCAGATATTCTCCGGTTTGATCTGTAGAACAATCATTGACAATGACGGTTTCGAAATTATGCTCAGTTATCTGTGAGTTAATGGAATCTATAAGCTCCCTCAGGCACTCCGCCTGGTTATAGGTAATAACTACTAATGATGCAATCATATCAACTCCCTGTTAACTCTGCATAGATACCGGGATATTTAGATGCTTCCTTATCCCAGGTGTACTTTTTGGAGAAATCAATCGCATTCCGGTGAAAACGGTTATATAGATTTTCATCAGAAGACATTTTTTCAACAGCGTAAACCGCATCTTGAATCCGCGGAGGTATCGCCAACCCCAGGCTATGCTCATCGACAAAGCGCTTTAATTCGGGAATATCGCTTACAATTACCGGCAAACCTGCTGAAAGGTAACCGAAGAACTTATTGGGGAGGGCATAACGGTTGTTCTCCGCAATCGGCTCCATAAGCAGAATTCCTGCATCGGCGGAGTTATAGTACTTTTCCAACTCATCGTAATCGACTTGACCTGCGTAAATCATGCGCTCTTCCGTATTTAATTCCCTCGATTTCGTTTCCAGTTCCATGCGCAAGGGACCATCGCCAACCAGAACCATAACGGCTTTATCGGTTTTGGAAAACACCTCAGGCAAAATCATCAATCCCTGCCCCTCGCGCAATATTCCTGTATATAGGACGATGAATTTGTCCGGCGGGATGCTGTAGTTCTCACGCAAATAGTCAGAGCGCTCGGTGTTGACCGGATTAGTGCAGGAATAGATAACATCCGGCGTCAATATAGCGTAGCGTGAAGCGAGTTTATCCGCTATGGATTGGCTGACCGTAATCACGCGGTCCGCTTTGTGGATGAGTAACCTCTCCAGAATACTCCATATTGTTTTTGTAAAGGGGCGTTTTAGTAAAGCTTGAATCCCTACGTAGTATTCATGCGCTTCATACAGCAGCCTGCCTCGGTTCAGCACGGATGCGATAAATGCCGGCGGCAGGGTGTCCAGGTCAAAGGCATGATAAACATCGGCTTTGATGCCTGCGGCTTTAATCGCAGCCCGTGTCATGTACTTGATGAATCGTCCCTTGGTTGTGGGCAGTCCGGAGTCATCAAGACGATACACATTCACCCCGTCGATCTCGAGATAATCATCATCACCCGATGGTGATTCGGCGATCACCGTTACTTTATACCCACGCTCGGAAAGATACCTGCAGGTGCGTCTCACTCGTCCGTCGTTCAGATAGGAATTGAGTACGAACATACAAATAACAGGTTTGGTTTCTAAGGTCATGCTGCATTCACCTGAGGATTTTAACCATCCTAAAACAGAATCCGATTATAGCCTAAACTCTCCGTTTTCCTTTCAAACTCCTGCGCCAACTCCAGCGGGGTGATCACCCGGAACCCCTTCTCATTCAGTCTGTGTAACAGATGCTGATAGCATTCAAACCATCCCGGATAATCGACTGAATAGGCAGTGCGCAGATGCCACAAAAATCCAATCGACCCATTGACGGTTGAGACCTCCTTGATCAAAGAGTCCAATTTTTCCTTCGCAGCCTCACCTGTTGAATACTCCCCAAACAAAGCCCCATCCATCACCGCGAAAGGAATCCCTATAAGGCGGAGCGTTCTATTCTGCCGTGCATCAAATGCCCAGAATGGCTTTCCGGTACCGCAACGATATCCGATAGTCTCCGAATATCCCATTGAGGAATCGTAGAGGAAACCGGCTTGTATCAATTTATGATAACCGGAGGCAACATCAAACCTCAGATAGTGCGCTCGATGACCTTGAACCCCAACTCCACTATGTTCCTCGAGGTATTTTTTCTCAAATTCAATATCCCCGCCGCCCATTAGGGAATTGTATGAACCATGCAAACCGATTTCGAACTGCTTTTCGATCAATTGTGATATTTCAGCCCTTAACTCCTGACTCCCTATGTCATATTTGGGATCGAGCCGGGAGCGATTTACCGAACAGACAAAGTGAAATGAGCTCTTCATACCAAACCTGGATTCGGCTTGGCAATACTTGCGGAAATTCCAGAATGGATTACCTTTTAAATTCGAAACACTTATTAAAGCATCATACATGCCCTTGACCCGCGAAGAAAGCGGATTCTTACTCACTAACATCAATTTTGCAGAACCCTTGATAGAGCGAATCGGCTGATCAACATCATGGCTTAAAATCGCTGTCGGTATTTGGTCGCTTTCGCATTCAATTCCGATCCGGGCGAAAAGTTTTCTCGAAAGCTGCAGATAGTGATCAACCGCCGGATGTGTGAGTTTTTCGCTTTTGTACAAAATCGATTCGGTATGGGGGAATCGGTTATGTTCATCGCGCGTCTGAGAATAATATTCTTCGCTTCGGGATATAAGGTAGAAGATTGAACCGATTATATCGAAGTTGAATGTTGTGATATTATCATCGGCGACACATGGTTCCCTTTCATTAATCTTCTTGCCTGACAGCAGGAGTATATCTTCGGTCATTTTCCACAAAGGTCTGCTATCGCCGTTTAGCAGGAATTTATCCATCGGGATCACGATTCTTGGCATATCAACAGGATTGTTAGGTGGTTCACCATATACAATTACTGGTTCTGCTGTATCAAATTCGAATCTAACACCGAGGTGAATCCCGATGAATGCGAACGCATATATCGCTTTCGGAATGTCATCTTTACCAATATTCAATCTAACCGGTATTACAGTCATCGTTTCAGTTTATCCTGGAGAGCCCGATAGAGACGTCCCTTGATGCTAAATACGTAATCCTGAGAAGTAAACGCTATCCTCGCTCCTCCGAACGCCTCTTTGTAACGTCCCACTGAAGGTATGTTGACTCCCATGAAGTCGAAACGTTTTACTCCCTGCTCAGATAATAACTGAAGCGTTTCTGAAATGAGCCTGGGTCCCGCTCCGAGTTTGTAATATTCGGGATCAGCAGCCGACAGCCAACTGTAGGCCGTATCATCCGTTATAACAACCGCTGTCCCGGCTACATACCTCTTGTCCTTCACAGAGAACCACACTCTCAACCGACCCTCTTCATGAATCGCCTTCAGAGCGGAGCAAAAGGAGGTATCCTTCCAACGGCTCTTCAATCCCGCTTTGCTATATACCAACTCAAGCAAGCGATGAAGCTCTTGAGGATTAAAATCCTCTGATACCGAAACGCCGGAACGTTCGGCTTTATTTATTTTGTTTTTTATGTCCGCTTTAAAACCGCTTCTTAAAACCCTTTCTTTGTTTAAGTCAATAACGCTGGTAAAGCGCTCCGCTGATTTCATGCCATGGACTGGTTTGAGCTCGACCGGACTTATTCCGGGATAATACTGAATGATTAGGCGATCGCACAGCGACTTTGCGCTATCAAGTAACAGCTTATGCGTTTCAACCCTTTCTTTTCTTTCAGTCACTGAGGGATCAATGATAATGCCGTTGTACGGGGAAAGCACGGGGGGTTCAAATATTCTTATCCCATGAGCGCAGGATATTACTCCCGCCAGACCGGCGATTATGGAATCGCCTTTAGCAATCCCAATGATACAGACCTCAGCTTCGTTCAAACCGGCTAACGGTTTCACCCATCCGGATAGACTGAAGATGTTTTCTCCATGAGTAGCTGATACGAATTTGTCCCATTCGGAGTAATTTTCTGGTTCGATTATTATGAACTTTGCCATAGGGATCAGCGTGTTAAAATTCCTGGGAGCATTTGGCGGATTTAAAACTGGTCATTAACAGTGAGGCAGGGCAATCCGTTTTCTGCTTATGGCAATAGGCTATGGATTGCCCCATCATCGCTTCCTCCCCAATATCAGGATAAATTCCGGACGGTTTAGCAAAAAATTAGCGAACCTATCGAGTATTCTCCAGCTGTTTATCGATAATGATTTAAGAATCAGGTTTATCCGGGCGATATCCATCCCTTTGTTGGCGAATTTCAGCATCCTGCATATTTCGAATCCGTTTTCGCTGATTAGTGAGCCGAGATTGTCTTCCCGGAAGCTATGAAGATGAGCATAAGCGGGAGTCTTCTTGTTGCAATGGATACACTGATGATATACAATGGTCTCATTATACGGCGTAACGGCAAACAACGCCCCGCCCTGCTTGAGCAGTCTATTCATTTCTCGCAGCATGTCCGACGGCGCTTCGCAATGCTCCAGAATCGACGACAGAATCACCGCATCGAATGATTCATTTTTGAAGGGAAGTTTGTAGCCGTCCGCCAATACCGGCGATATCCTGTCGTCACGCGAAAAGTATTTTAGGTTCTTAAGCGATAAATCGACAGGGAGGACCGGATTACCTGTATCTGCCAGCCCCATCGCCAACACGCCCGATCCGCTGCCCACATCAAGGATTTTACCCTCTATTTTGGCATTCTTAATAACGGATGTTATTATCTGATTTCTCCGCCTGTCAACTTCCCGCCTTCCCGGGCTGATATATTCATGGTAGTCGAAAAAGTCCCCGTCCTGCCTGTAATGCTCGATATGATTTTTCAAACCACTACCTGATCAGCACTATTTTACCGGTTTTGGAATAATCCTTTCCTCGGTTTATGACATGATATATGTAAACTCCGCCCGCGCAGGATTCCCCGGAATCATTCTTATAATTCCATGATGTTAATCCGCTATCATTACCAGCATCGAACTTCCGCACCAGTTCTCCGGCGACCGTGTATATCCTGATTTCGGCGCCAAAGGGCACACGTGAAAAATATACCCTGTCAGCGAACTCAGGACCTGCCGGGCTGGGATAGGTTGAAACGCTGGAGACGGTCGGGTCAGGCATCTCCTGACCGGTATCGAATCTTGATATTCCCCCCGAAGTGCCGATCCACAAAACGCCGGTAGCGTTAACTAATGAAAGAGCGAGAACTTCGTTATCAACCAGAAGGCTGTTTTCGGTGGTATAGGATACCCAGTCACTGTTATCGGCGGATAGTTTCAGCAAACCGTCCGCGGTTCCTATCCATTTGTTGCCCAAGCCGTCTATTTCAAGAGCATTGATGGTGGGACCGAAACCGAACGGCAATGGCAGGCTGTCCACATAGTCGAAGTCGGGATCATAATAATTCAAGCCCTGTCCGGTGGCAATCCAGATATAATCATTGCGGTCGATATCAACATCATAAACGATGTTGGAAACCAGTCCGGAATTCACATCAAAATGCTGCCATTCATTGTCTGATTCAACCTTGAAACCGGCGCCGATATCCAAGATGTCCAAACCTTCCTCCGTGGCAAACATCACCTTATCATCGCGAATAACGATACGGGTGAAAAGGTCGCTGCTCAGTCCGTCTTCGTTGGATTCGGGTATTTCACTCCAGGTGGAATCAGGTTCCAGTATGTAAGCGGCATGGGAATCGAAGGCTCGGAAATCGCCAATCCAAAGATTGTTATGCGCATCCAGCGCTAAAGCGGTAATGACAATGTAGTTGGAAGCCATTCCCCCGCTTAATACTCCGAGCAACGGGCTGTTGGTAGAATCGAATGTTGCCCAACTGGAGTCAGCGGGATCATAAACACTTAATCCCGATCCCCAGTACCCTATCCAGGTGCGTCCGGAACTATCGATAGCCCCCGTATAAAATATATTGTTGACTAAACCTGAGTTCGATGCATTAAAATTTTCCCATGATGTTCCATCATAATGGTTTACGGCCGTTCCGGGTCGGTCTCTCCGTCCCCGTGAGAACGCCCAAAGATTGTCATCAGCGGCGATCAGCTCTTCGCAGCTCAATCCGCGCGGACCGGGGATGAAAAACTCCTCCCATTGTCCGTTGAACTTCGCATATCCGATATCAGAATAGGCTGCAACCAAACCTTCTCCCGGAATATAAGCTAAATCGCTTATTCCCTCGCCGGAATATCCGGTAGGATTATATTGATTCCAGGAGACTCCACCATAGGAATATGGTCCGCTATCGGTTGCGGCGAACAATGTATCTGCCGATACTCTCAGGCTGTTTATCACCAATCCTCCGAGTCCCGAAGCATCCCACCAGCTGGAATCAGCCGATTCATTGAACTCGAATACGCCGTTTGCCGTACCGGCATAAAGCTGCCCCCGGAAGTAAGCGATTGCTCTCACGTCAAAATCGTTCAAGCCGTGGGGATCTCCCTCGTAAAAGACCGTCCATTCGGAACCGTCGGGAAGATAGGGCGAGTCTTTGTCCGCATACCCTATACCTTCCTCGAATCCAAACCAGATCCTGTCATTCTCGACAAAGACCGTTTTAATATCTTCTCTGCTGAATGGTCCCACATGTTCGATATTCTCCTGGATCTCTCCGCCGTTGTTGTAGATTGAGAACTTGGATATACCTTCCTGTCTGGCAATCCACAGCCATTCCCCGTCGGCATGAAGGTCATACAGCACTAATGGTTCATCTATAACATTTCTGCGTTTGAATATGAAGTAATACGTCAGGTAGCTGCCATCGGAGTCGAATTTGTTGAGAGTGCCGTTCTGAGAGGCTAACCATAGATTGCCCGCGCTGTCGATATCCACCGCATTCAATTCCAATCCCTTTAATCCCTCGATATTGGTGAGTTTTTGCTGAATTGAGCCGTCGCTGTCTATGGCGAAAGCGCCCCCGGGAGCCGCTCCCCAAATCAACTCGCCATCGAACTTGAACTCATTGGCTGAATTCATATCGGTGAAACTGCTCCAGTCTCCCAGCGCATTAATCTCCGCTCTGGATACTGATTTATATGCAGCTAAGGTTATCAGAAGAAAGGAGATAATCAAAATAATCTGCCGCGGTTTTATTCGGGATTTCAAATTCTGTTCCTCCTATTAATAAAATCCCTGAGCAATATTGCAAATAAGGACAGTATCGCAACTATCAAAGACCATTTAGCCAGATAATCCCCGTGCCGCATGTAAAAGGTTGATCCGTTGTTTGCTGCCACTTTGTCCACAACGATTTTTCTTTCGTTCAGTTCAGTCATATTGTAAACTCGCCCATAGGTATCATAGAAAAGCGAAATGCCGGTGTTAGCGCATCTCGCTATTCCGACTCTATTCTCCACCGCCCGTATGGTTCCGGCGTAAAGGTGCTGGTATGGACCTGAGGTAACACCGAACCACATATCATTTGTAATAGTAACCATAAAATCGGCGCCGCGTTTCATATATCTGCGAACCAGATCCGGGAATACTAATTCGAAACATATTAATACACCAAAGCTGCTCCCGTCAAGCTCAAATAGCACCAGACTATCCCCCGGGGAAAAATCCGCCTGCCCCAAATGGATATCTCTTAATATCTTAACCCGCCCTGAAAATGGTATCCGTTCCGAAAAAGGGACCAGCTTGATCTTTCGATATATCTCAGGTCTATTCCTTTCGGGATGATAAAAAAGAGCGGAATTGTAATAAATATACTGCTGAGGAGCAATTTCGGTATAGTCCGGAGAACCGGTAAGGATTGGAATGCCGGATTCTCTTACCATTCTCAGCATGCGCGGATTGTATCCGCGATGAAACCGTAGGTAACTGGGAATGGCTGTTTCTGGCCATATTATGAGCCTTGCTTCGCTACTGCTTGCTGAATCAGTCATCGCTCTATAGGTATTAAATGAATATTGTACTCCGCCGGGGTTCCATTTCACTTCCCGGCTGATATTTCCTTGCAGTAGCGCTACTTCAATATCGCCCTCTTCGATTTCCTCGGGAACAATCGCTAATCCGTATAGATACGGCGTTAATATCAATATTATTATAGCGCCTAAACAGGCAAAAGTTCGCTTTAAGTTCGCAGGATTCTTAAAAATGATGTAGAACAAAATGTTAATCACCAGAGCCCAGAATGATATCCCGTAAACGCCGGTAAATTCCGCATACTGTATGAATTCGGGATAAGCGGCGAAACAATTGCCCACGGGATTCCAGGGAAAGGCAACCTGCCCTAAAGTTCTTATATACTCCAGAGCCGCCCAGATAAACGGCGCCAATATCAGAGCGATTTTGCTGTTTGCAACCTCGATTTTTCTAAATAACCAGCAGAAAAATGCCGGAACCGCAGCCAATATAAATGGTACCGGTAATGCGCCGAAGAAGGTCGCCCAGGCAATCCAGTAAAGCAATGTAATATAAAAAACCACACCAAACGCATAACCGATAAGGAACGCCTGTTTTGGGGATTTATTCCTGATAGTAAATAGTAGTATGGCGATAAAAGTCAACGCCCCGAGCCAGATATTAAAAGGCTGATATGCGGCAACTCCAATTAGGGCAGCGAAATATACCAAAATATAAAGTTGCCTTTTACTGCGCATTTATCGAATTAGTCCCTTTTATTCAGGAGCTTGGAAATTGAGGGAGATTTTGTAATTCCACCTGCTTCTCACCGTCCGCTATCTCACCGCAAAGGATTGCTTGAAATCCCGAGGAAGATATTGCGGATAACGCCTTTTGAAGATCATGCTTGCTGACAATTATAGCCAATCCCGCCCCCATGTTAAATACATGATACATCTCATCGGAGGGGATAGAGCCCGCTCGCTGGATAATACTGAAAATAGGAGGAATCGGAATAAATGAGACATCTATAACCGCATTGCAGTTATCCGGTAATATCCGTGCGACATTGTCGAGTAATCCGCCGCCGGTTATATGAGCGATTCCCCTGGCGAGAGTCTTAACCGCCTTGATCGCCTCGAGATAGCAGGTATGAGGTAGTAATAGCTCGTCACCGATCGGCTGTTCGAGTTGGGAAGGAGTAAAAGCTGGTTCCAATCCCAGAATATCAAAAACCACCTTACGGGCTAAAGTGTACCCGTTTGTGTGTAAGCCGTTGGAGGGCAAGACGATAATTTTGTCGTGCTTTGATGTCGAGCTGCCGTCAATTATCGAATTCCTGTCCACCACGCCGGCGATAAATCCGGCAAGGTCGAAATCTCCCGGAGCATATAAATCCGGGAGTTCCGCGGTCTCACCGCCGATTAACGGGCAGTTTACCTCCATTAGAGCTTCTGTCATCCCCTCCATTATTTCTTCGATGATCTCAACGCTTAAATTAGAAGCGGCGAAATAATCCATGAAAAATAACGGAGAGGCGCCGCAAACAGCGATATCGTTAACGCAATGATTGACAATATCATAACCCAAACCCTTGTATTTACCAGCTTTACGCGCCACCAGAAGTTTGGTGCCGATACTGTCGGTAGAGGCGACTAAAACCGGATTAGAAATGCCCAGCTCGGAAATATCATAAAATCCCCCAAAACTACCCAGTTCCCTGACTACCCGCTCGTTGAAGGTTCTCTTAGCAAGCCTGCCGATAATCCTGGCAGCCTTGTTTCCGGCTTCAATATCGACTCCGGCTTTTTTGTAATCCATAATTTGTTTTTAAAGAAGCCTGTGTCCGTTGATATTTAATTCGAATCGCATCTCAAGGAATTCCGCGGCGCGCCTGCAAACAACCATGCGGGATAGAAATATCTCGAAATATTCCATGACCGAGGATACCTGAGGATCGATCTTTATCTCCAGGCTGATAGTTTTTCTCTCCACGTCCACCCGCAAAAAAGAGCTCTTTGCGGCGTAATTCACTCGATCATGAATATCGATATTGACCGATTCCGGGCTGCGAACCCGCGAGAAATGTACATCCGATTTATCAGCCAGAATAAGGGAGGCGCATATATCGCTGATAGGGTATCCGTCCCGTTCGTCATGATTACCAATCGCCGCCATAACATCCAGTATATCCTTGTAATCCATACCCAATTCGGTCAGCACTTCATTAGCCATCAATGCGGCGGTTTGAGCGTGATAATCGCGGTTGATAACATTTCCCATATCGTGCATAACTCCCGCTATGGCGGCGAGTTGAGCGCGTTTTTCATCCCTGCCCAGCCTGCGCATGATATTGTAAGCAATATTTGAAACCAGACTGGTATGCCGCATGCCGTGTTCGGTATAGCCCAAAAGCCCCAATATCTGGTCCGCTTTTTCGATTGTGGCTTTGACGCGGGGATGGTTTTTGACTTCCTCGGCGGTTATTATATCACCGCCGTTCTTTTCACAGTTTTTCACTTTCGTTTCTTGCATAGTAATTCAGAATATAATGTAAATCATTTTTGTCCACAATATAATAATCGGCTAAGATATGATTATACGTGAATGGTTTCGTTCTCGCATTCAAATTAGTTTATTCCTACCGTTTCGATTAATTCTGGCATTAATCCAATCCGAATTTTATATTGTGTTTCATCTTGACATTGTTATAAATTCGATAAAAATGAACTGCAATAAGGGAAAACGACATGAATGCGAAAAATATTGAACCGAATAAAGGTGAAGTTTCAGCGGTTGAGATCAAGAAAACTACCGATTTCATCCGCGAAATAATAAATGAAGACTTAAAGAAAAATAAGAACGATGGACGAGTGCATACCCGATTCCCGCCCGAACCGAACGGTTACCTCCATATAGGCCATGCCAAAGCTATCTGCCTTAATTATGGAATCGCCGAGGAATACAACGGCCTGTTCAACCTTCGTTTCGATGATACCAACCCCGCCAAAGAGGAAACCGAATATGTTGATTCCATCATGGAAGATGTGCGTTGGCTGGGCGCGGACTGGGAAGACCGTCTTTTCTATGCTTCCGACTATTTCGATCAACTTTATGATTATGGTGTCCAGCTTATCAAAAAGGGCAAAGCTTATGTCTGCGATTTAAGCCCTGAGCAGGTGCGGGAGTACCGTGGAACATTAACCGAACCGGGCAAGAACAGCCCGTATCGGGATCGTTCCGTAGAGGAGAACCTCGATCTTTTCGAACGGATGCGCAAAGGCGAATTCCCCGATGGAACCCGAACCCTCCGCGCCAAAATCGATATGGCGGCAGGAAATATGAATATGCGCGATCCCGCGATTTACCGTATCAAGCATGCATCGCATCACCGCACCGGCGACAAATGGTGTATTTATCCCATGTACGATTTCACACACTGCCTTTCGGACTCTATCGAGCGGATAACTCATTCGCTCTGCTCCCTGGAATTCGAGGATCATCGCCCGCTGTACGACTGGTTTCTGGATGAACTCGAAGTTTTCCATCCTCAGCAGATCGAATTCGCCCGGTTGAATCTCACCTATACCGTGATGAGCAAAAGACGTTTGCTGCAGTTAGTCAGGGAGGGGCATGTAAACGGCTGGGATGATCCCCGTATGCCGACAATCTGCGGCCTGCGCCGGCGCGGTTACACTCCGGAGTCTATTCGCGATTTCTGCAACAGAATCGGAGTTGCCAAGCGGGAAAGCATGGTTGATATAGCGCTTCTGGAACATACGCTTCGCGAGGATCTGAACAAGCGCGCGCCGCGGGTGATGGTGGTTTTGAAACCGCTCAAGGTGGTCATTGAGAATTATCCCGAAGGCGAAGTTGAGCAGTTGGATGCTATCAACAATCCCGAGGATGAAACGGCAGGGACTCGCAAGATTCCGTTTTCGCGAGAGATATATATCGAACGGGATGATTTCATGGAAGATCCGCCCAAGAAGTTTTTCAGACTTGCGCCCGGGCGGGAAGTGCGGCTGAAGCATGCTTATTTCATCAAGTGCGAGAAGGTGATTAAAGACGCCGATGGCGAGATTATCGAACTGCGCTGCACTTACGATCCGGCGACCAAGAGCGGGCAGGCGCAGGATGGCCGCAAAGTGAAAGGAACGCTTCACTGGGTATCGGCGGCGCATGCTATCGACGCCGAGGTAAGGCTGTATAATAACCTGTTCACCAAGGAGAATCCGATGGAAGTGGAGGAAGGGAAGAACTTCGTCGATTATATCAACCCCGATTCGCTGGAGATTTTGCCGGATGCCAAAGCGGAGCCATCGCTGGCGGCAAACAAGCCGTATGATTTCTTCCAGTTCCTGCGCCAGGGTTATTTCAACATGGATCCCGACACCACGGGCGACAAACTGGTCTTCAACCGCACCGTAACCCTCCGCGACACCTGGGCGAAGATAGCGGGGAAGGGGAAGAAGTGATGTTTGTAGGGGCTGGTCTGGTGGAAGTATCGAAAATCCAATATTGCTGTCATTGCGAGCCCGAGGCTTGCCGAGGGCGCCGCAATCTTTCATTCTTACTCATTGCCTAAAAATAGGGTTGTGAGACAGATTGAGGCCACCCGGCAGCACGAGTATTTCCCTCTCCCGCCTTGACTTCGTCAAGGCGCCCTCTCCCACTGAACGGGAGAGAGGGCGCAGCGGATGAAAGCGTTACACCCGGGTAGTTCGCAGCCGTCGCGATTTCATCGGGGAGTTTCGACGGAGATTTCGATCCGTTTCTATTCACAATAAACGCGCACGGTTTCTTTTCCCTCATCAACATCCACGGTTAACTCGCTAAGCGCCTCGATTAACTCCTCCATATTTTCGGGATTAAGGTTATCCAAATCGAAATTAACGCCTTTCTCGTGGAGTTTGTGATGAATCTTCTCCGAGGCATGATTTGGCATAACCGATGCCAATTTTACACCCGCGCGCAGCAGCTTGAGCGGCACGCGTACATTCACCTTCTCCGGTTTGCCATGCTCGTTTTCCGCCGAATTGACATTTACAATCAGGTATTGAGGCTTTTTCTTGCTTCCAGCGGTGCTTTCGGCTACGTCATTCCCTGAGGATTCCTCTTTACCCGCCTTCTCCCCAATGGCGTTGAGAAGCTTTTCGGCTTCGTCGACAGATATCTTGCCATCGGCAAGCATGTTCAGGATTTTGGTTCTTTCTTCGGACATTTTTGTCTCCTTTAGTTAATGGTTATATAAACATTTTCATTTTCGCTTTCAACTTCTACATCCAATCCCCTGGCGGCACAAATAACAGCGTAGAATCTCGGTATGGCTTTAAGCAATGCTCTGAATTTACGGCGCCAGATAAGGAATAGGGATGCCATAAAAAGCAACGGCGTCAAGATCAGAGCGAAAATCAGCATAAGGGGCCAGACCAGAAACACCGGCAGCCATAAGCCGACTTTCTTGCGACCGTTTTCGATCACTTTGATTTTCATCAGATAAGGCGGTATCATTCTTTCATCCTTTCTATAGCTTCTTCAACTGTTATTTCTCCTCTTTCCAATTCAGCAAGTATTTCGCTTCTCCGAGGAGTATTCTCTACTTTGACGAAATCCAGCTTCTCGCCAAGGCGGTTAAGCCGGTTTTTAACAGTGGGATAGCTTATCCCGAATATCTGCTCCACCTGCTTGATGGAACCGTGAGTTTTAATAAAAGCGGCGATAAAAACCTGGTCTTCCAGGGAAAGGCGCGCCATCGCAGGGAGTTCGAATTCACCTTCGATAGCGATATTATCGCGAACCATTCGAATTCTCTCGATTACGATTTCCTCGCCGCCGGTTAATTTTAGTAATTCCTGCCATTCTTTCATAAATACAACCCCTAACAATTAATTATCTTACATAATATACGACAATTACTTAAAATAGTTAAGTAAAAAATTTAATAATATTAATTTATCTTGGCGCCTTTAGCGACGCTATCCCCAAATATCAAATTTTATTAACGGATCTATAGCTGGCGATTGGTATATTAACGATAAAAAAGGCTGCTAATTTTAATGTTAGCAGCCTATTAGAAAAGCAAGTCGGCCTGCTCGAGGCTTGATATTTGTGCTTGAGGTCCTATTCCTATTTAATCAACGTGATTTTTCGGGATTCGTGGCGGTCGTCGGTATTCAGTTTAACAAAATATGTGCCTGAAGAGATCTCCGAGGCATCGAAAGTTACGTTGTGTAAACCTGCTTTTAGAGCGCCGTCAATTAGATTTCTAACCAAGCGGCCATTTACATCGTAAACATTTAATTCCACCTGTGCATTGGATTGCAGTTCAATCGGAATAATGGTCTCTGCGTTGAAGGGATTGGGATAATTCTGACCCAGAATATAACTCGACACCGGTTTATCCGAGTCTTCATTAATGCCGGAAAGGCTTATATCGAATGAATACATCGATCTGCCGTGTGTTCCCGCAACCAGTTTCCGGGCTTCGTGGTGGAGTTCAATATCGAAAACCGGGCATATCGGCATTTCCGATCCCATAGATTGCCAGATTTCACCGCCGTCATCGGTATAGAACATGCCGAAATCGGTACCGATATACAAACGTCCCTGCATTTGGGGATCCGGCAGGATATCATTAACGGGGACATCGGTGAGATTGCCGGTGATATCTTCCCATGTCAGCCCCAAAGTGGCGGTCTTGAATATGTGCGGAAGCAGTTCATCGTTTTTGTAGCCCGAGAAAGTAACGTAAGCAGTCATCTCGTCGAATACGTCGGCGGTAACGCGGGTGCACCAGCGATCGATCAGATCGTTCGAGACCAGCTCCCAGGCGCCGCCCCCGTCAGAAGTAACCCATACTCTCCCTTCATCTGTACCCGCCCAGATAATATCGGGATTGATCGGGGACTGGCTGATAGTTGTGACGGTTCCGTAAACCAGGTTGCCGTTTCCGCCTCCCTCGGTAAGATCGGGGCTGATAATATTCCATGAAGAGCCGCCGTTGGAGGTCTTATGGATTTTCTCGGCTCCGTAGAAAAGCACCTGAGCATCATGGGGGCTCATTATAACCGGCGTGTTCCAGTTGGTTCGCTCATCGTGATACCATGGACCATAAATATAATCCCAGCTATTCCCCAGGTTGGTAGATTTACTCAGGTTGCCATATTGGTATTCGGCGTAAATCACATCGGAATCGGTGAAATCAATATTGGTATAGAATCCATCGCCGTAGTAGAATACGATCCAGTCGTCCACTCCGCCCGTGATGGTTCCTGGCGTACTATTATCCTGTGTTCCGCCGTAAAGACGGAATGGAAGCTGTTTATCGATTGTAATGGCGTAAAATTGGGTGATCGGGAGGTCGTAACTCTTTATCCAGCTTGCGCCGGTATTGTTGGATATAAAGATTCCACCATCATTGCCGTTTACTATATAATTAGGATTATCAGCATCTTGATAAAGAGCATGGTGATCCACGTGCATAATACCGGATATATCATGCCAATTCGCGCCCCCGTCCGTACTGCGCCAGAAATATACATCGCCGAGGTAAACGGTATTGGGATCGGCGGGATGCACCCATATCTGTCCGAAATACCAGCCAAAGGAAGAAAAATCCTCGATCGGCGGTGATACCAATCTCGATTCCCAGCTATCGCCGCCATCGGTACTTCTCCAGATACCCATCAGGTATCCCGGATGGTCATAGTAACAAGCATACACGATATCATTATCGCCGGGGGCAATCGCCAGTCCGATCCGTCCATTGTCTTCGTTGTCCGGAGGCAGTCCGTTGGACAGCTTATCCCAGGTATCCCCGCCGTCAGTTGAACGCCAGATTCCACTGTTCAAACCTCCCACTCGCCTTTCCCGGGGATAGCGAATCCTTTCCCACATGGCTGCGAAGATGATGTCGGGATTGGAGGGATTAATGACAATATCAATGCAGCCGGTGGAATCCGATACATAGAGAACCTGTTCCCAATTCTCGCCGTAATCTGTACTGCGGTAAACCCCGCGTTCGGGATTAGTTCCGAACAGTTTGCCCATGGCGGCGACGAAAACTCGGTTGTTATTGACAGGATCGATAGCGATTCTACCGATATGGTGCGAGTTGGGAAGGCCTATAAACTCCCATTCTAATCCGCCGGTGGCGGTTTTGTATATTCCGGTGCCGGAATAGGAATCGCCGCTGGAGTTCGCTTCGCCGGTTCCGAAGTAAAGTATATCGGGATTGGCAGGATCCATGGCGATATCTCCAACCGAGAGGCTGGGGACATCATCGGAGATCGGATCCCAGGTATCGCCGCCGTCAACCGATTTGAAGATACCGCCAAGAGCGGCGCCGGCGTAAATTACATTATTATCATCAGGATTAACTGCCAATGCCGTGATGCGCCCTCCTACATTGGAGGGACCAGCCATAGTTACGTCAAATTGTGTGTCCGACCGGGTGGCGTTACGGATGCTAACCGCGGTATTCACAGCCCTCTTGTAGCCCTCATCAGGGATTTCATCATGAGGATAAGCCCGCTGAAGGGTGAACCATTCGGTCGGCTTTTTACTGCTGTCCCTATTCTTACGCTCTTCTGCTTTGAATTGCTTATATATCTTAAGTGCCGATGTATCTTGCGAGGATCTGCCCGCGCCGTCGAAATAGAATGTGATTGAAAGAGCCACTATAACCGCCAGAGAAATAATGACGGAAGCTTTAGGGATCATATTTACCTTTCGGGTAATATTCACGTTATTCTCCTTTGCATTACTACCATGAAGCCGAATTTATTTCAATATAAAAGAAAACCGCCTAAAAACAAGAAATAAGTCGCTTTCGGTTGCTTTGTCATATCGGTTTATTATCAGGAATATAACAACTTAGTTTTTCGTCGGTTTCATCGATTTTAGTATAGAGGGATGAGTACAATCCCTTAATATTATCCGAAAAAGAGTTAACTCCTTACCTTATAATAGAGAAACAAATTAAGAATGTCATTTTCTAATCAGAGAAAGAGAGTTCAGGGATGAGAATAGAAATATATAAGCGCAAGCTGAATGATTTCATAGAATTGAGGGGTGGCTCTACCCTGCTGTGGAGGAGAAAGAAGGACAACTAAAAGGACCTGCCGCAACCAATGCAAATATGCCCGGATGATCGCATTCGGGCATGTTTGTTTTTTATCGGATTGTTGTATTTCGATCGCCAAAAAGCATGCTGATCCCCGCCAGAGGCGCATAACCTGTATTATTCACAAATACCGTTATTGGTAACGGAAGCCTTTCGCTTCCGGCGTTTCTTTGAGATACTCAATTTCAATCTGTAAACGATCTGCTTCTATTGAACTCCCGAAGGACAAGCCTTCGGCTACGGATTAACAGTCTTTATGAATTATCCGGGTTAGGCGATATCACGAAGATTGAAGGATCGATTCCACTTCTTTCACGAAAGGCTTGGGAGTTTCCGCATCCAGCCATTTAATCATCTCCAGTCCGAACTGGTCGGACATGTCGGAATGGAAAGGCATCATCCGCACCGAATAACCAAAAAGCCCGCTTTCATTACATGGGATAGTTCCCTCATATTTATACAAGCCTTCCTGAATCTCACCTGCGGATTCCATATCAATTGACGAGTTTTGAACAATATTCCCATCGGCGTCCAGCGGACCGGAATAAATCTGAACCAACACATCATCTTTGCTCAGGTTGCCCAGGTAAACCACCGCGGTAACTTTCAGAGCAGAACCTACTTCTGATTCCTTTTTCTCCAGATGCGCCTTGATTATATTAACCATACCCCATTGACTGCGTACGAATTGCTTCCATTTAACCAGCGCTTTAGCTTTAGTGAAATCATCGGCGGAGAGTTTCTTCCAGTTATTGTATGCGTTCATGTAGAACTTTTCAGTATATTCTCTAACCATCCGGTTAGTGTTGAATATAGGGCATAATTTCATCATGGAACTTTTCATCTTGGATATCCACTTGCGAGGAAGCCCGTCGCCTCCGGTATCGTAAAAGAGCGGGACTACTTCGTTTTCCAGCACATGGAACAGCATTTTGCTTTCCACCTCGTCCTGGTATTCGGAATCAGCGTATTCCTCGCCGGCGCCGATAACCCATCCGGTGTCGATATCATAACCCTCATCCCACCAGCCGTCGAGTACGCTAAGGTTTAGTCCTCCATTCGGCAACACCTTCATACCGCTGGTTCCACTCGCCTCCATGGGTCGCCTGGGATTGTTCAACCAGACATCCACGCCTTCCACCAGGTAGCGTGCTACGTTGATATCGTAATTCTCGATGAAGACGAAATGATTGCGAACATCTTCTTTTAGGGCAAAATGTACCAGCTTCCGGATAAATTCCTTGCCCTCGTTATCTCTCGGATGCGCCTTACCTGCAAAAATAAATTGAACCGGACGTTCTTTGTTTTTCAGAAGTTTTTTCAACCTCTGCGGATCCCGCAGCAGCAGGGTCGCTCTCTTGTATGTTGCGAATCTACGAGCGAATCCTATCGTCAGCGCTTCGGGATTCAAGGTCTCGTTGGCTCCATCGATCTCTCCCGGACTTGCTCCGCGTCGTTTAAGCTGTTCGGCAAGTCTTCTTCGAGTGTATGCCACCAATCTTTCCCGCCGTCTTTCGTGGATTCTCCACAGCTCCACATCAGGAATCCTCTCCACTTTTTCCCAGATAGTCTGGTCCGCAGGTTTAGCCAGCCAGTTGGGACCCAGATACCTGTGAAACAGCTCTGACATCTCGTAGGAAACCCAGGAACGGGCATGCATACCATTGGTTACATGTTCAATGGGCACTTCGTCCAGAGGAACATCAGGCCAGTTGAACTGCCACATTTTACGGGATACTTTCCCATGTAGTTTACTCACGCCGTTGGCATACGCTGTAGTACGTAAAGCTGCCAGCGCCATGTTAAAAGATTGATTACTGTCTTTGGAATTCTTCCTGCCGAACGCCCAAAACTCTTCTTTGGTTATACCGGCGCTATCGATAAACTGCTCGAAATATTTATCAACCAGGGCAGGATGAAAAATGTCGATTCCCGCCGGTACCGGCGTGTGGGTGGTGAAGATAGTGCCTGCTTTGACGACCTCCAGAGCCTCCTCGGTATTAAGATTATCCTGAAGTTTTCGATGGCGTATTCTCTCCATAGCCATAAACGCAGCATGTCCTTCATTCATGTGGCATACGTGAACATGAAAATCAAGCTTGTTGAGAGCCTGCATACCGCCGATTCCCAGGATTATTTCCTGCTGAATACGGGTTTCATCGTTTCCGCCATAAAGCTGATAGGTTATCTTTCTATCGGAATACTGGTTCTCGGGAGTATTGGTATCGAGAAGATAAAGCGGTACACGTCCCACCTGCGCTTTCCAAATCCTGCAATAAACAGTTCGCCGGGGAAATCTCACTCCGATAAGCAGCGGTTCACCGTCGGTATCCGCCTCAAGCTGAATGGGGAGGTTATAGAAATCGTTTTCTGGATATGTCTCCTGCTGCCAGCCATCAAGATTCAAATATTGCTGAAAATAACCCTGCTGGTATAATAATCCAACTCCTACCAGGGGCAAGCCAAGGTCGCTTGCGGACTTCATGTGATCCGCCGCCAGAACACCGAGTCCTCCGGAATAGATGGGCAAGCACTCGGTTAAGCCATACTCCATCGAGAAATAAGCAATCTTAGGCGCTTCGAATTTCCCATACTTACCCTCAAACCAAGTCTTGGCTTTCAGATATTCCTGAAGATCGGTATATACTCGATCGAGTTGAGCCAGGAAACCCTCGTCGTTGATTGCCTGTCTCAATTTCTCCTGACTGATTGAACTGAGCATCTTCACCGGATTATGCTTGGTATCGTTCCACAGGTCTCGATCCAGGCGTCTGAACAGGTCTATCGTCTCCTGGTTCCATGACCAATGCAGATTATAGGCGAGATCATTAAGAGATTTTAGTTCATCTGGCAGTGAGGCTTTCACACGATATGTATCAAAAGATTTCGGCATTACTTACTCCCGGGTCTATTTATCTTACCTGAACGTATAGTGATGGATACAGACTCCATCCATTGTATAATATAATATCGGCAACAATAGCGAAGAATATCAAGATAATTCGTGAGAATATTGCACTTTGAATCCACCGCACACCTTCCGTTCGATTTTATCATGTAACTCCGGAATATCCGTTTTGTTTCAATGGACTACAAAGCATTTGCTTATCTCACAACCCGATATTAACTTTTAAGAAACTCGCAGGCAAGGTGTTGAAAAGTAAATCCGAAGAGATATAAGATATGAAGGAAAGATTATTAATCTACAATATTGGTCAATTGATTACGCTCAAATCCCCAAAGGATGCTCCTCGCAAGGGGAAACAGTTGTCGGATTTGGGCATTGCGGATAATGCCTCCGTATTAATCGAAGGGGATAAAATAAGGAAATGCGGAGTAGAAAGAGAGGTTTTGAGAGGCATTAAACGTTCCTCGATATCCGGAGAAATAGACGCTAAGGGGATGATGGTGTCTCCCGGGTTCGTAGATCCCCATACACATCCGGTCTTCTACGGCACCCGGGAAGAGGAATTCTGCATGCGGCTTGCCGGTATGAAATATATGGAAATAGCGGCGGCCGGCGGAGGTATCCGCAATTCGGCTCGAAGATTCAGAAAGGCGAGTAAGGCGGATATAAAAAGGCAAACCAAAACGGTGCTGAAAAGACTGCTCAAACATGGCATTACCACAATCGAAGCTAAATCCGGCTACGGGCTGTCTTTCGATTCCGAGATGAAAGCGCTGGAAGTTATCAAAGAACTTAATGGGAAACAACCGGTTGAGATGGTTCCGACATTCCTGGGAGCGCATGAATTTCCGGATGAATATCGGGATAACCGCGAGGAATATATCCGGATTCTTATCGATGAGATGATACCATACGCTGCGAAAAATTACCTTGCCGAATATTGTGATATCTTTTGCGAAGAAGGCGTTTTCAATGTGGAACAATCGCGCAAAATTCTTAAAGCTGCCCAAAAGCACGGGCTGAAGGTCAGGATGCATGCCGACGAAATCCATCCGATTGGAGGCGCGGAACTTGCGGCGGAGATCAAGGCGAAAACCGCGGACCATCTGGTGGCGATATCAGACGAGGGAATTCGAATGATGGCGAAAGCAGGCGTAATGCCGATTTTGCTTCCGGCGACTTCTTTTTCATTGAACACAGGGAAATACGCTCCGGCGAGGAAGATGATCGAAGCCGGTTTGCCGGTCTGCCTCTCAACTGATTGCAATCCCGGTTCATCCTATACCGAATCAGCATCGTTGGTTATCTCGCTGGCATGTCTGCATTTAAAAATGACGCCCGAAGAAGCATTCGCCGCTTATACCATCAATCCCGCTCATTCGCTGGACCGCGCTCATTTGATCGGTTCAATCGAAGCTGGCAAAATTGCCGATTTGATTATATGGGAAACCCCAAACTATCGTGAAATCCCTTATCACTGCGGTGTGAATCTGGTATCTAAAGTAATTAAAAGGGGCGAGAAAGCAGTATGAAATCCGCTTACACATCAATAACTCTATTAGCTGCGGTTGCATTAACTGTCTGTTGTGCGTCAGGCTGCGGATTCTATTCTTTTTCAGGCTCGGCGCTTAAAGGGATAAAAACGGTTGCCGTGCCGCTATTCGAAAATGAGACCACCGAGTACGGTTTGCGCGAAGAACTGACCGAAGCGATAACCGATGCTGTCGTGGCTGATAACACACTCAGAATTGTCAATATCCGAGGGGCTGATTCCGCCCTGAGGGGGGTTGTAACCCGTTATGAAAGAGAGTGTTACACATTCGATGGCTCCGGCAACTGCAGCGAATATATTGTGCGGGTATTTGTAAATGTGGTATTCGAGGAGCTGGAGAAAAACGAGATTATATGGGAGGAGAAGAATATTGAAGGATATGGGATATATTCCGCTTCGGACGAGGATATCGAAACAGGAAAAGAACGCGCCATCGAAAAACTCTCAACCGATCTTGTCGATAGGTTAATAAAAGGCTGGTAAGTCGAAAACTTTACGGTTTCGACATTCCTGAAATTAATGCGGGATCATTGGTTCCGATGGAAGGCGTCAGGTGCGGCGAGCTGACGCCACCATGAATTTAACGGAACAAATTTGATTGACAGACGATATTATATTATGTAGATTCGAAAACTCCTATAAACGTAGAGGTGCGCCCAAGTGAAGACAAAATTAGCGATATTAATATTGGTTTCAACCTTAACGTCGGCTGCAGTAAATCCCGCACTTGCCGGAAGCGATCAAGCGGGTACGGCGGCATACAGTTTTCTGAAGGTTGGAGTGGGAGCGCGGGGGCAGGCGATGTCCGGCGCTATGGTGGCATTAGCCAATGACGAGTACGCCGGCTATTATAATCCCGCCGGATTAGGTTTACTTTCTCCCATCAAGGAAGTTGAGAATCAGTTCGGAGAGGTTACTGAGATCGAAAGCGATATTGACAAGTATTTCGCCGCAAGTTATAACAGTTATGTTGCTGATATTCAAGCGGGATACGTGGCATTCATGATGCGGCAGGGGTTGGGCGGTATGCTCGGTTTCTCCATCAATTATTTCAATTATGGTGAATTCGACGAATATGACGCTAACAATATCAAAACCGGCACCTTCAGCGCCTCGGATATGGCGTTTGCCGTAAACTATGGACAGCGGGTGGATGAACGTTTTTACTGGGGCATAACCGGCAAATTTATTTATGAACGTTTGCATGATGATTACACATCCGATGGAATCGCGGTTGACGGCGGTATTCTCTATCGACTTGGTGATAAACGGACCGTTATCGGTCTGGCGGCGAAACATGTAGGCGTGCAGTTGAAAGGGCTGACCGACGAACATAAGGATAAGCTTCCGGGAGTTGTTCAGGCAGGGGTTTCGCACGCGGTTCAAGGTATGCCGGTTGTTTTCTCAGGGCAGATCGATTATCCTTTTGATTACGAGATCTCCGGCAAGGTCGGAGTGGAAATCACCGGGCTGGATCCGCTGTTTGTCAGATTCGGTTGGGATTCCCTGGGACGCGATTATAAATCCGGCTCTTCGAAAGATGACCTGGGCGGTTTTTCCGGCGGACTGGGCGTGGTCTGGAATAATTATCGTTTGGATTACTCATACTCCTCATTTGCAGATATCGGTAATTCACACCGTGTAAGCATTTCCGGAGGCTTTTAGTTTAGTAAATGAAATCTCTATTTTAGTCGTTTTGGAGGTTATGCATGAAAAAGGCAGTGCATGGTAATTCGACTGTTATAAAGCTGTGGTTCTCAACCGCTATTTTCGCTCTGGTCTCGATTGTGGGTATCAGCCAGTTGGCGAAAGCTTACGAGGATTATCAGACCGAACAGGAGAAGGGGCAGTTTACATTTATCGAGGGCGAAGCCCGCAAACAGAAACTGGAGGATGTTTATTGGGAGGATGCCGAGGAGAAAACCCCTGTGGATAGCGGCGAAAGGGTGAAAACCCTTATCAGAACCCGTGCTGAAATCAAGTTAGCCGAGCTGGATATAATCAGGCTGGCGCCCAAAACCACGGTGGAGTTTATCAAACTTTACCAGGAAAGCAAAGATAAAATGCGCGAAACCGAGATCGATGTTAACGAAGGCGATATCTGGGCGAATATCGGTTCGCTGGACGCCAACTCCGAAATGGATCTGAACACCGCGGTCGCCAATGCCACCGTTAAAGGCACCGTTTTTCGCGTTAATGTTGGCGAGGATAATTCCACCGAGCTCAAAGTTTACAAGGGGCAGGTGGATGTAAAAGGTAAAGCTCCGGTTGCCGAAGAGCCGGACGAACCGAAATCCAAGAGCCTGGCTCCCAAGCAGATTGAAGGTCCAAAAGAAGTTACCATGAAAGAATGGACCGTGATCGTTCGGGAAATGCAGAAGGTTATCATAGCCGCCGACGGGCAGTTGGTAGCCAGCAGAGATTTTTCGATGCAGGATCGCGATGAGCAGATCGAATGGGTATCATGGAACGCCGAGAGGGATAAACTGATGGGTTTAAAGGAGATTCCGGAGATCCCCGAACCGGAAACCCCCGAAAAATCGGGAATCGAGAAAGCCCCTATCAAGCCTGAAAATACGCCCGAAGCCGAACCGGACAGTATAAAGAAAATAATACCGGAAGACGAAGAACGGAAGAAATAACCATGCTTATAAGCTGAAATTTAAAACCGCCGGGTTGAATGAGCTGGCGGTTTTTTTTGCTGGATAATCCCGTCATTGCGCCGACAGCATCGGGACAGCAGGTCATTGCGCCGACAGTATCGGGACAGCAGGTCATTGCGAGGAGTCCCGCAGAATGCGGGACGACGAAGCAATCCGTTTCCCTCGCTCCGGCATTGCGAAGAGCGAAGCAGCGGAGCGCATCCCCCTATTGAGACCTGCTGTCGGGCGCCCCCACCCGACAGCAGAATCCGCCGGTCAGCCAGCCGGAGGCTGGTGAACGCTCCGGCGCTGACGCAAATTCAAACCCTCACCCGGCCCGCGCTTCGCGAAGCACCCTCTCCCCCCGATAAAATCGGGGGGAGAGGGACACACCCCAATTTCATCCCTAATTGAGGGATGAAATTGACCCTCTCAAGAGGGTAATTTAAGCGCGGTCCCGGATTTCATCGGAGCCGCCCGACAGCGGGTAGGTCAGGCGGCTTCCCCCCTGACAAATTCTCTTCACATTTATCCCGTCGATAAAATGCTTGACCACGTTTATCGCAGTAATATATTGAGGCAGCTACAAGTGGGGATCAAGCCTCAGATCGCAGGTCGAAACCTTTAGCCGCCCCCGGCGTGCTTTATCGTTTCGACAATTAGTTTTTAAAATGGAGGACTAATTATGCCTATTGAACCGGAAATGGATGTAATTCATGGGACCAAAGAACTTCCCGAAATCCCTCGAACCGATTTATTCAAGGTTTTTGATACTTATGCCGGGCGATGGAAAAAGAAGAATACGCAGTTCTCCCAGGAAACCGAACCGATCGTCCTGAATTTCCATGGCGAACCTGGAATCGGGAAATCAGTCTTACATCATCAGTTGATAAAAAGATTTAAGGATGATTTTCCCTACTACCCCTGCGCATCTGTGAATTTACAGGCGTTTCAAGCTCTTTCATATTGCCACGAGAGTCTGCTCAGACTTCGACTCCAACTCGGAGAATACCATCAGATACCCTTCCGCTTTTTCGATGTTGCTTTCTCTATTTACTATGCCATAGCGAATCATGGCAAAACACCGGATTACAAGGATTTCAATATCAGAACGGATCTCTCATTTATTTTTGAAATGACTTCCTTTATTAAAGATGTCCCCGTTGTTGGGCTTTTACCCAAGATAAAGGAATTCCTTTGCAGAGGATACAACGATCTCGCACAATGGTGGGCAACCAGGGATACCGAGGGTTTAAAGCAATTATCCAATTTGCCTGTGGATAAAATTGAGTCCCGTCTTCCCGGATTTTTCGCCGAGGATTTGAAGAGATATCAGAATCGTTCAGGCAAAGCAGCGGCAATATTTATCGATAGCTATGAGTTTCTATGGGGCACCAAGCGTGAATTAGAGAAGCTTTCCTTGGAAACGGATGATTGGGTGAGGGAACTGATTGCCCAATTACCCCAAGCTCTTTTTGTATTAACTGGCAGAAACCGGCTAAGGTGGGAAGAAATTAATTCGGATTGGTGTAATTATCTCCTTCAGACCGGATACCCCCACGTGACTCGCGAATGGTCGGAGGAATTCCTTCGGGAATGCGAGATCGATAACGAGGAGATACGCGAAAAGGTATTCGATGCCAGTAATGGGGTGCCGATTTATCTGGGTGTTTCAGCACAAACCTTTCATAAAATTAAGAAAAGCAGGGAGCCGAAACCGGAAGATTTCGGAAATACGCAAAAAGAGGTACTGGCGCGTTTCTGCCGTCATCTAACCGATTACGAACAGGACACCCTGGAAGTCCTTGCGAATCCCCGTTTCTGGGATTATACCCTATTCAAAATTCTGGTTGACGAGTTTAAGACTTTGTACTCTCTTAACAGGTTCGACGATCTACATCGCTTTTCATTCATATATAATATCGATCCAAAATATTCTGCCGCGCCAAATGACGAGTCTATTATCCCCGGTAAATGGATCATGCACCAGCTATTTCGCGATCACTTATGGGAAAACCAAAAGGAGAAGAGAAATAGAATCCAGAAGTTTCTATTTAACTTATACAACACCCCTCTCGAGGAACTAAATGAACCGAAAGATATCCAACCTACACATCAGGATGACCTGAGGGAAGCGTTTTATCATGCCTCGAATATTAAGAATATTGATAAGTTATATAAGTGGGCGGTTCCAAAACTGAAAGTATTCGATGCTGCTGCGCAATATCAGGTAGTTCTCAGCTTGTATGAGGATTTACTCGACCTGCTTTTAAAGGTAAATGATGAATCAGCCCAGGAATATATAGCCCTGTGTTACAATAATATTGGCTCAGCGCTGGACGCTCAATGGGATTATGCGGGAGCGCTGCAGAATTATCATAAGGCGCTGGAGATATTTAAAAAAGTTCATGGTGAAAGCCATCCCAGTGTTGCTACATCCTATAACAACATCGGCGAAGCGCTGAGAGCTCAGGGTGATTATGCGGGAGCGCTGCAGTATCATGAGAAAGCCTTGAAGATTAGATTAGAGGTTTGGGGAGAAAATCATCCCGATGTTGCTCAATCCTATAACAATATCGGCGGAGCGCTGAGAGCTCAAGGGGATTATGCGGGAGCGCTGCAGAATTATAATAAAGCTCAAGAGATCAATCTAAAGGTCTTTGGTGAAAACCATCCCAGTGTTGCCACGAACTATAACAACATCGGCTCAGCGCTTCAAGCTCAAGGGGATTATGCGGGAGCGCTGCAGAATTATCATAAGGCGTTGGAGATAGATAAAAAAGTAGTTGGAGAAAACCATCCTGACGTTGCCGCCTCCTATAACAACATCGGCGCAGCTCTGCAGTCTCAGGGGGATTATGCGGGAGCGCTGAAGAATTATAATAAAGCTCAAGAGGTCAATCTCAAGGTTTTCGGTGAAATCCATCCTCACACCGCTTCAACCTATAACAACATCGGCGAAGCGCTGAGAGCTCAGGGTGATTATGCGGGAGCGCTGGAGAACTTCGAAAAGGCTTTGAAGATTAGATTAGAGGTTTTCGGAAAATACCATCCCGATGTTGCCACGAACTATAACAACATCGGCTTAGCGCTGCAGGCTCAAGGGGATTATGCGGGAGCGCTGCAGTATTATCATAAGGCTTTGGAGATAGATAAAAAAGTATTTGGAGAAAACCATCCTGATGTTGCCATTGATTTAAACAACATCGCATTTCTATTTTATAACGCCGGTGAAGCTAAGGAGGCTTTGCCTTATGCGGCAAAGGCTTATAAAATAAAACTGAAATTCCTCGGTCCCGAACATCCATCTACGATAATTTCACGAGATATCCTTATCGCTTGCGGCGGTGATCCGGCGGCGATAGAAAGGGAA
>CAZLVS010000020.1:0-66267 GCA_964563085.1 uncultured Ignavibacteria bacterium | reverse complement strand
ATTTTGGCTCCCCGAGCAGGACTCGAACCTGCGACAAGGTGGTTAACAGCCACCCGCTCTACCAACTGAGCTATCGGGGAATGTTCATTTTTTCTCCCAATCCGCTCCTATCACTAACCCCACTGTTGGCGGGAATTAACTAACTGAGCTATCCGGGAATCTAATCTAAATCCTAAATTTTGTATCGCCAAATATAGTTATAAACTGAGGGTTGTCAAGTAAAATTATCTTATACTCCATCCAATTCCCACCGTTCCCATAAATTGTTGATTTCATGCTTGATTTATCTACTTGTTTGCATTTATTATCTATTCTTAAAATTAACCCAACTGGAGATAACAATGAAATCTGAAAATTATAAATGCGGTGATCTGGAGCTGTTTTCAGGGCAGTATCACCATGATTTTTTGTCAATATTGAGTGATTTTGATGCGCAAGAGATTATCAAGCGAATCTGGGATAAAGACCCTACTGTTTGGAAAAATGACGAAGATTCGCAGAGAAACATTCAAAATAGTCTCGGCTGGTTAAATATCACCGGAGAAATGACGGATCGCGCTGAAGATTTGAGGATATTGGCTGAGGAGATTAAATCTCAAGGATTTACGAATATCCTGCATATGGGCATGGGAGGCAGCAGCTTAGCGCCGGAGGTTATGGCAAAGAGGTTCGGCCCTCTTTTAAAAGATTCAAAATATCCTGAATTGATGGTTCTGGATTCGACCAACCCTGAAGCGATAAAGAATATCGAGGACAGGATCGATCTCAGAAAGACGATGTTTATCGTTGCCAGCAAATCGGGCAGCACCACCGAAACCGATTGCTTTTATAGGTACTTTTACAGTAGGTTGGAAAATGAGATTGGCGGGGAAGCGGGTAATCAGTTTATAGCAATCACCGATCCGGATTCAATTCTGGATGATATTGCCCGGGAAAGGAAATTCCGTCGGTGTTTCCTCAATTTCCCCGATATAGGGGGGCGTTATTCGGCGCTGTCATATTTCGGCATGGCGCCGGCGGCTCTTGCCGGAATCGATGTAAAGAGGTTTTTGGAAAATGCTGAGGAGACAGTAGATAGCAGCAAACCGGAGGTGTCGATCAAACGAAATCCCGGCGCAATATTAGGGCTTTTTATGGGGATATTAGCTGAACAAGGCAGGGATAAGGTTACTTTTATATCTCCCCCGGAGGTTGAACCTTTGGGTGACTGGTTGGAGCAGTTGATTGCGGAAAGTATCGGGAAGGAGGGTAAATCAATTGTACCGATTGCAAATGAAAAGTTGGGTCATCCTGAGATTTATGGAAATGACAGGTTGTTTGTATGGTTTTCCGGCGGAAGGGACGAAGCTGCTGAAACAGCGGTTGAGAAGCTTATCGACAATGGTCATCCCGTGGTAAAAATCGATGTCGGGGATGCCTATTCGTTAGCATCGGAGTTTTATCGGTGGGAGATAGCAACCGCGGTCGCCGGAGCTGTAATGGGAATCAATCCTTTCGATCAACCGAATGTTCAAGAAAGCAAGGATATAACCAAGGAGGTTCTGGATCGTTACGGAACATCGGGTTCGTTAGATAGAGAGCCTGTTAGTTTTGAAGAAAGCGGGATCGAAGTGATTGCACAGACGAATGCAGCGAAGCTTGCAGCTGCTTTAAGGGAGTTTCTATCATCGCGGAGAGACGGAGATTATTTGGCGCTGATGGGATTTACCAATCCATCCAGGGAAAATACCGAACTGCTTCAGGAAGTCCGGCATCAAATCAGGGATCGGTTTAAGATAGCGGTCACCTTAGGATTCGGTCCTCGATTTCTGCACTCAACCGGTCAAATGCACAAAGGCGGGACGGACAATGGATTATTTATCCAGATAACCGGAGAAGAATCGGTCGATCTTGAAATCCCGGGAAAGGGCTTCGGATTTAGGACTTTGATCAATGCTCAGGCTGCAGGGGATTACCGGGCATTAGTCCGTCACAACAGAAGGATCCTAAAGTTACATCTTAAGGGGGATATTTCAGGGAAATTCATGGAACTTTTGGATGTAGTAAGGGGCTTATAAGAATTAATTAAACATTCTGGAAATATCTTCGATAAGATATTTATAAATTATATTATGACATTTTTGAATTCTATTACTGTAAATAAGATGAGAGGAATGTTGAGCGTATGGGAACCACTATTGGTGAAATTCAGAAAAACGCAACCGAGAAGATACTGGTAACCGAAAGCGAATACAAAGGCAGGAGGTTTATAGACGTCAGGGTATATTTCGAGGGCGATGACGGCGAGTATAAACCAACCAAGAAGGGAATCGCATTAAGCGGTGAAGTCATCGACGACATCATCGAATTCCTGAAGGAGGGCTCTAAGAAACTAAAGGGTGAATAACCAGTACAGTTATTTAAGCAGTCCGGAGTAATGAGTTTGTCGCTTCATTTCGAAGAAAATCATGCAGCCGGCAGCCCTCGGGATTTTATAGAGGCGCGTCACCTTAAGATACGCGGCTCCAATTATCAAATAGGTAGGAAATTAGCGGATATCGCTCGGGAGAGACATGATGTTCTCAAAGTTCCCCACACCGATCCGTTGAGAACCAAAGCTCAACTGAGATGGCTTGAGGTTAATTATCCCATCCATTTAGAGCGTGTGCGCGGGGTGGCAAACTCCTACGGCATGGAGCTGGACAACTATGATGTTGATTTCGCTCATCTCAATTACTTGATGGGACTCCCCGGGTGTTCGGCAATCTACTATCCCTCCAATACTACCGAGAGTGAACATGGAATTCTAAGCCGCACTTTCGATTTCCCGGTAGGTACCTTTAAGGAAGCTTTGGGCGTGGTGCCGGAACACAGCGAACAACCCAGCACCAGTCGTCCGTATATAATGGAGGTTTATCCCGATAAGGGATATCCGGCTTTATTTCTTTCGATTTTCGATCTGCTCGGTTCCTGTATGGATGGCATTAATTCCGAAGGATTGACAGTTGCGCTGGTAGCGGACCATGAATCCATTATGAAAAGGAGAATAGAACCATCCGAGCTCAACGCGGTCGGTTTAGCGGAAATCCAGATAACGCGCATGATAATGGACACCTGTGCCAATGTTGAGGAGGCTAAGCTGGCTTTGCTGACCACCAAGCAGTATTATCGATTCATTCCTCTCCATTTTCTGATAGCGGATAGATTTGGCAAGTCATTCCTGTGGGAATATTCGTTTTTCCACAATCGTGAATATATCCTCGATGGCGAACCGGGTATACCTCAAGTAAAGACCAACCATCCGCTGCATAAATATCCATCGCTGGACAAATTGCCCAAGCACGGCGCGTCTGACCATACCTACAATAGATTTCGCAAGCTCATTGGACTGATTAGCGGGCATACCGGAAGGTTTACAGAAGATGAGATTTGGAACATTACGCGATGTAATCAGATGACGGCCGACGATCCGGAATCTCCAAACAATAAATTGGAATATCCGTGGCGGACAATGTGGCACAATGTATATGACATCGACCAGCGGCGTATGGAGGTTGACTTTTTTCTGGGGGATAAGCGGGATCCGGAGGATTCGAATAAAATGAAATCGATACGTTCTGACCTGAGTGAATTTCAACTGGAGGTTTAATTATAGTATGAAGTCAAAAGCAGCGGAAGCATTGGAATTGAAATATCATCCGGTGGCGTTAATATGGACGGATGACATACCGGAAGATTCGCTTAGTTTCAGAGAAGACAATTGGGGTTGTGTGATGTCTATGTTCGCTTTGGCGGCGAAGGGTAAGACGATAGCTTTCGACAGAAAAACATTCGGCTGCATTGGTGGAGGGGTCGGTTTGGGATTCGGTAATCAGTATGAAAACTGGCAAGGGGGTATCGAGTGCTTTTACCATTTCCTATCCACGGGCAATGAACAATGGGAACGCGGAAGGCAAACCGCAGAGAAAGTAAAGCCGTATATGAGAAAGGAGTCGTATGAAAATTTCTTGCATGGTGAAAGGTATCTCAAATCGCCGGAGCTGGTTGAGAAATTTATCGAATCGCTTCCGATTATCGATATCCCCACTAAATACGTAATGCTTTGTCCCCTCCAGGATGCAGGCGCGAATGATAAACAACCGGAAATAGTAATTTTCCCGGTTAATCCGCATCAGTTATCGGCATTGATAGTTCTATCGAGTTATGCCCGCGAGACCGCCGAAAATGTGATAGCGCCATTCAGCGCCGGATGTCAGACTATCGGTATTTGGGCATATAACGAAGCGAAGCGCGAGAAACCACGGGGCGTTATCGGATTGACCGATTTGTCGGCAAGAGTATATACATCCCGATCACTCGACCCCAGCATTCTCACATACGCGGCGCCACTCAAGCTGTTCAATGAACTTGAAGATAATGTGGAGGGGAGCTTCTTAGAACGTCCAACCTGGTCGAAGCTCAAAGAGATGCAATAAATCCGGCGGCTCCTCTTAATTCAGGCTCCAATTTCTCTTGACATACTCGTTACTTGAAATTAATGTAACATTATGAAATTTGAAAAAGGGCTCTTTTCACAGATTATTATTGCGATCTCCATACTTGGGTTGATTGCGTATAATCTACAGTCGTGTACGCCGGAGCCCGCCTTGATCCCCGCTGATGATTTCATTGAAGCTGATATCGTTTATTACCGTGATCTAATTGTATTCATTGAAGAAGATGCTCAGGAGAGAGACATACTTGTTTGTGATTTCGGCAGAGAAAAGAAGCGGGAGGTTTATACAGGAGAATTCTGGGGTTGTATTTCTCGGGACGGCAGTTGGCACAAATTGGGGAAAACAGGGAAATATCGGCTCCTAACCTCCAGGCCATCTATTCCGGAAGGACCTCCGGGAGTGGATGTATCGATTCGGGGGTGCGCGTACATCGTTGACTATACCGATTCCGAGGACGATTTCATCCTTAAATCCGATTGCATATCGATTATATACAAAGAGTCAGACACCGAGGATTTGAGGATACAATATGGCATAGCGGATGCGAAGCTTAAAACGGGCGATGTGGAGGTTGAAGGTAAGATACTCTGCGCGTTTACCAGATGGGTGGATTACACACCGCTCACTACTGAGTACCGAGCTCGATATAAGGACTTTTTGAGATTCATGCTTTTTGGCGACGATGTATTTGTCCTCGCCAAAGATAATAGCATAGATATGATGGAGTTCGCATCGAAAAATGATTTAAGGGATTCACCGAAACCTGTTAATGCTTATTTGAGAGTGAGGGGATTCAAGAAATCCTTTAATACATTTAAACTTATCACAACCGACAGATCCTACGACCTGGCGCTGTTTCGCGTACCGTTCGGATGGGAAATTGAGTTCGATAAAGACAATTCGCTGATTATCGCCGGAGAGGATTACTACCTGGATAATAAAATCCTCACCGGCCGCGCTTTTATCGAGATAACCGGGGCATTGAATTCCAGGGGAGACGATCATGAACTCGTAGGTATCTGCGAGTTTATTAAGTAACATCAGATGCAATGTCGAAACCGCAAGGGAATCGACCCACGCGCTCAGAACCGTATGATTGGAGGGCTATGGTTTTCGGAACCGTGTCTTTTTGTTGGGAATTTCAAGAGGAAGCCGATTTACTTCAGAAGCAGTATCCGTTTTGACGTTGTGAAATTATCGCCAATCAGTTTAACCAGATAGATACCTGATGGATACTGTGAGGCTTCCCAACTTAACTCATGAGTACCGGCCGAAAGAAAACCATCTTGAAGATTCTCGACTATCCTTCCTTGTATATTAAATACGTCTAAGTTAATATAGGATTCTTCGCGCAGCACGAATGAAATAGTAGTTGCTGCGTTAAAAGGGTTGGGATTATTCCGCAGCATCGGGGATAAATTCTCCTCCGAATGCAGCGGCTCCATATTGGTTGTGTCTCCGCCCCGCTCCGCTTGTTTAATATCATAATTGAGCATTACCCAGCTGCTTTGAGTCTTTCCACCACCATCTGCGAGTTGGAATGGCAGGCGGGTTGTGCCAATAATTCGGAATTGAGCAGCGCCAGAACCGATCAGTGGATATACTTCGGGATGCGGCGAAAATCTTACTAAGTGCTCATACATTCCTGTCGGCGCGGTTTGGGGTATGATATTTTTAAATATGCCGCTGACCGTGCCATAGGGTAGGATGAAAAACATTTTGGGACTCAATGACGTCCATTCCATCGTATCGTCAACAGGACTAACAACCGCTTCAATCCAAACAGGAATTGCCTGAGAAGAAGGATTGGAGGCAAGAACTTCGGTCGCAAGCGTATCCCCATAAGAGAGTTCTTCATCTTCGATTGTCACCGTAATATCCAACCGGGGATATACTCTTAAACTCATAGAAATGGAGGTATCCTCCAATCCCGGTTGATTGGACTCGTAATAAATCGAGGTTGAGTAGTTAACTTCGGTGAAACTCGCGGGATTAATTTCCGCTTCAACAGTGACGGTATCGCCGCGATTAAGGTCAACTGAATCGGGATAAAACGATACCCAGGACGAATCACATATCGGCTTTACATAACCTGAGGATGCTTGGGAGTAAATATCAAAGGGCAGGTGAACAATAGAGTCTGCATAAACACCTATATCGAAATCCTCTTGGTTATATTCAAGTTTAAAGTCCACCACCACCTTAATCAGCCAGAAATCATAACCGCCGTTTCCGAATGAACGGGTGGAACCGGCTACCATATAGCTGCCGTCGGTCGCCTGTCTTACGATCACCCTATTAAAAGGGGCTCCTTCATCATTATCTCCTCCCAAAGTTTTTGACCACTTCTCCCTTCCGAGCGTGTCGGTTTTGATTATGTGGAAATCCGAATCACCGCTGCCGAATGAAATGCTCCTGCCGCTGATTACGTAACCGCCATCGATTGTTTGCTGTGCATAATGAGCTTCATCGTCCGAATCGCCTCCGAGCAATCTAACCCATTCATCGCCCACATACTCATTCACTTTCCCCAAGATATAGTTGTTCCCCTGATTCCGGGTTTCGACATATCCTGCGAGGATATATCCCTCATCGGAGGTCTGCTCCATACTGTATGCATACTCCCGATTATCGGTTTGTTTTTTGAGGGTGGTTAGAGTATCCCCGTTGGGAAACAGTTTTAAAATCCAGATATTGGTTGCAAGTTGACCGAAAGATGCTGTTGAACCCAGAATTATGTAACCGCCGTTATCCACCTGTGTTGCATCCCAGCCCTCGTCCCTGGAATATCCTCCGTAGGTTCTACTCCATAGGGTATCGCCATTTTCATCCGTTTTAATAATGTAGATATCCCTATCGCCGGCTCCGAAGGATTGAGTCCATCCCGAAATTAGATAACCACCGTCATTTGTCTCAATGACATTTCGGGCAACGTCCCAGGAGTCACCTCCGACTGAGGTGTTCCATACCTCGTTACCGAACTCATCGGTTTTAACATAATAAACGTCACCGGTGTATTCGCCGAATGCTCTGCTGTATCCTGCTAATAAGTAGCCGTCATCCGAGGTCTGTATAGCTGCATAAGCTTCGTCGTTTTTAGTACCGCCATACAGGCGAGTCCAGAGAGTATCACCGAGTGAATCGACCTTAACCAAATAGAAATCCCAATCGCCGGTAAAGGAATTGGTCGATCCTGCCAGTATATAACCCCCATCAGATGTTCTCTCCAGAGTTTCCAGATATTCCTGATATGCCCCCCCGTATGTTTTAGTCCATAGCGTATCAAGCGCTCTAATTTCCGGCGTAGACAATAGCAGACACAATATTATCAAGCCCAGTATTCTTTTCATAAATTCCTCCCTAAATCAGATAATCCTACTATTAACTAACCTTGCTTTATTCGGTTGCGTTTTCATAAAGACTATAAAACGGATTGAAATTACTTAATTAACACCATTCTATTACGGATTATCCGGTCGCTGGCGGTGAGTTGGTAGAAATAGACTCCTGATGAGAAATCAGAAGCGTTCCAGCCTATGCTATATTCCCCGGGCAGATGCCGTTTGTCAACGACAGTCCGAATCATCCTTCCGCCAAGATTATATATGTCGATGCGAACCCTCGATTCCTCGGAGACAAAGTACCTTATCTCCGTAACCGCATTAAATGGGTTCGGATAGTTGGGAAACAGAATAAAATCCGATTGCTCGTCAGATATTCCTAAGGAATCATTCCGGGAAATGGAATCGCTGAAATCACAATACGAAAGCTCCCAGTTATTATCGCTCGATTTATCATATCGCCGCGGCGGATAAGACCGAGCCGCCGCCGTTTCGACCGTAAAGCTTCTACTTTGCTGGGACAGGTAGTTCTCGAGATCGGGAAATGCCAGCAAGTCAACGCGATACTGATATTCGCCTTCCGGGATATCGGGAGGCGTGATGTTCTCAATGCGTCCGGTGATCTCACCGTACGGGAAAAAGACAAGATTCCTCGGACCATAAAGATCCCATGTCAATGAATCGGGCGGATACTCCGCATACACAGATAGAGAGCCGCTTACATATTGAGGGGTTGGATTGGTAAATGTAATGAATGATGTTAAAGTATCTCCCGGACGAATTGGATCCGTTAGTATCTCGATTTCGATTGCGATCGGCGGATTAACTTCGATATCCATTTCTATACTATATGCATCCAATCCCGGAAGGTTGGATACGAAATCTATTTCCCCGGAATAATCATGAAAGGGCATCAAGCCGGGATCAATTGTTACCGTAAAGGTTGATGTATCGCCCGGTTGTAAATAAGAAGAATCCGGATCGAATCCGATCCAGTTGGAATCGGAGAAAGGTTTAACATATCCGGGTGATAATTCCGATGATACTTTGAATTCCCGGTGATAGAGTGAATCGCCGAAAGTTTCGAATTCGAAATCCTCCGGATTATAATGAAGGTTGAAATCGACCGCAACGCTGAACATCCGAATATCGTATCCGCTTGTATCGAGAAGACCCGACGGCCCAATAAACATAAAACGATTTGTGCCGGTTTCCAATGCGGTTATTCGATTCCAAGGGTATCCTTGACTATTAGTCGCATCGAAAGTTTGCGTCCAGCTCGTATCGCCGTTTGCGAGCGTTTTGACGATATAGATGTCGTTGCCGGTTGAGTATCGATCCGATTTTAATCCTCCTACGATGCAGCCCCCGTCATCAGTTGATCGCACATAATGAGCTTTCTCATCCGCTTGCCTGCCATAAGCCCGAGTCCAAATCAGAGAACCCGATTGGCTAACCTTGAATAACATAAAATCGGAGGCTCTATTCGGCATGAAATCGGAGTATCCCGCAATTATATAATCCCCATTGGCGGTGGAGTCCAAACAATAAGCATAATCATCTGTCTCGCCCCCGTGTGTATAATCCCAAATCATCTCTCCGGAACTATCCAGCTTCATCACCCAAGCATCATAGGCGCCCATTCCATAAGATTTGGTCGCTCCCGCAATTACGAAGTTCCCGGCGCTGGTTTCCATGACCGACCACGCCTCATCGTGGTCATTACCTCCGAAACGCTTTGTCCATAGCGTATCCCCGTAGAAATCCATTTTCATCACTAAAATATCTCTATCCTCTCCCTGATCCGAAGTGGTCCATCCGACAGCAATAAAGCCAAGGTCAGCGGTTTCACGGATACAGGCGGCTCTATCCTCTCCTTCCCAACCGTATGCGAGAAGCGAGATGATAATTCCATCGGCGTTAGCCCTTACAAGGATGATATCTCCGAGCTCATCTCCCAAACCGGCGCTGTATCCGGTGAACACATATCCTCCATTAGTAGTCTGCTCCACCGACTGCAGCTTCTCTACGGATTGACCGCCGATAATCTTGGTCCAAAGGGTGTCGCCCAAGGAATCGGTTCTAACGATATAAGCGTCCTCATTATCTCGAGCAAAAGTAGAACCGGCAATAATGTAACCGCCGTCATCGGTGCGCTTGGCTGCTTCAACGAAATCGTGCGCATCGGACCCAAATGCCGCTGTCCATAAAGTATCGACTCCGGTTTTAGAACGGCTGTTTACGGTTTCATTGGGCGAGGTCGCTTTATTGGAATAGATGCGAAAATCAGAAAAGCTGGGACCGTTAAAATTGGCTTCCAACGGTACCGGATCAATCGCCGCGATAATGTTTCCGGAAAGGAAAAAGGTTAACATAACCATTAAAGCAATCATTGTGTTGAGCATTCCTCCTCCATTAGGATATCCATCAAAGAGGGTTACGACCCAATGTAAGGGATATCAATCCTTCTTTGATTCTGTGTTGATAACACGAAGATATAGAAGACTATCTACTATTATTGAGCGCCGACGATCAAGATATTGACATATCACATCCAAGTGCAATATATCCATTTGTGAACCGAAGTCAAGCAATTCCTGATTCACCGGGGAATTATATATTCATCAAGGGAAGTTATTCAGGGATAATTAGTGATTTTCCGGCTTCAGGGATTTGGACTGCTCCAAAGGACCGAAAACCTCCACCCGAACTTTCTCACCCGCCCTTATATTGGATGTTTGCGGGGGAACTATGATATATCCGTTAGCCATTGAGAGCGTTCTAAGTTCACCCAGAGATTTATCCAAAATAGGCGTTACCGCCAGACCGTTGGGTTCGATTCGTACGATAGCCTTGAATATCTGAGTCATGGCTGGATTGGTGCGCAACTCCTTGGTCAGACGAGCTATTACCTCCAGTTTACGCCCGTCGCTTAATCCTGATTGCACCGCCAGCAAAGGCTTAACCAGCAAATCCAAAACCACAACTGTAGCCCAGAGATTGCCGGATATTCCAAACACAGGTTTACCGTCCCGGACTCCGAATAAAACCGACTTTCCGGGCTTTATCGCCACCCTCCAGAATTTCAAATCCATTTTGAGTTCACGAAAAGCCGTTTTTAAGAAATTGTAATGGTCGATTGACTGGTTCGCCATTATGATAACATTATCGCAGCCGTCTGTATCCGAAAGCTTTTCTTCGAGTTGGTCAAGGGAGTTAGTACAGGCGCCTAAATAAACGAACTCTCCCCCTGTCTCGGAGATGATAGATCCGACGAATTGATTTCTTGAAATACTGGGGTTTTTTTCTTCCTCGTAATCCGAAAGGAACTCGTCCCCAACAGATATCAAACCTATCCTCGGTTTTTTGTAAACCTCAATTTCAGTTAAGCCTACTTCCACCAATCTGGCAACATCGGCGGCGTTCAAAATTCTACCCGCCGGCATAATACTGTCACCGGCAGATATCTCCCGTCCTGCGCGTATCACGTTTCGCCAGGTTTGAACCTGGGTATATACATTAAGCTTGTTCGATTCAGGCCTGGCTGCATCTTCATACTTTACAACCGAATCATAGCCGTCAGGCAGGCGTACGCCAGCGCTGACCTTTATGGCCTCTCCCCTTTTATGACTTTTTAAGTATGGTTTGCCCGGCTTTGATTCCCCGGCTAATTTAAACACAGACGGTTTATTGCGTGCGATTCTTGATGTCTCGCTCGCATTCAATGCGTAACCATCTATCGCCGCCTGGTTGAATTTCGGTATATCCGTCTCGGATTTTATGGTTTTTCCGAGAACCCTCCCATGCGCTTGCTCTATTGGGATTGTCTCCAATTCCAACGGAGTTAAATCACTTAGTATAACTTGAACTGCCTTGTCCAGAGAAATCATCACATCCCCCGCGCGACTCTCGTTAATTGACCACCATCCGTTAGCAAATACGCGCTTTGCGAAACTGCTAAAAGGGGCAACCTTACCTGTTACCCTTTAGAGATTACACTATATTTGTCATTCTGTCAAGGATAATCTCGGTTTCGATCTATACAACAATGTTTTTATACTAATTTATGTTCTAATTTTGTCTTCATTTTATATATGCTCTAAGGGAAAAAGTTGACACAAATGGACAACTACGCAATCAGCCGAGTTTTACTTCTTACTCATTACATACTCATGGATAGCCCGGGCAGCCTTTTTGCCGGCTCCTGCTGCCAAAATAACCGTCGCCCCTCCGGTCACGATATCACCTCCGGCGAAAACTCCGGGCCTTGATGATTCCATCGTCTCCTCATTAACCAGTATATTTCCCCATTTGTTTGTGTCCAAACCGGGGGTGGTTCTGGGTACAAGCGGATTAGAGCTGTTTCCGATAGCAACAACCACCGTATCAACTTCGATCTCGAAATTACTCCCCTCAATCGGTACCGGTCGGCATCTTCCGGAATCGTCAGGTTCGCCCAACTCCATCCGGATGCATTCCATTCTCTCCACACGACCATCTCCATTCCCGATAAATCTGACAGGATTGGTCAATAACAGGAATTGAATGCCCTCCTCTTCGGCGTGGTGAATCTCCGCCGCTCGCGCCGGCATCTCTACCTGAGATCTTCTGTATATAATATACGCGTTTTCCGCGCCCAAACGTAAAGCGGTTCTGACCGCATCCATAGCCGTATTACCTCCGCCAAGCACTGCTACGTTTTTGCCGTGTGCTATCGGCGTATCGGCATTGGGAAAATCATAGGCTTTCATAAGATTGGAGCGAGTAAGATACTCGTTCGCTGAATAGACACCGTTCAAATTCTCGCCCGGTATACGCATAAAATTCGGCAGTCCGGCGCCAGTTCCGATGAAAACTGCGTCATAACCTTGCTGGAATAACTCATCGATAGTATTAAGTTTGCCGATGATGTGACTGGTTTTTACCTCAACGCCCATCTGTTTTAGATAATCAACCTCGGCTTTAACGATCTCTTTCGGTAGACGGAATTCGGGGATGCCATATACTAAAACGCCGCCCGGTTTATGCAAAGCCTCGAATATCGTAACTTTGTGTCCCAGCTTGATGAGGTCTCCGGCGACCGTTAATCCGGCGGGACCCGAGCCGACAATTGCAACTTTCTTACCGGTAGGCGGAGCAATTTCGGGAAGTTCAATAAGGTTATTATCCCGCTCATAATCGGCGACAAATCTTTCCAGGTTTCCGATTGCAACCGGTGTGAACTTTTTAGCCAGAGTGCAAACCACTTCGCACTGCTCCTCTTGCGGGCAAACCCTGCCGCATATAGCCGGAAGCGAATTGGTCTCTTTTATTTTCCGGGATGCTTCGGCATATTTACCGTCCATTACGAGCCTGATGAATCCGGGTATATCTACCTCCACCGGACATCCGGCAATGCACTTCGGCTTCTTACACTCAATACACCGACTCGCCTCCGTCATCGCCTGCTCAGGCGTATAGCCATGGGGTACTTCCTGAAAGTTAGCTTTTCTAACATCCGGCTCCTGTTCCGGCATCGCCTGCCGGGGTAGTTTCATTCTTTCTGCTTTGGTCAGTTCGCTCAAATCTATCAACTCCTGAATTTTTCAATTACTAAGCGCTTTTTTTGATGATTCCTTTAATCCGATATAGCATGGATGTTTCTTTTCGAATAACTCCATAGACTCTCTTTCCATCTGGTGATACATCCTTAAGCGGCTGGTTAATTCGTCGAAATCGAGGAGATGTCCATCGAAATCGGGTCCGTCTACACAACCAAATTTGGTGATTCCGCCGACGGAGACTCTGCAGGCCCCGCACATTCCGGTTCCGTCTATCATGATAGGATTAACCGATACCCAGGTTTCGATATCATACGGCTTACTGGTAGCGCAGACCGCTTTCATCATCGGCACGGGTCCTATCGCCAGGATAAAATCCGGCTTGTTTTCCTCATCAATTAATCTCTTCAGTACGTCGGTAACGAATCCTTTTTCACCGTAGGAACCGTCATCGGTGCATACATAAAGATGATCACATGCTTTGCGCATCTCTTCTTCGAAAAACAGCAAATCCTTAGTCCTGGCTCCGATTATTCCAAACACTTCATTTCCATTCTCACGAGCCTTTTTTGCTGCGGGATGCACCGGCGCTATTCCGATGCCTCCCCCGATTACCATATATTTACCCTTTTTGTCAACATGGCTGGGATTACCCAAAGGCCCGACGCAATCCATAATCTGTTCGCCTGGTTTTACCGTCGCCATCAGGGCGGTAGTTTTGCCGATCACCTGATAAATTACGGTTAGTGAACCTCTCTCAGGATCCATATCGCCGATGGACATCGGTATTCGTTCGCCTTCCTCGGATATTCGCAGAACGACGAACTGTCCGGGCTGAGCTTTTCTTACCAGCTCCGGTACTTCAAATACTATCTTATAATTGTTTTCTCCAAGATGATAATGCTCCAGAATTTTAGCCATAAGGTCTCCAACTTCCTTACTCTTCACTTTATCATTATTGTTTAAATGATAAATGTTTCAGTTTATTTTTATTAGTACTTATTTAGATAACTGACAAATATAATAAAAAACCGCGATTTGGACAGCGCTTTTTTATTGATATTCCCCGTGTTCAATTTTGTTTCTAATTCTCACCGTTTACAATCCTATAAGTATCCCTGGCGATTACTAATTCTTCATTGGTGGGAACCACAAAGCATTTAGTTGGAGAATCATCGGCTGATATTTCTGCCTCTATCCTGACAGCGCTGTTATTTTTATCCTCATCGATTTTATATCCCATAATTTCCAGATTTGCCATGGATTGAGCCCGAATCGATGGAGCGTTTTCGCCGATGCCGCCTGTGAATACTAACGCATCGCATCCTCCCATCACACCGGTATACGCCGCGATATATTTCATCAATCTATAGCAGTAAACATCCACCGCAAGGGCGGCCTTTTTGCTGCCCGCCTCGGCTTCTTCCATCAGGTCTTTCATATCCGATGATATGCCGGAGATTCCCAGCAGACCGGAATGTTTATTCAAGAGCGTATTGGCTTCGTGCAGCGTAAGTTCCTCGCGCGCCATAACATGCAATATAATAGCAGGATCGACATCGCCGCAGCGGGTTCCCATCACCAAACCCTCCAGCGGCGTGAATCCCATCGATGTATCCACCGAAATCCCTTTATCGATTGCGGCTATCGATGCGCCGTTGCCCAGATGCGCTGTTATTATCCTTAATTGCTCGCGAGGTTTTCCTAATATGTCAGCCGCACGGCATGAAACATAATAGTGCGAAGTCCCATGAAATCCATATCTTCTAATGGAGTATTTTTTGTAAAGCTTATATGGAAGTCCATACATATACGCTTTGGGGGGCATCTTAAGATGCATCGCAGTATCGAATACAGCCGCTTGAGGAACCCCTTCCATAATCTTCGAGCAGGCGTTTATCCCCCGAAGATTATGTGGATTATGCAGCGGAGCGAGGTCGATACATTTCCTTAGCTGAACCATTACTTCGTCGGTAATAAGCACCGAATCTTCGAAATACTCACCGCCGTGAACGAACCGGTGGCCAATAGCGTTAATCTCGGACTTATCCTTGATCACCCCATGATTCGGCGAGAGTAATATCGACACTACATACTCGATCGCTATAATATGATCGAGGATCTCAGCGGAGATTTTCGTTTCGGGACGGTCAAAAGGCTTATGTGTCAGGACTGCCCCGGACATACCGATACGGGCTACATTCCCTTTTGCCAGCGCTTTTTCCTTCTCCATATCGAATAATTGATACTTGATGGATGAGGAACCGGCATTTATTACTAATATCTTCATATGGTTTTCTCTATGTTTAATCTAATTTAATTTCATAATTATCGTAGGTCGAAATCCTCGTGGTTTCGACATCAGCTTGATGACAAAGTCGTATTCTTGATTATCCTAATAGCTGGTCAAACCCGATATGATCGAAGCAGACTGCCGCTGCCTTTAGGTCTTTGGCAGCGCGTTCTGATTTCATCGGGATTGTCCATGTCATTCAATCTTTTCAGATGATAACTTTTTCAACATTCCCCGGGGTAATGAGCAATTTAGCCTGTATTATTCATAAATTTAGTTATCGGCAGCGGAAGCCTTGCGCTTCCGGCGTTTCTTTGAAATACTCAATTTCAATCTGTAAACGATCTACTTCTATTGAACCCCGAAGGACAAGCCTTCGGTTACGGATAAATGGGTTTTATGAATTATCCGGGTTAGAAATCACTGCGCGTTCAATGTTTACCGAAAGCGCGACGTTTTCTAATTCTCATGCAATGCTCTAAATTTGGATTGCGAGACAGTTTGCATACCTTCAATTACGATAGTTTAAATTACCATTCCACGTTGCCCCAGAAATCCCATCGGGAGAAAAGGGAATAGCTCTTCCATAAAACCTCTGGTTTGCATAATGCGCAATTAATATGCGCAATGCCGTAAACACAAATGAAATTTTTTTCGGCAGAGCTTCAGCCGATGAATTATATGTTTAAACAAATATCATTCTAATAAAAGTCTATTACAGTTTTTATAAATAAACATTGCACGATAGATAAACAGATATTATCTTACAAACAAGAAGAAATACCAATAATCAACCTTGACAAAGGGAGCGTTTCAAGTAATATTAAAATAAGTATGAGTAATTTGGTCGAAATCCTGGTGATAAGCGGTGATGTTCAGATCAGAGACCTGTTGAGAGATACGTTGGAATCGATCGGATACGGCGTTTTGGTGGCAGAGGATCTCTATGTCGCTAATGAGGTTCTGGACGGCAAACCTGTGGATCTGATATTATTGGACAATATCATGGTGGACAGCCCTGAGTACCGTTTCATCCGAGCCATACGAGCGCGCCGGATGCATATTCCAGTAATACTGATAACTGACCCGGTAATTAAGTTCAATATCGATGATGCTCGCGCCGCCGGAGTTGACGAGTTCCTGCAGAGACCTTTCAGGATTGAGCGGGTGGAAAAAGTCATAGAAGAAGTACTCACTCTTTACGATTTTCAGCAGATAGGGATACATGCCTTTCTTAACAAGAAGGTGTTGGTTGTTGATGATGATGATAAGCTGCGTTCCATGTTGATAGAGGCTCTCAGGACTTATGGGTATAATCCCAAGGGGGCAAAGGATGGAAATGAAGCCCTGAATGTCCTTGAATCCGAGGATTTCGATATGGTGATATCGGATATCAGGATGCCGGAAATGGATGGGATCACATTGATGCAGGCGATAAAGGAACGTAATCCCAAAACGCCGGTGGTAATAATCACCGGGTATGCGCAAGCATATACCAGGCAAAAGGTTTTCGAGGCGGGGGCGGATGGGTTCATTTCCAAGCCGTTCCGCTTACGGCAGATGGAGGAGATCCTGCGCAGTTTCCTTGGGGGAATCCGTTACGGTTAATTCCGGCTAAATGTTCTTCAATAACAATATATTGAGAAAGTAACACGTTGTCTGGTAAAGGTTCCAATAACCGCCGAAGAGAATTCTTCGACTATCATGCTGCTGATTGGGATAAATATTGTCCGCCGGAAGTAATAGAAAAGGCAAAGGATGTTTTGGCTGCTCTCCCCATCAAGTCCGGAGATACTATACTCGATTTGGGGTGCGGTACCGGTATACTCTATCCTGTTTTGCAGGATATTAACAGGGGTGATGGATTAGTATATGCCGCGGACTTCTCTCGCAAAATGCTATCCCGGGCATCGCTTGCGTATCCAGCCGGTTTTTTAATATGCGCAACGTCGAATCAACTCCCTTTTCGAAATTCATGTTTCGACCAGGTAATAGCTTTTGCGGCATTTCCTCATTTCTCCGACAAAATGCAGGTATGCAGGGAAGTATACAGGATATTGAAATCAGCTGGATACTTCTATGTAGTGCATCTTCTAAGCAGTGAGGAAATAAAGGAACATCATTATCATGCCGGTGAGGAGGTCAAAAACGATATGCTTCCCGCTGAGAGCGAATTTAGGAAAATGCTAACCGATGCGGGCTTTGGAGATGCTGCAATTGAAGACAGAACCGGCAAGTATATTCTTATAGCTAAAAAAATCAGCAATGGTTAATCGCGTTTACATGATTGTTTTAAGCGGACTGCTTCTGGCATTGGCAGTGGTTCTTCCTATATTATTCCATCAGTTCCAATTGTATGGAAGGATATTTCTGCCCATGCATTTACCGGTTTTACTTGCCGGTGCGCTCCTGGGTCCGCTCTCCGGCATCATGGTGGGGCTGTTAGCTCCGGGATTGAGTTTCCTGCTAACCGGAATGCCCCCTCCTTACGCGGTCCCGATGATGACCCTGGAATTACCGCTTTACGGATCGATAATCGGATTGTGTTACTATAGATTCAAACTGCCGCTGATAATGTCGTTATTGCTGGCGCTAATTGCAGGACGAATCGCTTTTGCCTTCGGTTACTTCATCGCCGGATATTTCCTGCAGCTTCCGTATCCGCCGGAAACATGGCTGTATGCGTCGACTATCACAGGTCTGCCGGGAATAGCAATCCAGTTGATATTTGTACCGGTTTTATTTCCGCTGCTGAGCCGGTTATCTCAAAGGTGTTAGCTTGAAATATCGATAGATTGTGAGATCACAACGAGGGAGAAGATACGGCTCCAGATATCAGTGGCTGACATATTTCGTGCGCAGTCGAAATCCTCCTGGTTTCGACGCGTTACTTCACCGGAATGCGGTTATTGCGAGTAAAGCAAAGCAATCTCAAATTGTGGTGTTGGGTGTCCTCACCCGACAGCGTAGACCACCGGTCAGCGCTCTCCGGCAAGATATTTGATTCGCAGGTGGGCGCCCCCACCCGTTCCGCACACTGCGGGATTATATCCGGTTGTCCCGCCAGATTGATGATAAAGCTGGCTTCGATGGTCAAGGCTCCGTCCGCCAACTTAACTCAAAAAAGCATACGGATTTACGCGCCTGTGACATGGACGTATGCCTTGCACGACATTATCATAGACATGCTTAACCCGCCTTCGCGAGCTAAATATGCCGCCGATTTTAGAAACATCCTGTCCAAAAACTAACAGCTATTTCAACAACGTCATCCGCCGGGTGATGCTTTCATTTCCGACCGTCAATTTATAGAAGTAAATTCCGCTGGAGTAATCCGAGGCGTTACATTTAATCTTATAGTATCCTGGCCTGGAGTGTGAATTGACAATCTCTGCAACCGATTCCCCTAACATATTATATATGGATAATTCGGCTTCTCCCATGCGCGGAATATAATAGCCAATAGTAGTAACGGCATTAAATGGATTGGGATAGTTCTGCTCAAGCCATATTTGATTGGGGATATTCGCCGGTTCATCATCGACGGAAGTGGGAAAAAAGCCGAGGTAATCCTGCAGAATCGTAAGCATTAGTTCTTCTTTGGTGTTGTAACCTTCCTGTTCATCAATCAACGACGGGTCGATATTCAAACTTACCGCGCGATAATTCGACCCATCACTTTCATAATAATCTCCGCGCCATTTGGCAATGATGTTGTTATCCGCTTTCAGAGCCACCGAATCGGTCATGTGCTCAGGATTGGCGTATGAATAGGTGGCGTATCCATAGGGAGGATTGAGTTCGATTTCGGGATAACGAAAATGGAATCCCTCAAGGAAAGTATTCTCTCCGCCAATTAAGAATTCCATGGGATAAGTATCTCCGAGGAGCTGTTCGATGCCGATTCTACTCCAGGGAAGGTGCATCAAGTTGGAGAGACCAAATGCTACTACATCAGATCCTTTGTCAAGGAGAGTGCGGATTTTATCCAATTGCTCTTCGGAAATATAATAACCCTGCCCGTATTCCAATACTCCGCTAAAGAGAATGAAAACCCGGACATCCTCTTCGCCGCTTAGGGCATTACAGTACTCCGCTGAATAACCATTATCGGTTACAATCTCGAAAATTTCGCTGCCCGCGGCGCTGGCATCGGGAACATAATCGCAAACAACTATCGCCTCGCATCTAACCGAGTTGTGAATCAATGAGGTAATCAGTACGGCGATAATTATTAATCCTAAAATTCTAATCGGATTTCTCATAATTACCTCTTTCTACTTCAATAAAACCATCTTTCGAACTCTATTATATTTATCGGCATTAATTTTCAGATAATACACTCCGCTGGCAAGTTCCGAACCATTGAAAGTAATGCTGTGATAACCAGCCGATTTAGGTTCATCAATTAGCGTAGCAGCAACTTTGCCCAGAAGGTTATAAACCTGCATCTTCACATTACAGTCTTCGGGAAGATCATACTTGATAACCGTGCTGGCATTAAACGGATTGGGGTAATTTTGTGCGAGTGCAAACTGCTTTGGAATATCGGCATTATCTCCCCTTTCATTATCCTCGAAATCATTGTGTCTTGCCAATCCGGGATCCCGAACGTATATGAGCCTCTGGGTAGTCAGGAAATTATGGTCTTCACGCGCCCAGGCGGATACCGTAAAGTATATCGGTTCCTGAGAAACTACTTCCCACCGGATGAGAGAGGAATCCTTATCCAGGATGTAAGCATGATCGGTAACGAATCCGAGGTAATAATCCTCGCCCTGACGGAAACAGACCGTTGCGTCTTCCAGAGGATCATCATCAGGATCTAAGACCAGGAAATCAAAAATATTCATTCCCATATCAACCGAATCGGGACCGAAAGTCGTTATTTCCTGAGGGATATCCGTGTAAATCGACATTGCCGGATCGCCAAATAGATTCATTGTGTAGCACTCATCGAGGTAATTGGGATAGTCGATCCTGGCATTCCTGAAAGCAAATCCTGCTATATGCTGACCCTCGGTATTAAAAAGATGATCCCAATATTTGGCAGCCATATACTTGGAAGCATATATCCAGCCCCACCGGGAATGACCGAAATATACGATTGTTCCGCCATTCGGTACGAACGTATAACCCTCGCCCATACAACGATAATCGCCGAACCACTCCGGGGCATCATAAGCGGCAACATCGCAGCTTACAGTCCACATGGTCATCAAAACATCCGAGTTCTCCAGATCATTGATTGAACCGTATTCCTCGGTTTCCGTGGTTGTGGAAACATAAGATTTAGGGAATTGATTGTAAAACCTGGTTTTTCCGGTATTATGATGGGGTGCGCCGTGGGAAGATTCGTTGACAAATGCCGGTTTGGCGTATCGGTAGTAGTCGATTATCTCCTGCCCTAAAGGCGCGGTTGGCGCAGGATCGATACCGGTCGGCACTTCCAATCCCGAGATAGTATCGATCTCAATATACTCCGGAATATGCCGGGGGTAATATGAATATAAATAGGTATCGCGCATCTGATCCACGCAGGTGGTGTAATAGAGCATTTCAGCACCGGGACCATATTTTTCATACCGGATGACTTTATCAACATAAACCTGGAATTCACCGGGATTATCAGCCGGTATCACCCCAACTACGCCTTCGGTGTAAAGATCAGGTCTATCATGGTCGGGCTCGCCATATATTCCGTCCCCGTCCCAATCCCACTCCAGATAACTTTTACTGAATTCCCCGAGATATACGCAGTTCCCGATATGCAAATCAGGCAGGTCCTTGGGGGAGTTGGTATTGGTATGATAGAGATATCGTATCGGTTCATCCCCGACCAAGACCAGAGCCTGAGCGCCATTGTATGTGTAATATCTCTTGAATGTCTGCCTTATCTTCTCGGGTAAGTCTCCGTCCGCCCACATACCATCGATTTCCTGATGAGTGAAGACAATTGCCGGACGGTGAGTGTCGATTCGCCATATACGCAATTGCTCGGCGGCGTCAATATAGCTGGAATCCGGTATGACGATCAATTCATAAATCCATGTACGGTTCGATGGTTGCTCGATAATCTCGAAAGGCGCGCCATATTCTTCGCTATCCCCGGGATTTTCCAGCATATTCATCTTCTGCTGATCTCCCGGATATTCAAGATACGGCGGCGATATCATCTGGAACGGCTTTTCCAGTTCATGCTGTATATGACTCAATGGCGGACGCTGTCCTGTATAAGGCGCGGTTTCCAATTGAAAGGAGATTGATGATAATAATTTTAGAACGCCGCTGGAGGGATGGTAAACAAACGGAGTGATACGTACGGCAGCTACGGTGATGTTTTCGAATTGCCCGCTTGCTTTAACCACCTCAACTATATTTTCATCCTCGGGATATTGCGGCAGATTCTGATATAGGTCTATATTCGGATGTTGGAAACCGGGGTAATTGTACCCCTCCAGGGTAGGTGCCGGAGGCTGCGAGGGTATTACATAAATGTCCTCCTCCGCCTCATAAATAACGGTTTCCGTATATTGTAGATTCAAAATATCGACCACGGCATGCCCTTGCGGAATAACGAAATGCGCATTACGGCAGGAAAGCTCCGGGTATCCGGAAGAATCCGACTGATGAAACTCTGCCAGATGATATGCTTTTTTTACTTGTGGATCGAAATCTATCCGGATATAGGTGTGACCATCCTTGATTACTTCTCTAACTAAGACATCCTGGGGATTAAATTCAAATGATGCGGGAACTAAGTCAGCTCTAAGGAGGGTTGGGTTAGCGGCAGCAATGAGGAGACAACATAACAGTCCTGTAACTCTTACTATTTTCATAAATTTCACCTTTCCATGTACTGCATATCCGTGTACTACACACAGCGGATTTTTTGAATATTCAGTTTATAAATAGAAGCAGGTTTGGCAGCCCTATCTTCTACCATATCCTTCGTGAATCCTAATATATTCAACAGGCTCTGAAATAGTCAAGTGTTTTCTATTGCTTCTTCTCTTCTGGAAGATAAAGCGGGATATATGGTTAAACACATACGTCAATACGGTTTTCACAAGAATAATCCGGTTTTTTTCTTGTAGAACCCTCATTCTAAGTTATATTGTCAATGAAGGAATTTTAAGGAAAGGAGAGTTGATGAGAAATTGGTTTTTGATAATATGCTTATCGTTAATGATTACCGGATGCGGCAACTCCGGGGATATGGAAGGAGCTGGAATCGGGTCTGAGGAAATATTCGATATGGACAGGCTTAAGTCCGTTGAGTTGAGCGGAGAACCGGCAACAATCGCCGGAGTCACCTTTCAGCCCCCCGCTGAGTGGAAAAATTTGGGTGCGTCGGGCATGCGGAATACCAGTTACCAGTTCGGTCCAATTGGCGAAGATCAGGATTCAGCCACTGTAGCTGTTTTCTTTTTTGGAGCATCCGAAGGCGGCGGTGTTGTTTCCAACATGGAAAGATGGCTATCGCAGATGTCATTATCCGATGGGAAACCACCGCGGGAAATTGCGGTGCGCGAAAAAATCGAAGTTGCCCGGATGACCATACATTATTTGGAGGTGGAGGGAACATATCATGCATCGATGGGCGGAAGAATGATGACGCCGACAATTCCGAAAAATGACTATCTCCTTTCCGCTGCTATTCTGGAAGCTCCGGAGGGAAATCTCTTTTTCAAATTGACCGGGCCTGTTTATACCGCGCGCGAAATGAACCGCAAATTCAAAGCTATGCTGGTTAATATAAAAAGGGAGTAATCCTTACATGTATTACCCACTATTTTTAAACATAGATGGCAAAAAATGCCTGGTCGTGGGGGGAGGCAGGGTGGCTTTGCGTAAGGTTTCTATGTTATTAGAATATAATGCGGACATCACCATTATATCGCCCGAATTCACTGAGGAATTAGATGATTTGGCATCCGACAATAAAGTACGAAGTATCCAAAGGTCATACAACTCCCCGGAAGCTATTGAATATGATCTGGTAATCAGCGCCAGTGATGATCAGGAAGTTAATCGGCAGGTCTCCGAAGATTGCCAAAGAGTAAACATACCCGTGAATGTGGTTGACCAGCCGGAGCTTTGTACATTTATTGTGCCATCTATTGTAAAGCGAGGTAATATCACAATCGCAATTTCATCCGGCGGTAAAGCGCCGTTTCTAACCAAATATCTTCGTAAGGAACTCGAACCTCGGATTCCTGATTACCTGGAAAGGTTATCCGAATATGCAGCCGAGTTCCGCAAGATGACGCTTCGGAGCTTCGGATCGGATTCCAAAGCCAAGCAGTATTGCTTTAGAAGATTCCTCGAACTAAACTGGGAAGGTCTGCTTTCCGGCTCCGATAATAAGGTTATCCGAGATAAGCTCCAAGAAATATGTAAGGAGGGAGCAAAGCAGGATGAATAGGATATTTTCCAAATTACGGATTGGCAGCCGCGGGAGCAAATTAGCGCTTATTCAGACTCATAAGGTCGTTTCCGCGTTAAAGAAGGTTGCCGGTAAAACCGAGGTGACAATAGTTGAGATAAAAACAGAAGGCGACCGAGCGCAATTCGAACCGCTTCAACAAATCGGGGGAGCAGGTGTTTTCGTTAAAGCTATCGAACAAGCTTTGCTGCAGGGCGAGATCGACATGGCTGTGCATAGCGCTAAAGATCTGCCCTCGGATTTAGATCCGGAACTCACAATTGCCTCGGTCTTACCACGCGAATCGCCCAAGGATGTTTTTATCTCAAAAAACAACTCCCTGTTGGATGAAATGCCGGATTCCGCCATTATCGGCAGCGGTTCTCCCCGCCGGATCGCCCAGTTGCTGTATAACTACCCCGGATTGAAATTTAAGGATATCCGCGGTAATGTTGAAACTCGACTCAGAAAGCTGGACGAAGGATTATATGATGGTATTGTTCTGGCTGAGGCCGGAATAACTCGCCTGAATCTGTCGCATCGAATTAGTCAGATTATCCCTATCGATATCTGTATGCCGGCGCCGGGGCAGGGAATTATCTGCATAGAAACTCTAAAGTCGAACGAGAGGTTTATCGAACTTCTGAAAGAAATAAATGATAACGATTCATTTTCGGAACTTACCGCCGAAAGGGCATTTCTGCGGATTTTAAAGGTGGGATGCTCCCAACCGGTGGCGGTGCTGGCTCGCTGCAAAGACAGTGATATTGAAATTGCAGGCAGGGTTATGAATCCTGCAGGTAAAGAAATCGCCCAGAAAAGGCTCATTGGCGAGATTAGGCGGGCTGAGGAAATGGGCGAGGAATTAGGCAGACTTCTTAAACCCTCTGCTGATAAATTACTGGATTCTCAAAGATGAGGCGGAAAGGAGCGGTATATTTAATCGGCGCCGGTCCGGGCGACTCCGGATTGATCACCGTGAAGGGATTGCAGTATTTACGCCAAAGCGATGTCGTTATTTATGATCATTTAGTCCCATATCAATTGCTTACGGAATTAAATTCCCGCGTAGAATTAATCGACGCCGGCAAGCAAGCCGGCAGACATACTTTATCCCAGGATGAGATTAACGAATTGATGGTGAATTATGCCAATGCCGGAAAAACCGTCGCCAGGCTCAAAGGCGGCGATCCCCTGATATTCGGGCGGGGCGGCGAAGAAGCGATATTTTTAAATGAAAACGGTATTCCCTTTGAAATTATCCCCGGGGTAACAGCCGCTATCGCCGCCGGAGCTTATGCCGGTATTCCGCTAACCCATAGAGGATTGGTCACCCAGACAGTATTTGTGACTGCTCACGAAACCACAGAAAAGGACGAACCTCAGGTTGATTGGGAGCTTCTTGCTAAGCTGAAAACAGCGACTATCGCCGGATACATGGGCGTAAAAACTTTGCCCATCGTCACTTCGAAACTCCTTGATGCCGGAATGAATCCTGAGACGCCGGTAGCAATAATCCGGTATGCGGCTGCGCCTATGCAGATTTGCATCATCGGAAGACTGAAGAACATAACAAAAAAAGCAAAAGAACATGGAATAACACCGCCCGCTCTGTTTATTATCGGAGAAAGTGTCGATTTAAAGCGATCGGTTGAATGGTTTGAGAGCAAGCCGTTATTGGGTAAAAGGATAGTAGTAACCAGAGCCGCCGCACAAGCAGGCGAATTCATCGATAGGCTCTCTGCACTGGGCGCTTATGCAATCGGATTTCCGACTATACAAATCAAATTTAGCTGTGATAATCAGGAATTGAAAGAAATACTCAATCGCTCGGGAGATTACGAATGGTTAATCTTCACCAGCGAGAACGGCGTCAAATTCTTCTTCAAGGCGCTTATGGACTCGGGGGTAGATATCAGAAGTTTTAAGAATGCAAAAATCGCAGCAGTCGGCGCCGGCACAGCCAAAGCTCTGCAATCTCATTACATCAATGCAAATTTTATTCCGAAGAAATTCCTCACCAAATCGTTAGCTACCGAGTTATCTCAACAATTTAACCTCATAGATAAGCCTGTTTTGAGGGTCAAAGGAATTCCAGCTCCAACAACGGTGGAGGATATCCTCAATGAGAATTACGCATCGGTTGATACTTTAATCGTATACAAAACAAGACAGGCTAATCCATTGCCCCGAATTGCGGATGATTTAATTTCCAGTGGGGCTGATCTTTTTACCTTTACCAGTTCCTCAACAGCGCAGAATTTTGTCAAGATATTAGGCGAGGAAACGGCACAGAAACTGGCTGCTTCGTCCAAAATACTCTCCATAGGTCCGGTTACATCGAATACATTGAGGAAATTAGGATTACCTGTACATTTTGAAGCTGAAACTCATACTATCGAAGGGATGATCGAGGCGATAAACAGGATTTTCGGTTTAAAAGCAATTACCTGATAAAGACCATTTTCCTTGTTTCCACAAAATCACCCGCTTCCAAGCGATAATATAAATTCCGGAAGGACAAGCCTTCGGCTACGGATTAATGGGTTTTATGAATTATCCGGGTTAATATACGCCTCGCAATGATTCCTATTCCGGACAATTCGTAATCATCATTGACTACTTGGGGTTAATTTATTGGGGGGTCCTCGGTTAGAATCAAGTCAGTCAGCTTATGAACGTATTGGTGGAATTCATGATCCTTTTTAACAAAGGGGATTTTCTTATCCTTTCGAACCGTCTGTATCATCCTTTCGATATACTCGGAGCTCTTCAGCGGTCTGCGGAATTCGATACCTTGAATTGAGCTGAGCAATTCAATTGCAAGTATCCCCGCCGTGTTTTTTATTATCTGCTTCAGCTTAAGCGCCGAAGTAACGCCCATGGACACGTGGTCTTCCTGATTTGCCGATGTAGGGATAGAATCCACCGATGCCGGGTGGGATAAGACCTTACTTTCATTAACCAGTGCGGCGGCGGTCACCTGCAGCATCATAAATCCCGAGTTCAATCCGCCTTCCACAGCTAAAAAAGGAGGCAAGTTGGACATGCTGGAATCGATGAGCGTTGCTATCCTTCGTTCGGAGATATTACCCAATTCTGCCGCCCCCATGCTCAAGTAATCCAGCGCCAGAGCTACCGGTTCGCCGTGGAAGTTACCGCCGGAGATGACTTTGTTCCTGTCAGGGAATATCAAGGGATTGTCGGTGACAGAATTCGCTTCGATTGTTAGCAGTTTTTCGACATGAGCCGCAGTATCCCGCACGGCTCCGTGCACCTGGGGCATACATCGGAATGAATAATTATCCTGAATTTTACCGCACCCCCTGTGAGACAGGTTTATTTCGCTTTTGGTGAGGTACTTGCGAATACGCTCAGCAGACTCTTTTTGCCCTCTATGCGGGCGAAGCCGGGATACGCCGCTGTCGGCGATTTTAGCCGAGCCGAGAATCGCATCGGTACCTGCTGCGCCGATAAGGTCTGCCCATTCTGCAAGTCTTTTGGTCTGAGCTGCCGAAATCAATCCCAAAGCGGTCATTACCTGCGTGCCGTTTATCAGCGCTAAACCCTCTTTCGGTTGTAACACCAGCGGGGTGATATTCGCTTTCTTCAATGCGGTTCCGCCCCTGTAAATTTTACCTCCGTATTTTGCTTTCCCCTTTCCGATAAGCGTTAACGCCAGGTGGGCAAGCGGAGCTAAGTCTCCGGAGGCTCCCACCGAACCCCGCGAGGGAATAAGCGGATGAACGCCTTTGTTCAGCATTTGCAATAGCGTAGTTATGACCACCGGTCGAACGCCCGAATTACCTTGCGATAAGCAATTGGCGCGTAGTAGTATCACGCCGCGTGTTTCTACTTCGGATAGGGGTTCACCAACTCCCACGGCGTGACTGAGAACCAGATTGGTTTGCAGTTCCTCCAGTTTATTGTCGCTGATTCGCACCTTGGCGAGTTTACCAAATCCGGTGTTAATTCCATAGACCGTTTCACCGCTGTTAAGTATCTCATGGAGGTAATCGCTGCACTTTTTGACATCCGCTTCCGCCTTTTTGGTCAATCTGACCATAGTTCCATTATAAACGATATCAACGAAACTCTCCAGAGTTAAGCTCTTTCCGTCTATTTCAAATGAATTCTTATCGGGTTTCATAAGCGGTCCTGTATAAAATCGATTCCAACTGCTGTGCTTGCTTAATTATAATCGGTCTAACCGGCAAAGCATCAATGAATGCAGCGCCGTAGAACTTCGTGGATATACGGTTATCGAGTATAACTATCACTCCCTTATCCGTGTTCGAACGTATCAACCGTCCGCAGCCCTGACGGAATTTTATCACGGCTTCAGGCAGACTGAAGGAACGAAACGGATCTTTGCCCTGACTTTGAAAGTACTCGCCCATAGCGGCGGTAATCGGTTCGGTAGGAACTGCAAACGGCAGTCTGCAAACAAACAGTATCTCCAGCTTTTCTCCCGGAAAATCAACGCCCTCCCAAAAACTGTCGGTGCCAATCAATAAACCCGGATGAACTTGATTAAATTTATTAGCAACCTCCTCGGCATTGCCATCAATGCTTTGAGCGAGAACCGTGAAGTTGTCATCCTCCAATCTCGCCTTTGAAAGCTCATATAAACTCTCAAGCTGCACATAGCTGGTGGTAAGCGCCATCATGTTTTTGCGAAGCGCTTGAGCGAAGATGGCTATAATCTCCGATGCCTGGAACGAGAAATTGCTGCTGTCCGGAGGTGGTAAAAACTCCAATATAAAAACTCGGAGCAAGTTTTGGTATTGAAACGGTGAAGGATAACTCCGCTCGATCACCCGATCATCGCCAACCAAATCCAAACCCAATTTGAACCGGGTGCTATCGAATCCCTCCGTGCTTTTCAAGGTTGCGGATGTGAAAACCAATGCTTCCTGATTGGAAAGTACTGCATCATAGATATGCTTGCCGGCGTTAATCGGCGCCGATTTAAGCAAGTTAATCTGGGAACGACGGGCGCCCGCTTCGTACCAATAGACCCAGTCGCTGCTTTCAGCCAGCATCAACTCGCTAAGATTCAAACATAGAGAATCAAGATTCCTAACTTCGGTTTCCAACAGGTCTATCAATCCGGCTTCCACCTGGTCCTCGGTGAAATCTCTGCGGACATTGTCTATCAACTTCTTTATATTTGATGACAACCTCTCCAGATCCTCGATTAATGCCTCTCCGGATCGTTGTATATGCGCCTGGAATTTGTCCCCGTATTTATACCTCAGTTTTATACCTCCGCCGTTGCGACCGGCGCGGCGCTTGCCTTCCGCTTTGACAGCCTGGATTGCGGCGCTTTCGAAAAAGTTGCGCAGCGAGCGGGAAATCGATTTGCATTCATTTTGTATCGTCCCAATCTGCTCCTGATAGTTGTCGATATCTCTGTCCAATAGAAGGTTCTTCTTTATTTGGAAGAAGAGCGCCGAAATTGTATCGCCCTTGCGTTCGTCACTGCCGGATATCCGATCGAGGATGGAATTAACCTCGTAAGGTGAGAATTCCATTCCGAGATACTCCCGAGCGGTGGAATCGAGATGATGCGCTTCATCGAAAATCCCTATACTGAAGTCCCCGAGGATATCAGTTTCTGATGATAAGTCGGCGAAGAACAGATGATGATTAACTACCACGATGTCAGAGTTTTTCGCTTCTTTCCTTGCCTTAAATAAAAAGCATTTATTGACGAACTGGCATTTCTGACCGGTGCAGAAACCATCGGCGGATGAAAACAGCCTGGAAATATAGTCGAAACCTCTTCCCTTCTCATGCTGAATCTCAGCGAAATCGCCGGTTCGGGAGAATTCCGCAAAGGACAACAGATGCAGAACTCGCGGGACTTCCTGCGGCGATATTAGCCCCGATGCCATTGCGAAGTTGTGCAGCTTAAGCAGGCAAAGATAGTTGGCTCTTCCTTTAAGCAACGACGCGTTCAACTGCACGGGGAAATACTTCAGCATAAACGGCAAGTCCTTTTCGAACAACTGCTTTTGAAGATTCTTGGTGCGGGTCGATACGAACGCTTTTTTGCCCTCGGTCGATGAGATAAGCACCGGAAGCAGATATGAAAATGACTTTCCGGTTCCGGTACCGGCTTCAGCGATTATGAATGTGCCTCCCTGCAGCGAATCCAGACAATCAGCCGCCATCTCCGCCTGACCATCGCGATATTCAAACCTTTCCAGATCGCGAGATAGTTCGCCAGCGGTATCGAAAAACGCTTTGATATCCCCCTGCCATAACTCCCCTTTTTGCTTGCCGCTCAGTTTCCGGCTCGGGGGTATTTTACCCGGGGGGACAAGAGAGTCATGGAGTTCTCGATCCACCTCGATTATACCCGACCCGAAGAAATCCCGCATAGCATCGTTGCCCCAATACGAGCAGAACATTTTGATTTTATCGGTTAGGTGAACGGGAAGATGATTCCGCGCCGCCGCCAGATAAGCCAATACCTCGCCGGTAGCGGCAGCATCGCTTGCTCCCCGGTGCGGTTGAGCATTGGTAATTCCGAAAAGTTTCGTCAACGCCAATAGTCCCACCGACTCTCTGAACGGATACAGCACACGAGCAATTACCTTTGTATCCAGATATGAGCGATTAATATCAGGCAGGAATTTTTCCAGAAATGATATATCAAAAGCGGCATTATGAAAAACCGGAATACTGTCACCGATGAAATCAGCGAATTCGGCAATCACCTCTATATTGTCCCTACCCTCTTCTTCGACCATCTCATTGGTGATTCCGGTCAGTCTGGTGATAAACTCCGATATCACCATCTTCGGATTTATCAGCCGCGAGAAGGTTTCCACCGGCTGGAAGTCCTTGAATCTCACCGCCCCTATTTCGATAATCTCATCGATCTTAGGATCCAGACCGGTGGTTTCAATATCGACTGCTGCGTATTCGGAGAAATCAATCATAATCTTCTCAGATCAGTAACTAGACAAATTTGCATCACTGAAAAACTCGTTTCAGTAATTTCTTCTCTTCTTCAATCAAAAACACCTGATTAAGATGAAAGTGCCTATCATTGAATGAGACTTCCTTCAACCAATTATTATCACTAAATACTGCCTTTACCTTAGTATATTCGAATTGCCGATGGCAGTTAGCACATACTACAACCAAATTCTTGGGATGATGTCCCAATACGGGATCCAAATGATGAATCTCGTAGTAGGGAGATCCATCAATTTTTTGGAAAAAGAAATCGCACACCTGGCAATGCCCGTTATATATATTCCCAAACAGGGTCCTTATACTGACCGGAACGGAATCCCTAATTTTCGCAGAATGGCGACCTACTTTCTTCCTTTTCTGCAGGGGCAGCACGTCCGACAATCTATATAGTTCTCGTATCGAGGTCATTGCTTCCGTCGTATTTAACCAGCTTGACAACCTATTTACTCCTTGTTGGACGTCTTTTTCTTTCGCCGATAAATCAAGCTCTCTCTGTAAATACTGCGTCTTCTCAATAAATTGCTTTTCGGGAATTAGTCTGTATATGAACCTATCCTTATCGATTACTTGTAAGACAATCTCGTCTCCATCCTGCAACTCCAGATCTTTAAGCCAACTGGCAAGACCGCCGATTCTATTCTCATTGGAACTACTACTGTAGGATGTGAATCTCTTCAATTCTGATTCAGTTGAATTACCCAAAAGTATATTAATTGGGGTATTAATCTTAGGAAATAAATTGGACAATTCTTTGGGTACGGCTAACAAGCCCTTTTCAAGCCTGCTTTTGGTAAGTTTAATTGTTACATATTCGTAATTAATTTTACTCTGTTCTTCAGTTATCTCGGATTGGGTATACTTCATCGCACTCTTTCCACTCCACTAATGTAAAAAGGATTTGATTACTCAATATCTCCTTTTGTTTTGAATTTTCGTAAGCAATGTCTTCGTTTTCAGCTTCAATTTCGTATTCGCAATAACCAGAATAAAATCTTCTAACTAAATACCTCATAACAATCTCCATTTTAGCTGTGTACAACCACTTGCCGAGAAATCAATCATCTATCGAAATCTATCATACCCCTTCACGGGATTATAAACATAATTAAAACTCGCTTTCTTCCGTCCGCCGTCGCCGCTTATATCGGTACAGACTACTTTGGCGTAATGACCGTCAGCAGTTCTCACCAGGTAAATATGCCCCACCTTTAAAGGCGCCGAATCTTTCCCCGCATTTTTAACACGCGAGTAGTCGATTATTTCATTAAACTGCTTCCGCATTCCCGTATCGAAATACCTGGTGGCGGCGAATTCACGATAAAGTTTTTCCGGAGCGGCAAGTTTCGGTTCTCCGCGACTGCCGAAAAACATTATGTCAGCTTCGGGGGAACGCGCCGGTACCGATCTGCCCCTGGAAAAATCATAACCGCTGTTTGCTGTTGAGTATCGTAACGAGATGGTAAAGGAGCCCTTTTTCATCGGCGCAAAGCGAACTGTGTCAGTACTGGTATATACTTCCCGATCGACCGAATAAGCTCTTACCCATCCCTTATACACCTTGCCCGATTCAATGCCGGTCGTCGTGAACACCTCTATTTCGGGATTGCCGTCCACATCGCCCGGATACGGCGTCTCGTTGAGGGGTTCAAGCGGTTCATCGGATTCGTAATCGACCGGTGCAGCGAAGATATCATATCCTCCAAACGGTACTCCCTGCTCTCGGTCTGATTTCCAGGTAAATTCAGTCGTCCCGTTTATCGAGGTGATATCCAGATCGTATATTTGCAGCTCCGGAATTTCCTCCACCACAGGAGCTTCTTCAACCGGCGGTTTGGGCGCACATGCAAAGCCTGTAAGTATAATCAGAACAAGAAAAACAATAAGCTGAAATCCTTTAAATGCTTTCATCAAAAAAACACCTCATCACCTATCTGTAGAAATAACTCACGCCGATTCCTGTGAACCACTGACGGTTGGTCATGTCAATATCTGAGCCCTCATCGAAGTTGGCATCGAAATTGAGCCTTGAATCTACGAATTCCGTATTAAAACTTATGGCGAACCTGTCACTGACCGGATAGATTAGTCCCGCTGCAAATCTATAACCGATATTTATGTCGTTTTCACGATAACCAAGCGATCGAAGCAAGTCCAGCCCCGGATCGGTGTAGTTGGAGTAGAAAACCTCCATAGTGCCGGATGAAAGCAAACCTCCGGCGGAAATATACGGAAATAACCGGCTTTTTTGGGTGTTAACCGGTGAATATGTGAGATCAAAGCCGATCTGTGCAGTTTTAAGACGGTATTCTTCATAAGCCTGGAATGATTGAGTTTCCTGCTCATTTTGGTATTTAAAAACCTGGTCGGTGGCGAATCCTCCCATCGTCAGGAAGAATCCGTAGGCGAAATGCGAAGAGAAAAAGGATTTAAACCAGAGCGTCAGGGCAAGCCTTCCAGCGAAGTCATCTATTTTATTCGATGAGCCCAAATCGCCGTAGTAATCGTTTAAATAATCGATATAATTGCCCATATTCGGACCGGAATAGTAACCGAGATTAACTCCAAAAACACCGGGAGCGGGTTTGCCAGCCTTGTTCAGTTCAGCATGCAGGCTTGACGGCGCAAAAAATATCGCCAAGAATATAAGAATCCCGCCTATCCCAAATATAGTGAATTTATAATACTTTTCAGACATAACCAACCTCAAATTATTGTTAACTCTAAAGCTAAAATAGTAGGAGAACTCAATTAGAGCAACCTAAAAGAGTGCATTTGGGTTCCAAAATCGCCGATTGGGAATTTTTCCCGATCACACTTTCGTTAAATGATAAAGAGTATTATCAGCGATATTCTTTCGGCGGCCAACCGGGTTTCGCAAGGGAGGATGTTATGCCTGGGAGCGAACTCGGAAGAAAACACAGAGATTTCGAGCTTGCCATTTTGATCCACTCGAAATCGCTTTATCAGACCGCAATAGGATTGACCCGCGATCATGCGCGCGCTCAGGATTTGACCCAGGAAACATTCCTGAAGGCTTACAAATCCTTCGAAAGCTTTAAGAACGGTACAAACTCCTTTGCCTGGTTATCCCGCATAATGGTCAACACATTTATTAATAACTATCATCGCTCCAAGCGCGAAGTTGATTGGGATTTCAATGATAGTATCGGACCGACTATACACCAAGCTCAGGAAACTGAAAAAAGAGCTTTTAATCTGACCGAGGATGACTTGCTTCGCGATTGGGTTGATGACGAAATACGGACAGCTCTTGATAAACTGCCCGAAAAATACCGCAAAGCGGTGATTATGTTTGACTTACAGGGACATACGTATCAGGAGATTTCAGAAACCCTTAATTGTGCGGTGGGAACGGTTAAATCCAGGCTCTTCAGGGGCAGAAATATGCTTAAAAAACTGCTTAAGAAATATGCCGAACAGTATGGATGGGATAAGGGTAACGGGAACATCGCTTTTCCTGATAATGGCAATGGAGATAGTAAAGCGCCCCTATTGAAGTCCGCGAGTTAATCCTACAATAATTCTGAAATCCCAATTGGACTTATCCGGCAGCGGATCATTAATCCAGAAGGGGAAATCTACCCTTAGTATATTAAAGAATCGTAGTCCCAGACCAAAATCCGACTTGAGCCTGTTTATCTTTGCAGTCTTAAAGTCATTTCCAATGTATCCGGTGTCGAAAAATAGATATGCCGGCGTTATCGGGAAATTCTGTTCAAATGTAGCGGCAGCGATAGCTTTACCCTTAATGTGTCGCCCGTAGAATCCCCTTAAATTGCCATCCCCCCATATATGCCACCTTTCTTGCGATGATAAGTCTCCGGCATTTGACCACGTGAGTTGAAAAGCTCCCTCGGGAAATAGTTTACCGGATAGAAAGAAGTGCTCCTGAGCTGGGATATCCCCCTGCGCATACCCGACATAAAGCCGCGTGAATAGTTTTAAGCTTGAGGTAAATCTTAGAAACTGAAACAACTCTCCCGAGGCTTTGCCGAATTTGAAAGCATCATTGCGCACATCTTTGCCGAGTTTCGTCTTCGCCGCCCATCCACCGCCGAATTTTATTCCCCCCCAGTGATATTTGTAATCGAGATTTAATGATAATAAACTCCCAACGCTAACGTCGCGGGGATCGCTTTCAAACGCCGGACTATAATGGGCGGCTTTCATTGACATATCCAGCGTGCGGTATGGTCCTTTGGAAAACGGCTTTTTATAAAACGAAAAATTCAATCCTCCCCACAAGCTTTGCTTTTCGATATTCCGGGACCATCCGCCGTATATTCTGGTGTATTTGCCCATCATCCCGAGGGGCGTGCTGTAGCTAAAGGCATGTATAATAGATTCATTGTGAAAGTCGTAAGCGCCGAACAACGTCCACTGGTGTTTTCCCAGGATTGGACCGGTATCCACAAATTGCCTTCCTTGAAAAATCCCCCCCAGACGATACGTTTCCGGCGGCACTACCCAACCGTAAGGTATGAAAAACAATTGATAAGCATCCAAACTGGGCTTATCCCAGATAAACTTGAATTCTACTCTCCTTGGATAATGGTTGTTCCAGCGATAATAATCCATGGTTGCGGAATGGGGGTCAACGGATACCCGCTCCGGTTTCGACTCCGTATAGAAAGCCATTACTTCCGTTCGATTACCGTTAGTCTCCCAGCTTTTTCGATATTCTTTTCCCTGTCTATCAACCAGTGTTACTTCGGCAGGCATATAGCCTTCCCCTTTACGCCGTAGATACACGAGGTTTTTATATTTCAGTGAGTCTCTATTCCCCTCATTCAATTTAACCATACTTACAGATTCAACGCTGAAATCAACATTGGCATCGGAATAAATCCAATCGTCGAAAAACCAGGTCATGTCCTCAACGGTGTATTGGTTGATTACTTCGATGAAATCTCTGGTGGTGGGATGCCGGAAACGATACTCATAGCAGTACTGTTTCAATGCTGCATCGAACAGCTCTCTGCCCATAATTTCCCGAAGTGAAAACAGACTCAATGCCGCTTTGGAATAGTAAATACCGTAGCCGAAGGCATTATCATAATGAAGGTAGGATGGCGTTATTAGCGGTTTATCTATTCCCGATGTTACCGCCAAATAATAGTAGTACCTGGATTCGAATCGCTTCTCGATTTTGGGCTGAAAAGGTATCCAGGAAGGAATATCTAAAATGTTATCATCATCGCCATAAACTGTCTCGAAATACCGTATCTCCGCAAAAGTTGCCAATCCCTCATCCAGCCAGGCTTCATTTAACTCATTATTGGCGATCATTGCATAGAACCATTGATGGGCAATTTCGTGGATAACTTCAGCCTCATGATATCGGGTGAACGGTATCGATTTTCCCGAAATCAACACCATTCCGGGATACTCCATACCCGCGCCGCGGGAACCGTTTACGTCCACTATTTTTAGCTGCTTGTAAGGATAATCGCAGTACCAATCGCTGTAGAGATCCAGAGCGCGCTTCGCCCAAAGATTCACATCTTTCCAGCTGGTAATATGACCGGGCAGTATGTATAGTTCTATTTCAACATCCTCATATCGATCCGACTTCAATATATAATTTCTGTCTGCCACCCAAGCGAAATCATGGACATTGGAAGCCCGGTATCTGCATATCTTATATCCCGGTTCAAAAACGTCAGTAATAACATCGTTTTGAACCTGTCCGGCTGCAGCGACCTCATATTCAGAAGGTAATATGATTTCAACATCGTACTCACCGAAATTCGAATAGAACTCCCCCATGTAGTGATATTGTTCATCATGCCAGCCATACTTGTCGTAAACGCATATTTTGGGATACCATTGCGTAAGTTCATAATGGTTATCGGCATGACCCAGGCGTGAGAATATCTTGGGAATTTTGAGATAGAAAGTTGTTCCGATGACAATATGGGAATCGGGCAAACAGGGAGCGCTTAGCTCCATTCGCATGACCGTGCCGTCAATTTTATAATGCCGCACGCTTTCGCTTCTAACATCGAGTATATCGATCCAGCCGCGGTCATCCTCGTTAGCATAGTAGAAAAAATCATCTCCGGCGGCGTATGCTTCCCGGGCGTAGACAGTATTCTTATCCCTGAAAGCGTTAGGGTAAAGATGGAGATACAGCTCGAACAGCGAGTCAGGGGAGTTATTTCGGTAAGTAATTACTTCGCTTCCGAACAGGTAATGATTCCGATCATCCAGCTTGACAGAAAGAGAATAATCAACTTGCTGCTGCCAGGCATAAAGGGATTGAGATGCAAAGCAGAAACAAATCGATAGGAGCAGGATTACTGTAGGCGTTCTTGTCAAGATCATTTTAGCATGTAATCAGTCGTTAATTACTCAAGTATCGGCAATTTCACTTCCGATAGCAAGTATCCCCAGAATCTATATTAGTTAAATCGGTTCAAGGGAAATATCTTACACCCATCCCAAAAAGGCGGCGCCAATCACTCCGGCTTGCCCTCCCAGTTTCGCCTTAACCACCCGCATTTTCTGGTGTGATTCCGGATACGCCGATTTCCCGATTTTATCGGTAATCGCCTTGAAATACTCAGGTCCGGCATCGGTTATAGCGCCGCCGACAATCAGCGCTTCGGGATTCAAAAGGCTGATCGCCGGAGCCACTCCCTCAGCCAGCGCCGAAGCCTGGCTTTCAATAATATCCACGGCGACAGGATCCCCATTCACGAATTCCCTGGTAACATCCTCCGGTTTCAAATCGTCGATCTGGCCGTCACATAGTTTCCACAACGCTCCGGTTCGCTTCTTCATTAAAATAGCTTTAGCGGTTTTCATCATACCGGTAACCGATGCGTATTGCTCCATACAGCCTCTTTTCCCGCATCCGCACTTCCTGCCGTTCCTGTGAATAATGGTATGCCCGATCTCCGAGGCGCTGTAATTCGCCCCGTGATATACCTTGTTGTCGATGGCGATACCGCCCCCGACTCCGGTTCCGATCGTGACGAATATAACATGCTTGTAATTCCTACCAGCCCCTGCCGATAATTCTCCGCAGAGGGCGGCATTAGCGTCGTTATCCACGTGAGTCGGCAGGTCGAACTCACGCACAATATTCTTCAGGTTTACTCCGCTCCACCCCGGGATATTTGCGGAAACCCCGAACATTACGCCCGACTCGACATTAACCGCTCCCGGGCTTCCCATACCGATATGTTCAAAGTTATACTTCGCTTTATATTTTGAATTGAGAAGTTCCGACGCGCCGGATTTGATAGCGGCAATAATATCATCGCGAGTGGACTTCGTCCTTCGGGATTGATGATAGAGTAACTTACCCTCCGGCGATACTAATCCGAATTTTATAGAGGTGCCCCCGATATCGATTCCCAACGCCGCTCTATTCAACACTACCTTTGATTATAAGCCTCAATTCCCAGCTTCAAGATATTCATAGCTTTCTTAATATCATCTACATTGAGCACATAAGCGATGCGCGCTTCATCCAATCCGGTATTCGGAGTGGCATAAAACCCCGAACCGGGGGCTATCATCGTAGTTTCATTGTTATAGTTAAAATCGGTCAGCAGCCAGGCGGCGAATTTGTCGGCGTCATCAACCGGCAGCTTAGCCATTATATAAAATGCGCCTGAAGGTTTCCGACAAACAACATCCGGTATCTGCATTAGAATATCATAGGTCACATCCCGTCTTTTTTGATATTCATTCATCACCCGCTTGAAATAATCCGCTCCCTCGCTCAGAGCGGCGTTAGCTCCCGCTTGCTCCAGAGTTGGAGGACATAATCTCGCCTGTCCGAAACGCGTTAGAGTATCCACCAGCTTTCTATTTTTGGTAACCACACAACCGACTCTGGCGCCGCATGCCGAATATCTCTTGGATATGGAATCCAGAATGACGGCGCGATCGGATATACCCTCCAGTTCGAATATCGAGGTGTGTTCGCCTTCATAAACGAATTCCCGATAGACTTCATCGGCAAGTAAAAACAGATCATGTTTACGCGCTAAATCAGCCAATCCCTGCAGCTCCTTCCGATTAAATACCGTACCGGTGGGATTATTGGGCGAGCAGTAGATTATCCCTTTTGTCCTCTCGGTAATTAGTTTCTCAACCTCGGATATCGGCGGCAGATGAAATCCGTCTTCAGCCTGACAGGTTAACGGCGCCAGCTTAACGCCGGACATAACCGAAAAACCGTTATAGTTCGTATAAAATGGTTCCGGAACGATCATCTCATCGCCATGTTCGCAAATTGCCATCATGCAGAATATAATCGCCTCGGAACCGGCGGTGGTAACAACGATGTCGTTTGGATCCACGTCATAACCGACATTACGATAGTATTTGGCTAAATTCATACGATAAAACGGAAGTCCCTCGGAATGTCCGTAAGCCAGAACTCGATTCTTATACTGCTTAACAGCGTTCCAGAAACTATCCGGGGTGGGAATATCGGGCTGACCGATATTAAGATGGTAAACCTTAATCCCCTTCTCCTTAGCAGCATCAGCTAACGGCACCAGTTTTCTTATCGGAGATGCCGGCATCATTGCAGCCCGCCGGGATAACTTTGGGGCGGTATCGTCTATCTTCATATTTAACTCACACTTTAGATTAAAGCTACTTACCTTTATATATCATCAGCGAATTTCTCAATTGAAATTCTTCTGTTGAAATGTAGGTATAAAGTTAGTTATCGTCAAGGGAATATTAATAGCGAATTGTTCCGCACTACTTCGCGGTATTCGTTATTTGCGTATCGAAAGACTTAATACATCGTCTGCGCGAGGGAACAGGAACGAAGCCTTAAACTTGGAACTTCTTATTTCTCACACTACCTCTGCTGCAAACGCTGAATCTGCTCTCTTACTTCGCGGATCGTAATTTCATATTTCGGGGATGCTAACTCGACGAATTTCGAATAATTCTCCTTCGCCGCTTCGAACTCTCCCATCTCCTCGTAGATGCGCGCCAGATGATAGTAGCTTTCGGAACGTGAAGAGTCGAGTTCGATTGTGCGTTCGAACTGCTTACGAGCCAGTTCGTTTTTCTCGCCGAGAATGTATGCATTGGCGAGATTGAAATTTAGCTTAAAATTCTGCGGGGCTTTGTCCAATCCACGATGGAAAACATCCACCGCCAGTTCATATTCCTCAACCTGGCAATAAGATACGCCGAGGTTTATCAAAGCATCTACATCAGTGCTGTCTAATTGCGCTGCCTTTTTGTAACATGCTATCGCTTCCTTGTACATCCCCCTGTCATCATAAGTTATCCCAAGGTTGAAATACGCAACCTGATTGGCGCTATCATGCTCGATTGCTTTCTGAAAATGGAAACCGGCTGATTCGGGAATAGCGACAGCATCGAAAATGGAACCTATCGCCAGATGCGCCAGAGCTTTGATGTGAGAACTGTCCTGATTATCGTGCACTGCCAACTTGTATTCCATCAAAGCATTCTGAAAATCGTTGGACATTTCAAAAGCCGTTCCTAAATGGTAATGAAGTCCTTCAAGCTCCGGATTATACTCGGCGGCGAAATAGAACTCCGAAATCGCCTTATCATATTTTTCCTGAGATAAAAATAACTTGCCCAGTTTAAAATAGCATTCTCCGCAATCCGGCTTAACACGGATGGCTTCCCGATACAAACTCTCCTGAACTTCCGGAAGCAATGATCGCGACGCTTTCTCCATATATACCATGCAGCTATCCACCGGGGAATCATCACAGTAGCCAACATCGGCGCTCCACCAAGCGCAAAATATAAATATTGCAGTGAAAATAGTCCTTTGAATCATATAATAGCCTTTAACAGATTTGCTTAATCACATTATCGGCTACTATCGTCTATCAGTTAAGCCCCGCCTGAACTCCGAAATGAGAGGAATTATTTACTTCACAAGAAGCATCTCACTACCTGAGCTTTGCCGGCGATTTCCAATCCTATATAGATAGTGACCGGACGGATACCCTCCCGCGTCCCAGGTAACTCGATTAATTCCCGCCTTAATTCTAATCCGGTTTATCTCTAACCGCTGACCGGCAATATTGAAGATCTCAAACAACCCTTCGCCCGAAATAGGTGATTGGAAAGTAATTATGGTGGATGAATTGAACGGATTCGGATAGTTCCCTGAAAGGCGAAAATCGATCGGTTGATTATTGTGAATCTCCTCGACGGAAGTGGTTGAATCCTTATGAACTGAATATTGATAGTAAAGATGTTCTCCCCCTGACAGCAAAGAAAATATCAGCCCCAAACTATCCAGCGAATTCTGCAGATCAATCCTTATTCTGCCCTCTCCCTGTTCATCGCAAAGCACGGAATAATACTCTATATCCTCGCCGCCCACAAATGCCAGAGCGTCCATCGCCCATACTGCATTACTCGCTCCGACAAAATCAACGAATAAAAAATCTTCGTAGTCTTGCAGACCGGTGACAAGCACATAATTGCCGCCCATAGCCGACGGCGGTTCGCTCGTTTGCTGGTTGTGGATCGGTATTCCCGTATGAACCTGCATAAAACGAACCAACGGATAGGCGTCTCCTTCTTCATAATGGTTACCGTCGTCCCTGATGCCGGTGAAGTAATTCCATATCATAAACGACCGGTATTGCTCGTATATAGAGGTTTGCTGGCTGTTTAAAAATTGATTTATCGCTTCTTCGGCATTCATGTGAACCAAGTTTTCCCACACTGCCGCCAGTGCGCCTAAACCGTAATTCTGCGTCAAATGCTCTAAGTACACGAACATGGCGAATTCATGAGATCCGTTTTCATAACTGTGCGAAACATGGGGGTAATCAAACAGCGCGTATAAATAGACATGATTGGCATTAATCTCATCGAAAACCGCTTCTTCCGCCCAGGCAGCGCTGCATTCCTTAATCCATGGTTCCGACTGCAGATTGTAACCATATTGCACGGCATGATGGTAATTATGTGCGGCGGCAATTCTCAAAGGTACGGTTCTGTCGGGATAGCCAAATCCTTCGAAATCAGGATCGACATAAATATAGCTCGTATATGAATTGGGCCTATCCGGATATTGATTAGATAAATCTTCAGCAAATGCGACTCCCAAGACCCCGGCATAATGATGCATATAAATATCATACAAACCATGACCGCCCCCATTTTCTCCATCCGATGGAGGTGGAGTAAATCCTATGGTGTTAAAGGTATTCCAACAACTATCGAAATACTCGCTGCACCGGTTGACGAAATCGGGATGCCCATCCTGTGGCTGGATATCTATGTGCGGCATGTAAACCTTATCCGCACCGGAGGTATCATAATGTATTTTGAAATAACCGTCCGGTGAGATAAATGTTCTTTGCATGTTCATTCGCGATACAACGGAAGGACTGGTAATACTCCCATCCGCTTTCGAGCAAATACAGCACTGATCGGATTTCAACTGCCCGAGATGCGTTGTAGTTGAACCGAGTACATTAATCGGAACTGCCGAAATAAGAACATACAGAGCTATTAACCAACGAGAACTATCCCTGATTATTGGGCAGAACATCATACTTGAAAAACTCCCCACATTATTTCCACTCTGCCTTATTTAATGGAAAACACCCTGGGGAATCAACAGTTTTTTTAAAAATGTGTTAGCCTGCATTATTCATAAACCGGGATATCGGCAGCTGAAACAAGCCACATGTTAATAGACCGATCTATCGATAACAGGTTTACGACCCTTATGAGATGCTGAGGATGGGGTATGCTGGTGGCTTAACCTGGATTATTCATGAATTTCGTAATCGGCAGCGGAAGCCTTGTGCTTACGGCGTTTTTGTAATCTTCAATTGCAAACCGTAAATGAACTATTTCTATTGAACTCCCGAAGGGCGAGCCTTCGGCTGCGAACTACTAATCTTTATGAATTATCCGGGTTAAAAAAGCGAAAGGAGGTCTTGCGACCTCCTTCTGCAAAGAGCTTTTTTTTAAGCAAACTCTTAATTGAACGGTTTCATCTCAACGCGACGGTTTTTCGGCGAGTTCTTATCTTTATCGATGAAGTTGGTTTCGCCGTAACCCTTAGCGATTATTCTGGATGAATCGATACCCTTGTCGAGTAGATATTCCTTAACGCGATCGGCACGCTTTTGCGATAGGCTGAGGTTGTACTTAGCAGAGCCGAGAGCGTCAGTGTAACCGCCGATTTCTAACTTAACATCGGGCCAAGCTTTCAAGCGGACTGCCATTTCATCCAGTTTCTCCTTAGCGGCAGCATCGGGCTCAGCGCTGTTGCGAGCATAATTAATATGCAGGGTTTCAACATCTTTGATGGGCTTCGCGATTGGGCAGCCATAAGAGTCGACTTTGATACCTTTCGGAGTGCCGTCGCAGCGGTCTAAACCATCGTATACGCCGTCGCTGTCTGAATCCATCGGACAACCCTTGGAGTCAACTTTGGCTCCGCTTGGTGTTCCCGAACAATTATCCTGATAATCCGGTACTCCGTCGCCGTCCTTATCCAGCGGGCAGCCCTTGGTGTCAACAGATACGCCGGAAGGAGTATTGGGGCACTTATCGATTCCGTCAAAGATACCGTCTTTATCCGAATCCATAGGACAACCATTAACATCTACGCGAGCGCCGCGGGGAGTGTTGGGGCATTGATCCAACCCGTCATATACGCCGTCTCCGTCGTCATCCAGCGGGCAGCCGTTGGCGTCGACCATCGCGCCCAGAGGAGTATCGGGACATTGATCGAAATCATCTTTCACGCCGTCTTTATCGGTGTCCCTGCCGCCGCCGAAATAATAATTAAATGCCAATCCCGGTTCGAGATACGCCTGGAAAGCCCGATTGGAGGACTTTTTATCATCGGAGTCCCATTCGCTGGGAGTCGAGATATAAGCCGGGAGGAAATTGAATTTTATGCCTACATCAAGACCGGCTTTTTCGCTCAGAGCGAATTCGGCGCCGCCACCGGCTTTAAGAACCAGATCGCTTACACTATAATCCGGTTCAGGCTCATCTTGTGACGACTCTACGGTCCAGAAATTGGCGCCCAAACCACCCAAAACGTAAGGTCTGATACCTGATTCAGGCAGGAAGTAATACTGAGCGAAAATCTCGGTAAAGATACCGGTCAATTTGATTGACGAATTATCTTTACTCAAGAAACCGAAACTGGCGTCGTCGGTGGATGTGGTATCATCATAGGTCATACCATAGTCAACTCCCAAGCCCAGCACGAAACTTTCGGTCAATCCATACTTGAAATTCAATCCGCCTTTGTAACCCATTGCAAAAGGCTCATTTTCTCGGTCCGAGCCCTTCATTATGGGCGCCCACAATCCCCCTCTCAAGCCAACACCCTTTACAGCCGTATAATCAATTGCTGCGGACACCGGCATAGCCAGCAAAGCTAAAAGTAAAATAGTTACAGTTAATGTTACAGTTTTTTTCACAGAAACCTCCTGTTTAGTTTTATTATTTGGTTTGTTATTATGATCACAATGTTTTTAATTTCTCGAGAATAGGTTTTATAGAGAATTTACAAACAATCCGCCGATTTCGAAACTAACCGATGTGAGGTTCTAACTCCTTAACCATCTGATTTTTGGGCTTGGCGCCTATCAGGCGAGCCACCTCATCACCATCCTTAAAAATGAGTAAAGTAGGAATACTACGGATGCCGTATCTTGCCGCAGTGCCGGAGTTACTATCAACATCTAATTTACCGAATTTCACCTTTCCGTTATATTCGTCGGAAAGCTCCTCGACGATAGGAGCGACCATTCGGCATGGTCCGCACCACTCCGCCCAGAAATCAATAACTACCGGTAAATCCGATTTTAGTACCTCATCATCCCAGTTGCTATCCGTAAATTCAGTTATATTCGCCATTTTTCCTCCAATTAGTTTTCCAATCTAAGTAACGTAAGCTCAAAATTATAGAATTATTTTCCGATAATTATCGGCAAACTATAATTTATATTAAGTTGTAGTGTCAAGCACTTTTTAAATTTAGTAGACTTTTCTGATTACTATTTGCGTATAATACGCATTAAGAATTTCCCTATACCTCTGTCCGCTGCGAGCCCTTCCGATAGCTCCACACTGACACATCCCGACTCCATGACCGCTTCCTCGTCCTATGAACCTAACTTTCTCTAAATCACCTGAGTAGTTTCTTTCAATTTTAATATCGAATAATGTTGAAGGTAGAATTTTCGAAAAATCAGACGACTTACGTATCGCCCAGCGTATTTTATCCGCTTTTAGTTCGAATTGTTCCCGGCTTGTATAGAATTTCATTAATTTAACTCGTCCGGAACCGGAACGGGAGAGAATCTTAACATCCCGCAGAATTCCGGAAAGCCCTTTGCCTCTAATCTTTTTAAGATAAGCATCGAGCCTTGCCTGCAAAAGCTCACGCGAGAACTCATCCTCCCAGAAATACGCCTTAGACCAGGCGCAGTAGTTACCATCATCAATCGACACCATACTTGGATTGGGACGATTTCCTTCCCAAACTTCACTTATAGATTCGGTCTTACCTCCGCAAGTCGAGAAGTAATATGTAGATATTAAATTACTGTCGTTCATAACCACTTCGCCGACGGTGGCTTCAATCGCTCGGTTAGCCAGTTCATCTTCAACATCGTATCCGCCGTATACTTGATCCAAAATAGTCGCCCTTAACGTTTGTTTGCCTCCTGCGCGCCCGAGTTTATGCATTGCATAAGTTCTTGCTGCAACGGACTGCGCCTTGAGCGCCTCGAATTCCTCGTCGCTCCTCCTCCCCATCTCTTTGGGCAGCACGCCTTTCAGGTAATTATCTATACCTAATCGATTTATAACGTCAATAGTTCCATCATTCTCTTTCCAGACTGCATATATTGTCCCTCGGTATCCATCGCCGTTTAAATATCCGATTCCGTCCTCGGAAGTATTACGAAAATAAACTTGCCGCGCTTGAGTTACTAATTCGCCGTAATTCTTGTCGTGTATCTCCAGCCCGCCGTCGTTGGATTTAATCCTTATCTCGGATATACTGAAATACTCTTCCTTCACATTATCGCCTAAATCGCAGACGATGACGAAAGGCTTATCGCTATGGAATTCTATCTGTTCTACATTATCAAGCAGCTGAACAGCAACCTCCGGCACATCCCCTCTGTCTTTCCGCTTCTCCGAACCATTGGCTGTGTTCCCATCGTGATTCAACAGGTTAGAGCAACCGCCGAGAAATATTGCGATACCCAGAAACAAAGTGATTATCGATATTGAATCGAACTTGAGATTTCTATGCATAGCAGACTTTACCCGGTATCACCGGTTTCTTAGACCCGGTAGTTTTTCTTAGGTCGGAATACGTTTTGTCCACAGCCATAGCCGCCAACAATGCAAAACCCGCGCATTCTACCATTTTTGCGGGAATGCCGTAAACATCGGATTTCTCTAAGATGTAACCGCTAAGATACAAACTCAACCTTTCGAGTAAATAGGAGTTCAGCGCTCCGCCTCCGCACAGAATAATTTTGCCGCATTCTGGCGAATAACTCCTCAAATTTGTGGATACTGCAAAAGCCGTAAGCTCCGCAGCAGTACTTATTAAATCCTCTTTCCTATAAATACCCGTGAAGAATTTTTGTATAAACTCATCACCATAATGTTCCCTTCCCGTGGATTTCGGAGGAGCCGCATTTATGAATTCATCCCGTTCCAACCGGTCAAGAATATCCTTGATGACTTTTCCACTTCGCGCTATTTCACCGTCTTTATCATACTGTTTCTTATAGTGAAGCTGACAAAGTCGGTCGATTAACATATTACCGGGACCGCAGTCAAAGCCGAAGGGCGTCTCACCGGAATCTATAGAGGGGATATAGGATATATTCGAAATCCCCCCGATATTCACGACCGCAATCGGTTGAGTCTCCGCAAACAGATGCTGATGCATAACCGGAGATAGCGGAGCCCCTTCACCGCCCGCCCCTATATCGGCGCGCCGGAAGTCACCCACGGTTGTAATTCCGGTATCAGCGCAGATAATCGACGGATCACCTAACTGCAAGGTGGTCTTTTCATCCGGAAAATGCGCCACCGTTTGGCCATGGGAACCAATCAGGTCTACATCTTTAGCATCGATTCCAAACTCTCGCAATGCTTTTTTAATCGACAAACCAATATAGAATGATAAGTCCCTATCGCATAAAAGAAGTGATCTCAAACTGGAATTATCACCCACAGCCAGGGAGAGTAGTCTATTTTCTAAGTTTTCAGGAAAATGGCAGCTTGCGGAATTCCTGAACAAGACGCTGTAATTATAATTATCTCTTTGAATTTCAAACAGTCCCGTATCAAGCGAGTCCATAGATGTTCCGCTGTTTACCCCCAGCGCCAACCTGCTCGACTTATTCGGCAAGACTTCTTTTCCTTCCAAAATAACCATACTTGAATTTCTCTATTTTGGATACTGCTCTTTTAACCTCCCCGGCAAACAAGGTGTCTTTTCTTATTCGTTCCTCAACAATACGCAAAGCCTCCGATTGCCTTGACTGGTTATGGCAAATAAGATGAAAATGATGACCCGCTATCACCGAATCTAATGTCGCATCTTCCCAACTGAAATTCCTTACGACCGCACCCATTTCCAGGTCATCAGTAACCACCAAACCATTATAACCCATCTCTCCTTTTAGCATTCCGTCGACTATCGCCTTGGAAAATGTGACGGGAGAATGGATATCAAATGCCCTGCATACAACATGAGTGGTCATTATCATAGGCGCCTCGTGTTCGATTGCGCTTTGAAACGGAAGTAATTTATGCTGAAAATATCGATTCGGAATCGAGTCATCGATTGGAAGGTTAATGTGGGGATCAACCGTGGTATCACCTAATCCCGGGAAATGCTTAGCACAGTATAAGAGATTGTTCTCCCTGTATACTTCATATATCACCGAAGCAAATCCCATCACTTTCTCCGGCGTAATGCCGAAACATCGTCCTTTCAGAACATCCGGATCGGGACCGGACGGCATATCCAGCACAGGCACGGTGTTAACATCGACTCCGCATTCGATTAACGCTCTCGTTTTTTTTAGCGTCAATTCCCTGAAAAAATCAAGGTCATCCTTGGCGCCCAGCTCCTCGGCAGAGTAATCGACGAAGCTATCGAAATTGATTCTACTTACACTGCCCCCTTCTTGATCGACAAACACCAATGGCCGCAGCGGAGATTTATCGGAAATACTTTCGGTAATATAGCGCACTTCTTCAGGTGTTTCCCCGTTGCGGGCGAAAAGTATGATACCCCCCAGATTATCATCCGCTATAAGAGCTTTTATGTAATCCGGGATGGTTTTACCGGCAAACCCAAAAACGAATAGCTGCCCGAATTTAACTTCATTGGGAATCATAGTTATCCGAGGGAGCGATTATAGAGGCTGGATCAATATCTGAAGTCTGATCATCATTATAAGCAACCACCCTGTTCCTTCCGGTCTTCTTAGCCTTATACAGGTTCTTATCTGTCTGTTTCAGGAATAACTCGGTATCCTTATAATATGCACGGGAAAATGACTCCACGCCAATCGAAACAGTAACCCTCACTTCGGGAGCCTCCGGACCGCATTCAAAAACATTTAACTCCGTCTCCTTTCTAATACGTTCGGCAACCATAACCGCATCCTTCTTGCCGGTTTGAGGGAGGATAATCACAAATTCCTCACCGCCGTACCTCGCTAATATATCTACCTCGCGGATACACCTTGCGAATAGCCCCGAGAGTTGCTGAAGCAGCATGTTACCCGCTTCGTGACCATACTTATCGTTCACCTTCTTAAAATAATCCAGATCTATCATCAATATCGACAGATCGAGTTTGTAACGGATAGCGCGATGAATTTCAGTACTGAGCTTATCTTTAAAATAACGAAAATTGTAAGCGCCGGTCAACTCGTCGACCACAGCCAATTCCTCGGTTTTCTGCATCAGCACAATATTGTCCAATGCCATAGACGCCGCAGACCTCAAAGCCTCATAGCGCCTCAATTCGCTTCTGGAAAATCCGTCATCGCTTGCGCTTTTTAAAAGTATAGCGCCCAACAGTTGCTGGCGCGCCGCCAGCGGTATAAACATTGCGCCTTTATCACCGCTTAAGATTACTCCCTCTTCGAAACGCTTTACATATCCCGTGGAAGTATCTTTATCATAATCAACATTGACCGAAGAAAGGCATTCCTCAATTGAATACTTTTTAGGTTCCTGATAGTTATGGACAGAATCTCCGGCTGCTTCCGCTATCAGGTAAAACCTGAAACCACCCGGGTGAATTCTGTATACTTTGCACTCCTTTGCTCCCAGGCTTTTGGTGCTTATCTCCAGAATCTTAGAAGCTAATTTTTGCAGCTTGATGGTTCCGGCTATGTCAGCAACCGTATTATAAATCATCTCCGTTTCGCCATGTGCCAACTCGAGTTCCCAGGTGCGCTGGTTCAAATTATCCATAGCATCCATCAGCTTGGCGCGAGAATCCTTCATTTTGTTCATTATTGCCTTTATGAAAAAGAAAAACAGCGCGAAAAACCCTATATGCAGAAAATGCACCAGAGAAAACGGGATTCCGCGGATGAGCGTGACCAAAAGATAACCTGATGCCGAAAAAAGCGTCACCATCATTGTCTGTTGATAATCCCAGAAGTATGCCGAGAAGATAATCAGAATGAAATAGAGGAAATTGTATTCCCCCATGCTCTCAGGAATTGCCGTTTGAACAACCGGTATGAATATCAGATTGGAAAAGATGAATATTTTGAAGAAGGGATTAGGATGGATCGCTTTCATCCGAACCGCCAGATATAGCGCGAGAACTTTTAACAGGTTCAGCCAGATAAAAAAGGATGCGTAAGAAAAGGATAATGTTTGAAATTCGCGGAAATTGAGATAGTAATATATCAGACCCGCGAGAGTTACAATAGCCAGGTCTCCCCCGACAATTACCATCTCAATCTGTTTTATAGCTTCTTTCTTATTCCGATCCATAAAAATCCACTTTCAAGAAGGCGCTCATAATTTCTTCTGACAAGCCGGGGTTTACTGTCATAGGATGCCTTGTTGCGCCCCCATTTTCCATTTTACTCAATTCGTCTTATAAAATCTGCTGCTTAATTACTCTCTGCTCTTCATGAGTAAAATCGACTTCCCTCAAATACTTCGCGGCATCCTCCGGCGCCGTAGGGTTAATATAAAAACCGGTGCCCCATTCGAAGCCGGCAACCTTGGTTAATTTGGGCATTATTTCTATATGCCAATGATAATATTCGATCCCTTCGTCGTCGACAGGTCTGGTATGCATTATATAATTGTACGGAGCGTTATTCAAGGATATTTCTAATCTCTTCAATGTCTCCTTGAGCAAAGAAGCCAGATCGGGAATAGCCTTCTCCGGAATGTCCTCCAGCGCGCTGTAATGCTTGGTCGGCAAAATCCATGTCTCGAAAGGCAGACGAGGAGCAAACGGTTCCAGCGCTATAAAATTATCGTTGTAAGAAATCACGCGATCCCCGTCGGTTATCTCCTGTCGGATTATGTCGCAGAAGATACACCTCTCCTTGAATCCATAGTACTTCTTGGAACCCTCCAGTTCCTCGGATACTCTTTTGGGTACGATAGGAGTTGCTATTAGCTGGCTGTGAGCATGCTCCAAGCTCGCCCCCGCCGCTTCGCCATAGTTCTTAAACACCATTGTATAGCGGAATCGAGGGTCCTTTTTTAGATCGCTGATCCGCATTCTATACGCCCAGATAACATCCTGCGCTGTCCTGTCGCTGTAATTGGGAAAATCTATGTGATGATCCGATGTTTCTATTATCACCTCATGGGCTCCGATACCGTTCATCTTATCGAAAATTCCATGTCCCTGCCGATTCAGGTCACCCTCTATCTTGAGAGCCGGAAACTTGTTGGAAATCACCCTCAAAGTCCAGCCCGGTGTATTCTTCTGTGAGCCGTCAGGTCTGAATGCCAAAACCTCAGGCGGCGTCGCCGATTCGTTTCCCGGACAGAAAGGACATAACTTCGTACTCTTCTTTTCCATACCGACTCCGAAATCAGAAGGTCTCTTTCCCCTCTCAGTAGAGATTATTACCCACCTTCCTATAATCGGATCTTTTCTAAGCTCAGGCATCTCTTCTCCTACTACAAAAACAAATTCATCTCTGAGGTTTCATCACTGCTTTCATGCTGATTTATCGGCAAAATCGCGAATATATCAATGTCGTTTGCCATGTATCCAACCGTCTCTCATCTTCTTACTCTGCTCGAATATAAACTTAAACAATCTCAGCTGGCCGCTGTCGAATTGTTTCCCCCTTCGCTTCAACACCACCTCCGCAGTTTCGACAGCCTTTCCCAACGCATACTCCCGTCTTAATCCATCGTTCCCCCAGGCGAAACTGGGGATCTCCTTCTCTATAATCAATGTTCCCCCGAAAAGGTTCGAAGAAACCCCGATAACCAGTCCGGTATTCAGCGTTGTTCCGATTCCGGTCTTGCTGTGATCCCCGATAAAGGAGCCTATCTTTATACTCCCGGTTCTGATTAACTTTCCCTCGATTTTTACATTGATTTCAGTATAGTTGTTTTTCAAATCGGAATTGGTGGTCAACGCTCCCAGGTTTACCCATTCCCCCAGATAGGCATGACCCAAGAAACCTTCATGATACTTATTGCTGTTAGCTATGATTATGCTGTTTTCCACCTCTCCGCCAATCCTGCAGCCCTCTCCGAGCGAACAGCCTCCGGTAGTCTTCCCCCCGACCAGGCGGCTGTTCTTTCCGATAAACGCGGGACCCTCCAGAAAATGCATCGGCTTAATCCGTACCCCCGGCTCCAGTATAATCGGTCCTTCACGAGCGTCGAGCGCCGAACCTGCATCTGCCGAAACGGTTTGAGCAGTAAAGATATCACTTCGATTGTACGAATGAGAATCGCCAAACGACGATGATCCTTTATCTTCCGAATAAAATTCTCTGAAATCCGCTTCTATCATCTTCGGATTTATCAGCATCGGTTCCCAAATATGGTTAAAAATCGCAACATCAACCTCGACAGAGTCGCCTATTTTATCAACTATGCGCTCCGTTCCGCCCGCTTGGTATGGCTTGTCGAGCTCAGATCGGAAATCCTTAATCGAACCATGAGGGATCACCGCCGCAATCAGCGTATCCCCCTTCACAAAAGCCTTTGGTCCGTCGGCGTTCTTTAGTTCGGAGATTAACTCTCCGTCGTCGCCGGTTAAGACTGCTCTGCCGTTGATAAGAATCAACCTGCCGGCTTCAATCCTATCGATTGTCAAGCCGCTATCATCATTGAAGATCGCCGACAGCTCTTCTCGACATACGGTAATAAAATTAAAACCACCGAAATAATGCTCGATTCTCTCAAGATTGGTTTTTGCGCCGCAAAGTATATGATACGATGGTCTGGTGTAACTGATGGGATACAAACCATCATAACGTTCATCCTCGAATACAACTATAACATCCCTGCCCACACCCTATCCTTTAGCTTGAGATTCAATATATTCGGTTAGTTTATCTGATAAGTCGGGATCCTGCAGAGATAGAATCCTGACCGCCAAAAGCGCCGCATTCTTCGCCCCAGCCATACCGATACCCATACTCGCCACCGGCACTCCGCCCGGCATTTGCATGATGGATAAAGCCGCATCGATACCCTTCAGATCGGAGGTGGGAAGCGGCACCCCAATCACCGGCAATTTACTTACCGATGCGGCAAAACCGGGAAGCGCTGCGGCATAGCCTGCCAATGCAATAATAACTCCAAATCCTCGGGATTCCGCTTCGCTTGCTAATTGCCTGGTGTACTCAGGTCTGCGATGCGCCGACGATACTTCCAATTGACACTCCACACCGAATCCATCCAGAGTATCCGCAGCCTTCCTGGCATATTCCATATCGGATTTGCTACCGACTAATATTAAAACTTTTGACATAACAAGCGCCTATAAAAAGATTAACTTTTAGAAGAAAGAACTCTTTACTCCCCCAACAACCTGCCCGATATCCTTCCGATATTGCATTCCCTTGAACGAAACTCTTTTGATTGCCGAATACGCACGCTGTATAGCGCCCTGCAGATCCCGGTGAGTGGCGACTATTCCCAAAACCCTGCCGCCGCTGGTGATCAACTGACCGTTCTTAAGTCGAGTGGTTCCGGCGTGAAATAGATAGCAGTTCTCCTTTCGCACATTTTTTAGTCCATCTATCTTTACTCCAGTAACCGGTTTTTCCGGATAACCTTCCGATGCTAACACCACGCATACCGAGCTTTCCTCGCGCCACTCGATATCCACCAGGTCAAGTTCTTCTTCGATAATGCTCAAAAATATTTCGGCAAGATCATTCTTCAGAAGCGGCAATACTGCCTGAGTTTCCGGGTCGCCGAATCGGCAGTTAAATTCAATCACTTTCGGACCGATTTCGGTTATCATCAGTCCGGCATAAAGTATCCCCTTGAACAAACGACCCTCCTGACGCAAACCCTCGACAGTTGGTTCCAGAATTTGACTGACGATTGCTTTCATCATTCTATCGTTAACTACTTTGGTAGGCGCAAATGCGCCCATCCCGCCGGTATTCGGACCTAACCCGCCATCATAGATTCTTTTATGATCCTGTGCGGAAACCATCGGTACAAGGGTTTTACCGTCGGTGAAAGCCATTACCGACACTTCTTCGCCCTCCAGAATACTCTCAATTATCACTCTGCTGCCGGCTGCGCCGAAAACCTTTCTCACCATCATGCTATCAAGCGCCTTTAGTGATTCCTTGGAGTTGAGGCAAATCATTGCGCCTTTCCCCGCCGCCAATCCGTCGGCTTTAATCGCTAAGGGGACATCGTTATCTTTTACATATTCAACTGCTTCCTCATAATTTTCGAATATCTTGTAACTCGCGGTAGGTATGTGGTATTTTTTCATAAATTCTTTGGAAAATGCTTTGGAGCCTTCTATCTCCGATGCCTTTTTGGAGGGACCGAAAATTCGTAATCCCCGGCTTTCAAATTGGTCTACGATCCCCAACGTCAGCGGCAGCTCCGGACCGACTACGGTCAAATCAATCTTTTGCTTTTCCGCAAAATCCGCCAGTCCGTTGAGATCATCGACCTTAATCGGCATACTTTTGCACATACTGGCGATTCCGGCATTCCCGGGGGCCGCAAATATTTTATCCACTTGTTCGGATTTCGATAGTTTCCAAACCAAGGTATGTTCTCTACCGCCGCTGCCAACCACCAGAATTTTCAAAACATCACTCCATTCGGGCAAATTCCAATTATTAGAAAAATATACTAAAACTAATGGGATTGAATAATGCAAGAGTTTTTTGCCGGGTGCAGCTTTAACCGCTAATGCTCTGATTCGGAAAGCGGGCAGGCCAGGGGGTTTATCCCCCTGACATGGATTCCGAGGGCAGATCGGGTTCCGAGCGAATGAAATGAGCGAGAAACCCGACACCGTTTCACATTAATTCATCTGCTAAGTTTCGCACGGCGGTCATATCCATCACGGTTTCGACAATTATCTAATTGCTTTTTAACTTTAGGTGATTTATAGTCCTTACGTTAGAATAAATGCGTGTACGGGAGAATATCAATGATTTCATATTTGAATTTGCAATGGTTGCGAATAGTAATCGGTATCTTTATACTCGTGAGTATTGCTCTGGCAGGGGAAACGTCGGCGTATTACAATCCGTCGTATTCCGCGGCATTCGATGATTACACCGAGCCATACTTTCCAAATGGAACCTATGACAATTCGATACCCGAACCGGGGGATATTGTCGGTTATCCGCTCGGTAAAAAGCCTGCCAGGTATGACAAGGTGGTTGAGTATATAAAAGAGCTGGCGGAGGTTAGCCCGATCGTGGAACTGCATCAATATGGAGAAACACACGAAGCCAGACCATTATATTATCTCATCATAAGCTCTCCGCGCAATATGTCTCGATTAGCTGAAATAAGATCATCGGTCGGAAAGCTGGCGGACCCGCGTATACTTAGTGATCATATCGGTTTTAATAATATAGTTGAGAATACGCCCGCTATCGCCTGGATGGCGTATTCGGTACATGGCGATGAATTATCCGGTACCGACGCTTCGCTTCAATTAGCATATCAGCTTGCCGCGGGTACCGATGATCTGACAGAACGAATCAGGGAAAATGCGGTGGCGCTGATCGATCCCTGCGAGAATCCCGATGGCAGGGAACGATATCTTTCCATGCTCCAGGTTTACGGTTCCAAAACTCCTAATTATGACAAGAATTCGGTTCAGCATAACGGTGTCTGGCCCCGCGGAAGAACCAATCATTACCTGTTCGATTTGAATCGTGATTATTTTGCGGTCACACAGCCGGAAACAAAGGGGAGAGTTGCCGCGATCACGGAGTGGAATCCGCAGCTGGTCGTGGATGCACATGAGATGTGGGCTGATGCTACTTTCCTCTTTTCTCCCCCCAGGCAGCCGATTAACAAGAATACTCCGGAAAATGTGCTGAAATGGTATGATATTTTCAGTCAGGATCAGGCACAGGCGTTTGACAGGTATGGCTGGAGTTACTACTCCGGTGATTGGAACGAGCAATGGTTTCCCGGGTACGGTTCGGCATGGCCTACATTCTTGGGAGCAGTGGGAATCCTGTATGAACAAGCGGGAGTGCAGGGCGAATCGGTGCTTCAGCATGATAATTATCTACTGACTTATCGCGAATCGGTACATCATCAGTTCGTATCATCCATAGCGAACCTCACTACGTTAGCCGACAACCGTAAGGAGGTCTTATCCGATTTTTACGAGACAAAAAAACGCATTATCGAGCAAGGGGAAAAAGATGACCTGATATTTCTGTTTGTGCCGGATGGAAATGAAAGGAGAATGCACCGCTTTATTAATTCATTGATGATGCAGGGGATCGAAGTATCGGTCGCTCAGAAGGAATTCAAGGCGAAGGATCTTCAGGGGATATTCGACAGGGATATCGATTCCAAAACATTCCCCGCAGGGACATACTTAGTCTCCACCGCTCAACCGGCTGGTGCGCTTGCTAAAGCGATCCTGGAATTCGATCCTCGTTTGGATAGCGAGTTTCTAAAGAAGGAGCGGAGAGGATTGGAAAAGGAGAAGGATTCTTACATGTATGAAGCCTCAGCCTGGTCAATGCCTTTGGCTTATGGGCTCGATGCTTACATGACCAATAAATCATTCCGGGTGAATGCAGCTCCGCTGAGGGAGATTGAAAGCGTCGCCGGCAGTCTGATTAATCCGAATGCAACGTACGGCTTCCTGATCAACAATGAAGGAGAAAGTAAAGCATTAGCCCTGGTGGAGCTTTACGCCAAGAATTTAACCGTATATACCGGCATGAAGCCATTTACCATCGACGGCGTTTCATACAACGGCGGTTCGCTTTTGATAAGACGTAAGAACAATCCTGAAAATCTGAGCGATATACTTCAATCCATAGCTCAAGAAACCGGAGCGGAGATAAGGGGGGTGAGCACAGCGCGGGTTGAGGAAGGTTTCGACCTCGGATCAACTAAATTCCGTCTCCTGATCGAGCCGCATATCGCTCTATGCACAGGTAATCCGCTGAACTGGGGAGATTTCGGAACGCTATGGTTTATCATCGATCACGAACTGGGAATCCCGCATTCTCTAATTAACTTCACCGCCCTCACCAGAACCAATATCAATAAATACAATGTGTTAATCATGCCATCCATCTGGGGCGGCGCGGGCTCCGCTAAATCGGTCCTGGGCAAACATGGAGCGTCACTTCTCAGAGATTGGATGCGCGATGGCGGTACCCTGATCTGCGTGGGTAACTCGGCTGTTTATGCCGCCGATTCTTCTTCGGGACTTAGCCAGGTGCGTATGTTAAGGCAATCTTTCGATAAGTTACCTATGTACGATAAAATGGTTGACCTGGAAAAACGGGCGGAATCGCCTCCATTGGATACAATGGAGTTATGGCACCCAGAAAAAGTAAAGGACAAAAAGGAAATGGAGATGCCTTCTTCCCCCGGCAATATTGAGTATATGGAGAAGTACGATCAATGGAGAAGGATATTCCATCCCAGGGGCGCGATTATGCGGGTAAACCTCAATACCGAACACTGGCTGGCGTTCGGGATGGGCGATAAAGTTCCCGCTTTGACCTACGGAGACGAAGTTCTCCTTTCCGGTTATCCGGTGGAGACGGTGGGACGCTTCGCCGATGAGAACTCGCTTCGCTTATCGGGATTGCTCTGGCCCGAGGCGAGAGAACGCTGGGCGGAATCAGCCTATGTGACTCGTGAAGGCGTGGGTAAAGGGCAGTTGATCCTGATCTCAAGGCAGCCGTACAATCGCGCTTATTATCAAGGAACGCGCCAGCTTTTCGTAAACGCCGTACTCTACGGTCCAGGGTTAGGCGCGAAAGCGGGGCATTATGAGTATGGGAGATGATACATTGCATCGTTTGATGAGATATGATCAAAATAGATTCCTTGACATTCTCTTTTGAACGGGGTAAACTCCTATTCACCGATTTGAATCTATTTGTAAATAAGGGTGAATACGCATTGATAACCGGAGTGTCCGGTTCCGGTAAAACCACACTGCTGAAGCTGTTAAGACATGAGCTGCTGCCCGATTCGGGCAATATCGAAGTCGGCAGTATCGCTTTGCAAAACATTAACAATCGGCAGTTAATTCAATTACGTCGGTCAATGGGGATGATCCATCAGGATTTCCGGCTGGTCGATGAGATGACTGTTTATGAAAATGTGGCTTTGCCATTGAAGATACGAAGGACGCCCTCAAAGCGGCTAAAAGCGAGGACGCTGCAGACTTTATCGGAATTCGGTTTAACGCCGCTGTCAGCCGCTTATCCCGAGGAGTTGTCGGGAGGTGAAAAACAGCGAACCGCAATCGCTCGAGCATTAATCGGCAAACCCCTGGTTTTACTCGCGGATGAACCCACCGGTTCGCTCGATCCGGAAACCAGCGCCGAGATCGGCGCGCTTTTCAACAAAATCAATGTTGCCGGAACCACCGTGATGGTGGTCAGTCATGATACCGCCGTTTTCCGTAACGGCAGATGCCGGGTCCTGAGAATAGTTGACGGGAGATTGAAACCTTTAGAATAGATGAGACCTTCCGAACGAACACAAAACAGCCGCAGCTTTTTCATCCGGGCAATCGGAGCCTGCTCGGTGATTTTCCTTTTCCTGTTGATTATTTTATTAATAAGCCAGAACATCCTGACCGCAATCGATGACTTCCGCCGAAACATGACAGTTCAGGTATATGTAGACAGATTTGCATCCCGCGATCTTCGGAATAATATCGAATCACGGCTATGGAATATAACCGGCGTATCGCAGGTGCATTATATAAGTCCTGAGGATGCATTGGAGTTCATGATGGAATATTTCGGGGATGAGCTGTTCACCGCCTTGGCAGAGAATCCGCTCCCGCACAGCTTCGAGGTGAAGGTGGACAGGAACCATCTGGGCTGGGAGAACCTGAGTAATATTGCGAAAAATGCAGCCAATATAGAAGGCGTAGCTGAAGTCGACTTCGCGGCGGATTTGATGCGGCGGATGGAGGATTTTCGGGAATTTTTAATTCTTATGGGGCTGGTTTTTATTGTGTTAATCTCGCTGGCGGCAACCGCAGTGGTTGCCAACTCCGCGCAGCTGCTGTATTATCAGCATAACCTTAAGATAGCAATTATGCGTGACCTGGGAGCTGCCGAGTTCTACCTGGCGAAACCGCTTATTTACAAAGGAGCGATGATCGGATTGATATCGACGGTGGTTTCCGGCATGTTGACTGTGGTTGTTTTTTGGTTAGTGAACAGTAACCTGATAGAGATAGAATTCCTGAATCCTGCGATCCTGTTAGGTTTGATAGTCTGGGCGGTTTTCTGGGGAGCGGTTGGCGGGTACAACGGTTATGTGCTGGGAAAAAGGAGTCCGGAAAGAAAGTTAAGAAAACTAATCATGGGACTCAGGTAAATCAGACATCCTAAAAGGAGGACGCTCATTAACAAAATCAGAGAAAAACAAATAGCATCAGAAGGGATGATGACAATGGGGACGTCATGGCGGCAAGAGCGCTTTACTTGAGGAAATGGGATCGAGACGATTAAGATTGCCGGGATCACAGCTGCCATGCGATTCAAGTTGCTTCTAAAACTTTATCCCTGGGCGCCAAAACAGACAGCCTATCACTGTCCCCGGCAGACAGGTTTCACCCGTACGCCCAGGGGGGAGGGCTTATTGAATTTTGCTAATTTCTATTTGAGTACTTCTAAATATTATAGTTGAGGTGATTAGATCAGGACGGTTCAAATGAATGTAAATTATGACACAGTATTATTAGCTGCGCTATTCCATGATGTGGGAAAAATCGGTCAGAGGGCGTTTAAGTCAAGCGAGGGATTATCTCCTTCTTCTGCAAATTTGGAGCAAAACCTTTGCCCTAAGAGCAAAGAAGGATATTACACCCATAAGCATGTTCTTTACACCAACGAGTTCTGTGAACAGATAACGACGAATTTGCCGGACGGTATCAATCCATCTGAACTCGCTAATTTAGCTTCCTATCATCATAATCCGGCAGATGATTTGCACAAATTAATTACCGATGCAGACCATCTCTCCTCAGCAATGGAGCGTGAAACCATCGAAACCTCCGGCATGCGGGATAGATTCCGCAAAGTATTACTCAACCCGGTAGTGAGTCAGGTTTCTACCTGCACCAGTGACAATTACAGCAGCGACATTTACAGGTTTACACTCGAAAAATTCTCCCCAGACTTCTTGTTTCCTTTTGAGCAAGAGTCAGAGATCGATCAGACGGAGCGTTACAAGGTACTTTGGAAGTCATTGTTGAAGATATTCAACAATATCAGTATCCGCAATCCTAAACAATATGCCAATGCCGCACTATCCATACTTGAAAAAATTGCCTGGTCAGTACCATCGGCAACCAACGTCGAGACTCCTGATATATCCTTATTTGATCACTTGAAAACAACATCGGCTATAGCCGGTTGCCTTCATTTGTCTGAGCTTGACGATGAACCCTTTATCCTGGCGGCAGGTGATTTTGGGGGGATACAAAATTACATATTTAATCTCACAGGTTCTAAAGGCAGGGCAAAGGCTTTGAGGGGTCGTTCATTTCAGGTGGGTGCGTTTTCCGATAATATGGCAATCGGTTTAATCCACGAACTCGGGTTGATCCTGTCGCATCTGATCATATCCGCCGGAGGACGGTTCTATCTGTTATTACCCAATAGTAAAAAGACCGTAGAAGTCCTGACGCAGAAACGCAAGGAGCTTCATGAATGGATACTTAGAGAGAAGAATGGAGAACTTCGCGTCAATCTGGTATGGGAGTCTTTCGCTCGTGAAAGTGTATTAGATTTTCCGTCGGTCCTTAGTGATATCAATTCGGAACTCGATGATGTAAGCTACCGAGGATTCGTTCATCTCTCTTCCGCGAATGGATGGCATGAAGAGCAATGGACAAGAACCGGTTTTGTGGGAAGAGCTGAAGAGCTGTGTAGATCTTGCCAGAAGAATCGCGTCGAGGATTTCGCAAGATTACCGCATGAGCAGCCGATATGCGATACCTGTAGGTCGGAGCAGTCTTTAGGTGGTGAAATTGTCAAGAATGCGCTCATGGAGATCGCTTTTGATAAATCCCTTTTGAAGTACCCTTTGGTCGATTCCAGCTTTGAATTCATCGATAAGATCAATGAGATGCACCCGGTCTCGGATTTAGTAATTGGATTTCGCGGCGAGCTGATGGAGGAGTTATCACATCCTCTTTTCACTATACTCAGGAACAACTACGTACCCAGGGACGATAAAGGCAATGTTCTTGAGTTAACCTCAATCGCTGACATGTCTAAAGGGCGAAAGTTGCTCGGTATACTCAAAGCGGATATCGATAACCTCGGTTTCATTTTCTCACGCGGATTGATTGCGTCGGGAGGTGACGGCAAGGACAGGAAGTCGATTTCGCGATTGACATCCTTAAGTCGTTCCCTGGAAAATTTCTTTTCCGGGTATATTTATCACCTTCTTGAGTCCGAATATCCTATGATATATACTGTCTTTTCCGGAGGTGATGACCTTATGCTTATCGGCCCATGGGACAATATTCACGATTTTGCGCTGGAGCTTTATGCTAAGTTTCAGCGTTATACCTGTTTCAATCCGTCCTGGGGATTATCCGCGGGAATCGGGATTATCAAGCCCAAAACACCTGTTTCCCTCGGAAACACATTAGCTTCTGAAAACTTGAAGCGATCCAAAAATATGGACGGTAAGAATTCCATAACCACGATGGGTACCACCATGAGCTGGCGGGAATATAAGGATGCTTTGTCGGAAGCACGAAAGCTGTCGGCATGGATCGAAGACGGTGTTCTGAATACCTCTAAAATACAGCGCTTCATGCAATACGGAATAAGATTGCTTGAGTTCTACAGGACGAAGGATACTTCCAAGCTGGACGTAATACCTAAGATGATTTATGATCTTACCCGAAATTGGACCGGAACATCCAACGACCAGAAGACCGCCAAAGAATGGGCGTATCAATATACTAATCCCGAGTTTAGAGGGATAAGCTTATTAGCTTTCATTTGTCAATATGCACTTTATCTTAATAGAGAGGTAGGTAATGAATAAATGTAAGATTTGCGAGAAAAACACGCTTCCCGGTGAGGAGTATTGCATTCAGTGCAGTCCGAATAAATCTAAACAGGAGAGAAACATGGGACAGTATCAGCAGACAAAGGGGGGAGGAGACAAATACCAATCTTCTAAGATTCCTGACCATTGCATATTTGATACCTTTTACAATGAGAAAGGTTATATCAAAAGTGATATTTTTTTAACGTCAGGGCAAGATGCGGCAAGATCAATCTACAATTCTAAAATGAAAAAAACTCAGGTTAGAGATTTTTTACGGTATTTAAGAGGGATTGAAATTCCATTGAAGTTGCCAAACAAGCCTGGTTTTGATTCGATAATACCGCAGATAGATGAATTATCCAGCTTCGCACGCTATCAAGCGAATCGTGATAAGCCACCATATACAAAAACATTTAAATATTTATTTGATAGCCATTTAAAGGTGATAAAACGTAATGAGAAAGAGTTCATCGCGTTCGTAAAATACATTTCAGCAATTATAGCCTATCTGACCGAACTCGAGAAGACAAGTAAAAGAAGAAAACAGAATCGTAGTTAAAAGAGTTAATTTCGGAGGTTAAAATGAAGTTGATAAAGCATGAGATTATCGATGGTGAATTAGAATGTCTGACAGGTTGTAGAATCGGCGGTACAGAATCCGGTTTTGAAATAGCAGGGATTGACAATCCGATCATAACCAATCCTTTGGATGGATTGCCGTACATACCCGGATCTTCACTGAAAGGTAAAATACGCTGCTTATTGGAGCTTAGATATGATAAGATTTCCACAGATGAAAGAGGTGTGGGAAATCCCTGCGATTGTGGGGATTGCTTTATATGTGTTCTTTTTGGATGCAGTAGAGCGAAAAAAACGAAATCTCCAACACGTTTAATCTTCAGAGATTTGTTCTTATCAAATAAGAGTATTGAGAGTATCGGGGAAGTTCTGAAGGATTATACAGAAGTGAAAACCGAGGTAAAAATCGATAGAGAAACCATGACATCCACTGACCCGCGAGAGAATTTTAGAGTGCCAGCGGGAGCGAAGTTTCGCTTTGAGCTATCCATAAGGATATTTGAAACTGATCAAGCACAACTCAAGGATTGGATGGATAAACTCGCCGAAGGTTTTGAGTTGCTCGAAGAAGATTACCTGGGCGGCAGCGGAACCCGCGGCTACGGCAAAGTTAAATTCACCCATAACGATAAACCTTTAAGCGAATATATCAGGTCGATGGAATGGAAATGAACGACTACAGGATTAGAATCGAACTGACCTCGAGCGCAGGCACCAGGTGGCAATCAGATACTATATTCGGCCATCTCTGCTGGCAGGTTGCGTACGGCGGCTTGGCGATGACCATCGAGGAGTTCCTCCGACCATTCCTCGAGGGCAGCCCGCCGTTTGTGCTAAGCGATGGTTTCCCGGTTGTCGATAATCCTCAGCACGGTGAGATTCATACCATGCCGCGCCCCATGGTCAATATCGCTGTTGGCAGAGCCCGAACGGTTTCGGAATACGCGGATGGCAAGCGAAGGCGAAAGTCGCCTTTCTATTGCCTGGAAGATTTCCTGGGTATCTGCAGGGGAGAGGCGATTTCGCCAAATCCGGTATCCGATCCATGGAGGATCATGGTTATGCCTCATGCGTCATTGGATCGTAATTCCTTCACAACAAAAGCGGAGGGTGAAGGCGGCCTCTTTGAAACCATCTCCGAATATCTGCCGCCCCCGTCTATCATCGAAGTTTACGTTCGGTGTGAAGAAGGATGGATAGACAGGGTGATGAAGCTATTTGAGCTAATGGCTCACGCCGGTTTCGGGCGGGATAAGTCGGTCGGCGCCGGCGCTTTCCAGGTACAGGGAGTTGAAGAAGTCGATTGCTTTAAGCATTTCGATGACGCCAACGGTTTTGTATCTCTGTCATCCATGGTTCCTGCTAAGTCGGATCCAACCGACGCCCGCTATCGGCTAAGGGTGAAATACGGCAAGCTGGGAGAAGGCGGACACGATAATCCCTTCAAAAGGCCGCTGCTTCAAATGGAACCCGGGGCGGTGTTTAAAACCGAGGATGGTTTAAGACACTTCTACGGTCGGATGGTCACCGGTATCGTGCACGGAAACGATGATGTGGTTCAGAATTGCTATTGCCTACCGGCGCCTTGCAGGATTAACTAAAAACGTTTAACCGTGATTTAGCGCGGTTGCGGAGCTCTTTGACAACTGAATATTCCGATTTCGGATTGGGGATTGGGGATTGGGGATTGCGGATTGGAGATTTCGGATTGCGGATTGGGGATTAAAAGGAAGAAACGTTTCGAGCTAAAGCTGAATCCGAAGGATATTCCCCCTTTTACCGATTTTAATTAAAAGAATGAACATTTTAGGTTATGATAGTTAAGGGGGAAAATTATGGCGAATATCTATCTTACCGAACAAGGCTCTGCAGTAAAGAAGCTCGGCAGGAAGCTTATTGTTGAAAAAGAGGACGAACCGGTAGGACAAATTGAAACTCATCGTATCGAGCAAATAATAGCATGCGGCAGCATCCAGTTCAGTTCTCAGGCGATTCAGCTGCTGTTGAACAGCGGAATAGGTTTATCTTTGCTCTCACAGGGAGGAAAAATGTACGGGCAATTAACCCCGGCATTATCTAAGAACATCGATCTGCGAATCGCTCAATTCAGATTCTACGAGGATGAAACCCTCTGTCTGAAGCTGTCTAAAGGATTGGTGAAAGCAAAACTAAGCAATTCTATAGAGGTTTTGAGACATCTATCGAGGAATAACCCCACCTTTAATCCTAAAACCGGATGCGGCGATATCGAAAGATATAGCAAACGTATCAACGACTGCAAATCTCTATCGACGTTGCACGGAGTAGAGGGTTCCTCAGCCAAAACATATTTCAATGCTTATGCCGGGGCGTTTAAAGACGGTTCTTTGTTCAACGGGCGGAGCAAGCGACCACCGAAGGACCCTGCCAATGCTCTGTTATCCTTCGGATATGTGGTTCTTTCTTCTTTGATTCAGTCCCATCTAAATGCATCGGGCATCGATCCTTACCTCGGATTTTATCATCGTAAATCCTATGGGAAACCGACGCTGGCATTCGATATTCTGGAAGTACTGAGAGCTCCCATTGTCGATCGTTTAGTGGTTAGATTATTTAATCTGGGGATATTTAAAGGCGATAATTTCCATAGAAACCCGGATGGAGGATATCAGCTTGGAAGTCAGAATTTGAAAACATTTTTCAAGCATTGGGACCAACATCTAAGAGAAATGCGGATTATCACGATTCTCCAGAGTCAAATTGATACTCTAAAAGCGGCTATAATGAAAAAATCAGATAACGCAAACTTTTATTTGTTCAAAGCCAAATGAATAATTATCTTATCACATATGATATATCAAACAATCGTAAGCGCAATAAAGTGGCGAAAATCCTGAATGATTACGGTTGTAGGGTTCAGAAGTCAGTTTTCGAGCTGGCGGAAATCAAGGAGAGTGTTTGGGAAGAGTGTTTTTCGCGCCTTAAGAAACATGCTAAACTGGCAAAGGGCGAGTCCATCAGAATTTATAAATTGTGTGAAAGCTGCAGGAATAAGATCGAGCAGTTAGGCGATGGGAAAAAACCGATGGATGTGCCGCAAGTTTATATATTTTAAAAATTGCACTACCCGATAATTGTGATTATGACCGGTGAGTTCCGCGGCTCTGTAACGTCGTGAAAGACTACATCTTAAAGGAGTTGTCCGTTGAAACGTTCTAAAATCGAGCGCCTAAAATTACAGGTTCCGCTGAATGTCAATATAACTTTCTGCCGTACAATCAGTTTAAAAAGGAGATGTAAGAAAACATTCCCTGATGAATAAGGGATTAAGACCCCGATGAAGACCTGCGAACTGCCATCGCGGGAATGCGTAAGAAAACATTCCCTGATGAATAAGGGATTAAGACCCCAAAACCACTGCGTATCCCAGTGCTGATATGTCGTAAGAAAACATTCCCTGATGAATAAGGGATTAAGACCTCTGTAACGTCTATTAAGACGTTAACGTCTGCACGGCGTAAGAAAACATTCCCTGATGAATAAGGGATTAAGACCACGGCTACCCTGTGCCTGCGCAAAGCGGGTAAACGTAAGAAAACATTCCCTGATGAATAAGGGATTAAGACAGGGTGCCTCCGCTGTGTCTCCGCCACTTGACGCTTAGTAAGAAAACATTCCCTGATGAATAAGGGATTAAGACCCTCGTACGCCTCTCCATCCCACGGATAGGCTTCAGAGTAAGAAAACATTCCCTGATGAATAAGGGATTAAGACCAATCTGCCCGGGGACATATCTCCCACGCTTCTTCAAGAGTAAGAAAACATTCCCTGATGAATAAGGGATTAAGAC
>CAZLVS010000019.1:0-66293 GCA_964563085.1 uncultured Ignavibacteria bacterium | reverse complement strand
TGTGATCCTCTACAGAAAACTTGACCTGTTCGCTGGCGCCGTAGGTCGGGTTCCGAGCGAACGAAGTGAGCGAGAAACCCGACACGTTTTATTTCAATCCGCAGACAGGAATGTTTGCTCTACCCGTTTATGATAATTATCCGGTTTTTTAGCTTGATTATCAGAATCGGATATTTTAAATTACCCTTTGAAAATGGATATTATTGATTTACACGGGAGAAACTCATGAGCCGTAAGCTATTTCTTTTTTTCGTCTTCTTTTTGCTCCCATTCTCCAATTTGCAGGCTAAGCCAACCGTTGCTGTAATGGATTTTTCAGGCAATGGAGTAACCGAATCAGAAACCCGGGCTTTAACGGATAGACTTCGGACTGACCTGGTGGAGACCGGCAAGTGGACGGTGGTCGAAAGGGAGATGATGAATGTCCTGCTTGGCGAACAGAGTTTCCAGATGACCGGATGCACTGATCAGCAATGTATTGTCGCCGCCGGTCAGATATTGGGGGCGGCGCAGATGGTCGCGGGAAGCATCAGCAAAGTGAGCAGGGTTTATTCGGTGTCGGCGCGGTTAGTGGATGTGGAAACCGGGGAGATTATTAAGACTGCCGTTTATGACCATGAGGGGGATTTGGGAGAGATGCTCAAAACCGGGATGCGAGTTGTCGCCGGCAAGTTGGCTGGCGGTTATATCCCGGAGCATAGCTCGCAGCAGGAATCATCTATACCCGAGTCCTCGGGAGATATGATCTATGTCGAAGGCGGCATTTTCATGATGGGCAGCAATAATGGCGATGGTGACGAGAAGCCGGTGCATCAGGTGACTGTTAGCAGTTTTTATATTAGCAAATGTGAGGTGACCCAGAAGGAATACCGGGAGGTAATGGGCAAAAACCCATCTAAATTCAAAGGTGATGATTTACCTGTTGAACAAATCAGCTGGTTTGACGCGGTGGAATTCTGCAACAAGAAAAGCCGGAGTGATGGGCTAACTCCCTGTTACAGAATAAGCGGAGAAGATGTCGCTTGCGATTTCAGCGCCAACGGTTACCGATTGCCCACGGAGGCGGAGTGGGAATATGCGGCTCGAGGGGGAAACCAATCGCGGGGATATAAATATAGCGGAAGCGACAAATTGGATGAAGTCGGTTGGTATTGGGATAATTCCGGCGAAAAGACGCATTTTGTCGGCACGAAGAAGCCAAACGAGCTGGGGATTTATGATATGAGCGGCAACGTGTGGGAGTGGTGCTGGGACTGGTATGGCGCTTATACATCGTCATTGGCAGCCGATCCCAGGGGAGCGCATAGCGGCGAGTACCGCGTGTTGCGGGGCGGTTCGTGGAGCAATTCTATTGCCTACTTCACGCGTTGTGTTTTTCGCTACAGCTACATTCCGCTTTATCGCTCCAGCATTATCGGGTTTCGTTGTGTTCGATAGTTTTTGTCGTCTATGTTTCTTGGGATTTGTGTTTTGGCAGCTTGGGTTTTGGTAATTGGTTTTTTGGAATTTGGTTCCCGCCGAAGGCGGGCGGAAAAATTATTAAAATTTTGGACAGCGTTTAAAAATGAAAACCATTAAAAATCTTTATCCACAGATTATCACCTTTCAAAATTTGTATAGCGCCTTCAAAAAAGCAGCTAAAGGGAAAAAATGGAAACCGTATGTGGAGCAATTTAAAATAAATTTAGAAAAAGAGTTGTTTCAATTGCAGGATAGCCTGCTTTCAAGAAACTATCAACCTGGATGTTACTATAATTTTTATATCACCGAACCCAAAAAACGGCTTATTTCTGCGGCGCCATTTCGGGATCGGGTTGTGCATCACGCCATCTGCAATGTGCTGGAACCGATCTACGAAAATATATTCATTTTTGATTCCTACGCCTGCCGCAAAGGAAAAGGACAGCACAAGGCAGCGAATCGGTTTACCCAATTTTGCAGGAAAAAGAAATTCGTTTTTAAATGTGATATTCAAAAATATTTTCCCAGTATCGATCACGAGATTTTGCTTGCAATTTTAAGAAGAAAAATTAAGGACAATGATCTGCCGTGGCTGTTAAGCGCCATTATTCATAGCGGGCAAGATATTTTAAAAGATGAATACGTCATGCAATGGTATGGCGATGATGATTTGTTGACTCCGCTGGAACGGCAGCGCGGGCTGCCCATCGGGAATTTGACCAGTCAATTTCTAGCGAATATCTATTTGAACGAGCTGGACTATTTTGTTAAATTTATCCTTCGCTGCGATTATTATATTCGCTATATGGATGACTTCGTTGTATTATCCGATTCAAAATCGGAATTATGGAATATACGGAGTGAAATTATCAAATTTTTGGCATCGCTGCGTTTGTCCGTTCATCCGAAAAAGAATACTATATTCCCTGTTACGATGGGAACGGATTTTATGGGGTATAGAATTTTTCCTGAATACCGCCGCTTGCGAAAATCAAATATCAAATTGTTTGCCAAACGAATGAATAAATATCAACTGGACTATAAACAAGGCGCCATTGATTTTCAAACCATCAATTCATCCGTACAGTCATGGATTGGTCATGCAGGACATGCCGACACCTGGCGTTTGCGGGAAGATTTATTCAATCGATATGTATTTGTAAAATGAAACGAAAAGAAGATTACCCGTTATTTGACAAAAGTTATCAACTGTCAGTTGACATATTCAAAGCGACCATGAAATTTCCGAAGTCGCAGCGATACATTATTTCACATCGATTACAGGACAGCAGTTTAAAATTTATTGAAGAAATCTTGCTTGGTTTTACTTCTACAGATAAATTAACCGCTTTATATCGCGCCAGTAGTTATCTGGAGCGATTGCGCATATTAACAAGAGTTACAATGGATTTAAACTTTTGGAGTTTCAGTTATTATGAGCGAATCAATGTTCAAATAAACGAGATAGGAAAAATGCTTGGCGGTTGGATCAAAAAAGAAAAGGGATAAGCCGAAAAAACAGTTCGCGTGTTGCGGGGCGGTTCGTGGAACAATAATGCCAACAACACGCGTTGTGAAAATCGCAACAACAACAATCCGCATAATCGCAACAACAATATCGGGTTTCGTTGTGTTCGTTAGTTTTTAATCGTGTAATGTTTTGTGGGTCAGATGATAATTTTTTCAATTGGAGATTATCCCGCGCCTTGATAGACGACAGGCTTGTTCCTGTCTTGATCCGTCTGTGACGGCTTGAGACGAATAAAAAGATAAAGACCGCAGGTAGTAAATATCGTATTGAACCTTGCGGTCTTTAGTTGAGCTTCATTTCAATCCGCAGATAGGAATGTCTGCGCTGCCAAGGTGCGGTAGGCCGGTCATTCGCGCCCCGCAATAAATAATGATAGATGGTAGGTCGGACATTCCTGTCCGACAAGGGAAACTCGCAGACAAGAATGTCTGCGCTACCAAGGTGCGGTAGGCGGGACATTCGTGTCCCGCATTTTGCCCCGCAGACACGAATGTCTGCGCTGCCGGGAAACCTATTTGTTATTTCTTATTTTTAAATTATATCTTGCAATTTAACATGAATAATTTTATATAAGGCGCTATGGATACGGACAAACTGAATTTAAATTTCGTTGAGGAGCAGGAACAGCCCGAAATAGTGCCGGATCGGATGGTCTATGTATATCGCGGCGACAGCATTGAATCGATTCACCGAGGTTCGGCGGTCATTTGCGATTACGAAGGGAATATTCGATTCCAGATCGGCGATCCGGAGTTTTTTACCTACATGCGCTCTGCGGCTAAACCGTTCCAGGTGATTCCGCTTATTGAAACCGGAGCGTCGCGAAAATATAATTATACCAGCAAGGAACTTGCCCTGATGGCGGGTTCTCATTCCGGCGAAGAACATCATGTTAAGATCATATCGGAGATATTGGAAAAAACGGGTCTGAAAGAGGAGTACCTCCGGTGCGGCGTCCATGTGCCGCATTATTACGGCGTTAAAGGCATTCAGCCGCGCCCTTCGGATACATTCTCCGTACTGCAAAATAACTGCTCGGGTAAGCATGCAGCCATGCTGGCAATCTGTAGGTTTAAAAGCTGGTCTCTTGAGGATTACCTCGATTATGACCATCCCTGCCAGAAGATGATACTGAATGCGGTGGCTGATGCCTGCCATTATCCCGCCGAGAAAATCGGAAGGGGTTTGGATGGGTGCGGCGCGCCGGTTTTTGCGCTGCCGCTGGTAAATATCGCCCGGGGGATGGCGCAGTTATTGTCACCCAACACCGTCCCCCGCGAGATTGCTAAAGTATATTCGTCGATCACTTTGGCAATGCGGGAACATCCCGATATGATTTCCGGCGAAGGAAGATTTGATTATGAACTCACTCAAGCTTCCGGCGGCAAAGTTTTATCAAAAAGCGGAGCCGAAGGCGTGCAATTATTTGGAATTCCGGATCAACGACTTGGCGGCGCGATAAAAATCGAGGATGGAGCCAGACGGGCGGTCTATTCGGCAACCATAGAACTCCTCTTCCAAACCGGATTCCTTTCCGATAGAGCCGTAATCGACCTTAGCAAATTTGCGGCTCCCGAGATACTGAACCATAATGGACATCCCGTAGGTAAAATCAGAAGCAGATTCGAAGCGAAGAAAACATAAACATAAGGTTTGCCATGGATATAGAAAAATACTTTCCCGAGATTAACCAGATAAAAGATGAGACGTTACGAGTCAAAATCGCTGATATCTGGGAAGAGGCTCTGAAACGCGGAGGTTGGCAGGAAAGCGATTTAACCGATATTCCCTTCAGCTTACTAACCAAAGAAAGCGGAGTTGATCTGGTTACTCACACCAGGGCGATTACCAGAACCGCTATCGAAACTGCAAAGGTTATGCTGGATTCCTACGGTGATAAAATCAAAATCGATTTTGACGTTCTCATCGCGGGCGGTCTGCTCCATGATGTGGGAAAACTTCTTGAGTACAAGAAAAAGGATGGCGATTTTGTTAAATCCGCCGCCGGTAAACTAATGAGACATCCATTCTCCGGCGCCGCCTTAGCTTTTGCGCATGGGCTTTCGGAGGAAATCCAGCACATGATAGCTACTCACGCTCATGAAGGCGACGGCGGTTTTCGTTCAGTGGAATCGATTATTGTCAATCATGCCGATTTCGTTAATTTTGAGTCCCTGGGCGGAAAAATTTAAACTTGTATACATCTAATCCACAGATAAATAACAATGCCGAATAATGTTGTTAGTTCTTCCGGCATTCAGACATCTTGCTCCGGAGGTTAAGTGCTTGGTCCCGTTGAACCCTACCGTGTAAAAGTTATCGAACCTATCCGCATGCTCAGTCGCGATGAACGTGTCGGCAAAATAAAAAAGGCTTCATTCAATGTTTTCCTTTTGAGGGCGGAAGATATTTTCATCGACCTGCTGACCGATTCCGGCACATCGGCGATGTCGGACAATCAGTGGTCAGGATTGATGATCGGCGATGAATCCTACGCCGGCTGCCGGAACTATTTTCATTTCGAAGAAGTGATCAGGGATATCACCGGTTTCAAGCATATTATCCCGGTTCATCAAGGACGCGTGGCGGAAAATATATTGTTCTCCAATTTGCTGAAGCCGGGCGATTCGGTGCCGTCCAATTGCCATTTCGATACCACCCGCGCCAACATTGAGAATCAGGGCGCCGAAGCCGTTGATCTGGTAATCGACGAAGGCAGGCGACCTGACATTGATCATCCTTTCAAGGGAAACATCGATACCGATAAACTCACTGATTTCATCAAATCCGTTGGTGTGGAGAAGATTCCGCTGGGAATGATGACTATCACCAACAACACCGGCGGCGGTCAACCCGCTTCCATGGAGAACATAAAGAAAGTTTCCTCCATTCTTCATGAGAATGGTATACCGTTCTTTTTCGATGCCGCCAGGTTCGCCGAAAATGCTTTTTTTATCAAGACGCGAGAGAGAGGCTATTCAGATAAGAGGGTAAAGGAAATCGCCCGCGAGATGTTCTCCTATGCTGACGGCTGCACCATGTCTGCCAAAAAAGACGGGCTTGCCAATATCGGCGGTTTCCTGGCATTAAATGAAGAAAACCTCGCCACAATCCTGACCAACACCCTTATACTTATCGAAGGTTACCGCACTTACGGAGGCATGGCAGGCAGAGATCTGGAGGCTGTAGCCCGCGGATTGGAGGAAGTCACCAATGAGGATTATCTCGAGTATAGAATCAAGCAGGTGGAATATCTCGGTAATCAGCTAACCGAATCAGGCATCCCTATTATTAAACCCACCGGAGGCCACGCTGTATTTGTAGATGCAGGGGATTTCATAAAACATATACCTCAAAATCAATATCCCGGATGGGCATTAACCGCAGCTTTGTACCGCGAAGCCGGAATCCGAAGCGTGGAAATCGGTAATGTCATGTTTGCTAAGAAAGACCGGGAAACCAAAAAGGAGATCTACCCCGCTTTAGATTTGGTGCGTTTGGCGATTCCCCGCAGAGTTTACTCCAATTCCCACATGGAATACATCGCACATGCTTTTAGATACATTAAAGACAATCCCTCATGCGTTAAAGGGCTCAGAATAACTTACGAAGCGCCCATGCTGCGTCATTTCACCTGCAGGTTCGAAGAGGTGGCTTAATTCAGGTTAATGCTACTTGAGTAACGTTATCCTGCCAGTTAGCGCTGTATCATCCGCTGTCAGCTTATAGAAATATACTCCGCTGGGGTGGCTCGTGGCATTCCAATTTACTTTATGCCTTCCCCCTTTGCTGATCCCGTTGAGCAATGTAACTACTTTCCGCCCCAAAATATTATAGATATCCAGTGACACCTGGCAATCCATTTGCACTTCGAAATTAATTGTAATTGAGGTATTAAAAGGATTCGGATAGGCTTTTATAATTGACCTTTCCCCATGCGGCGCTATATCATTGTCCGAACTCACCCATTCCCCTTCAATACTCCATTTATCATGCCATTCCTCCCGTGGGAATCTATTAACAGCGAAAGAAAACCTCGACATGTCGAATGAAAATCCATTTCCAGAGTCCTCAGCTTTAGAAACATATTCATACCATCCATAAGGAGCATAATGCGGAACATGGATTATGAAATGTCCTGATATATATTCATTGGGATCAAGGTGCAAGTTATTCAAACGCTGTAGTTCATAATATTCACCTACCCATTGTACTCCCGAGGACAAGTCCACTACGACAGATGTATCGCACTCATTACGCACCGAACCGGTAAGTCCGAATGTGCCGCCCGGAGGACCGACTACGGGTGTGGAATCGGGTATAGCTTCTATGTCCACACTCAGCGGTCTTGGTTCGTGGAAAGCTCCCATGTCAGCGATAGAACCATCCGGATCGGGTGGACTATCGGGATCGCCAGCATCGATACATGGGGAATATGGGGAGAGATGATAATCTCCGGTATGAGGTGTAACGAATTGAGGATCTTCTGAGATGTTCCCAATTCCCGGATACGGAATCAACATATCGGAATAAGTGACGATAGGTTCTCCCCCTTGCATATTATTCCACATGATACAGTTTGTTAACCAGGCATCTCCTCTAAGCCCGAAGGAACTATTGTTTGCTATTGTGCAGTTAGCGATATCAACGCTGCCCCCTTCAATGGTCTGGATACCGCCGTCGGAATTATCTGCGATCAGGTTTCTGTATAATTGGCATGAACTCTGCCGTATCGTAATTCCAGCGCTGTACGCATTACAGTTAATTATATTTCGAGCAATACTATCGGATAAGGCAGACACGAACATTCCGGCGCCCAGCAAATCGTAGTACATAATCCCGCTGCCGAAAACTTCATTATCGCTTATGGTATTTTCCGTCATACGCAGACTGATATTGCCGATGCTGCAGATACCACCTCCATGAGAATCTCGAGTAGGAGCCAAGCCGCCTGCTAAGACCCGTGTGAAGTTATAGGTAACAATGTTATTCCTAATTTCGCTGTTTACCGTCCCTGCGCAAAAGACTCCGCCCCTTCGCCGGTTGAGTGAGTCGAATAATATTGCGAAGAAGAACGGGCAAAAACTTCATTTCCTGAAATAAAATTACTATTCAGAGTAATTGATCCACCATAGATGTAAATTCCTCCCCCAGCTGCTCCCGCCATAGCACTCGCGTTGCCCGCGGACGCCGAAACATATACACTATTATTGAATATCGTATTGTTTTGGACCACTGCAGTGCATCCATTGATATAAAGCCCTCCTCCGTCTCTGAAACCGTATACATCACTATACAAATAACTCGCTTCAAACCGATTCTCGTTCTCCAAGAAAGTGTTACCTATGATAGATATATTACTTGCAGATGATCGCATTCCTCCCCCGTAATTATTTTCAATTACATTGCTCTCCACAACAGCTGATGCAGCATCCATCACTATAATCCCAATGCCATCTGGATCTCCCCATGAGTCTCCCGAATATAACCAACCACAGTCGTGGATATAGCAATCAGTTATCTGTATATTGCTCCGGCTGCAGTGTATCCCACCTCCAACCTCATAATTATAATGCCCGCAATTACTCACCTCGCAATGTCGTATAACAATGTATTCCATATCATAACATCTTATCCCCACATCCCCGTATGTTTCCACTTTCGCATACTCCAGCCTCGTTTGGCTCGATGCCGAATATAAAGAAATCCCCACCCAGCCGCTGTCAACGCTTTGCGGACAGAATTCGATGGTATCAGTCTCAGTTCCTACTGCCAGAAGCAATGCGGATGTGTCAACTATCATTTGTTTCGCCCAGGCGAAAATTACTTCCACCCCCGGATCGATAATCAAAGTCTCACCCTGCGGCACTCTGATATCATTATAAACCACGACAGTATCCGCGCTCCACTGCCCATATACGTCACCGGCTACATATATTATACTGGTTTGCCCATTTTGGTTGATTACTAAGATCAGCAAGAAAAGGGCAACCCCTATGCTGATGAGTTGTTTACGTTTACCCATATTTACCACCCCTTATTTATCCCGTTTTCCATCGCCTAAATTAACTGGAGCGCACCATAACATCCCGAACTGCGAATGTCTTACTATCATATTCTTTAACCTAACCGATATATCTTATCCTTTAGCCGGAAGCCGTTTTGGTGCTGATTGTAATTGAAGCAATTCGAATAATTCCAGCTTACTGTAATATATTACGTATTATATTTTTTGTCAATCATTACTTTGGATTTTTACATCATCTTTCTATAGTCCCTTAACAAGGGGTTTCTCGCCTCCGCAAACCACTCCCATCAGACAACCAATTATCCGCTTTAAGCCATATCACGTAAACCTCACCGCTTTTCACGCCGATATTCATAAAAACAACAGCCTTCATTTTCCGGGATTCTATGTCTCAAACAACAGAAAACCGAATACAGCTATCCAACGCAGACGCCGACCTTCGGAAAGAAAACGAAGAGCTCAGATTTCGGCTTCAAAACATAGAGCGGATCGGCGCTATGATCACCTCTATTCTGGATGTCGACACCATTTTGTCAGCTATGCTGGAGGTTTCTCTGGAAATGATGGATGGGGAGGTTGGGGGAATTCTGATTGAGGAAGATGATGTCCTCGTCCCGAAAATCTCCATGGGTATCGATCCGCAGCTTGCCCAATCCTGGGAAATCAAAGGTAAAGGCGCTTTACTCGATTTGCTGCTGGAAAGAAATGAAATCATACGTATTGATAACGCTCCGGAAGATTTGGAAGTCCACAGCGAAAACATCAACATCGAATCACTCATCGCCGCGCCGGTTTGCACCCGCGGTGATACCATAGGCGCGATGATAATTGTTAACAAAAACGGCGCGGAATGCTTCTCCCAAAGCGATGAATTAAATTTGGAAGCCCTGGTGCAGTTTACGGCGGTGGCTATCGAAAACGCCAAGGTTTTTAAGATCACATTAGAAAATCAACAGATGGAGCATGAGCTGGCTGTTGCCCAGCAAGTTCAGGAAGCGCTTCTGCCGAGCAAACTACTTAAAATCACCGGAGTCTTAATCGATGCTATCTATATACCCGCACGTCAGGTCGGCGGCGATTTTTACGATATCATAGTAAGAGATAACTCAAATTTGGCGGTTGTGGTGGCAGATGTTACCAACAAAGGCGTCTCAGCAGCCCTCATTATGAGCGCTGTACGCAGCATGATCAGAACCGAATATAGAAATGGGAAATCGGTGGAGGAAATTATCAATTCAGTCAATCGCCTCCTATGTGAAGACACCCAACGGGCAAAAGCTATGTTTGTGACCCTGTTTTATGGACATATCGATTTAAAAAAGATGAAATTCAGATTTATCAGCGCGGGACATCCGCCATCTTTTCTCCTGAGAGGAAATGAGACTTTCTCATTAAAAACAAAAGGTACAATTCTGGGACAATTCCCCGAATTTACCTTCTCCGGCGAGACAGTGGAAATAGAACCGGATGATAGAATCGTACTTTATACCGACGGCGCCTTTGAGTGTTTCGATGCCGATGGAAATATGCTCGGTTTAGCCGGATTCAGAAAGCTTGTAGAACAGTATCGCGAAAAGCCCTTATCGCTCTTTGTTAGAAATATAGGTAATTTTCTCAAGGATTTTCAGGTGGACAAAGACAAAATTGATGATACGACAATCTTGACAGTGGATATAGAAAAATGATACAGCAAGCCGATACCAGTTTAAATGAACATATAAAGATGGAGATGCTTAATTCGATCCGTTCTCCGAAGATTGTGGATGAGCTGATGAAAGCTCTGGTTGAGTTAACTCCTATGCTTGATAAAGAGAAGTATCGTTTTCGGGTAGCTATCTCGGAAATTGTAACAAATAGCTACCTTCATGGTAATCAACAAAATCCCGATAAAACTATATGGATTTCGATACAGATTCTCACGGATAGAGTGGAAATTATTGTTGAAGATGAAGGAGATGGTTTTACCGAATCCGCTATTTCCCGGAAATACGAGTCTGATGGTATTTATGCATCAGGAGGACGAGGTTTAAAAATAGTTCAAAAAATTGCCGATAAAATAGAATGGTATCACACGGAAAGAGGTACATTCGCGGTTTCTGTGTGTAAATACTATAAGATACCGAAAAAGGAAACCGCTGAATCTGTCAAAGTTAAGGCATAGAAAAGGATTGAAACTACTCAAGATTGGATTTTGATATGGATATTAAGCAAAAGGATCAAGGAGACATTACGATTTTAAGTCTTAACGGTCGCTTGGATTTGGAAAGCTCTACTCGCCTGAAATCCGAAACCGATAACCTGATAACCGATAGGCATAATAAGCTGATTTTCGACTTTAAGGGCGTTAATTTCATCAATAGTTCAGGCTTGGGAGCATTAGTGTCCATTCTCAAAAATGTTAACTCATGCAGCGGGAAAGTAATACTGACCGGACTGGCGCCGTATGTCAGAGAGGTTTTCGACATTACTCAGCTTTCCAATATTTTTGAGATCTATGGTGACGAGCGACAGGCGATGGATAAGCTGAAATCGATGTAGTTTAACCTTCGTAATTCCCTATAATTTTTGAACTTTTTGGCGGGGCGAAATGCAGGATAGTAAGATACTTGTTGTTGATGATGATTTAATGGTTCGGGATATGCTTTATGATTTTCTTCGGGAAAAAGGTTATCAGGTTGTATCTGCCGCCGATGGCTCATCAGCATTGAACGCTGTTAATCATAAGAAATTCGATGCCGTAATTCTTGATTTCAAATTGCCTGAGACGGATGGCATCACTTTGTTGCTGCAAATGAAGCAAAAATTTCCCAAAATCCCGATTATTATGATAACAGGATATCCATCGGACTCCAGCCGGGATCAGGCTTATCAATCAGGGGCGGCTGCCTTTATGGAAAAGCCGTTTAAGGTGACCAAGTTAGCGGCGACATTGAAGAGAGCGATTCGCGAGTCCAAAAGGGCTTGATTGATAAGCCTTCTCACGATTATTCGATGTATCCCAATGCCTTTAATTGCTCCTTAAACTCACTATCAATAGTTGACTGAGTGTATTCGTATCTCTGGATCGACCGCCTTCCATAAGAACTTACATAATCTAATGAGGGCGGGAATACGGTTCCATCCGAGACTTCCTTCACCAGCGACCTACCCTCAAGTTCGATAGATATTGGCAATTCCAGCAAACCTAAAACAGTGGGAGCAACATCATATACCGAGGCGCCTGTGAAGTTGTATCCCCGTTTTATTCCTTCACCATATATTATTATGGCTCCCGGCGGAGCATTGGCATGGCTTCCGGTGCTCTTTCCTTCCCATAGTACAGCTCTGATTGAATGGTCGGAGGCAACTACCAGATAATCGTTTTCCGTCATTCTATCAAGGAACTCTTCAATTACCCGATCAATAGCCATATAGGTTCCCGGCACCATTTTCCTGTCCGGATCGGACATGTCAACGCCGCTGAAATATTCAGGTTCCACATACTCCCAGAAAAAATGGTTATCGGCATCGTGAATATATGAAGAGATGAAATTAAGGTCGTCTTTCTCCATAACGTGCAAACCCGATGCCATTGCAATTCTTCCGTCTTTCGACAAGCAATTTAGAGCGCTAACCAGATTATCCGGCCGCCCCTGTAGATTGTGCCGGAAATTAGCCGCATCCAAAGAAGATAAGTTCGAGAGGATACCGGCTTGTTCGATCTCATCGGTGAAGTTGGCAGGTATAACATCCCCGGGATTATTCTCAAGATCAGCATTGGAATTACCAAGAACTTTGCTCATCGCTCGACAGGCGAAATCAGAGACTATTATTCCGGAGATATCATCCACCGGTCGGGAGGGCCACCAATTAAACACAGCGCTGCTTCCCCCATAATCATCGATTACCTCCCAGACAGCTTTCTTTGTTCTTCTTGTTGACAGCACCGGATATGATTCGAAAAGCCCGGATTTATTTCCCACCGTATCGAAATATTTATTGAATCCCCGCGCCAACGGTAGGAAAACAGATTGACCTACCGCAGGGAATTGATATTCGATATACCCCACTATTCCATGTGCTTCCGGGGAATGACCTGTAGCTATGGTTGTCCATATTAACGGGGAAGAGGTTGGCTTGTATGTATCAAGATAACCATAGCTGGCATTATCCTTAAGATACTCGAATGCGGGTAGCTCGCCTTTGGATATAAGTTCATCTATCATATTCCACCCCAAACCATCGATTCCAAGCAAAATAATCCTTCGAGATATTTTGCGATCCTCAAAAGCGGGGGGATTAGTTACGCTGCTTTTAAACTCAGCGTTACCTCCACCGAAAATAAAACTGCTGATCTGGTTCAATGGCGACCCGCCGTAGAACATCCCGTAGCAGAATATTATAAAAATATAGACTATTAGGGAGTAGAGCAGGGTTGTCGAACCGGCAGTTAAGGATTTTACGAAACCTGAAACCGACGCGCCGTTCAATTTGCGGTCTATACTTTTCCGAATCCTTAGATATAAAACAAAGAGCAGCCAACCTACAAACAGGTAAAGCAGAAATCGAATGAAATATACTATTATCCCGGAATAATATCCCAACTTAATCGGGTAATCCTCGAAATATATACCGTAAGTACGAAGAGTAACCCCCACCATCCCGAGATAGAATAACATCAATGTAAAAGCGACAGCCTTATGATGAAGGTATGCCTCCACCCATTCCGGTTTTAATCTTTGCAGAACAGCAACAATGACGCTAAGGATAACAAGAATAAGAATAAATACGGGTAATCCTAAATAGATGACAAAATTGAATAATAATGCAAAACCATCACTTGAGATAAGTGAGATACTGTTCAATCGACAGATATCTATCCAAACAAAAACCGTCACTAAAAATGTGGATACAGCGGTACCCTTAAATATTTCTTTTATTGAACTCATAATCACATTTTGATTTAAGTTATGATTAAGTACTAAACCGGCCTGTAAAATAAGATTGAGGTAGATAGATTGCAATAATAAATTAGCCGGAGATAATACTAAGACGCATTATTTACTTGTGCCGGAGGGTCGCTCGAAACTATCTCAAAACCCGAACTTAAGGCATTGCATGATAATGGGGGATTGCCGCGCCCTCGGCAAGCCTCGGGCTCGCAATGACTTTTTCAACAAACCTTCCCCGTCTGCCGCGTATCGGCGGGTACATCCAATGTGCTGCCGGCTGCCTTCTCCCGTCATTGCGAGCGAAGCGAAGCAATCCGTTTCCCTCGTGGGAAGGTCAGAAGACTTGACGCCGCGATAGACTCCCTCATCCCCTGACCCCTTCTCCCACTAAATGGGAGAAGGGGCACTGAGCGGATATCTCTTATTCATTAAAATCATAAAATTCCTTCCTTATCCCCCTCTCCCGTTTAGCGGGAGAGGGTGTCCCGGCGAAGTCGGGACGGGTGAGGGGGATTACTTCAACAGCGTCATCCGCTTCGTGATCACTCTATCGCCAACCGATAGTTTATAGAAATATATTCCGCTGGAATAATTGGATGCACTCCAAGTAGCGGTATGCACGCCGGCATGCTTGAAACCATCCACCAGACCCGCTATTTTCTGCCCGAGCAGATTGAAAATATCCAGTTTAATAACAGACGCTTCGGGAAGCTGATAAGTAATAGTCGTAGCGGCATTGAAAGGATTGGGATAATTTGGGTTCAACCAAAACATAGCGGGAAGATCGCTTTCGGTCTCAATACTTGAAATTGGTTCCGTACTGATCAAACCAGTTCCCCAGCTATCATGCTTATACATCTGCCAGGGGGATTTTGGAAGGTTGAAATCACCGTGCGCGTCAATATAGGTCAGGTTGCCTATTGCGGATATGAAAACATAGTCAGCATCTCCATCGTAATCAAGATCGCCTATCGCAGGCGATGGCCCATGTGTGCCGGTATGATTTTCATCGTCAATGAAGTAAGGGAAACCATCGACAACGGTACCATCGGAATGGAGCGCATAGATGTGATCCCAGACTTTTACGAAAACCTCGGAATGCATGGTATCTCCATCCACCTCGGCAATTACCGGAGAGGAGTTGATGTTACCAGCCGGTCCGTCATGGAAAAGCTCAACCGGGAAATTATTAAGCGGCTGTCCATCATGATGATATGCAAAAAGCACCTCGATACTCTGGTCTGAGCTGTAATATCCTCCGATGAATATCTCCAGGTCATTATCGTGGTCAACATCTCCCAGTGCCGGTGAAGATAACCGAATATATTCGGCTCGAACAGGCCAGCCCGGTTCATGATTTCCCTGCCAATCAAGGCAATAGAGGTAATCAAGATTCGAAGTGTGATAGGCGGCAACCACTATCTCAAGGAAGTCGTCATTATCAATATCAGCTATAGCCGGAGTGGATTTGACCACGCCGGATGTGCTGACGGGAAATCCTGACAGAACTGTGCCATCGAGTTTCCATACATAAATCTCATAAGGCTCCGGTCCGACCGGCCCGGCGGTGGTGCCGGCGATAATTTCATACTGCCCATCCAGATCCATATCCCCCAGCGAAGGCGAACCTATATTTTCCGGCGCAGATACAGGGAAACCATCCCATAACTCTCCATCGTGGTGACGTATATATAGCAGATTGTTCGAGGTATAAATAATCTCCATATCGCCATCATCATCAAGGTCGATTATCGCGGGGGAATAAGTTAGTCCATTGGAAAGGGGCCAACCGGGATAATATGTCCCATCGTGATTGAGTAAATAGATTTTACTCCAATCGCCGGCGACTATTTCTATATCACCGTCATTATCCACGTCGCCTATCGATGCGGATGCCGGAAATGGTTTGTTAGTTATATATGGCCAGCCATCCAATGTATCACCATTGACATTAAACACAAAAATCTGTCCGGCGCCGTAGGGATTTCCATCGGGACCGTAGGTGGTGCAGATTATATCCTGCTGCTGGTCGCCATCGACATCTGCGATCCGCAGGGATGACAATACAGGCGCGTTGAGACTGACAGTCCAGTCGGCGGCTGGATCGAATGCAGCGACGCCCGTTCCCGGATTATAATAGTTTTGCTTGTAGCCGGTTACTTCAGGTGTTCTGAAACAGCAGTTATCTAAGGAATAAAAATCGGCAGCGATAGCAGAGGCGCTTAGCATTAAGAAGATGCAGATAATCTGGACTATTTGCTTTTGTATCATTTTCAACCTCCGAGGAATAGAGATTTACAGGATTTTCGTTATCGTTGATAATATAATACATTTTTTCGATTTACCTACTGGAAAACAAAGGAGCGGTAAACAAAGGCGAGAGTCAAGGAACATATTTTACTTGAAAAATCTCCATCATAGTGTTAAACTCGTTAAAAAAAAGAGATTAAATGCAAACCAAATCCATAATTATCGGGATTATCGCACTCATAGTTTTGGTCATTTTAATTCAGAACTCAGAGACGGCGATAGTGCAAATCCTTTTCTGGTCTATTTCTATGCCGCTGTTAGTTTTGATTCTTGCAACCGCGTTTTTGGGTTTCGCTCTGGGTTATTTAATCTGTTCCATGCAGACCAGATCGAGGCGTTCGAATAAACCGCAGATCTGAGCATAGCCTGGCGGTTATTGTGCGGCATTTGTCAGATTATCCTTTTGACAACTCTCGATGAAGGAGCGGGACAAGAGTGTCCCGCCAACTTTGGATCAGCAGATCGGAACTTTCGAGATTTTATCCTACAATAGGGGCTTGCCGCTTTTTTTAGATTAAGTTTTGAAACTTTCTACCGGGACGATATATTAATAGAAACGATAAACAGAGGGAATTATTTTGCGTTATATATATTGTCCCGTGTGCGCCGACAAGCTGGCGACAAGGATACCTGAAAATGAGATAATAGAAAGACAGGTCTGCGGCAAGTGCGGCTTTGTTTTTTATGATAATCCCAAACCGGCATGCGGGGTTGTAATTGTCGATGACAATCAAAGGATTCTGCTGGCAAAGAGGAAGTATCCACCGGCGGTGGGAAAATGGACATTACCGGCCGGTTTTATGGAAATTGGCGAGGGACCTGATGAATGCGCTATACGGGAGACCTTAGAGGAGACGGGATTACATATTAAACTCAATGGGGTTTTCAATGCCTACAAAGGGGGCGATGATCCCCGTCATGCGGTAGTATTGATTGTTTATCTGGCAGAAGTTATTTCGGGTGAAATCAAACCCGGCGATGATGTATCCGAAGTCGAGTATTTCGATATAAACAATATTCCGGTGCGTATCGCTTTCAGTTCAAATGAGGAGGCGATAGCAGAATATCGCGCGAGATTTCTATAATGAGAATACTGGGGATCGATTACGGTAGAAGGCGAGTAGGGTTGGCGATTACCGATCCGGATGAGATCATGGTAACGCCGCTAAAAACGTTAATTGTGACCGAACCTGAGAAGTTGATACGTGAGTTAGAAGAACTGATAATAGATGAATCGGTGGAATTTATAGTGATTGGCGAACCGATTAGAGATGATGGGAAGGAAGCTGAGCTCTACAGTGAAATTAGAAGTTTCGGGCGGGATCTGGAGAATAGGTGCGGATTGCCGGTGGTTTTGTATGATGAATATTACTCATCTAAGAGGGCTGAAGCCGGTTTCCATCAAACCGGCAAGAAAATTAAGGGCAAAAAGGAGATTATTGATCAACTGGCTGCCGTCGATATCCTCCAAAGCTACCTGGAATCCAGAAAGTAAGGAACAAAAGGCAGGATGAATCTTTTAAGAGAATATCCGGGAGGAATATTAAGATTGGGGCTGGATATGGTGACATACTTTGTTAGTACATTATTCATTCTCCTATGCGGATTGATACGAGTTGTTCTGGAGATTCCGCTCAGGTTGCTGGGAAGATTGAAGTGATGAAGAAAGTTTTGCTAACTTTATTGCTTATAATCGTAGTTGCGATCGCCTTCGGATGGCATTATTTGGCGGTAGCTCCTGCCGGTAACCTCGAAAGCGGCAAGAAAGCTATCATCATCGCCAATAAAGGGGAGTCCTTTATATCGATTGCGCAAAGGCTGCAGGAAGAGTCGATAATCAGCAATAGCAAAATACTGGTCGGATTAGTGTCTGTAATAGGTTCTCCCAATGAGGTAAAAGCAGGACGTTATAATTTCAACGAAGATAACAGCTACCTGGCTATCGCAAGGTTACTGCTGAAAGGGAGTAACAGTCCGGTTAGAGTTACTTTTCCGGAAGGATTGACATACAAGCAGATGGCAGGTATTGTCTATCAGCGATTGTCAGTGGATTCGTCCGCTTTCGTAAGGGCTTGCGAAAACGACTCGCTACTTAGTCATTACAATATCAATGCGGAGAACTTCGAAGGATACCTTTTCCCCGATACTTATTATATATACTTCGGGAGCGAACCCGAGAAAATTGTGGGGATAATGGCGGATCGATTCTTTGAGGCTTTTGATGCTGATATGATCAAACGCGCGGGAGCGGTAGGTTTCACAATCCACGAAGCTGTGACTATGGCGTCGTTAATTGAAAAAGAGACCGGATTGAAGGACGAAAGAAGAACCATCAGCGCTGTTTTTCATAACAGGCTGCGAAAGGGGATGAAACTCCAATGCGACCCAACCGTTATCTATGCTCTGCCCAATCTCGACCGCCCTCTATGGTTAAAAGACCTTGCGGTTGATTCCCCCTATAACACATATCGGTATTACGGCTTACCTCCGGGACCGATCGCCAATCCGGGACAGAAATCATTGGAAGCGGCGGTTGATCCGGCAGCTGTCGATTACCTGTATTTCGTCGCTTCAGGAGACGGCGGGCATCTTTTTGCTGAAACAAACCGCCAGCATAATAACAACCGGATTAAGGTGAAGCGGCAAAGGCAGGAAGGACGGTAGGTTAAAACGAAAAAGAGGCGAGTGACTAAGTTTCCTCCCCTATCTCTGTCAGGCAGCTTAACAATGCAGGCGATTTTCCTTATTACGTAAACGCCATATATGGCGAAAATTTAAGCGATAGAATATCAATATTAGCAGTAATCCATCAATCTACCCGTCAAATGGCCAGGTCGGCAGTTCGGTGCGATCTTTCTTATCCTTGCGGTATCCCAGGGAATAATCAGCCTGTATCAATTTCTGGATTTCGCGCGTACCTTCATATATCGATGCGCCTTTGGCGTTGCGGTAGTAACGCTCCACAGGATATTCATCGGAAAATCCATAAGCGCCGTGTACTTGAACGGCATCGGACGCCGCGGCTTCGGCATATTCGCAGGATATCCATTTGGCTAATGATGTGGCGCGGGAGTTGGCGATTCCATTGTTTTTCATCCACCCGGCTTTGAGATAGAGATTCCGGGATATCTCATAGCCGGCATACATACGGGCAATCATCTCTTTTACCAGTTGATGCTTGCCTATCGGTGTTTGAAATGTCTTCCTGGTATTGGCGTATTCCACGCAAGCATCATGGCAGGCGCGGATCAAGCCTGTGGAACCGGCGGCAACGGTATATCGTCCCTGATCCAGGCAGAACATCGCTATTTTAAATCCATCGCCGACCTGTCCAATTACGTTTTCCTTCGGCACCACGGTATCCGATAAGGAGATAAATCCTGTCTTACCGGCGCGAACCCCGAGTTTGCCTTTGATATCTCCGGTAGTCACACCTCCGAAATTACGCTCGACGATAAAACCGGTGATTCCGGAATGATCCCTCTTGGCTTTTTTTTCCCTGTCGGTCCAAGCAAAAATCAGGAAGAGGTCTGCGGCATCGGAGAGCGATATCCACATCTTTTCGCCGTTGAGTATATAACCATCAGGCATCTCGTCGGCGGCAGCTTGCATCCCGACAACATCGGAACCGGCATCAGGTTCTGTCAGGCCGAAAGCGCCGATCATTTTTCCGGAAGTCATAAGAGGCAGGTACAGCTCCTTTTGCTGCTTGGTTCCCCAGGTGAATATCGGTAAGGCGGCTAAACCGATATGAACCGAAAGCACCACGCGAGCGGAAGTATCGGCATATTCGAGTTCTTCACACGCCAAGCCAAGGCTTATGTAGTCAAGTCCGCCTCCGCCGTACTTCTCGGGAAAACATAATCCCAGCAGTCCGATTTCCCCCATTTCAGCAAGAATCGACCTGTCGAATGACGCGTCTCGGTCTGCTTCCTTGATGATTGGCTTTATCCTCTTATCAGCAAATTGCCTGCTTAGATCTATTATCTCCTGGTGTATATCAGTCAAATTAAAGTCCATTAATCCCTCCGAACTATCAAGTAAATCGTAAAACTGCAATCTGTGGTAACGAAAAAAACCTTATCGGAACCAGGGATGTTCCCAGTCCTCGATTTATGAATATATCGGTATCTCCTTTTCTATGCAATCCTTTCATGTAGGAACCAATGTAGTAAGTTCTCGTAAACTTTTTGGTAACATAAGGAATGTATATCTGACCACCGTGGGTATGGCCGGATAAAATGCAATCCACATTGTAATCCAGCGCACGGTTGAGTATCTTAGGCGAATGGGACATTAAGATAACCGGTATGTTATCGTCCAATCCGGAAAGAGCGAGTAAAAGATCACTATGGCTTGATACCAGATCATCGACCCCGCTGATGTAGATTTGTCTCGGTGGCTTGACACCGTTTGACAGCTCAATCCTCACGCTGCTGTTTCGGAGAACCACAACTCCGGCATTTCGTAATCCCGAGAATAGTATTTCGGGAGCATTCCTATACGCGAATCGATGGTCATAATTTCCGGGAACGAAGAAAGTAGCGAATTTCGGACTGAGTCGCGAAACCAACTTAAGCGCATCGTCGATGCCGGATGTATCGGCTATGAGATCGCCGGTGATGAAAATAAAATCGGGATCAAGGCGGTTTATGGAGTTCAATGCACGATTCTCATAACTTGTGGGAAGCCCAATATGCAGGTCGGAGATATGGACAATTGTCAAATTACCGAAAACTTTGGAGATTTCTTTATTTTCTATGAAAATCTCGTCGATGACAAAGAATCGAAAATTAATATACCAAAAAAGCACCGAATTGATGATAATTAGTAATGCGATAAGTGCGAATTTAAAAAGTCTTGTCATTTTGAATACAACGCAGCGTCATTTGCTGCCTGATCGACCGAATGTTTAAAAGCAAAACCTTGATTATTATATTATCGATAGCCCTGATTTGCCAACTAATTTTTATGTATTGGAGTTACCGACGCAATCAGTCCACGATAGAAAAATCGAGGGCTCTGCAGGAATCCGACGGGATTATATTTAAATTAGAACAGGTTTTTCCCAAACCACCGGTGAGGGATTTTGTTATTGCGGATTTCGAAGAGGACGAGGATTTTGACTGGATCGAAGCGGTGCATGGAGAGAACGCGCTTTCAGAAAAATATCCCGTTTCCGGTCGGTATTCGCTGGAGTTTAATTATAAAATTGCTAAATATCCCGGTTTGGAATTCTGGCATATCCCCAGGCGGTGGGATTATTTTGAATCCTTCCGGTTTGCGGTTATCAATCCGACTGAGCGAGATATCACCATTATTTTCAGACTGGATGATCAGAACTCCACCTGGAAACCGGAGACCTACTTTTCCAAGGAATTACAGCTTTCCCCGGGTTTCAATCGGACTGCAATATCAGTAGGCGATATACAAGAAAAAGTCGATACTTCCGATCTAAAGCGGATGATTTTATCAATAAAACAGCCTCAATTCGCCGGCACAATCTATATCGATGATATCGTTTTGACAGTTGACGGCGAGTGAAGTTATAGATATATTACAGGAAACGAGGAGGGAGAGTTTATGCCGAAATTGAGAATAGTTGGGTGTAGTTCCGGGATGCCGGAGCCCAATACCGCTAATTCGAGTTATCTCGTGGAATACAACAGGAGATCATATCTTTTGGATTGCGGGGAAGGCGCATCATCGGCTCTGCTGCGGCTGAGGATAAATTATAAGAACATTCGCAATGTATTCATCACACACGGACATCCCGACCATATCGCCGGCTTGCCGGTTTTTATACAGATGAACCACCTTGCAAAAAGGACGGCTCCCCTGGATATATATCTTCCCCAGGAACTTCTTGAGCCCGTGAATGAAAATCTGCATGCGTATTATCTGATCCCGGAGAGGCTAACCTTCGACTGGTATTTACACCCCCTAAAACCCAATCCGGTTTTTCGCGAGGATAACTTCTCTATTAATGCCTTTCCTAATACTCATCTTGAGAGTTATTCCGAAACGATAAGAAAAAACAAGCTAAGTAATAAAATGCAATCTTACAGCTTCACCGTGGTAACCTCGAAAACCAAATTAGTCTATTCAGGGGATATCGAATCGGTGGAAGAGTTGTGCGAGTTACTGGATGGCGCCGATGTGGTGTTGACCGAAGCGATTCACATCGATATGGAAACGCTGGTGGAAAGTATCGCTCAGTCCGATGCGCGCAAGTTGATATTAACTCACATGAGTGCAAGGGATTCCCGCGAAGAGAAAAGAATTATGAAGATAGGGAAAAAGCACGGATTGGAAGAGGTACATATCGCTACCGAGGGGAAATCATACAGCTATTAAGGAGAGCGGTTGGATGCCTGCTAATCTTCCTCCACATTATTATGAGTTAGAGCGCGAGTTTAGAGCGGAAAAGGACTTGCGCAAAAAACTGGAACTGGCGCATGAGCTTTTGGCGCTTATGCCGAAGCATAAGGGTACCGATAAGCTCCAGGCCGATATGAAAGCCAAAATATCCAAGCTGAAAAAGCAGATAGAATCCGGGGGGAAAAAGCATGGCGATACTCGCGTCGAGGATTATACACATATAGAAAAAGAGGGGGCGGGGCAGGTCATTATTATCGGACCTCCTAACTCCGGCAAGTCAACTATAGTCGGCGGACTAACCAATGCTAAAGTAGAGATCGCCGCATTTCCGTTCTCGACTCATAAACCGGTTCCGGGGATGATGTTTTTTGAGAACACACAGATTCAGCTTATCGATACGCCTCCGGTCTCTCCCGATTATACCGAGAAATACATTCCCGAATTGGTTCGCAAAGCGGATATCGCCATTATCACCGCCGATCCAACCTCCGCCGGCGTATTAGAATCGGTCGAGTTTTTGTTCGAATATTTCAAGATGAAGAATATTGAATTTAAGTCCGAGTCCACTGCTGAGTCATACATGGAGAAACGTCGCGAGAAAAAGTCTCGACTGGTGGTTACCCATATCGACGAGCCTTCAGGCGAGGGTGCGGTGGAGATTTTCGAGGAATTTTTCGGCGAACAGCTACCGGTGATGGGGTTGGCGGTGCCGTCGGATTTGAGGGTGACGGAATTTAAAAAAGAGCTTTTCGATGCGCTTCGCATAGTGCGCGCATACTGCAAACAACCGGGGAAAGAGCCGGATAAGAGCGATCCGGTAGTATTACCGGTAGGCGGGACGGTTGCTGATATGGCTTTGGAGATTCATAAGGATTTTGCGCATAATCTCAAATTCGCCAAGGTGTGGGGTTCCAAAGTGCATGACGGACAGATGGTTTCCGGCGATTACGAGATAGATGATGAAGATATCGTGGAGCTGCATATATAAATACTCTAAAGCATTCTTCGTTATCGTATTTGACATTGAACGCATTGTATATTTAATTGGTCCAATAGATTGGAAATACGGAATAAGCAGCAGTCCTATGAATATAGAAAAACAACCTTGCTGATGAGATATTACAATATTTCCTTGTATCTTGTTCCTTTGGGACTATATTATAACGGTAATTCAGTAACAAATAATTATGCACGGAAGGAACGATAAAGAGTCTTGAGGGATAAATGCTTAATCCAAAAATGAAAACACAAAACGCAAACGCATTGAACATAGGCTACGAAAGAGCATGCGATTGCGCACCCAATCATATCAATTGTCTTACTGCCAAAGAGTGGTTAAAATCTCAGTTAGGGGTATGGCAGTTCCAATACGAAAAAAGAGACGTACGCGACAAGAAGCTCCACCCGGCAACTTATCCTATAGCGTTGGCTAAGAAAGTCATTGAGCTTTTTACGCATCGAGGTGAGCTAGTTGTTGACCCCTTCCTAGGAAGTGGAACGACCTTAGTATCGGCCCAGGATTGTGACAGAAATGCAGTAGGATTTGATTTGAAAAAAGACTATATAAAACTTACCAAGGAAAGATTAAGATCTCCGGTATTATTTAATTCTTCGAAGCAAATTGCGGTTCAGGATGATGCAATTAATATACCCCGGTATTTGGCTGAAGAAACTATAGCATTGATAGTTACCTCTCCCCCTTATGCTAATCTACTAAATAGAAAAAGAAAAAACAAATCTCGTAGATTTAGGAAAAACGAGCAATATGGAAAAATAGAACAGTATTCACAGGATGATAGGGACTTGGGTACAATGAACCTAAGCAACTACACTAAAACAATGGGAGACATATTTGAAAGACTATTGCCTTTACTAAAGCCAAAGGCTCACTGCGTTATAAATGTGCCTGATATGTGGTGGGAAAATGAAAGAATTACTATTCATATCTCTTTGGTTGAGGAATTAAGGCAGCGAGGTTTTGAGTTAAGAAATATAATCATCTGGGATAGAACAAATGTCGTTAATCGTATTGGAATTTTCGGTTGGCCGAGCAATTATATAACTATGGGTGTTACTTTCGAGTATCTTCTGGATTTCTGGAGGCCGCCCCAGAAGTGAAACTGTTCACCAAAGAAGATCTCATTCGAGAAATCCGTCATATATCTGGAAAAGGCTGGCACCGAAGCGTAAAGAAGACTAAAAACGTACGAAATGATGGCGCAGTCGGTAACACTCTCGAGTCTCTACTTGGAATTCAAGAAAACAATCTACCCATACCAAACACACAAGAGTGGGAGTTGAAGGGTCAAAGGCTTCATACCGGCTCTTTGGTTACTCTCAAGCATATAGAACCGTCGCCAAAGGGGGCTAAGATAGTATCAAAAATGCTATTGCCATATTACGGCTGGAGGCACAAACAAGCTGGCAAGAAATATCCAGACACAGAGATGAGTTTTCGATCAACCACTTCTACCATTAACTACACCAACCGCGGATTCAAATTGGTCGTGGATAAAGGACAGAAAAAGCTGAGATTCGTATTCAATCCTGATAAGGTGGATATGTCCAATGATGAAATTGCCAAGTGGTTGGAGTTCGTAAAGGAAAGAGTAGGGCTAGGACCTTTAAATCCAGAGCCGTACTGGGGATTTGATGATTTGAAGTACGCAATTGGTTCAAAAATCAATTCCTGTTTTTATGTGGCTGCCGAAAGCAAAGTTGAAGATGGTCATGAATATTTCTTATTTCGAGAGCTTTACTTACTAAACGGTTTTTCATTTAACAAATTCCTAAACTGTCTCGATAGCGGAAAAATATTGGTCGATTTCGATGCAAGAACCGGACACAATCATGGCACTAAATTCCGTATCAGACAAGGAATTTGGATTAACCTTTACGATTCTGTTCAACGTGCCATTTAATATACATTATCTATCATATTAGTCTGGGCGAACAATCATACTTTAAAAGTAGCTATCAGCAATCAATTTTACAAATAGCGTCATCCAAAATGTAGATTATTCTCCCTCCGGTGATTAGGTCGATTAGACACCTTGATTCGTAATATTCTCTTGCTAAAATCATATTATCCTGTTAATTAGGGGGCGAGATTTCCGGAATAGAATGATGGAGGAGCGCAAGTTTGGATACAAAAGAACGGCTAAAAAAATTAATCGAAGAGAACGCATTAAAACGAGGTGAGTTTATACTCGCTTCCGGGAAGAAGTCAAATTATTATCTTAATGGCAAGATGGTTTCCCTGGAGTCCGAAGGGCTTTACTTGATGGGCAAACTTATACATAATATCGCTGAGGATTTGAAGGTGGATGCAGTTGGCGGACCAACACTCGGCGCCGATCCGATCGTAGGGGCGGTACTGGCTGTAGCCGCTATGCATGAGCAAAAACTGAATGGATTTATCGTCAGGAAAACCGCCAAAGACCATGGCACCAAGTCGTTAATCGAAGGTCCTCTTAAGGAGGGTTCGAAAGTGTTGATGGTTGAAGATGTGGTAACCACGGCGGGGACCTGGCTGAAAGCGGCAGAGGCGGTTGAAGCCCATGGATGTGAGATCGTAGCGATGGTTTGCCTGGTTGACCGGCAGGAGGGAGCCGAGGAGAATGTGAAAAAAGCCGGTTATAAGTTCATGCCTTTGTTTAAGCGAAAGGATTTTGGATTATAGCCTAATTCCCTGTTTTACCGATAGATATGTTTAATGGAGTCTGTTTAAAGTTGTGGAAGTTAGTTAGTTAATTATCTATGTCGGGTTTCTTACTCGCTTCGCTCGTTCGGAACCCGACCTGCCGTTCCTATCGGCGTATGCGGTCGGAATAATATCGAGTTAGCTCAAGGAAACCGTTAAAAGACCTCAGGTAAGTTTTCGAAAGGTAGTTTGATTGAATATTGTAGTAATAGGATTAGGACAGGTCGGCAGATATATCGCTGATTTCCTTTTCCGGGAAAAGCATAATCTTACGCTCATTGACAAAGATCCGGAAGTGCTGGAGAAAGTGGGAGAGGGTATAGACGCATTGACTATCGCCGGACATGGCGCATCGGCGCAGGTGCTTGCTACTGCGGATGTGCCGAATGCCGACCTGGTTATAGCCGTCTCTTCCAGCGACGAAGTTAACTTACTGGCAGCGGCAACTTCAAAACAGTTCGGTGCAAAGCGAACTATTGCCAGGGTATCCGAATTCGACCTCTGGAAAAGCTCGCAACCGGTATCCCGAGGGCTTCTGGACATCGATCTTATCATAAATATAAAGATGATAGCGGCGCTGGAGATTATACGGCTTATCCGCAGCATGGAAGCTGTGCTGATCGAGGATTTCGCTGATAGCAAGATCGAAGTCGAGCAGCTTCCGGTTTCCGATTCCTGCAGGATACTTCATACCCCGTTGAAGGATATAAATTTTCCGGGCAAATCGATAATAGCATCAATAATCCGAAATGGAGAGTTGATTGTGCCGGGCGGTGATGACATGATAGAAGAGAATGACGAGATAATCGTTATTGGCGATGTGAATGCTATCCCGGAAATGGAGAAGTTGATCGAAGGCACCAGTTTAGTTCGAATGGCTAACAAAGTAGCGCTGTTGGGAGGTGGTGAGATCGCTTTCTGGGTAGCGAAGTTCCTGATGCAAAAGAAATTGGAAGTAATGATAATTGACTCCGATAGGGAACGCTGCGTGGAACTCTCAGAACAGCTCGATGGAGTAACTGTAATTAATGGGGATGCGACCAGCACCGCACTACTGAAGGAGGAGGGAGTCGACGCTTATGATGTTTGCATAACGCTCACTAACGATGATGAACTGAACCTGATGACTGCCTTGCTGGCTAAGGGAATAGGAGTGGAACGGACCATTGCGCTGGTTCATAAACCGGACTATATGGACGTGTATCGGGAGATCGGAATCAGCGTTACGGTGAGTCCAAGGCTGGTGGCGGCAAAGCAGATATTGAAATACACCAGAGAGAAACAAGTGCGCTCTGTTACCCCGCTTCTTGATGGCGCGGGAGAAATACTTGAGATAACTGCCTCGCCGGAGTCAAAAATCACCACCAGACCGCTGGAGAAAGTCGGTTTTCCAAGAGGCGCGGTTATAGGAGCGGTGACCAAATCGGACGGCAGCGTTTTCATTCCGCGGGGACCCGATACAATCGAAGCCGGAGAAACAGCGGTTATCTTTATGTTGCCCAGGGTACGCAAAAAAGTGATTAAACTCTTTAATTAGTTTCCTTGCTCAGGAATTGGTTTGAGTTTTTCCGTAATTGCCAGATTCTTAGGGATATTCCTGTGTATTCTCGCATTAACGCAGCTTACATCGATTATCCCGTCATTCATTTACAATGAAACCGATACGATTGTCCATTTCTTAATTAGCGCTACTATTTGCGCTATTATCGGATTGGGTCTATTGCTGTTCGGCAGAAGCGCCGGTGGAACCATAAAACGGCGGGATGCCATCGCGGTGGTAGCGATTAGCTGGATCGCCTTTGGGATTTTGGGAGCAATCCCATTCATGCTGGAATCAGTCCTCACCAATCCGATTGACGCATTCTTCGAAACGGTCAGCGGAGTGACCACTACAGGTTCCACCGTGATAACCGATATCGAATCGCTTACCCATGGATTGCTTTTCTGGCGTTCGCTGATACAATGGCTGGGAGGGATGGGGATAATCGTGCTCTTTATAGCAGTTCTGCCGCAATTGGGGGTAAATGTAAGGCAGCTTTTCAGATCAGAAGTTCCGGGTCCTATCAAAGAGTCAATCAAACCCAAGCTGAAACACACAGCATCAATTCTGTGGAAAATATATCTGGGTATTACGCTATCGGAAATACTGCTCTTATTAATTGCGGGTATGAGTCCATTCGACGCGGTATGTCATGGTTTTACGACGATGGCAACCGGAGGCTATTCAACCAAGGATGCCAGCATCGCATACTTCAATAGCGCTTATGTCGATGTAATTATCATTTTCTTCATGTTCGCCGCTGGCGTGAATTTCAATCTGTATTATTTGATCGCTAACGGGGATTGGAAAAAAGCCATAAGGAATTCAGAACTCAAGGTTTATATAGGTATCTTAATTTGCTCCGGATTGCTTGTTTCTATTTCCATTTTGAATCAACATCCAACGATTCTTGAGGCTTTACGACACGGCTTCTTCCAATCGGTTTCCATGACCACCACCACTGGCTATGCAACCGATGATTTCGACCTCTATCCTTCGTTCGCCAAGCTGCTGCTGGTGGTACTAATGTTTATCGGAGCCTCCGCCAGCTCAACCGGCGGCAGTATAAAAGTATCCCGCATAATGGTCTTGCTGAAAGCCGCTTATTTCGAGATCTACCAAACATTCCGTCCTCAGGTGGTGGTTTCCCTCAAGATCGGCAAGTCCGTAATTCAGGATGATGTGGTGAAGTCGATATTAGCGTTTTTTATCTTATTTATATTCATCTTCGTGATTGGCACCCTTTTCATGGCGGCGCTGGGGCTTGATATCATCACCGCATTTTCAGCTACTATAGCAGCGCTGGGCAATATCGGTCCGGGATTGGCTAAAGTAGGCGCTACGCAGAACTACGCCCATATTCCGGCGCCGGGGAAGCTATTTCTGGCGTTCGCCATGATCATAGGAAGGTTAGAGCTTTTCACGATATTGGTATTATTCTCACCCAAGTTCTGGAAACAGTGAAAACCAGTATCTTCATCGCATTGCCAATAACAGGTTCACGTTAATTCCAATTCCATAGTTACCGGCATGTTACGGTGTAAGTGCCACAAGAATATTCCCAGCAACGCCAATGCCGCAAGGAAGGTTTGATAAGGAAGGAAGCAAACACTCACCACTCCCAGAATCAGAATACGACTCCACCATGATTTCAATGCATTCGCAATAATGTGAAGGGCAGGGATGATAAGTAATATATAATTATATCCTTTGAACCTCGGCGAAAGCGCTGCAAGAAGAAGGAAAACCAAAATGACAAAATCGAAACGTCTCTGGCGGAAATCGAGATTTTTAACAAAGACAAGCGTTACCATTAATATAGCCAGGATGTAGACGGCATACAGCGGGATGGCATATATATCGACATTTGACGAGGATAATCCCACCAGATAATTCAAAATGTCCTTTATCAACGGAAGCGACGCTTCGTTATAAAATCCCCTTTCTTCGATAGCGATCACATTGATAATGAATTTTGAATACATCTCCGGACTACCGAGGTATGAGGATAGTTGAACGGCTCCGAAACCCAGAAATGTTCCGATCATTGCGTAAAGAGATCTCTTGCTATTATCAATGAATAGCAGCGCCAGAAGTAAGATGTATGTTAGTTTAAAATAGGCAGACAGCAGTATCAGAACCGAAAACAGGATAGTGTCTTTCCTCAAGAAGTAAAGGACCGCTAACCATATTAGAAGCTGCTCAAAAATCCCCACGTTTCCGGTATGGAGATCGGAGATTATTGCCAGGCGGAATCCGAAAATGCAGAGGAATAATAGTATCACGTTGTATTTTTTGTCAGGCAACAAGTATTTCCACCATAAAGATAACAGGATAAAAAGAATGATTAGTTTGAGCGCCGCGTAAATAATGTATGCCGTTTTGTAGCTGAAAAGCGTGAATAAGCTGAAGAAAGAAAGAGTATAAGGAGGATAAACATAAGGGTGAACTATTTCTTCTTTCGCAACCTCCGTGAGTGTATCCAAACTATATGGATCCTTATCCTGGATATACGCTTTTGCGGCATAGTAGTAGGTCTTGAAATCCCACTGCATATCGTCCCATTCGACAAACCTGATTAGAGGAAATACTGCATATAAAATCAACACAATTATCAGGCTTGTTTGGATATGTTTGCTATGCCGGCTATCCATAATTACAAGCGTTTCGTCTCATCCATAGTACTATCAATATAATTGTAGTTTAAGCAAATGTCTACGATGAAGATCACTTTTCCGCGTCGGTCGACTTCAGCATCTCCTTGATACCGCCCAAAGATGAGAGGACACCGGTTGCCTCAAAGGGTAGAAATACGATTTTCTCATTAGGCGCATCACCCAGAGTTTTCAAGGTCTCCAGGTATCGCACCGCCACCAGGTAGTTGACAGGATCCCCCTTCTCGCCGATGGCATCTGCCATCAATCGAAGAGCCTCGGCTTCGGCAGAAGCTACGTTGATACGCGCCTGCGCTTCACCCTCCGCCTCCAAGACCTGAGAACGCTTAACACCTTCGGCTTCTGCAATGCGAGCATCCCGTTCCCCTTCGGCATTCAGGACTTTGGCTCGCTTCTCCCCTTCCGCAACCAGAATAGCGGCGCGCTTATCCCGTTCGGCGCGCATCTGTTTTTCCATTGCGGTTTTTATATCCTCCGGCGGCGCTATATCCTGCAATTCGACGCGATTAACCTTTACCCCCCATTTATCGGTAGCCTCATCGAGGATCGCCTTGAGTTTGGAATTGATTGTATCGCGAGAAGTTAATGTCTCATCCAGGTCAAGCTCACCAACGACGTTACGAAGCGTAGTCTGGGTTAATTTCTCGATGGCGTTAGGGAGGTTATCGATCTCATAAACTGCCTGTTTTGGGTCGGTGACCTGGAAGTAAAGGAGGGCATCGATTTCGATAGAAACATTATCCCGGGTGATAACCGATTGCTGCGGGAAATCATACACAAATTCACGCAGGTCAATGCGGTTGACCGATTTCTCCAAAATCTTCTTGGTTCGGTCCAGATCCACATAAGTGTAGCGCCAAACAACCGGACGAGGCTTTTCCAGAAAGGGCCAGATTATATTCACTCCGGAGTGCAGTAATCTATCAAACCTCCCCAAACGCTCGATAACCACAACCTCCGCCTGTCTTACTATCATCAATCCCTTGGCGATAATAGCAATAACGAAGAGTGCGATTAAAAGTATAATTAACAGAAACGCTTCCATAATTCACTCCTTTTTCCTAACGATCAACTTATTACCATCTATAGCGGTCACCACTACGCGCTCAGAGATCTTAAGCTCGACATCATCCTGGCACAGCGCGGGCCATTCCTCACCGCCAACCTTAACCTGCCCTTTCTTCACTGTTCCTCCTATAGGCGCAGTTACAAATCCGATTTTACCTTTCAGCGCCTCCACGTTCGTATACGTATCCGGTCTTTTCTTGTTAAGATACTTAACCGCGAATTTCCTGATAAATACGAAAACAATTAAAGAGCTAAGTGCAAATACGACCATCTGCACCTTTATTCCGGCGCCGGTAAGAGCGACCAAACCCGCTATGATCGCGCCGATACCGAAATTGATAACAAGGAAACCGGAAGTGAAAATCTCCAGAATAGAGAGGATAATCCCCACAATTATCCAGATGTACCAGGCTTGCATATCATTCCTTTCCAGAAATTAGCTTATGATATAAATGTATTCCAAGAAAAAGTGTAAGTCAAGAATTAGAGGCGGCAGGGTGCTGGTTAATCAAGCGCTTCCGGTGAGGACTTGAGCTTAAAAAGCTCCCGGAAAATCTCCACAGGGGCGGTAGATTGGCTGGATTCATTGAGTTCCTTCAACTGCCTGACAGGTAAATCAACTGCCTTTTTCATAAGGGCATTGGAAAGCCGCTCCAATTCATCCCATTGTTCCACCGGAACCTTGCGCTTGGCTTCATCGAGTTCCCGCCTGCGGATGTTCTCCATCTCTTCGAACAACTCCTTAATTAGCGGTTCAAGGGCTGAATTCTTCTGCCACGCCATAAATTCGGATACAAAGGCTTCGGCGATTTCACTTGCTTTCTGAAGAGCCTCTCCCCTGCTGTGTTTATTTTTGGAAGTATGATATTTGATATCTTCCAGATCGAGGATTTTAACGCCCTGAATATTCCTGAACTGGGGATCGATATCCCGCGGCAAAGCCATATCAATGAAAGTGATCGACTTACCGCCGCGTTTCTTCAGGAATTCCGATCCGATATCCGCATCCAATACATAGCTATCGGACCCGGTTGCGGAAATCACAATATCTGCAGTCTGCAGTTTGTCCAATAACCTGTTCAGATCGATAAATTCAATTCCATACCGATTCGCCGCCTTCTCCGCCTTATACAGGGTTCGGTTGGCTAGAGTGATATTCTTCAGACCCTTACTCAAGAGCGAATTGATAGTCATCTCAATCATCGGGCTGATACCAATGCAGACTACCTCTGTATTTTGATTTAATACTCCAGCAATCATCTCCAGGGCTGCGCTGCTGATTGATACCGCTCCCTGTCCAATCTCGGTATCGGTGCGAATTCTCTTCCCGGCGCGAAAAGCGAAGTGAAATAATTTGTGTAAGACCTTCCCGGCGCATTTAACCGAGCAAGCGAACCGATATGCTTCCTTGACCTGTCCTTGAATCTGAGTCTCACCGATAACCATTGATTCCATCCCGGAGGTTACCTTGAAAAGATGACGGGCAACAGATGAACCCTGATAGGTTCGGAAAGATTTTCTGAGCGGCTCGATGTCAATCCCCTTATATTGCAGGTAGAATGCTTTAACAGCATCGAAGACAACCGTGGAATTATCAAGCACGAGGTAGAATTCGATACGGTTGCAGGTTGTCAATACTGCCGCCTCTAATACGCCCTCGATTTCCCCGCAGACTTTAACCGCCTGAGCTAATTCGCCTCGATTGATCTGAAGCGGTTCGCGTTCGTGCAGCGATGAACACTTAAAATTTATACCGCACGACGAGAGCTTCATTCTTCCTCCCCTTTCATGGCATTTACGAACGAAACTCCTCCGCCCAGATAGGAAACATTCGTATGACCGGCATTTTTAAGGATGCGGGCAGCTTCATAACCTCTTACTCCGCGATTACAAACCACCATTGCCTTACCATCCAATCTCAAATCGGGCAAACGACTGCGCAAATCACCAAGTTTAATTTCCACAAGGTTCGTATTCCCGATTTTCAACGGTTCCGTCTCTCGTTCCTCATCTTCGCGGACATCTATCAAGGCAGCATCCTTAAATTCATTCGTAGCCAAGAACTTCGGATTCACGGCATTGATCGAATCCTCCTCCTGGTTTTTGGCGATGCAGCCGAGAACATACAGGGGATCAAGGGCGGTTGCGTAAGGAGGCGAATAAGCCGCCTCGATATCCAGCAAATCATCCAGAGCCGCGCTCTGATGCAGCAGCTGAGCGAATACATCGACACGCCGCGTAACATCCCCGGAACCGATAGCTTGTAAGCCAAGTAATCTTCCGGAATCCCTCTCGTAAACCATCTTGCAAAATACATATTTCCATTCCGGGTAATACTCCGCTTTGTCAATAAATGAACCCCATACAGAAGCGGCATTGATATTGTTCTCTTTAGCGCATTTCTCGGTTATTCCGGTGGCTGCGACATTTATATCGAAAACCTTTACGACCAAAGAACCGACCACGCCCGGAAAAGTATCTTCACGACCTGCGATATTATCAGCTATAAGTCTGCCATGCCTGTTAGCGATAGAGCCGAGGGGCAAAAACACTCCCTTATTCAAAATCCTGTGATAACTCTCAACGCAATCGCCTCCGGCATAAATGGAAGGCTCGGAGGTCTGTAGATGATCATTGACCGAGATTCCTCCTGTCTCTCCGATAATCAATCCGCATTCCTTCGCCAACCGAGAGTTCGGAGCAAATCCCACCGCCAAAACAACCTGATCGACAGAGAGCTTTTCTTCGCCAAGATTAACTGTTACGGAATCCTCCCCTTCCACAAAATCAGCGGCGGTAACTCCGCATTTAACCGTTACGCCGTTTTTAACCATCTCTGCCTGTACCAAAGCCGCCATTTCTTCATCAAGTATCACAGGCAGGACGTGCGATTCTTTCTCAACAACCGTGGTTTCGATTCCCCAGAGTGCGGTGAATGATTCGCTCAATTCGCATCCGATAAATCCACCTCCAACAATACATACGCTCCCGAGCTGACCGGTTTCAGCCAATTGTCTGTAATAGCTGGCATCATCCGGCTTGGAAAATGTACGCGCCCTGTCACTGTCGGCGCCTGGGATATCTGGCCTTATCGGTGAGGCGCCGGCAGCGATTATAAGATAGTCATAATTCAAACTCCGCTCTTGTTCGTCCTCAACATGTTTTACATGAACGGTTTTCTCAATCCGGTTAATACTCTCTGCACGGTACGGAGTTAGTACGGAGAAGCCTTTCGTACCCTGGAAATATTCCTCATTACGAACGATACCAAACGAAGTCTTAAATAGCTGGTTGATATCGCTGATATCGCCGGACGTAAAATACGGGAGACCGCAGGCTCCGTACGAGAGTTTTTTACTCTCATTGACCAATGTAATATTCGCTTCCGGCAGCAAACGTTTTAAACGCGCCGCCGCCCGCGGCCCTGCCGCTACTCCTCCGATTATTACCACATTCAATGTTCTGTCACTTTCATTCATGATAAAATCCCGATAATCGATCACAGAGCCTGTTAATTCTTATCTGTCTTATAGCGCCGAACGATAAACCTTCGGCCTACCGTGATCATGCTATCCTCTCCCTTACTGATAACGCAATCTTATAAAATACCGTGATAAGGAAAATCCCTATCGCATAGACTCCCAGCGAAATCATTATCTCGGGAAATGTCGGCCAATATTCAATAACCTTACCCAGCGGATTCGGCACAAAGCCTGTGACTACCATTCCCAAACCCTTGTCAATCCAGATTGACAGAAAAACAAAGAAACATGCGAATCCTAAGATATTCTCGTTCTTACGGGTTTTGGGATTAATAAGCAGTATGAGCGACACAACCGCCAGAATTACAGAGGTCCACATCCAGGGAACCAGTTTATCGTATCCGTCGAGTCCTACGAACAAATACTGGAAATGGTGCATGTGCTCAGGAATGTTTCCATAAAATGCCGTAAATATCTCCATTAGAATCAGGAAAATGTTCATAGACATGGCATAGGTGACGATTACAGCCAGTTTCTGCACCGCTTCTTTGCCGGGATCGAAATTGCTCAATCTCCTGACGATGAAGACAATCAATATAAGCAGCGCAGGACCCGAAGCGAAAGCCGATGCCAGAAATCTGGGAGCCAGCACCGCCGTCAGCCAGAAGGAGCGAGCCGCTAAACCGGAATAGAGGAATGCGGTCACGGTGTGAATACTTATAGCCCAGGGTATTGAGAGAATGATTATAGGCTTAATCCATCCCGGAGGAGCTATCCCCTTACGTTCAGAGTTGAGTGTTACTCTACTTATAATAACGTTCAGCAATAAATATCCGCCTAAAGCCACCGTATCCCAGAACATCAATGAATTAAAGGTCGGATAGCGGAATACATTGACAATGCGGAAAGGTTGCCCCATGTCCACAAAAATAAAAAGCATGCACATCAGCACCGAGCCGATCGCTACGAATTCCCCAAGAATGGTGATCTTGCCGAACGCCTTATAATTATGCAAGTAATACGGCAGCACCACCATGACAGCCGATGCCGCCACGCCAACCAAAAACGTAAACTGAGCAATATAAAAACCCCAGGTTACATCTCGCTTCAAACCGGTTATAGTTAAACCTTCGTTAAACTGCTTGAGATAGAACAGCAGCGCTACGAAGATGACCAAACCGAGAAACGATAACCATGCCCAATATTTTTTATCTCCATAAAAAGCCTTTTCTAACATAATCCGTCCCCTATACTAAGTAGTAGATTTGAGGTAAAGTGCCGAGTTTCGGTTTACGCTTTATTGAAAACCGCGAACTAAGAATTTTTCTGACCTCCGAATCGGGATCATCGAGATCCCCGAACACCATGGCGTTAGCTTCACACGCTTCCACGCAGGCGGGGATTTGACCTTTAACCAAACGCTCCGCACAGAAATTGCATTTTTCCACGACGCCTCTGGTTCTGGTTGGGAAGCTCTTGTTGATATCCACATCATTCTCTTCAAACCAGCGTTTCGGTTCCCGCCAGTTAAAGCTCCTGGAACCATAGGGACATGCCGCAATGCAATAACGACATCCGATGCAGCGATGCATGTCCATGGCAACGATGCCATCCTTACGCTGGAAAGTCGCTTTGGTCGGACATACTCTTACGCATGGAGGGCTATCGCAATGATTGCAAAGCACCGGCACAGGCAGATGTCTGAGATGCTCAGGCAGATGTTCGTGTTCCTGTTCATGGAACGTATGCTCATAACTCTCTTGCCAGATCCACTTTATTTCATCCTTTGGATTATTGTAATCGGGAACATTATGAACCGTATGGCAGGCATCGATACATTTGGTGCAGCCATGTTGTTCTTCGCATTTCTTTATGTCAATAACCATCGCCCATCTATGCGCAGTCAAACTGGCAGCGACCAGCCCCTCTTCGGTTATCTCTTCGCTCGCTACCGCCTGGTCAATAACGGAGTTGCTCACGGCGCCAAGAGCGGTTAGTCCTGCAATTCTTATGAACCCTCGTCTGTCAATACCCATTACTCAACCTCCTTCGGCTCGAGGTGACAATCCCAGCAATATGGATCGACGTCCGCGTAATCATGGCATTCGTCGCAGAAATCCTCTTTGTTCCAGTGACATTTCATCATACAGGTGTTGGTAAGGCTCATCTCCATCACCTCTCCCTCAACATTCACGAACCTTTCGCCGCGGCGGACAACCCTGTCACGCCAGTCATTAAGAAGGTCCATGTGCGCCCTGCGCATGTAATTCGTCTCTGCTACACAATAACCGGTATCTACTACGATCTTGGGGTCGGGTTGATAGTCAGCCGTACCGGTTGCCGCATTGTACCAGATCGGGAAAGTAGCGGCAAGAACGAACACCAGCAGCCCGATAATTATCTTTCCAGTGTTATACATTCTTTAGCTCCTCCTTTCCGGTTTCGGCCGTCTGATGCATCGGTTCCTCGCCGCGCAGGTCGGTGGTGCGTGTCTCACCATCCATAATCAGCGCATTACCGACAAGTTCATGCAGCGCGCAGACTCTGGTTCCGGGAACCCAATAATCCATCAGGGCAGGAAGCGTAGCTTTATCGATTGCGCAAATGCAGCAAAGCATGTTTACATCATGTTTTTCGGCTACATACTTGACGGCGTTGGCTCTGGGCAAACCTCCTCGAAGTCTCATTTCGAGATTCTCATCGGTGCCCAAACCTGCGCCGCTTCCGCAGCAAAACGTCTGCTCCCGGATCGTATTCTCCGGCATCTCGTGGAAGTGATTACATACTTTATTCAGAATATACCGCGGTTCATCCAGCAAACCCATCCCCCGCGCCGGATTGCAGGAATCATGATAGGTCACCCTGACATGATCATTCCGGCTGGGGTCGAGTTTAAGCTTATTATGATGTATCAAGTCCGCCGTAAATTCGGCTATATGAACCATCTTGGTGGATTTGGCGTTATCGAATTTGGTTCCGGTGATAGGAGAAACCGGTTCGTCAAGGAAGTCAGCGGGACCGTGCAACGTGTCCATATACTGATGAAGCACTCTCCACATATGGCCGCACTCCCCGCCCAGGATCCATTTGACCTTAAGGCGTTTTGCTTCATTATATATCTTAGCGTTTAACCTCTTCATAGTCTCATGCCCATGAAACAGCCCGAAGTTTCCGCCCTCGGAAGCAAAGGTGCTGAAGGTGTAATCGAGCCCGATCTCATGGAATAAAGCCAGATAACCGAGGAACCCGAAATAATGCGGATCTGCGAAATAGTCGGCCGACGGCACCACGAACAGCACCTCAGCGCCCTTTTTGTTTATGGGAGCGTCAACCTTGACACCGGTGACATCGTAGAGGTCTTCCACGGCGAATTCAACGCTGTCCTTGAATCCATGCGGTTGAATCCCCAGATGGTTTCCTGTCCTGTAACAGTTGGCAACCGGAGTCGTAATCCAGTCAATGGTACAACCGATCTCCGCCAGTAGCTCCCTCGCTAAAATCGTTATTTCGGCAGTATCTATACCGTAGGGGCAGAACACCGAACAGCGGCGGCATTCGGTGCATTGATAGAAATAGAAGAACCATTCCTTCAATACATCTATTGTCAATTCACGCGCTCCGGCTATCTTCCCCATGATCTTGCCGGCTGTAGTAAAATCATTCTTGTAAACCGATCTTAACAACTCCGCTCGCAGCACCGGCATATTCTTGGGATCGCCCGAACCGAGGAAGAAATGGCATTTGTCCGCGCAGGCTCCGCATCTGACACAGATATCCATAAAAATTTTCAATGAGCGATACCTGTCCAAACGCTCCTTTAAACCCTTCAGTATTATTTCCTGCCAGTTCTCCGGCAGCTTCCAATCTTCATTGTACGGCTGCCATTTCCTTGGATTGGGCAGACCGAGTTTTTCAATGCTGTCCGGCGTAGAGGCGTTGTTATATGTACCCCTGACAAACTCCGGCTTGGTCTCCTGCCAGTCTTCCGGCGGCGGGTTATATGTTATGTTTATTAATTCTTCAGGTTTCTTTTTCAATCCTTCCGACATCACTCCTCCTTATCCAATGGCAATCCGCTGGCTTTCATTACATCCCGGAACTCATCCTCATACTCTTCGTAGGTATGGATCTTAACTTCGGGATTTTGAGGATTAACATGTCTTCTCGCCCGATTATCGTTAGCCATATTGCGGGTAGGACTCATGAATACACCGGGCATATGCATAAGCTTACTGAATGGGAAATATGCGAACAGGACGCTTACTAAGAAGAGATGTATATAGAATATGATTCCCAGCCCTTCCGGAACAGTAGGATTAAATCCTACCAGGCCCATCGCCAGGTTTTTAATCTCCACGATATCAACTCGCATGAAGTACCGCATAAGGATACCTGAAGCGGCGATACCGAAGATCAGAAACAGCGGGAAATAGTCTGCCGCCAGCGATATATATCTCAGTTGGGGAGACAGCACCCTCCTGAGAAATAGAAAGGTTACCGCCCCCACCAGGATTAGATCCGTCATGTAAAGCATCGGTAGACCAATCTGGAAAAAGCTGTCCAGATTGTTAACCAGGGTCATTACCGAACACTCCCAGTTGGTGAAAAATCTGTAGTGTCTGGCGAAAATGATCAGGAAAGACCAGTGAAATGCAAGCGCGCCCAGCCACAAATACTTTTCGTCACCGTGAACCAGCTTGGGACCGCTTTTCAATTCCGACTTTGTATTCCTGAATAACGAGCGAAAGAACAGGACTTCCAGAGCCATTCGGCCTATAACAGCCCATCTGCTGTGAGGACAATCCAGTTTATTATTCTTAATCCAGGGTAGCGATTTCTGTTGCCCGCAAGTGGTGGTGATTTTATAAGGAACCGGCGATTTCGCCCACTTTAACACTCTGTATACGAACCCGACAAGAAAGAGAGCGATAGCGGCGTATGGGATTACTACCGCAAATAGCGTATCCAAACCCAAAGCGCTAACTCCGAAAATCACAAGCAATACTAAGGCAACAACTGCTACAAATCCGTAGAAGATGCCCATTTATTCTATACTCCCTCCAGTTTGTTTATAATAATCACTAAATATCTATTTTCTATCCCGGTTGATCTCATTTTCATTCAGCCTGTTAAACGCCATCAGGGATCTTCTCTTTATCTCGTTCACCTTGATCTCATACATTCGCTCCCGACAGCTCGAATAAATGTCAAAAGCAAACTGTGTTATCTTATCCATTCTGGAATCTAATTCATACATCTCATCGACATTCTTTTTATCCATTAGCGCGTCCTTCAGCTCCTTACGCATCGCTTCTTTAAGAAGCAGGGTAAAGGAAACCGCCTCGGAAGCCGTCCAGTTCTGCACCGAACGTATCTTAATAATATTATCCAGCGCCTTCATCAATATCTCATTGTCCATCTCGCCCACGAATTGATCATATATATATTGAATCTCCCGGGATATGGTGAAACCTATCGGATTATGGAATCTATCCTTTTTGCGGCTCAATGCGCGCCGGGAATCTTCGGGATAGGTTCCGATTATCAGATCAAACCATCTGTCAACGACTGCTGATTTTTTCCGAATCAGGAGGTTCTTTATACTCATAATATTCCGGATATTTAAAATAAAGGGTGAATCAGAGAAGACTCCGACTCACCCCGTAAATATGCAGGATGAACTATACGCATCCCGTCGGTTTAGGCAAGCCAGCGACTTTACATCCGCCCTTTGCAGGTCCCGAAGGATAAAGTTCATAGATTTTCTTAAGCGAAAATCCGGTTTCTTTACAGAGCTTGCGAATCATCGGAGCGATGCCATATTCGAGATAGTAATTTCTCAAATAATTGGCGACCTTCCAATGCTCTTCGGTCATCTCATCTACACCCTCGATCTTAGCCAGGGCTTTCGCTAACTCTTCGTCCCATACGGAAGGATCCTGAATGAAACCATCCTCATCAACTTCTACTTGCTTGCCATCGTCATACTCAAACATAGACATTCTATGTATCTCCTTTTATTTGAAAGTGAACTAATCTATCTTAATCTCTTCTAACGGTACTATCTGACCGGTCATTGGATCATACATTTCAATATAACCGCACGGGCATTGCTCAGCGCATTTCTTACATCCTTTGCAGAAATCAAGCTTGAACTTATACTCGCCCATAGGCTCCATCGGTTTCTCGATTGCGCTATCCTGACAGTAACTCCAGCAGGTACCGCAATCGAAACATGCGCCGCAACTCATACAGCGTTTGGATTCCTTATTGGCTTCTTCCGGTGTCAAGGTTTTGCGGATTTCGACATTGCCGTTATCCGACCATCTCTCCTCGACCGGTAGATCCGTAGGGTGCGTGCGCTCTATGGTATCGTAGAAACTCAGAACCATCCGGTCGGTCTTAATCAACGGAAGCTGTTCCGGCGGTACATAAGGAATATCCCGCAGTTTTCTATCTATTGCCTCCGCCGCCAATCGGCCATGCCCGACAGCATCGGTAACCAGAGCCAGATCCAGGTTATCGCCTCCTGCAAAGACCTTTTCTTCCTTAGTTTCGAAGTGGTCATTAACCTTAATCCAATCCTTGCCCTCACGAAGATTCTCGAGTCCATCGAAATCCGGCTCCTGGCTGATGGCAGCCACTACGGCGGTACAGGGAACTTCGAATTCCGATCCCTCTATCGGAACTGGTCTGCGTCTGCCGGAATCATCAGGCTCACCAAGCTCCATTTTAAGACAGATCATCCTGGTCGCCTTGTCGCCATCCTTCTCCAGCTTAACCGGAGCTGCAAGATACTGGATATCGATACCCTCTTCCAGGGCGCCCTCGATCTCCTCTTCGATAGCCGGCATTTCCTCACGGGTGCGACGATACAATATCGCAGCTTCGGCCCCTAAACGTTTGCTTACGCGGGCTGCGTCAATCGCGGTGTCACCGCCGCCGATTACGATAACCTTATCGCCGATATCGAGCTTCTCGCCGGAATTGGCGGCATGCAGGAAACCGGTACCGGTGTATACATTGGATGCATCTTCGCCCTCGACCCGAAGCAGTCGCCCCTTGTGAGCTCCGATAGCTACAAAGATCACATCATATTGATTGCGAAGCTCCTCATAAGGAATATCCTTCCCGATATGAGTATTATACTTGATCTCTATATCGAGATCGGTTTCGAGACGTTTCACCTCGGCGTCGATGATATCGCGCGGAAGTCGATAAGCCGGGATACCGTATCGCAGCATACCGCCCGGTTTGGGGAACGATTCGTAAATGGTTACAGAATAACCCCTGCGAGCCAATTGATATGCGCATGAAAGGCCTGCCGGACCGGAGCCGATTACGGCTATCTTCTCCGGATGCTTATCTTCGGTTAACTTTACTAATTTATATCCTTTTTCCAGGCCCATGTCACCGACAAACCTCTCCAGGCTGTTGATATCCACCGGTTCGCCCTCTTTCTGTATGCGGTTGCATTCGGTCTGACAAGGATGAGGACAAACCCGACCGGTACATGCCGGAATAGGGCTCTTATCGGTATAGATCTCCCATGAACGTTTGTAGGCTTCCTCGTAGGGTACCTCGCATTTCTCCGCAAGACCTATCGCTGTGATAAACTCACGGATATCTATACTGCTGGGGCAATTATGAATACAGGGAGGTTCCTTGGGAACGTGTTTGGGCTTATACGGAGAAGTTTGAGACCCACCACTGCCCACCGTTCTCAGGCTTCCCAATTTCTTCTTTTTCTTTTTTACTTTTTTCATTGCCATGATGCTATCTCCTCTGTGATTCCCCCAGAAGAGGAATCCGCTGTTTTCTTACAGGAACAGGACTGAAATCCGGTCCTGTCCCCAGTTGTCTGTGGAGACCATGTACTCGCAGACTAAGCATAGGGATATATTCCCCGCTTTATATCCTCCATCTGTTCGAGTATCCGATTATGCTTCTGCTCATCGGTCAAAAGGTATCCCAGAAGATAACGGTGCAAAATCTGATTGCTGTTTTTGCGAGCCTCCTCAGCCATTCTGATAGTCTCTTTCTCAAGCTCGATATGCTTTTCCACCATATCCCAGATTTCGCCCAATTCCTCGGGCTGAAGATGAAAAGCCTGCTTCTCGAGACTATCTATTATCAACTGCTGAACCTTACGGTGCATCGCAGAATCCTGACGGATTATATCCATCACTTGCTTAACAATCGGATTATCTGTTTTGGACGCTATTTCAGTCGTGGACTTCACGGATTGATCCTCGATATCCTGCCACTCCTTCATAACCTTCAACAGTTTCTCCTGCATTTCTTTTTGATTTGCCATTATTCTCTTCCCTATTTTTTATAAATTAACTGATATATTTTGTTCCGCTAAACGCTTATACAACCGACATTAGAGCAGTTGTTCGAATTATTGGAAATTTTATGATTCCTCGCCGCTCGAATCATACCCGAAATCCATTCCGGTGTCCCTAAAGCATGTACATGAGTGTAACTCGCCAGCACATTCCCGACTGTCAGTCCATCTCTTTTGCCGAAGCAACCCACACCCCGCTTCACCTCGAAGGCGCTTGGGCAGCTTCCTTCGGCAACCGCCGTATAATGGAATTCATGTCCACGTATCCGAGCGCCGGCTTGATAAAATGCGTTTGGAGTGTCGACTTCCAAATCACAATAACCATGCCCTTGCGGCTTTTCGAACAGCTCCACCTTAACCGGTAAAACACCTGCCATCGGCATCTCCTTACCATCAGCTGCAATAGCATCAGAGAGATAAATTAAACCTCCGCACTCAGCATAGACCGGTAAACCGCTTTCAGCGGCTTGCCTGATTCCAGTCATAAGCGGCCTGTTATTAGCCAGTTTGACGAGATGGGTTTCCGGGAATCCGCCGCCGATATATAGCAAGTCAACATCGGGCAGCTCGTTATCCGATATCGATGAAATCGGAAGCAACTCAGCTCCGGATTCCCTTAAAGCTCTTAAGTTCTCCGGATAATAGAAAGTGAAGGCGGAATCCTTAAAATAGCCTATCGTCAAACCGCTGCCATTAACTTGTTTGTGGTCAAACAGATGTGCGCCTTCAGGCGAAGGACCTGCGGCTTGAGCAATCGCCTTCAGCTTTTCGAGATTCACATATCCTTTAACTATCTCCGCCGCATTTCCAATAGCATCAATCATTGCGGGATGCTCCTGCGGCGTGACCAATCCCAGATGCCTGTCCGGCAAAACCCGCGTATTTTTCAGCTTCGGAATTGCTCCCAACACCGGTATGTCGCTATAACTCTCAATCGATTGGCGGATTATATCTTCATGACGCTTACCGGCGACCCGATTCAGGATCACTCCCGCTATAGGTACATCCTCATCAAAAGACTGCAGACCGCGAAGAATCGCGGCGCTGGTACGCGTCATCTTGGTTACATCCATCACAATCACCACAGGCGTCCTCAACAATTTTGCCAGCTCAGCAGTGCTATGAACACCCTCTGAATCCACTCCGTCATACAGCCCTCGATTACCCTCAACCAATCCGATTTCTGACTCGCCGAAGTTTCCGACAAAAGATGAGAACACTATATCTGAACTCATCAAATAAGTATCCAGATTATGCGCCGATTTTCCTGACGCGGCTGATAACCATGCCGCATCGATATAATCAGGTCCCTTCTTGAATGCGACCGGATTGAGTCCTTCATCTCTCCAATTCGCCAAAAGCCCCAAAGAGACCAAGGTCTTACCGGAGTCTCCGGACAGACCGGCTATCAATAATCGTGAACGCTTCTGCGGCATTTTATAACTACCGTGCAAAATCACTTTCGCTATTAATTCTCGGCGCCTTCTTTATGCGGAAGTTCAACATAACTGCCGCCGAAATAAGTGTAAACACAGCGGCCGGAATCTATCAAGGTCTTTATAGCCGCTTTACAATCCTTTTTGCTGGTTTCATCACCGTATTTAGCGACCATCGCCTTGGTCAAATCCATCGGTTTGAGTTTCTTCATACCTGTGGCATCTTTGACCATCTTGTACATATCATCTGCTAATTGTTCAATAGCTACTGCCATTTTACTACCTCTTTTTATTAAGAATCCTTTACAACACTCCAGCCCCGCCTTGAGCGGAGCCGGAGCAATATGATAAGCTACCTACTCTCGTGAGTCAACTGAGCCGTGCGATGATAGGTCAAACCTGCATGTTTGAAGTCATCGATGTGCTCTTTCTGGAACTCGATTCCCGCCATCCGGAAGAACTTAGGCCAGGTAATCCTGTTAATCCACTCGCCCATCCTCTCGTAAGGCTTGGCATTAGTAGCCCATAACTCCACCAGGTTCCTGATCGCTTCTGTTACTTCAGGCCACCTGGGCGGATTATTGGGAATAAACGGAATAGCGAGTTTGGAGAACATCGGCGTAGTCCTGGCATTGGATACCTTACCGCCGACCCAGATCGATACGCCGTCATTAATCGGATTGTTCAAGGGCATCGCCGGGCAAACTGTATAACAGTTCGCACAGAACATACACTGCTCTTCAATAACCTCGACAGATTTCTTGTCACCCATGGTGATCGGCCGAATCGCCGCGGTGGGACAGGACGCTATCAAGTTGGGAATCTCGCAAACCTTATCCAGATTATCATGATCGATAACCGGCGGGCGTCGATGCACGCCGAGGATAGCAATATCCGAGCAGTGAACGGCGCCGCACATGTTCAAGCAGCATGCCAAAGCAATACGCAATTTGCCCGGAAGCTTCATGTTCACGAAATACTCATGCAAGTCATCCATCACCGCTTTCACTATACCGGAAGCATCTGTTGCCGCCGAATGGCAATGCACCCAGCCCTGTGTATGTACAATATTGGATATGGCATTGCCCATTCCGCCAACCGGATGTCCCATTGCCTCCAGATCCTTTCTCAAAGGCTCTATCTTCGATTCATCGGTAACCAAAAACTCAACATTATTGCGACTGGTGAATCGCAAATACCCATTGCTATATTTATCAGCTAAATCAGCGAAATCCCGCAATGTATCATTGCTTATCAAACGAGGAGAACCAGCCCGCACCGAGTATAACTTATCTCCGGTTTCGGAGGTATGCACCAGCACTCCAGGTTCTGGAATATCATGCTGTATCCATTTACCGTAATTCTCTTTGATGATCGGTGGTAAATACTTCTCATAATGAGGAGGACCTATATCGGTTAATCTTTCTGCCATTACAAAACCTCTTTATTTAAAACGTTTTTATCCTGATTCTAAGTTTACTATTCCTCTTCTTCTTCTTCCTCTTCCTCACCTTCCTCATAATATTCTTCGAAGAAGATATACGGATTCTCACGAGGATGTGTAACCATCTCGGGAACGATATCGACCTCACAAGCCTCGAGGAAGTTGCCCAGCCCGACACGCTGGATGAACTCGCCGACTCTCTCACGGTTCTTCCCTTCTTCAGCCCAGACATCCTGCATTCTTTCCATCATGTCGCAGAATTCCTCGAATGCGTCCTCGTCATCGATTTTAATGAAAGGAATCAGTACCGAGGACAACAAAGCGCCTTCAATGATAGGAGCTTTCGATCCAATTAAAACCGTGGCGCCGCGATCATCTCCCGGAGCGAGAGCCTTTGACATCACGTTAATGCAATGCATGCACTTTCTGCACGAGTCGTCATCTATCTCTAATGTCTTGCCGTCCCATTTCATGCATTTGCCGGGACAGTTCAATACTACATCATTGAAAATATCCAAACCGGCTTCGGCATACTTCATCACTTCGTCCTGGTTGATTTTAATAGCGTCACGCCAGGTGCCGATTACCGAAATGTCCGCTCGAGCGATAGATGCCACGCAATCATTAGGACAGCCCGCGAATTTGAATTTCCACTTATAAGGAAACGCCGGCCGGTGCAATTCATCCTGGTAACGCATGGTCACTTCGTAACATCTCTTCATGGTGTCGTAGCATGCCCATTCGCAGCGGGACTTCCCGCAGCAGCAACTGGGTGTACGCATGTTCGAACCCGAACCTCCGAGATCGAATCCGGCAGCAGTCAGATCCGAAAATGTCGGTTCCAGTTCATCGGTTTTGGTGCCCAGGAAAATGATGTCCCCGGTCGAACCATGCATATTAAGCAGTCCCGAGCCGTGCTTATCCCAAATATTGGCAAGGGTACGCAATGCTTCGGAACTGTAAAACCAACCTGCGGGCTGGTTAATACGCAGTGTATGGAAGTGCGATATGTTGGGGAAATCCTGGGGCAGGTCGGTATAACGACCGATTACGCCGCCGCCATATCCCATCACACCCACAATTCCGCCATGTTTCCAGTGACCGATCCTCTCATTGTACGATCTCTCCAACAATCCGACGAGATCGTTGCTCATATCATTCTTTTCTGCTGCTCGCTTAATCTCCTTGACGAAACTTGGCCATGGACCCTTTTCGAGTTCGTCAAGTTTCGGTGTATCGTACTTCTTTTTCGCCATTTCTTCTCCTAATAGTGTATGATTAAATCGAATCTTTTTTCTTACCCTATGATTTTGCGCTCTTTTCAGCTTCACTCTTTAACTTCATGGTTCTTTCGCCGAATATACAGAACTTTAACCATTCGATCCCGAATTTGAATAATTCCGCATCATCGGTTCCTATTCTTTCCTGAGTCTGCGAATCCACCTGAAATTTCTGCAGGAAGCTGCTCTCGAATACGAACCTTCTGAATTTATCTATATTATAGCAGACCAAATGAAACATCTCGATTTTCTCCGGCGAAAGGTCTTTTCCCGATTCGAAAGTCGGATGCAGCGTAATCTGCTTGAATAACTCCCCCATCTCATTATACAAATTAATATCCTGATCTTCCAACCACTCTTCAACCGTCCATTCTTTGCCCTCAGCGAAGCCCTTGCATATATCCTCTTTCATCAAGAAGTAGAACTCCTCGCTCGCGCTGCCCTCCGAAGGGGACGCCAGTCCCAGGGGATACATTCTGCAGGGCCAGGGGCGATCGGGATAAATGGTGCAGCCTTGTTCAGCTACGAACTGACAACTCTTTGCATCATTCTCAGCCATCTTCATTATTACTACCGGGTAACGCTGAGATTTGTCTATCGGCGTCAAAGTGTATTTAGCTAAAAACTCTTCGCTGCTTATTCCTAAATGTTTTTTCATACGAATTATGTCATACGGAGTGAGAAAAATATTCACATCCGCACAGCAATCGTTATAACAACTCACTCCCGGATGACATGCGAACTTAAAACTGTCCTTTTTACCCAACCGGTCGTATTCTTCTAATATAGATCTCTTAAGATTATCTATTGCGTCCATAGTAAATGCCTACTCGATTATTTTATTTCTTAATGCGTTCTCGTCCCAAACGGGAATCGGATCGGATGCATTGGTCTCCGGATTATAGTGATGCCGGTATGACGCATTAACATTATACTTATCCTTCATCCATTCCCAACCCCTTTTGTAATAGGGGCAATCATCATTAAAGCATACATAATGTGTTCCTTCTCCCCATGTCGATTCCCCGGGAGAAGCCCATTTGCTCATTGGCTGTTTGCAATGAGGACATACGTTTTTATTATTATCAATCATATATATTCACAACTAATTAGTTTTTCGATAACAGTATCTATTATTCTTATAACCTGCCGCAAAAGCCGCCCTCGAGCGTAATTTACGCTCGAGGGATTATCTTAATCGAAATGGGAATTAAAATATCTTATTGATATCTCTCTTGATCATTTCCCATTCGCCGGACTTCGGATCATATTTGCAGTTGGCGAAAACTTCCCAATCCTGCTTCATCTCCGGGAAGTCGGATCTGTAATAGTATCCGGGCCAACGTGTTTCCTCACGGAAGAGAATGGTGCGAATATGAGCTTCGGCCTGCCACATTCTGTGGATATTCTCCCAGCAGCGCATTAACTCATGCAAGTCTTCCGCTGCCATTTTCTCCGAGTCTTCCTTCAGGAAGGTCAACAGTTCCAAGCCCCTTCCCAACATCTCCTTACTGGTTGTGAAGTTGGTGGAGACACCGCCCGCATATTCGTCCATTATCTTCTGTAAACGGAACATGAACATCTTGGGCTTAATGTATTCCGGGTTGATATCGGGATCGCTGGAACCGCTTTTGTTCTGCTCGAAACGATCCAACGGAGCCAATATCTTGCCTTTCAGTTCCTCGACTTGAGAATCATCTACATTAGGCTGATCCGCATTCTCCATACAATACTTAAGCGCAGCCTTAGCGGCGATTCTGCCCTCGGCATGCGAACCGGAGGAGAACTTATGGCTGGAGGCGCCGGAAGCATCACCGGCTGCGAACAGACCTTTTACCGTGGTCATATTGGTGTAACCCCAGAAATATTCCGGCGGAGCCAGATCTTCGGGACCACTCACCCATGCGCCGGAAGCGCCGGAGTGGGAGCCGATAAAGTATGGTTCGCAAGCAGCGATTTCTGACGGCTTCTCTTCGGGGGCAACGTTTGTACCCGCCCAGAGGAGCGCCTGAGAGATGGTCATGTCAAGGAAGTCTTCCCATGCTTCGCTTTCCAGCTCTTTGAGTTTTTTCTTGCGCGCCTTTTCATCCGGTACTTCTTCGGACAGCTTGGCGATCGCTTCCTCAGTTCTCATGAAAATCGGACCCTTTCCGTCCATAACATCCAGCATCATCAGCCAGTTACGGAGGTTTGCCGGAACCGGTTTTACCTTACCGTACGGAACCCACTTCTCCAACTCGTCTCTGCGGGTTTGCATGTAAGCTTCGCCCTTGGCGTTGGTTGCGCGGGATTTAAACAGCAGGAACCATGCTCCAACCGGACCATACGCGTCTTTGAAACGCACCGGAATAAAACGGACTTCCTGACAGGTCATCTCAGCGCCAGCCTGAATGGTGAAGTATGCGGAAGCGCCGGAGTTAAACGGAGGATACCAGGAACGACCCAGCCCTTCGCCAACCGAACGCGGCTTAAATACGTGTACTGCGCCGCCCATCGCCGCCATCACTGTCTTCGCCTTGAAAACATAGAACTTATTCTCACGAACACTGAATCCGACAGCGCCTGCAATTTTGTCACCGTCCATCAACGGAGAGGTGATAAATACTCTGCTGTAGATATTGTCCATACCCAGAGCATTCTTAGCAGCTTCGGCTACTATACACTTGTATGATTCACCGTTTATCATAAGCTGCCAACGGCCTTCGTGAACATAATTGCCGTTTTCGTCCTTCCAGATCGGCAGTCCCCATTTCTCGAAGAGATGTACGGTGGAATCAACATGTCTGGCGATGCTGGCAACCAAATCCTCACGGGTGACGCCCATTAGGTCGTTTCTGACATAATCTACATAATCTTTTACGGTGTTTTCACCATCTTTCAAACCAACATACTGGTTAATGGCGGATAGTCCCATCGCAACCGCGCCGGAGCGATCCGGCTCAGCTTTATCAACCATGGTGACTTTCAAGCCGTTTTTCTTGGCCCAATATGCCGCTTCAACAGCCGCGCCGCAAGCAGCCATTCCACCACCGAGGATCAACAGATCAGTGGTCACTTCTACTGTTTCGAAATTCGGCATTGTTTTTCTCCTAAAGTTTAATTAACAATTTTCCTACTTAGTGAACAGGTCTGTACCGATTGACTCGGGCTGAGTGAACAATGCGTGATCGTTCAAATCGCCGGAACCTTCTTGATATCCGCCATCCGGTACAGCTCCACCCTCTTCAGTGGTGCGAATCGGGAATTTGAACCTTTTCAGCATCCCATTACGGAACTTAACAGTCCACATAATAGAATCCGAGCTCCTCATGGGAGTAACAGCAGCGCCCATCGGGATGAAGTCCGCATATCCTCTGACCTCAATGGCCTGAGTGGGGCAGATCTTCACGCAGCTGTAACATTCCCAACACATCTCAGGAGCCTGGTTGAAAGCCTTCATAGCTTCCTTATTGAGGACCATCAGGTCATTCGGGCAAATGTGCTGACACGCAGTTTTGTCTAACGCTTTGCAGCCATCGCACTTATCAGGAATTACATAACTCGGCATTTTGCATCTCCTTTGAGTTATTCTTAGAATGTCGAGCTTCTCGACAACCTACGTTTTTATTTGATTAATTTACTTCTTATTCTTCTTCTGATCTGCATCGCCAGTCGCATGACCATGCATCTTTACCTCTACTTTTTCATCATCTTTCAACCCGGCATAGTATTCGCGCAATATCGCCAATACCTCGGGACGGCTGAATTCCGCAGGAACATCGCCGCCTTCGGATAATGCTTTGCGTAATGCGGTTCCGCTTAAGAACAAACGGTCAGATTTGTCATGCGGACAGGTCTTCATCGAAACCATGCCGCCGCACTTGTAGCACCAGAATGTCCAATCGATAGGCAGCATCTGGCACTCCAATGCGCCATCCCACAATTCGTGGTATGCCTCCTGTGCATCGAAAGGACCATAATAGTTGCCGACTCCGGCATGGTCTCGACCGATAATCATGTGAGTGCATCCGAAGTTCTGGCGGAATACGCCATGCAGCAGCCCCTCTCGAGGACCTGCATAACGCATATCAAGAGGATAACCTCCCATAACAACTCTGTCCTTTACGAAGTAGTTGTCCACCAGAGTGTTGATACATTTCACCCGAACATCGGCCGGTATATCACCCGGTTTCAATTTACCCACCAACTGGTGAATATATAAGCCATCCGATACCTCAATAGCGATTTTAGCGAGATATTCGTGGGAACGGTGCATCGGATTGCGCAACTGTAGTGCAGCTACTCTCTTCCAACCCTTCTCCGCAAAGACAGCGCGGCTTTCGGCAGGACGCTGATATATCCCCTTGAATTCATCAGGGAAATAGCTCTCCGAAAGTACATTAACCGTTCCTGCTATATTCCACCCCTTCTGCGCCATCACCATCTGTACGCCCGGGTGTTCTTCTTCGGCAGTAGTGAACACATTTTGACATTCGAAAGCTTTATCGATTTTATAAGATTCCGAAACCTTCAGAATCCCCATTATCTCCTTTGTTTCACCGGAGATAAGAGCAACCTCTTTGCCTGCATCGATTTTCTCATCGTGTGACAGCGTGATCGGAATAGGCCAGAAAATGCCGTTGGTCATTTTCATCTCTTCACATACGCCCTTCCAATCGTCATGCCCCATAAAACCTTCCAGCGGCGTAAATCCGCCGATTCCCATCATAATTAGATCACCTACTTCGCGAGAAGATAACTCTATTTTAGGCAGAGATTCGGCTTTTTTCAGCCCCTCTTTCCGTTGTTCGCCTTCCAAGAGCAATATTCTCAATTCGTCGCTGCCATGAGGACGAATTAAATCAGACTGCGCCATAATAAATCCTCTTCTTATTTGAGTTTGTTACTATTTTCACAAGCATTGGGCTATATAACAACTATCTATATTAAAGTCAAGAAAAAAATGAATTTTTTCACAAAATCAATTTTTAAAAAATAAATAGTACCATATCCCGGGCAACGCATCGCCTAAATTTAACAATAACATAAAATCTTAAAAAACTAAACACTCTAATCCTTATTAATATACAAAATTACAAGAAGTTAAGTAATCCGTAACAATTCCTATTAGCAGATATCCATATATTCAATTCGGGTTTATGCTCCCTTACTTTAATTCGAATACCGGGACTTTGAGAAAAAAATAACAATCTATAAATACGCCCGAGCCGTTATGATGTTCAATGCACATCGAATCAATATTACGATTTAGATAATAAATCGATAAAGACACCGAATTCATGGTTAAATCTATCCGGTCAATCCGAAACATGTTATATTGGTTTTTGATTAAAAGGCGATTGAAACCCCGATATCAAGAACTTTTTAAATCTACAACCATACAAATGTAGGCAAAAATGAATGGAGCGGGAATGAGGATTAATTTAAAACACTCGGACCGGAGTATGAAACATCATCTACTACTAACATTGATTCTTTTGTTCGCTTTCAATTTGCACTCTTTCGGCGGCAGAAAATCGCCTAACGCAGGCAATCAGCAACTCGCCGGAAACCATGACGCCGAATATCCTCAGGAGTTTCGGGTTGTTGGTAACAAAATGGCAAGCCAAAAATATTCCGCGGACTGGATATGGTAATGATAACTCATCTTAAGACTCAGAACGAACGTGGTAAACGCGACTATCTGGATTGGGGCGAGGAGATTTTCAGGCAGATGAACAATTGGGGATCGGAGATCACTCGAATCCAAATACACCCGAATGGCTGGGCAAGATATGGAAGAGAAGAAGTTATCAGACTTATCGATCAAACCGTCGAATGGTCCGCTAAGTACGAAATGTACATCTTCCTGCAATACAACATAATCGGCTTTCCTCCGACGCAGACTTACGGCAACAACTATAGGGCGGCAGCCAAAAATGACATTCTCGAATTCTGGGATTTTTTATCCGCAGAAGGCGCTGTACAAATCATGGGATGAGGCTTTTGGTTCGGTAGCCGACAAATACCCTGTATTCGCAACGGAATTCGGGTTTGATTATATCAGTTTTCTTAAAGACAGGGCAGTGCAGAAAAAGGGGGTTGACTTCTTACCACATCTGAAAAAGGTGAAAAGACGTTTGATGATGTGGCAATTCGAGGAATCCGACGATAAATTTGATTTAATGAAAGAGGTTTATCGCGATATCCCGAGCCATCCGAAGGCAATGAAATATTTACGGGAGATTGAAGAGAAGTACGGAACCGGAATCAAGGAATAGCTTGAACGGAAGAGAGTCAGTTGGACAGCATTCTGCTTTTCCCCGAGATTCCGCCCAAGCTTACTAAAAGACGGGAAATACACTCCAACGGAATCCGGGGTTTTCTTCAAGGATTGGCTGTTAGAAAAGAATGCCGATGAATAGAGTCGAGAATAATTGATAAAAAAGCGCCGCTCCAAATACGATTTCCCAAATAAAGGATACTGAACATTCGCCTGAACTCATAATCATCCGAAAAATAAAAGCCCCGAAAAAATCGGGGCTTGAACTCGAACGGAAATCCCTCCCGCGTTTTAGAACCCCTTGTACGGATTCGGTCCCACCGTATCGATAGTTTCCATGAACTCTCCGATTAATCCAGGTATTTTATAATAATCAGTCAAAGCAAGTGAATGAATCTGAACTCGTTCACTTTCCAGAACCAATTGCTTTAATTTTTCCTGAACGTTTTCCATCCTCTTTTCGGCAAGTTCGCTTCCGCGTATGTAATGACATTGATAATCGTCGCCATGCTTGCATCCAAACAGCATCACTCCATCGAATCCCGCCGAAAGAGCGTCGGCTATCCACACCACATTCAAGGCGCCCAAACATCTTACGGGAATAATCCTCACGTAAGGGCTATATTGTAAATGCTTCAGCCCCACGATGTCGAATGACGGCATAGCGTCATTTTCGCAGACAAATACCAGCACTCTGGGTTTTTCCTCTTCCTCTTCAGGCACTTCCATAACTTTAATCATGTTGGAAACCATCGGTACAGAGTAATTCTTGAAGCTGACTATCCTCTCCGGACAAGCTCCCAGACAAATACCGCATCTCCGGCACCGCATCGGATTCGGTTTCGGGGTACCTTTGGCATCTTCGTCCAGGGAACCGAAAGGACATTCTTCGGTGCAGCGTTTACACTGGGTGCACCTCTGAAGGAAAAAGTCCGGGAATGAGATATCACCGGCGCGGGGATGCACCGATGCTCCCGCACTAAGGCATTCCATAGCCTGAATAGCTTTCATTGCTGCGCCGGCGGCATCGTGTGAAGCCTGATAAGTGTCCATTGGAGCTCGCACGCAACCCGCAGCATACATCGCTGTTCTACGGGTCTCATACGGGAAGCAGATATAATGGGAATCAGGGAAACCGTACTTTAATGTAGGTAAATCGGTTCCCTGCCTGTATGTGAGGTTCAGGATTTTGGCGCCCTTTTCGGCGCCGGCGGCATCGCCGCTGCCTTTGTCGTCCTCACCTTCCTCCTTCTTCTCCTCTTCTTTCTCTATCTTCTCCTGAATATGCTCCGGTATCGGGTCCAGCCAGCCATAAGCGCCTTCAACCTTGGTTGAAGGAACCATACCGGTTGCCAACACCAGCATATCAGCTTTCACCTGGATATTCTCACCAAGTAAAGTCTCGTCCACATCGATTAACACGCCGCCATCGCTGTCTTCAGCAACCTTTGCAATTTCACCCTTGGTAAAGAAGATATTCTCATCCTCCTGCACCCGGGAATAAAATAACTCAAACTGCGCCGGTGTGCGGATATCCTTGTAGATAATGAATATCTTGGCGTTTGGATATTTCTCGCGAACATAGAGCGCCTGCTTCAATGAAACACGGCAGCAGATAGTCGAACAATACGGCAGATGATCCTGATCACGAGATCCGGCACACTGAATAAATGCAATACTCTCCGGCTCTTTATTATCGGAAGGTCTAACGATATTCCCTTCCAGCGCCATCTCTTCTATCCGGATATTTGTTACAACATTTTTGCATTCTCCGTATCCAAGATGACCGAGTTTCTCCGGATCATAGGGCTTCCAGCCGGTAGCGAGTACTATCGAACCAACTGTCATCGGTTCCAATTCGCTACCATTTTGTAATATTACTTCAAGCTGCCCCGGTTGACCGGTAGATTTCTTGATGGTGGTTGATGTATAAACCTTGATTTTGGGATGATCGTTGACTTTCGCAATCAACTCTTCGATCCCGGAATCCTCCAGATCCCGATAAGGCGGATTCTTCGGGAAGGTCGATTTATACTTAGCGGCCCAGCCGCCGAGATGATCTTCTTTCTCCACCAGGATAACATCATAACCGGCATCAGCCGAACTCAATGCAGAATTCAATCCGGCTGTTCCGCCGCCAACGACCATGACGGTTTTGGAATATTCTTCGGAATACGGCTCCGGAGGTGAAGTATTCCGCATCCTGGCAACGCCCATCCGGATATAATCCTCAGCCATCATCTGAGTATCTTCGTCCTGAGGTTTCTGTACCCAAACAACCTGCTCTCGAATATTAGTGCGGTCCACCATAATATTCGGAATACCCAGATTAAATTCATCGGTTTTCACCCTTCCCGAACAGGCGGCGATAACCACGCGGTTCAAATCCTCATTTTTTATATCCTCTTTGATTTCCTGGATAGCCTCAGAACCACACAGGAACTCATTGGTTTTGCAGATCGGAACCTTTGTGTCCGACTTAATAGTCTCGGCGAGTTTCTCGGTGTCGAGCGCTTTTGCGATCTCACAACCGGAACAGATATATACTCCGACTTTTGTTTCTACTGCCATTTTCTTACCTCCTCGCCTTTGCAATGATAGATTTCATGGCTGCATAAGTCCCATCCTGAACGGATGCGACTACATCCTGAGGACGCATCGCTACTCCGGCTCCGATTACTCCGACATCTTCCGAGCCCGGCGCAACAAAGCCGTACTCATCAAGCTGTACTTTCGGATTCGGCGGCGGTGATGCTTTTGAATTAGGCTCCATTCCGGTAGCTAAAACAACCATATCCACTTCCACTTCCATCATCTCGCCTGTCAATGTATTCTCGGCTTTCACCTTGAGATTCCCGTCTCCTATATCCTCGATCTCTGCGACTTTACCACGGTATATATGCACGTTCTCGTCTTCCTGGATTTTAACGTAAAAATCCTCCTGGCGTCCAGGGGTGCGAGCATCGATGAAGAATACATGAATTTGTGAATCAGGATATAACTCACGCAGATATGTGGTTTGCTTCAATGATGCCATACAGCAGATTCCCGAGCAATATGGCAGATAATTCTCATCGCGTGAACCAGCACATTGCACAAAAGCCACCGTTTTCGGTTCCTTTCCGTCCGATGGGCGTGTAATCTTGCCTTTGGTGGGACCATTAGGCGCGGCAAGACGCTCCATCATCATATTGGTTATGATATTCGGGTATTTCCCGAAATTGAGATTATCGATCTTATGAGCATCATACGGCTGCCATCCGGTTGCCCATACAACCGCTGCAACGTGGAATGTTAGGCTCTCTTCTTTATCATCCAGAACCACCGCGTCATAAGGGCAAGCTTTGGCGGCTTCCTCCAGCTTGGAGATATCACCATCCAGAGCCTTTATATCAACCGCATATCTCATGGGGAATGCCATCTCATGGGGAAGATAGATAGCCTTGGTTTTACTCATACCGAAATCGAAATCATTATCACGTTCCACATCGCATGCGGGTTCGCACAGTCCGCAGCATGTGCAGTTTTCATTCACATAACGGGGATGCTTTTTCACGGTTACCTCGAATTCCCCGGGAGTTCCCTCGATATTCTGCACTTCGCTTAGCGTATATGTTCTCACTTTGCGGCTGTCTTTGATCCGGCGGAAGTTAATCTCCAATCCACAGGATGGCGGACATAATTTAGGGAAATAATGATACATTTGAGCCACACGTCCGCCCAGGTATGCCTCTTTTTCAATCAGTATCACATCCTTTCCCGTCTCCGCGGCTTCGACTGCGGCGGTGATACCGCTCATGCCGCCGCCGACAACGAGAAGATCAGCGCTTAACGGGTTAGAGCCCGTTTCCATATTTGCCATGGCAATTTCCTCTCATTTTGTTTAACAATATTATTACCTTAAATAGTATATTCACTGCGAATTCATTCCGTCAACGCCAATTTCCCAACTCTTCCGATCGTGTAATTTTCGAGGAAAATCACGAAACTGCAATGAATTCAACAGGTCACTCAAGTGAATTCTTTCACTAAGTCGGCGCTAAAGATAATTATTTTACTCCCAAAATGTCAAGAGGTTTTGTGAAAAAGGTAACAAAGAAGAAAGTCGCCTACAATACAACTAATGGTTGTAATGTAAATTAAACTGTGTAAAACTGCACAATTGAAAACAACCTATGCAATGTGCATGCTAATATCGAATCTACGGGAGGAGGGATTTGCTGCGCAAATGGTTCATCTCTCATATTAACCGAATGCGATCAACCACGGACTTACCCCTTCGAGATACCCTCAAAATCGTGTTTATTACTATTCGGTACGTAGTAAATGTCGCTGATCAATTGACCTATTGATGTCAGGATTATAATCTTTAAACTATGTAATTGCTGTTTCTTTCTTTTCCTTTCAATTAACATAAGTCCATCTATCTCCGGCATTAACATATCCGTAAGAAGAAGCTGAAACGGATTTTCCTCACCTTGTGCCTTTACTAATAGCTCCAGCGCTTCATCTCCGCTTGAAGCTGAGTTGAAGGGAAACCCCAATTGTCAAGTATTGTGCGAAGCAGTTTCTGATTGGTGTGGTTATCATCCACTATTAATGAGCGTATCGTAGTTGTATCCAAATCATAAGTTAAATCTAAGTATTTTTGATTGGTCTGATAATAGAATGTGATTGTAAAATGAAAAGTCGAACCTAATCCACCGATACTACGATTTTATTAGACGGGCTTTCTATCCAAATTTTACGTAATTAACTATTGACAGGAACTCGATTTTTATGTACGTTAGTTCGCCAAGTAGCGAATTGTAGGAGATGAATTGATAGACTTTTATTCCATTACCAAAGCTCTCAGCGATGAAAACAGAGTCCGGGTTCTTATGGCTTTAAGCTCCGGCGAACTTTGTGTCTGCGAGGTAATCGAACTTTTACAGTTGGCTCCCTCGCCAGTCTCCAGGCAGATGTCTATCCTCAAGCAAGGGCGGCTTATTCAGAGCACCAAAAACGGCAAGTGGGTCTGCTACTTACTGCCGGCCCAGGCGCCGCAAGCAACCAACGACGCTGTTAAGTGGGCTCAGAAACGCCTCGGCGTCGAATGCGATTGTCAGGGAAGACGCAGACTCAAAACAGTACAGAATCTGGGACTCCGAACCCGGCCGGACCTTGAGGTCTGCCAGGACCCTAAAGCCGGGAGAGAAATTTCCCGACCTGCCCGTTTTGGCAATGGAACACAGCAATACATGTGTACCGTTACCAATGGGCAAAGGAACTATTTTTGATGGAAGTGTCAGCAGCATACGTGATGGCAGGCGGCCGGAGTCGCCGCATGGGCAGAGATAAGCTCTTTATGCCCGTTGATGGTGTACCTTTGTTGGAAAGGACTTTGCATGTGTGCCGCGGTCTGTTCGATGATGTATACGTCGTTGCCGGGCAAAATGCTAAGTTCCGATCGCTGGAGTATGATGTCCTTCTCGATGCCCCTGGCGCTGAGGGGCCGATGGCTGGCATTATCACGGCTTTGCGTCATTGTACCGCCTCGGCATGCTTTGTGACATCCGCTGACTTGCCGGACCTGGACAATGCGGTCATCACGACTCTGCTCCTTGAGTATGCAGGTGAACAGTATCTCGGAGTGGCAGAGCCAAGACGTGGTCAGCCCCTATGTGGAATTTACGCAGTTTCATCTCTCCCGGTTTTCCTTGCGGCAGCCAAAAGAGGCGATTATGCCCTTCACTCTGTGCTCACCGCCATCGACCATCGTTTCGTCCAACTCAATATCAAGCAATGGCGCAATGTCAATTATCCGATTGACCGGCATCTTCGAAGAGTGAGTGACCAACATGTTTGAGATCGGTATTGTTGGAGCAAAGAATTCGGGAAAGACTACGCTGATTGAGGCACTGGTGCGTATGTTGACCATGCGCGGGTATCGAGTTGGGACGGTCAAGCACACTGCCCACGATCACACTTTCGATACGGAGAGCAAGGATTCCTTTCGCCATCGGGCGGCTGGTGCTGCCATGACACTGGCGGTGAGCGCCGGTGAACTCGCGCTGTTCTGCTCCGGAACTCAGTTGCTGGACGAGATCATATCACGGTTTGTAAAGAGTCATTGTGAGTTTTGCCTGGTCGAAGGAGATCGGGCGGCAAATCGCCCCAAGGTTCTTCTGACGAGGGTCTTAAATTGGCAGCAGAATGCGAAAATGTCCAACATTATTGCCAGCTATGGACCAAAAGCTCTATCCCCGGATATCCCTCATTTTGGCTTTGAGTCCGTGAACGAACTGGCGGATGCTCTGATTGCGGGAATGCTGGTAAGGAGGAGAAGTTGTCGGAGTTGAGAGATCGTCTGCGCTACCTGCGGGTGTCGTTGCTGAATTACTGCAATCTTTCCTGCTTTTACTGTAAGCCTTCGGCCCGCGGACACAAGTCGTCTGGCGTGGCAGATGTTTCCATGGTGGCCGAAGCTATCGCGGCATTGCACAGCTTCGGGGTCCGCAAGGTCCGCTTCACCGGCGGTGAGCCGACCCTACACAAGCAACTGACCACACTGATCAGATCGACCAAGGCATTGTCATCGGACATGTCTTGTGCCGTAACCACCAACGGTATGCTGCTGGAGCGACTGGCGCTTTCACTGGCCGGGGCGGGTCTGGACAGCATCAATATATCTTTGGACACGCTTCGATTTGATAGATTTGCAGGTATTACTGGCGAAGGGGGATTGGAAAGCGTGTTGGCGGGTATTCGTGCCTGTAAAGGCCTGATTCCCGAAGTAAAGTTGAACTGCGTGATGATGAAGTGCGTAAATGACGACGAAGCAGCGGAGATGGTCGCCTTTGCCGACAGCCTTGGCGTCGATATCCGCTTCATTGAATATATGCCGTCACGGGGTAATCTGACGCGACGAGACTTGTATATAGCGGGTGATGAAGTGAAGAAATCGATGCCTTTCGCCCTTACGCCCCTGTCCGGACCACGAAAGGCTGCGGCACGCTATTATGTCGCCGATAACTTGCGTATTCGTGTCGGCTTTATCAACGCGGTGAGTCATCCGTTCTGTGCCCGGTGTGACCGTATACGCATGACCTCGGACGGAAACCTCTATGGCTGCTTATTCTCCGGTCACAAGGTCAATCTTTTCGCGCTCCTGTCGCAGGGGCGCGAGCGCCTTCAGAGCTCGCTGCAGGAGTTGCTCGAGATCAAGCGATCCCTCGGCTGCTCCAGTGCTAACAACATGGCAGAAAACCTCCCTTCATTTGTGGATCTTGGTGGGTGAGATGGCCAAACTTAATCATGTCGGTACAGACGGGAAGGCGCGCATGGTTGATGTCGGCGCCAAGCCAGTAACGCGTCGTTCAGCGCAAGCGTCAGTCCGGGTTCTATTGAACCGGCAGTCATTTATTGCAGTCCGTGACAACCAGGTCGTCAAAGGGGATGTCCTGACGGCGGCAAAACTGGCAGCTATTCAAGCAGCTAAGCGAACTGCTGAGCTGATACCGCTGTGTCATCAGGTACCGCTCAACAACGTGGATGTGCAGCTTGCACTGAATGCGGAGGATTACAGCATCATTATTACGGCAACCGCCGCAGCCGACTGGACGACCGGGGTGGAAATGGAAGTGATGACGGCGTGCGCCGTTGCCGCTTTGACAGTCTACGACATGGTCAAGGCGATGCAGAGGGACGTGGTCATCACTGATCTGAAGCTGTTGTCCAAGAAAGGAGGCAAGTCGGGTGGATACTCACGGTCGGATTAATAGCATCTCGGTGTCGCGAACCAAAGGTGCGAAGAAACTGAATGTGCCGACAGCAAAGTTACGGACACAGTTCGGGATTGTCGGAGATGCGCACGCAGGTTCGCAGCGTCAGGTTTCCTTGCTGCCTATGGAATCCTTTGAAAGCATTAGAAAAAAACTTCCTGGCATTCGGGCAGGTGACTTTGCGGAAAACCTGACGACTATTGGTTTGGACATGCAGGCGGTGGCGGTCGGGACACGCCTCGTTATCGGTGACGAGGTTGAATTAGTCGTGACTCAAATCGGAAAGAAGTGTCATCAGGGCTGTTACATTCGTGAGATTGTCGGGGACTGCATCATGCCCCGCGAAGGTGTGTTTGCCGATGTGATGGTCGGCGGCGCAATCTCAGTAGGTGACCAGATAATCATGAGGCAAACCTGATGTATTCAGTGGGCATCATAGTTGTGTCGGACCGAGCTTTTCGCGGGGAGAGACCAGATGAATGCTTGCAGGTGTTTGAAACGGCACTGGAAGGGAGCGGGCTGGAGATTTGCGAGAGGGGGCTGGTTGACGATGAGCCGAGGAATATCAAGAATGCACTTGAAATATGCATCGCCCGCGAGTTGCAGCTTGTTTTTACCGCGGGCGGCACGGGGTGCGGTCGACGTGACAATACACCCGGAGTGACGCGAAGTTTTCTGGACAAACCCACACCCGGGATTGATGAAGCCATCCGCAGGTTTAGTTCTACAAAATCTGCGTATGCTATGTATTCTTGTGGTGTCTCCGGCATCGCTCAGCGAACATTAATCATTAACCTGCCGGGCTCCCCGCGAGCGGTGAGGGAAATCATCGAGTTCCTTCTTCCAACCCTGCATCATCCACTGAGCCTGATCGAGGATACTCTCACCGATTGTAACGAGGATGTTAACCGATGATTAAACTGGCCGAGGCGTGGCGATTGCTTGACGGACACACAGAAGTACTCGAGACAACGGATGTGTCTATCTCTCAGTGCGTCGGATGGGTAACAGCCGAAGATATTCGGGCGCCGATCAATGTCGCATCGTTCCGCAGTTCTGCGATGGACGGGTTTGCTGTGGCTGTCAAACGATTGTCGACGCTGCCGATAAAACTTGAGACGAGCACGACACTCTTTGCAGGCGATCATCCGGATACTGCCTGTTTCAGCAGCAGCAAAGCCGTAAAAGTGATGACCGGGGCATTTGTGCCGGACATTTATGATGCCGTCATCCCAAAGGAAGATGTCATCTCCGATAACCACACTGTGACAATTACTCAGCCTGTCGTCTCGGGACAGCATATCCGTCTCCCAGGAGAGGACCTGGTCGTCGGTGAACTGGTGGTGCCGGCAGGAACACCTATACAGGCTCTTGCCGTCGGCGTGCTCGCTTCGCTTGGGATGGATACTGTGAAAGTCGTGCGGAAACCGCGGGTGTTGATAGTCAGCACCGGCGACGAACTGGTAGCACCCGGTAATCCGCTCAAGGCGGGCCAGCGGTATGATTCGGGATGCGCCACGCTGCAGTCAATGATCGAGCCGTTCTGCCTTTCTGTGACCCGAAAGCCGGTGGCCGCTGATGACATGGGAACTCTTGCGCGGGAGTTACAGGTCGACCATGATGTTATCATTACGACCGGCGGGGTATCGGTGGGAGAGAAAGACTTTGTGCCCTCAGCAGCCTCACGGGCCGGTTGGCGCCGGATATTCCACAAGGTTGCCATCAAACCGGGCAAGCCGGTGTTTGTTGCGACGCAAAACAGTCGGCTTCTTTTTGGTCTTCCCGGCAATCCGTTGTCGACTGCGGTAACCTGCATGTTGTTTGTTATACCGACGCTTAAGGAAATGATGGGGCGAACGGATTGCCGGCCACAATGGACTGAAGCGGAGCTGGCCGGCGAGCCGGTCCAATCAGACCGTCCCGTCATCTGGCCGGGCAAGATTTGGTCACAGTGCGGTCGCTATATTGCAACCATGAGCGCTAAGAGATCTTCGGCGGCGTTGTCGGCGCTGCTTGATTCCGACGGACTGATCTTCCGGAATCTTACTGAAGGATATCAACCGCCCCGCGTGCAGGTGTGGACATGGGAACAAATTCTCACATGAGGGGCATCATTGCCGCAGCAGCGACCGATGCAATATTTGGCTATATTGACAGTTGTTTTAGCAAGCTCATCATGAAGGAGGATGCTGGTATTTTACATAAGTGAAATAGAAGTATTATGCAATGAAATAAACGGTAAGGTCTTAACGATGTATTTACTAAAAGCCTTTGACGCTGAGCAAGAGTCAGGAAGGTTTGTGCGCCGATGCATTATTGCGCGGACAGAAAGGCAGCATCTACGCCAAAACAAGGAGACACTATGAACGACAGCACAAAGAACGACACAAAAACTTCCCCCCCACCGGCGGAGACGAACGTCTCGCGTCGCGATTTCGTTCGGGGCGGCGTGCTGGCGACCGTTGTCGCCACGGCCTCCGTAGGCGCGGTGTTCATCGCCCGCAAAGGGAAACCGACCTACGACCCGGTCGGGCCGAGCACAGAGCGCGATTTGCCGATGCCGCGGACGATCCCGGAAGACGACGCGGCTGATCCGTTAGTAAGGATGCAGGCCGAGTTGCGCGCGGCGATGGCCAAGCCGGTCGAACAACGCCGTTGGGCGATGGTGATTGACACGCGCAAATGCGTCGGTTGCTACGCCTGCACGGTCGCTTGCATTGCGGAAAACAAATTGCCGCCCGGCGTGGTGTACCGTCCCGTGGTGCAGGAGGAGTTCGGCACGTTCCCGAACGTCCAGCTGCGGTTCTTCCCGCGTCCCTGCATGCAGTGTGACGAACCGCCATGCGTGCCAGTTTGCCCGGTCAACGCGACGTGGAAAAGACCCGACGCGATCGTGGCGATTGATTACGACAAGTGCATCGGTTGTCGGTATTGCGTGGCGGCGTGTCCCTATGGAGCGCGCACGTCGGACTTCGGACATCATTACACCGACGACACGCCGGCGTTGCAGCCGTACGAGACGCAGCCGAACCACGAGTACGGCAAGTCATGGAGCAGGGAAGGTCACCAGTCGCCAATGGGCAATGCGCGCAAATGTCAGTTCTGTCTTCACCGGCTCGAACAGGGCGAGTTGCCGCAGTGCGTGACGACCTGCATCGGCCGGGCAAATTGTTTTGGCGACGCCAATGACGCGCACAGTCTGGTCGCCGCGAAATTGCGGGCAGCGAATCAATTGAAGTTGCTCGAAGAAAAACACACGCTTCCGCGCGTAATGTATCTGGTGTGAGGGAAGCATGAAAAAGCAAACCACTTTGAAATGGATACTGATGCTGGCGGCGCTGGCGGTTGTGATCGGCGGCGTCGGCATTATACAGAAATTCGCCACTGGCGAACGGTTGGCCGGCTACGGCAGTTATGTGCCGTGGGGATTGTGGGTAGCGCTGTACTTTCACGGGGTCGGCATCGGCGGCGGCGCGTTTGCCATCGGCGTGGTCGGCTATCTGTCGGGCGTGCCGGGTTTCCGCGAGCGTCTACGCGTGACGATCTTGGTGGCGGGCGTAGCGGTGGCGATGGGATTGTTTTCGATCTGGATGGACCTCGGCCAGCAATGGCGGATGTACCGGGTATTTACCGCGCCGAGTTTCACATCGATGATGGCGTTCAACGCGTGGATGTATAACGTTTTCATGGCGCTGATAGCGGTCTGTTTTTTCCTTAGCATGCGCAAGAATTCGCCCGGCGACCTGCACGACCGATCGGGTTGGCTCGTGCCGTTACTGATGGTCGCCGGTTTGATCGGTATTGCCTTCCCGAGCCAGAGCGGCGCATTCTTCGGCGTGGTGGACGCCAAACCATACTGGCACACTGCGATGTTGCCGGTGATGTTCCTCACGTCGGCCATCGCCGCGGGCGGCGCGGTGCTACTGCTGGTGTTCACATTTCTGTTGCCGGAGGATACCCCGGTGACGGCACAACCGCTGCACTTGCTGCGACGGGTCACTATCGGCGCCTTGTTGTTCTATCTCGGCGCGGAGTTCGCCGAGTTGAGCATCGCGTATTGGTCGCCGGTCTCAGCGCACCGCGAGTCGTTCAACCTGGTGTTGTTCGGGCCATTCTGGTGGGTATTCTGGGTTGTCCATCTCGGCGGCGCGCTGGTGTCGCTGCTGCTGCTGCGCCGCTGGCAATCGTTGCCCGTGGTCGGCACGGGGGCGTTCCTCGTTGCGGTGACGTTCGTCTCGACGCGCCTGAACATCCTGATCCCCGGCCAGGCCGTGGAACAACTCAAGGGCTTGCGCGAAGCCTTCATGCATCCGCGGCTCAACCACTACTACCAGGCGACGCCGAACGAGTATCTCGTGGCAATCTTCATCGGTGGCCTGAGCGTGTTGCTCGTGGCGATCGGCGTCAAGGTCATCAATCAACTATTCGATTCCCCAAAGGTGAATACATGAAAACTTCCCAAGGTAAACGCATGAATACTTCAGATGTCGATTCATCCCGCCGTCAATTCCTCGCCAGAGGCGCGCTGCTCGGCGGCTCTGCCGCAGCGGGTGTGCTGCCTGTCATCGGCCACGCCGCGCAGAACGCCGTACTCAACAGCCGACGGCCTGATGCGCCGTACGACCTCGACAACCCGGAGAACATCCTC